>NZ_JBIRFT010000001.1:0-177470 GCF_044327625.1 Streptomyces sp. NPDC018031
TGACTTTTGGCACGCTGTTGAGTTCTCAAGGAACGGACGCTTCCTTCGTACTCACCCTCTCGGGCTTTCCTCCGGGCGCTTCCCTTCGGTGTTTCCAACCTTACCAGATCCGTTTTCCGTTCCGTTCCCGGTTCGGATTTCATTTCCGGTCCCCGTTGGAGGGGGTTTGCCTTTCGGCTGTCCCGACTTTATCAGAATTCTCTGAGCCGGTTTTCCACCCGTTCCGGGATCCTCGCGGCAGCACGATGGCGCCGGTTGTTTCCCCGTGGGCGGAGCCGTAAACGTACTGGAGCGGGGCGCCCGATGCAAATCGAGCGCCCCGCTCCACGCCAGACCCCTGAGGGACCGTCAGACCTCCACCACCACGGGGAGGATCATCGGCCGGCGCCGGTAGGTGTCGGAGACCCACTTGCCGATCGTGCGGCGCACCAGCTGCTGCAGCTGGTGGGGGTCGGCGACGCCGTCGGAGGCGCACTTGGCCAGTGCCTCGTCGATCTTCGGCATCACCGCGCCGAAGGCCGCGTCGTCGATACCGGAACCGCGTGCCTGGATGTGCGGTCCGCCCACGATCTTGCCGGTGGTGGTGTCGACGACCACGAAGACCGAGATGATGCCTTCCTCGCCGAGGATGCGCCGGTCCTTCAGAGAGGTCTCGGTGACGTCACCCACCGAGAGGCCGTCCACGTAGACATAGCCCGCCTGGACCTTGCCGACGATCTTGGCGACCCCGTCCACCAGGTCCACGACCACGCCGTCCTCGGCGATCACGCAGCGGTTCTTGGGGACGCCGGTAAGGGCTCCCAGCTCGGCGTTGGCGCGCAGATGACGCCACTCGCCGTGGACCGGCATCAGGTTCTTCGGCTTGCAGATGTTGTAGAAGTACAGCAGCTCGCCGGCCGAGGCGTGCCCGGAGACGTGCACCTTGGCGTTGCCCTTGTGCACGACGTTGGCGCCCCACCGGGTCAGCCCGTTGATGACGCGGTACACGGCGGTCTCGTTCCCCGGGATCAGCGAGGAGGCGAGGATCACCGTGTCGCCCTGGACGATCCGGATCTGGTGGTCCCGGTTGGCCATCCGGGACAGCGCGGCCATCGGCTCGCCCTGGGAGCCGGTGCAGACCAGCACGATCTCGTCCTCGGGCAGGTCGTCGAGGGTCTTGACGTCGACCACCAGCCCGGCCGGCACCCGCAGGTAGCCGAGGTCCCGGGCGATGCCCATGTTGCGGACCATGGACCGGCCCACGAAGGCGACCCGGCGGCCGTACTCGTGTGCCGCGTCCAGGATCTGCTGGATGCGGTGGACGTGGCTGGCGAAGCTGGCCACGATGATGCGCTTCTGCGCGCTCGCGAAGACCTGGCGCAGGACCCCGGAGATGTCCCGCTCGGGCGGTACGAACCCGGGCACCTCGGCGTTGGTGGAGTCCGAGAGCAGCAGGTCGATGCCCTCTTCGCCGAGCCTGGCGAAGGCCGGCAGGTCGGTGAGGCGACCGTCCAGCGGCAGCTGGTCCATCTTGAAGTCGCCGGTGTGCACCGCCATGCCGGCGGGGGTGCGGATGGCGACCGCCAGCGCGTCCGGGATCGAGTGGTTGACCGCCACGAACTCGCAGTCGAACGGGCCGATGCGCTCCCGGTGTCCCTCCACCACTTCCAGGGTGTAGGGGCGGATGCGGTGCTCCTGCAGCTTCGCCTCGATCAGGGCGAGGGTCAGCTTGGAACCGATCAGCGGGATGTCCGGCTTCTCCCGCAGCAGGAACGGCACTCCTCCGATGTGGTCCTCGTGGCCGTGCGTGAGCACGATGCCGTCGATGTCGTCGAGGCGGTCCCGGATGGAGGTGAAGTCGGGCAGGATCAGGTCGACTCCGGGCTGCTCCTCCTCGGGGAAGAGCACTCCGCAGTCGACGATCAGCAGGCGGCCGCCGTACTCGAAGACGGTCATGTTGCGGCCGATCTCGCCCAGGCCGCCGAGCGGGGTGACGCGCAGGCCGCCCTTGGGGAGCTTCGGCGGGGGGCCGAGCTCGGGATGCGGATGACTCAAAAGACTCTCCTCACCACACACGCCACATGCCCGGGCAGGGCACATGGCGCGCATGACATTCGTGCACGTGCTGATATGTCTGTATGCAGTTGTGAAGTCTGTGGTTACAGCTGTACCCCGCCCGCGGCGAGATCGCGCCTGAGCTGTTCGGTTTCCTCGGGGGAAAGCTCGATGAGCGGCAGTCGCAGCGGTCCGGCGGGCAGGCCCTGGAGGCCCAGCGCCGCCTTGGTGGTGATCACACCCTGGGTGCGGAACATCCCGGTGAACACCGGGAGCAGCTTCTGGTGGATCTCGGTCGCCTTGGCGACGTCGCCCGCGAGGTGGGCGTCGAGCATCGCGCGCAGTTCGGGGCTGACGAGGTGGCCGACGACCGAGACGAAGCCCACCGCTCCCACCGAGAGTAGCGGCAGGTTGAGCATGTCGTCACCGGAGTACCAGGCCAGGCGCGAGCGGGCGATGGCCCAGCTGGCCCGGCCGAGATCTCCCTTGGCGTCCTTGTTGGCGATGATCCGCGGGTGCTCGGCGAGCCGCACGATCGTCTCGGTGCTGATCGGGACGCCGCTGCGGCCGGGGATGTCGTAGAGCATCACGGGCAGCTCGGTGGCGTCGGCGATGGCCGAGAAGTGACGGAAGAGCCCTTCCTGCGGCGGCTTGCTGTAGTACGGGGTGACGGCCAGCAGGCCGTGCGCGCCCGCCTGGGCGGCGGCGCGCGCCAGCTCGATGCTGTGCCGGGTGTCGTTGGTGCCGGCTCCTGCCACCACGTGGGCCCGGTCTCCGACCGCCTCGACCACCGCGCGCACCAGCTGGGCTTTCTCCGCGTCGCTGGTGGTCGGGGACTCGCCGGTGGTGCCGTTGACGATCAGACCGTCGTTGCCGGCGTCCACCAGATGGGCGGCGAGTCGCTGGGCGCCGTCGAGGTCGAGGGCGCCATCAGCGGTGAAAGGCGTGACCATGGCGGTCAGCACCCGCCCGAAGGGCGTCTGCGGAGTGGATGTCGGAGCCATGGGTCCAACGCTACTCGTAGCGTGCCCCGAGGCGCTCGTTCGGGGCGGGCGAGATGGATCCCGGCACTGCCTGCTCGGGGGTTCAGGCAGTGCCGGGTCCGTATGGTCAGCCTAGATGAACCTCATGAAATGCCGCAATACGGACATCTCTTGCTACTGAGCCGTACGGGCCCGCCCTACGGCGCGACGCGACCGTTGTTGTTGAAGGCCGCGTGCGTGAGCGGCATCAGCTTCGCCCACTCGGCTTCCATCAGCTCGCCCACCATCTCGATCTCCCGCTGCGGGAAGGACGGCACCTTCGCCTGCTCGTGCTGGGTGCGCAGGCCCAGGAAGTGCATCAGGGAGCGCGCGTTGCAGGTGGCGTACATGGAGGAGAAGAGGCCGACCGGCAGCACCGCCCGGGCCACCTCGCGGGCCACGCCCTCGCCCAGCATCCGCTGGTACGCCTCGTAGGCGCCGCGGTACGCGGCCTCCATCTGCTCGCTCACGACCTGGTGCTGCTTGTCCGTGCCCGCGACGAACTCGTACTTGCCCGGGCGGCCCTGCTGGACCAGCTTGCGGTCCTCGCCAGGCACGTAGAAGACCGGCTGCAGCTCGCGGTAGCGGCCGGACTCCTCGTTGTACGACCAGCCGACGCGGTGCCGCATGAACTCGCGGAAGACGAAGATCGGGGCGCTGATGAAGAACGTCATCGAGTTGTGCTCGAAGGGGCTGCCGTGCCGGTCGCGCATCAGGAAGTTGATCAACCCCTTGGAGCGCTCGGGGTCCTTCTTGAGCTCGTCGAGCGACTGCTCACCCGCGGTGGAGACCCGGGCGGCCCACAGCACGTCGGAGTCGGCAGCGGCGTGCTTGACCAGCTCGACCGTCACGTCGCTGCGGAAACTGGCTGGTGCGCTCTCGACGGGGAGCTCGGTCACTACAAAGTCCTTCCGGTCACTTCGCTGGGCGGCGCCAAGCTTACGGGCCGCCGTCCCCCCACCCCGTCCCAGCCTCTCCCGACCACCCCGCGCTGACAAAATTTCGAAAGTTGCCGAAAACGGGCACCTGGCGGGGTGTTTCTCCGTCTTCCCGTTCGGCAGCGTCCGCTGTCGCCACCCCGTCACGCCCGTGAGGAGCAGTGCCCCATGTCACTCCCCCAGCCTCCGCTGGGCGGTGCCCGCAGTCCCGAGGCCGTGCCGTTCGCCTTCGTCGCGGAGGCCGAGCGGTTCCGCAGCAATGTGACCCCGCCGCCCCGGCAGCGCGCCGGTCTGTCGGAGATCGCCGGGAACATCCTGGTCGGCCTGGTCATCGTCGCCGGGTTCGCCGGCGCCCTGCTGTTCGGGCTCCCCGCCCTGGGGACGGATTCGCACGACACCCGTGAGGTGCAGCACTCGGAGGCGTCGCAGGGCCGCTGACCGCGGCTGGGATAGCCTCACCCACCACAGCCCCCTCGACCGTGCGTGTGAGTGAGGACCCGTCGTGCCCCTGCAGTTCCTGACAGCCGATCGCTCCGCCGACGACCACGCGCCGGACCCCGACCCGCTGCCGTACGACGCACGGGACCGCTGGCGCCGCCCGTACCGCCCAGGACCCTGGCGGGTCGCCGGAGCGGCGCTGCTGCTGCTCCTCGCCTCGTACATCCTGTTCTCGGCCCTGATCATCGCGATGGCCGGGGCGCTGCCCGGCGCCGGGGTGTGCGTCGCGGTCGCCACCGGGGTGATCGTCCTCGCCGTGCGCCTGGTACGGACCGGGGTGTGGGTCAGCGGAGCGGGGCTGCGCCAGATGGCCCTGTTCACCACCACCACCATGGCCTGGGGCCGGGTCGGCGCGGTGCGCACCGTCCAGCAGCCGGTGCGGTTCCTGGGGCTGCCGCGCACCGTGCAGGGGCAGGCGGTGATCGTCGAGCCGGCCGGCGGCGCACCGCTGCGCCCGATCATCACCGATCACAACGCCGACTTCCTGGGGCGTCCGGAGGCCTTCGACATGGCGGCCGACGCGATCGAGGGCTGGGCGGCCCGGCACCGCTGACCGCGGGCGCCCCCGGTCGGCCCGGCCAGCGGCCGGCCCGGGGCACGCCACCGCCGGGGCTCCAGCCGCCCGGTCAGCGCCGGGCGGCGCCCCCGTGGAGCGAGATGGCTCGCTGCATCGCCTTGCGGGCCCGCGGGGTGTCCCGCGCGTCGTGGTACGCCACGGCCAGCCGGAACCAGGAGCGCCAGTCCTCCGGCGCCGCCTCGGTCTCGGCCTGCCGCTTGGCGAAGACCGCGTCCGCCGACGACCGGTCGATCCGGCCGCTGGGGGTGCGGACCAGCTCGTCCACCGGCAGCCCGCCCTCCGCCTCCAGCTCCCGGGCGAGCCGGTTGGCGTTCCGGGCGAACCGGGTGGTCTGCCACAGGAACCAGCAGCCGATGAACGGCAGCACCAGCACCGCCAGTCCGAAGGCCACCGTCACCACGGTGCCGTGCCTGATCAGCAGCACACCGCGGCTGCCCACCAGGACGAAGTAGACGACCAGGACGGCCGCGAGGGTGAAGTAGGTGATCTTTGCGCGCACAGCGGTCAGTCCAGATCCAGGAAGTGTTCCAGGCCGAAGGTCAGCCCCGGGGTGGTCACCACGCGGCGCGCGCCCAGCAGGATGCCCGGCATGAAACTGCTGTGGTGCGTCGAGTCGTGCCGGATGGTGAGCGTCTCGCCCTGGTCGCCGAGGAGGACCTCCTGGTGGGCGAGGAGCCCGCGCAGCCGCACCGAGTGCACCGGCACGCCGTCCACGTCGGCGCCGCGCGCCCCGTCCAGGGAGGTGGTGGTGGCGTCCGGCTGGGGGGCGCAGCCGGCCTCGGCGCGCGCCGAGGCGATCAGCTGGGCGGTGCGGGTGGCGGTGCCGGACGGGGCGTCGGCCTTGCCCGGGTGGTGCAGTTCGATGACCTCGACGGATTCGAAGAAGCGCGCCGCGGCCTGCGCGAACCGCATGGTCAGCACGGCCCCGATGGAGAAGTTGGGGGCGATCAGCACGCCGACCCCGGGGGCCGCCGCGAGTGAGGTGCGCAGCCGGTCGAGGCGCTCGTCGGTCCAGCCGGTGGTGCCGACGACGGCGTGGATGCCGTGCCGGACGCAGAAGTCCAGGTTGCCCATGACGGCGCCCGGGTTGGTCAGCTCGACCGCGACCTGGGCCCCGGCCTCGACCAGCGTCTCCAGCTTGTCGCCCCGGCCCAGCGCGGCGACCAGCTCCAGGTCGTCGGCGGCTTCCACGGCCCGTACGGCCTCGGAGCCGATCCGGCCCTTGGCGCCGATCACGGCCACTCGCAGCTTGCTCATTGCTCGTTTCCTCCGGTTGGGCCTTCGGTCGGGCTCCCGATCGAAGGCGGCTCGGTCCGCGCGCGGACGGTGCCCCTGACGGTCGGGGGCCGGTCCGGGCCCCCGGCGGCCGGGGGCCCGGGGCGGTCCGGGCCCCCGACCGCGTCAGGAGACCACTTCGTGCAGCCGCGCCGCCTGCTTGTCCTTCAGCGGGCCGATGACGGACAGCGAGGGGCGCTGGGCCAGTACATCGCGGGCCACCTCGCGCACCTCGTCCGGGGTCACCGCCTGCATCCTGGCCAGCATGTCGTCCACCGACATCTGTCCGCCCCAGCACAGCTCGCTCTTGCCGATGCGGTTCATCAGCGCACCGGTGTCCTCCAGACCCAGCACCGTGGAGCCGCACAGCTGGCCGATGGCGCGCCGCAGCTCCTCGTCGGACAGGCCGTGCTCGGCGACCTGGTCCAGCTCGTCGCGGCAGATCTTGAGTACGTCGGGCACCTGGCTGGGCCGGCAGCCGGCGTAGACGCCGAACAGCCCGCAGTCGGCGAACGAGGAGGTGTAGGAGTAGACGCTGTACGCCAGTCCGCGCTTCTCCCGGACCTCCTGGAAGAGCCGGGAGCTCATGCCGCCGCCGAGGGCCGCGTTGAGCACACCGAGCGCCCAGCGGCGATCGTCGGTGCGGGCGATGCCGGGCATGCCGAGCACCACGTGGGCCTGCTCGGTCTTGCGGGTCTGCACGTCCACCCGGCCGGCGGCGCGGATGGTGCGGACGCCGTCGCGCGGGGCGACCGGGACCGCGTCGGCGCGCTCCAGGGCACCGGCCCGGTCGAACGCCTTGCGCACCAGCCGCACCACCTTGGCGTGGTCCACGTTGCCCGCGGCGGCCACCACCAGGTGGGTGGGGTCGTAGTGCTTGCGGTAGAAGCGGGCGATGCGGTCGCGGGTGAGGGCGTTGATGGTGTCCACGGTGCCGAGCACCGGGCGGCCCAGCGGGGTGTCGCCGAACATGGTGTGGGCGAACAGGTCGTGCACGCAGTCGCCGGGGTCGTCCTCGGTCATGGCGATCTCTTCGAGGATCACACCCCGCTCGGCGTCCACGTCCGCGGCCTCGATGAGCGAGCCGGTCAGCATGTCGCAGACGACGTCGATGGCGAGCGGCAGATCGGTGTCGAGCACCCGCGCGTAGTAGCAGGTGTACTCCTTCGCGGTGAACGCGTTCATCTCGCCGCCGACCGCGTCGATGGCGGCGGAGATGTCGAGTGCGCTCCGGCGCGAGGTGCCCTTGAAGAGCAGGTGCTCCAGGTAGTGGGTGGCACCGCCCAGCGACGGGGTCTCGTCGCGGGACCCGACGTGCGCCCAGATGCCGAAGGTGGCGGAGCGCACCGAGGGCAGGGTCTCGGTGACCACCCGCAGCCCGCCGGGGAGGGTCGTCCGGCGGACCGTCCCGATGCCGTTCTCACCCTTGAGAAGCGTTTGGGTACGGGCGACGGCCCGCCCCTCCGAAGAGGTGCGGGCCGTCGCCTGGTGCGTACGGGACGTCACTTGGCGGCTTCGTCCTTCTCGCCCTCGGCGGTCTCTTCGCCCTCGATCACCGGGATGAGGGAGAGCTTGCCGCGCTGGTCGATCTCGGCGATCTCGACCTGGACCTTGGCACCCACCGCGAGCACGTCCTCGACGTTCTCCACCCGCTTGCCACCGGCGAGCTTGCGGATCTGCGAGATGTGCAGCAGGCCGTCCTTGCCCGGGAGCAGGGAGACGAAGGCACCGAAGGTGGTGGTCTTCACGACCGTGCCCAGGTAACGCTCGCCGACCTCGGGCATCGTCGGGTTGGCGATGCCGTTGATCGTGGTGCGGGCGGCCTCGGCGGCCGGGCCGTCGGCGGCACCGATGTAGATGGTGCCGTCGTCCTCGATGGTGATGTCGGCGCCGGTGTCCTCCTGGATCTGGTTGATCATCTTGCCCTTGGGGCCGATGACCTCACCGATCTTGTCCACCGGGATCTTGACGGTGATGATCCGCGGGGCGTTCGGGGACATCTCGTCGGGGACGTCGATGGCCTCGTTCATCACGTCGAGGATGTGCAGACGGGCGTCGCGGGCCTGCTTGAGGGCCGCGGCCAGCACGGACGCCGGGATGCCGTCCAGCTTGGTGTCCAGCTGCAGGGCGGTGACGAAGGTCTTGGTACCGGCGACCTTGAAGTCCATGTCACCGAACGCGTCCTCCGCACCGAGGATGTCGGTGAGGGTGACGTAGTGCGTCTCGCCGTCGATCTCCTGGGAGATCAGGCCCATGGCGATACCGGCGACCGGGGCCTTCAGCGGCACACCGGCGTTCAGCAGCGACATGGTGGAGGCGCAGACCGAGCCCATGGAGGTGGAGCCGTTGGAGCCCAGCGCCTCGGAGACCTGCCGGATGGCGTACGGGAACTCCTCGCGCGTCGGCAGCACCGGGATCAGCGCCCGCTCGGCCAGCGCGCCGTGACCGATCTCGCGGCGCTTGGGCGAGCCGACCCGGCCGGTCTCACCGGTGGAGTACGGCGGGAAGTTGTAGTTGTGCATGTAGCGCTTGCGCGTCTCGGGCGACAGCGTGTCCAGCTGCTGCTCCATGCGGAGCATGTTCAGCGTGGTGATGCCCAGGATCTGGGTCTCGCCGCGCTCGAACAGCGCCGAGCCGTGCACCCGCGGAATCGCCTCGACCTCGGCGGCGAGGGTACGGATGTCCGTCACCCCGCGGCCGTCGATGCGCTTCTTCTCCTTGATGACGCGCTCCCGGACCAGGGTCTTGGTCAGCGAGCGGTAGGCGGCGGAGATCTCCTTCTCGCGCCCCTCGAACTGCGGCAGCAGCTTCTCGGCGGCCACCGCCTTGATGCGGTCCAGCTCGCCCTCGCGCTCCTGCTTGCCCGCGATCGTCAGCGCCTGGGCCAGCTCGTCGCGGACGGCGGCGGTCAGCGCCTCCAGGACGTCGTCCTGGTAGTCGAGGAAGATCGGGAACTCGGCGGTCGGCTTGGCGGCCTTGGCGGCGAGGTCGGCCTGGGCCTTGCAGAGCACCTTGATGAAGGGCTTGGCGGCGTCCAGACCGGCCGCGACGATCTCCTCGGTCGGCGCCTCGGCACCGTCCTTGACCAGCTGGATGGTCTTCGCGGTGGCCTCGGCCTCGACCATCATGATCGCGACGTCGCCGTCCTCCAGGGTGCGGCCCGCGACCACCATGTCGAAGACCGCGTCCTCGAGCTCGGTGTGGGTCGGGAAGGCCACCCACTGGCCCTTGATCAGCGCGACGCGGACGCCGCCGATCGGGCCGGAGAAGGGCAGGCCCGCCAGCTGGGTGGAGGCGGACGCGGCGTTGATCGCGACCACGTCGTAGAGGTGGTCGGGGTTGAGCGCCATGATCGTGGCGACAACCTGGATCTCGTTGCGCAGGCCCTTCTTGAAGGACGGGCGCAGCGGGCGGTCGATCAGCCGGCAGGTGAGGATGGCGTCCTCGGAGGGGCGGCCCTCACGCCGGAAGAAGGACCCGGGGATGCGCCCGGCGGCGTACATCCGCTCCTCGACGTCCACCGTCAGCGGGAAGAAGTCGAGCTGGTCCTTGGGGTTCTTGGACGCGGTGGTGGCCGACAGCACCATGGTGTCGTCGTCCAGGTAGGCCACGGCGGAGCCGGCGGCCTGACGGGCCAGGCGGCCCGTCTCGAAACGGATGGTGCGGGTACCGAAGGCGCCGTTGTCGATGACGGCCTCGGCGTAGTGGGTCTCGTTCTCCACCAGGGAAATCTCCTCGTCTGCGTCCTTCGTCCGTGTGACGGAGGACGGTGGCGGCGGAGCGCCCCTGGCCGGATTGCGGCGGCCGGGCCGGTCTTCGATCGAAGCCACCGGAATTGCCAGTTCCGGGAGCCACTACCGAGGACCGGCGCCTGCGGCGCCGACACGGCGGGGAATGAGGCGCTCCTCCTCGTTCGTTATGGCGTTGTGCGTTATGGCGTTGCCTGGCACCAGCCTACAAAGCTTCGGCCGACCTCACGACGGCTGAAACCGGTGTTACCCGCCGATGCCCGCCCGTACGCGTCGGCCGGAGGCCTCGCGCGTACGGCAAAGGGAGCGGCCCCCTGGCGCGGGAACCGCTCCCTTCACGACGACTTACTTGGCGCCCGCCGCACCGCGACGGATGCCCAGGCGCTCCACCAGCGCACGGAAGCGCGTGATGTCCTTCTTGGCCAGGTACTGCAGCAGGCGGCGACGCTGGCCGACCAGCAGCAGCAGACCACGGCGCGAGTGGTGGTCGTGCTTGTGGGTCTTGAGGTGCTCGGTCAGGTCGGAGATGCGGCGGGTGAGCAGCGCGACCTGGACCTCGGGGGAACCGGTGTCGCCCTCCTTGGTGGCGAACTCGGCCATGATCTGCTTCTTGGTGGCGGCGTCGAGCGACACTCGGAACTCCTAGGATCTTCGTTTCGGCCACCGAGTGCCCCTGGTCTTGGTCTCAGGGGAGCTTCCGTTACTCGGGAGGCGGGGCACGCTGGGCGCTGTCCCCAGTGCCCGGATCGAGGACCGGGGCAACCGGAGGCGCGTACACAAACGGCCGTCACACAGCGTACCAGGCTCGTGGTGGCCGGCTGCCCGGGGTGTGCCCGGCCGGCTGCGCGGAGGGGTTCCGGCGGGCCCGGTGGCGACATGCAGGCCCCCCTGCATGCGCCGGGGGGCCTGCGCGTTCCGGGGCACCTGCATGCTCGGGGCACCTGCGGGCCGGAGCCTGCGCATGCCGGAGGTCGTCTGCATGTTCGTCTGCATGCCGGGGTGCGCGGGCCCCCGCCGCGCTCCGGGCCGGGGACCGGGGACCCGGGGGGGCGGGGTGCGGGGCGCGGGGCGCGGGGCGCGGGGTGCGGGGTGCGGTCGGGGATCCGGGGACCGAGGTGGTGCGGGACCCGAGGGCCCGGGGTGCGCGCTCCAGGCCGGGTTACGAGGCCCGGGGTGCGGCCCCGGGACCCCGGGGATCGGGGTGGTGCGGGTGTCCCGGCCGGTACCGCGCGGTGCACGGACCGGATGCGCGAAGTTCACCCTCCCGGGTGAACGCCTGCTTCCGGGTGCACTGAGACCGAGTGCGGCGCCGGCACCGGCGGCCCCACTGGCGATCCCACCGACGGCCCGACCGACGACCCCACCGACAGCCGCGACACCGCGACCGCGACCGGTCGGTACCGCCGCCGGTCGATGCCGCCGCAGGTCGGTGCCGCCGCCGTCGATGCCGCCGCCGGTCGGTGGATCCGGCACCGAGGCGAGCCGGGGCCGGAGGGAGAGGCGAGCCGGGGTCGGAGCCAGGGGCGGTGTCGCCGGTCAGCCGCTGGTCATGCTGCGCGCCGCGTCGTAGACGTCGAGCACCGCCAGGCACAGCGGCACCAGGGACAGCAGGAACGCCCCCTCGGCGAGATCGGAGACCCGGCCCCAGAAGGGGGTGAGGCCCTTCTTCGGGATGATCAGGCCGATGGCGGTGATCAGCGCCGCCCCGGCGGCGACGGCCCCCGCCAGCCAGACCGTACGGACGTCCATCTCGGCCCGGTTGCCACGCAGCAGCTCCTGGACGGCGGTGACCGGCGGGTCGAGCGACAGGCCCAGGATCAGCAGACCGATCGCGGCGATCCCGGCGAACAGCGCGCAGGCCACCTGCGAGGTGTAGCGGAAGAGGCGGGCGCGCAGCAGCATGGCGACCCCGGTGGCCAGGGCGAGCAGCCGGCCCCAGCCGGAGGACGAGAAACCCAGGACGGCCGCCGCGCCGATGACGACCGCCGCGCATCCGCCGACCAGCCCGAGGAGCGTCTCGTGGCCGCGCCGGGCCTGGGCGGCGACGCGGGCCCCGTCGACCGGGTCGGCGGTGGGCGGCTCGTCGGGGTCGGCGTCGAAGTCGAGACGGGCCGTGCTCCGCGGGGCGGCGTAGCCGATCGGCAGCCGGGCGAAGCGGGCGGAGAGGCCGGGCAGGAAGGCGACGGCACCGACCGCGACGGGCGCGGCGACCGCCGCGGCCTCGGTGGCCGACGCCTCCGCGAGGATCGCGCAGAAGGTAGCCAGGGTCCCGACGGCGGCGAGGAACGCCGCCGCGACGAACGGCGCGTCGCCGCTGGGGGCGAGGGCGACCAGGGCGGCCGCGGCGACCAGCACGGTGACGCAGCCGAGCAGGAACTGGAGCTTGCCAGGGCCTTCCCCGGCGTCCGCGGCGATGACCCCGGAACCGGCGATGAGCAGGTGCGGCATGGCTCCCAACCCCAGCGCCACCGCCGAGGCCCGGTCGTCGTAGACCCGCGCCCGGACGCCCGCGAGCACGGTCAGCAGCACCCCGGCCGCCCCGGCGACCACTCCGGGCAGGCTGTGCATGTCGTGGTGCACCGGGTCGGCGTACCAGAGCACGAAACCCATGAGGACCAGCAGCAGCACCCCGCCCGCCAGTCCGGCGCCGCGCAGCAGGTCGTCGCTCCACAGATGGCGGTCGCGGACGACCGCGGTGGCGACGGCGTCGGACACGTCGTCGTACACGGCCGGCGGCAGGGACTCGGCGAACGGTCGCAGGCTCAGCAACTCGCCGTCCAGCACGCGTTGGCCGGCCAGCGACCGGGAGGCGTCCAGCACACTGCCGTCCCGCCGCACCAGGTGATAGCCGACCGGGGCGCCCGCGGGCTGGGTCTGGCCGGTCAGCCGGAGGATCTCCGGGTAGATGTCGGCCACCGCGAGGTCCTCGGGAAGAGCGACGTCGATACGGCTGTCGGGTGCGACGACGGTGACGCGACAGAAGCCGGTCGCTGTGGTCGGACTCACCTGCGGATACCCCCTGCTGTCCACGCTGTGTGCACCTGCCGGCGCCACCCTACCGAGCGCGGTTTCGTTCCGTGTCGGTAGGCTCACCTGTTGTGCCGGGGGGCGCTGTCACCGGCGCGTACACCCGCCCGGTTAAGGGGGATTGGTCGTCCGGTGAGTCATATCGTCGTCAAGCGTCCGTCGCGGGCGCTGCCCCCCGATGTGCCCACGGAGGAAATACGGCTCCAGGCGCCGCCCGAGCTGCCGCGCGGGCAGCAGGAGGGCGTGCTGATGCAGGTCCTGCCGATGCTCGGCATGGGCTCGTCCGTGGTCTTCTTCTTCATGCCGCACACGCCGCCGTTCATGCGCATCATGGGCGGGCTGATGGCCGTCTCCACGGTGGCGCTGGTCATCGCGCAGGTGGTGCGCTACCGGCGCGGCACCCAGGGGCAGCTGGCCGACGTGCGCCGCGACTACCTCAAGTACCTGGCCCAGACCCGGCGGACGATCCGCCGGACCGCCCGCGCCCAGCGCGACACCCAGCTGTACCTGCACCCGGCCCCGGAACAGCTGTGGGCACTGGTCGCCGAGGGCAGCCGGGTGTGGGAGCGCCGGATCGGCGACGACGACTTCGTCCAGGCCCGTATCGGGCTGGGCGCGCAGACCCTGGCGACCCCGCTGGTCGCGCCGGAGACCGCGCCGGTGGACGAACTGGAGCCGCTGACTGCGGGCGCGATGCAGCGGTTCCTGGCCGTGCACGACTCCCTGGACGGGCTGCCGGTGGCCGTGGCGCTGCGCCGCTTCTACCACCTGACCGTCTCCGGTGACGCGGCGACCGCGCACGGCGCCACCCGCGCGCTCGTCGCACAGCTGGTCGCGCTGCACTCACCGGAGGACCTGGTGGTGGCGGTGGTGGCGGCGCGCGGCGCGGACGCCCGCTGGGAGTGGACGAAGTGGCTGCCGCACACCCAGCTGCCGGGCGTGGTGGACGGGGCGGGCAGCAGGCGGCTCTTCGGTGACGACCTCGGGGAACTGGAGGAACTGCTGGCGGGACGGCTCGACGAGCGGCCGCGGTTCAGCCGGGAGGGACGGCCGCTGCTGGACCGGCCGCACGTGGTCGTGGTGCTGGACGGCGGCATGGTGCCGCCCGACTCGGTGTTCGCGGCGGCCGAGGGGCTGCAGGGCGTCACCGTCGTCGAGGTGGTCTCCGGCGAACTCGACGAACCGCGCGGCGGCCTGTCGATCGTGGTCCGCCCCGGTCTGCTGGAACTGCGGTCCGCCGACGGTCTCGTCTACGAGGGGCTGCCCGACACCCTGTCGCCGGAGGCCGCCGAAGCGCTGGCCCGGCAACTGGCGCCACTGCGGATGGGCGGCGGGGACGACGACGAACCCCTGCTGGCGAACCTCGACTTCACCGAACTGCTGGGGCTGGGTGACGCCGGTGCGGTGGACGCGGCCCGCACCTGGCGCCCCCGCTCCCAGGCGGAGCGGCTGCGGGTGCCCATCGGAGTGGGCGAGGACGGCCAGCCGGTGATGCTCGACCTCAAGGAGGCCGCGCTGGACGGCATGGGCCCGCACGGCCTGTGCGTGGGCGCCACCGGCTCCGGGAAGTCCGAGCTGCTGCGCACCCTGGTCCTGGGCCTGGCGGTCACCCACTCGTCCGAGACGCTGAACTTCGTGCTCGCCGACTTCAAGGGCGGCGCGACGTTCACCGGGATGTCCCGGCTGCCGCACGTCTCCGCGGTGATCACGAACCTCGCCGACGACCTGACCCTGGTCGACCGGATGGGCGACTCGATCCGCGGCGAGCTCCAGCGCCGCCAGGAACTCCTCCGCTCCGCCGGCAACCACGCCAACATCCACGACTACGAGAAGGCGCGGGCCGCGGGCGCGCCGCTGGTGCCACTGGCGTCCCTGGTCCTGGTGATCGACGAGTTCAGCGAACTACTCACCGCCAAACCGGACTTCATCGACATGTTCATCCAGATCGGCCGTATCGGCCGGTCCCTGGGTGTGCACCTGCTGCTGGCCTCCCAGCGCCTGGAGGAGGGCCGGCTGCGCGGACTGGACACCTACCTCTCCTACCGTGTCGGCCTGCGCACCTTCTCGGCCGCCGAGTCACGCGCCGCGCTGGGGGTCCCGGACGCCTACCACCTGCCGTCCGTCCCCGGCTCCGGCTACCTGAAGTTCGGCACCGACGAGATGACCCGGTTCAAGGCGGCGTACGTCTCCGGCGCGTACCGCACGGACCCCGGCGCCCCGGCGGGCGGGCCACTGCCCGTCGAGCGGCGGCCGGCGGTGTTCACCGCCGCTCCGGTACCGGTGACCTACGCGGTGCCCGACCCGGCCGCGCCGCTCGCCCCGGCCCGGCGCGACGACGACGCCCTCGCCGACACCGTCCTCGACGTCATCGTGCGGCGGCTGGAGGGGCAGGGCCAGCCCGCGCACCAGGTCTGGCTGCCGCCGCTGGACGAGGCGCCCCCGCTGGACGAGCTGCTGCCACCGCTGGCCCCCACCCCGGAGCGCGGCCTGCACTCGGCGGACTACGCACGCCCCGGCGGGCTGGTGGTGCCGCTCGGTCTGGCCGACAAGCCCTTCGAGCAGCGCCGCGAGACCCTCTACCGCGACTTCTCGGGCGCGGCCGGCCACCTGCTCGTCGTCGGCGGCCCCCAGTCCGGCAAGTCCACCCTGCTGCGCACCCTCGTCTCGGCGTTCGCCCTCACCCATACCCCGCACGAGGTGCAGTTCTACGGGCTGGACTTCGGCGGCGGCGGGATGAACGCGATCGCCGACCTGCCTCATGTGGGCGGCGTCGCCTCCCGCCTGGACCCGGAACGGGTACGCCGCACGGTGGCCGAGGTCGCCGGGGTCCTCGCCCGCCGGGAGGAGTACTTCCGCGCCCACGGCATCGACTCCATCGCCACCTACCGGCGCCGGCGCGCCGCGGGCGAGCTGCCCGACCAGCCGTGGGGCGACGTGTTCCTGGTCATCGACGGCTGGGGTCCGTTCAAACAGGACTACGAGATGCTGGAGGGGGTCGTCACCGACATCGCCTCCCGCGGCCTCGGCTACGGCATCCACGTCGTGCTCACCGCCTCCCGCTACATGGAGCTGCGCGCGTCCCTCAAGGACCAGATCCTGGGCCGGCTGGAACTCCGCCTCGGCGACGCGCTGGACTCCGAATTCGACCGCAAGGTCGCCGCGAACGTGCCGCCCGGCGTACCCGGCCGCGGCCAGACCCCGGAGAAGCTCCACTTCATGGCTGCCCTGCCGCGCACCGACGGCACCGCGGGGAGCCCGGACGACCTCTCCGAGGCCACCGCGGCCATGGTGACCGCCGTCTCCACCCACTGGACCGGCCCGCACGCCCCGCGCGTCCGGCTCCTCCCCCGCAGGCTCCGCGCCGACCAGCTCCCGAAGGGCTTCGAGTTCCCCCAGCACGGCATCGCGATCGGCATCGACGAGACCAATCTGGAGCCGGTCTTCGTGGACTTCGAGACCGACCCGTTCCTCCTGGTCTTCGGCGAG
This sequence comes from Streptomyces sp. NPDC018031, assembly GCF_044327625.1. Taxonomy (NCBI): domain Bacteria; kingdom Bacillati; phylum Actinomycetota; class Actinomycetes; order Kitasatosporales; family Streptomycetaceae; genus Streptomyces; species Streptomyces sp. NPDC018031. The sequence goes on from NZ_JBIRFT010000001.1 coordinate 16,607, forward strand.
AGCGAGTCGGGCAAGACGGCGCTGCTGCGACTGGTCGCCAAGCAGATCGCGGAGCGCTACGGATCCGACGAGGCCAAGATCGTGGTGGGCGACTACCGCCGGTCCCTGCTGGAGGCCGTCCCGGAGACGCACCTGCTGGAGTACGCGCCGATGGCGAACTCGCTGGAGGTGCACATGTCGGCCCTGCGGGGGCTGATGGACCGCCGGGCCCCCGCACCGGACGTCACCCCGCAGCAGCTGCGGGACCGCAGCTGGTGGAGCGGCCCCAAGGTGTTCATCCTGGTCGACGACTACGAGCTGGTGGCCACCTCGAACGGCAACCCGCTCGCGGTCCTCACCGAGAACCTGCCCTTCGCCCGCGACATCGGGATCCGGTTCGTCATCGCCCGGAACTCCGCCGGGGCCGCACGGTCGCTGTACGAGCCGTTCCTGCAGCGGATGAAGGAACTCGGCGCCCAGGGCGTCATCCTCTCCGGCGACCCCGGCGAAGGAGACATCCTCGGGCGCGTCCGGCCCCGGCCGATGCCCCCGGGCCGAGGCGTCTTCGTCACGCGCCGCCGGGGAGCCCCGCTGATCCAGACCGGCTGGCTCGCCGAGCAGTGACGGACCGCCGGGCAGCCATGCGAACACCCGCCTCAGCACGTCAGGTCGGTCGGCACACGCGGAGGAACCATGTCGTTCGAGCAGGAATGGGCAGCACTCCAGGCAGCGGCCAGGGAGTCCGTCGGCATGCGCCTCAACGAGGCAGGCGGCGGCAAGGGACCGGACTCCGCGAAGGGCCTGAAGGTCTCCGGGTCCACTCTTCGGGCCAAGGCCAGGAGCGCGGAGGAGGTCGCCAGGTCGGTCGGCAAGGTGGACGACGAGGCGATGAAGGAGACGGGCCAGGTCAAGGCAGGCCTCAAAGGGTTCAAGGCCGCCGCCGCGTTCGAGGACTTCCAGGAGCGGTGGCGGGACCAGATGCGGTACCTCGGCGGGCTGCTGAACCAGGACCTTGCCACCGCGCTCCGCTCCGCTGCCACGAAATTCGAGGAAAGCGACAAGCAGTCGGGCGAGAACGCCAAGAACGCGGGAAAGGACCTCGACACCGGAAAGACGAAGAAGGGCGGCAGCGATCCGGTCGCCCGGTGAAGCGCGTCCGTCGCCCCACGCCCACTACCTGATCGCACCAGCCACTGCGCCATCACTGCTGCCTGCTGACAACGGAACGGGAGCAACGCACCCATGGTCGCCTATCACGACCTGATCAAGGCCAACCTGACTCCCTTGGACGAAGCCGTGCAGAAGTGGGCGACGCTCCCCGGAAAGATCAGGCAGGTCGGGACGAACTTCCGCAACCAGTTGGAGACCCCGCTCACCAGAGCGGACTGGGAGGGAGATGCCGGGGATGCCGCGCTGAAGAAAGTGCGCTCCATCGCGAAGCAGCTGGCGCAGTGGGGCGAAGAGGCCGACGACATCCGCTGGCTCCTCGACGACGCCCACACGAAATTCAAGAGTGCCCAAAAGACACTCAAGGGCTACAAGAAAATCATCGACGAAGACAAAAACCTGAGCATCGACGAGCAGGGCCGCGTCACGTACAAGGCCGCCAACGCCGACGAACTCGACCCCACCGCGGAAGGCATCCAGGCGAAGGAGTACGCGCAGGTCGTCGCCGACTACAACCGGTACATCCAGGCGGCGGTCTCAGATGCCACGACTGCGGACGATGTGCTTTCCTGGATCCTCTCCCAGGACTTCAACGGCCGGGACAGAGGATTCACGGGCGACGGCTACCACAGCATCAAGGACGGTGTGGCGGGCCGCGAGAAGGCCCTCAAGGACCTTGATGCCGTGGTCAGGGTAGCGAGTTCCAAAGAGGCCCCCGCTCCGGAGGAGCTCAAGAAAGCAAACGCGATCCTCGCCAGACACGAAGGGGACCCTCTCTTCGCGGAGAAGTTCGCGACCAGGCTGGGCGCCAAAGGCACACTCGAGTTCTGGGAACTGGCCACCGACGACACCGAACAAGGGGACGCCAGAGCCAAGGAGCTCCAAAGACTCCAGAAGTCGCTCGGATTCACGCTGGCCACCGCATCGCACTCCGATTCGGACGCCATGCTCCAGTGGAAGCGGGAGATCATCGAACTGGGACCCAAGCGCATTTCTAAAGAGGGCTCCTTCGGCAAGCCCTACGGATTCCAGCTCATGAGCTCACTCCTCAAGAACGGGAACTACGACGCAGACTTTCTTGTCGACTACGGCAAGGGGATCGAGGACCCGCACAGCAAGGACGGGCGCAAGGGCGGCCTCCTGGAGTTCGACCGCAAACACAAGGACGACTTGAAGGACTTCTGGGAATCGGACTGGGAGAAGCCATACCTGGACTTCGACAGGAATGCCGATCAGGGGGTGGACCCCATGGGCGGGTACATGGAGGCTTTGGGGAACAATCCTGAGGCCGCCCAGGACGTATTCCACCAGAAGGACTACCTCCAGAATAGAGCCGTTGAACCGAACACCGACCTCGTCTATCTGCTCAACGAACGCGAATGGCCCGACGAAGCCGGCCTTGATAACCTCGGCCACGCACTCGAAGCCGCAGCCCTAGGCCATCCTCATGGGCAGCCTGAACTGGGCCTGCATCGCGACAAGGACAGCGCGAACGTTGCGAGCCAGGTGATCACACTGATCGGTGACGACAGAACCGTTCTGGAGCCAGGATTCTTGGGGGAGAAATCCGCACTGGCCGACAGTATGGCCAAAATCGGTGCCGGGTATATCGACGACATCAACCATGGCGTTGACAATTTCGGCGACACGACCGAAGGCAGGGAACTCCGGGACAGCGCCTTCAGACATTCCGGACCCGAACACATCAGCGTGCGAAACGCAACCGCAATCGGATTCCTCGGCGAAGTCGGCGGCACCGAGCAAGGCTACAGCATTCTTTCCTCAGCGCAGCACCAGTTCACCACGAGCGCACTAATCGCCCACTCCGAACCCAATGACGAACTCGCCAAGGTGATCGAGACGGGCGCAAAAACCCAAGGCGTACTCAACGAGGCACGAAGCAACATGATCCAGGAAAATATAGACGACACAAAGGAGAATGAAGGAAAGACGATCACCGAAAGTGCAGAGTGGAAAAAGGCACTCATCAGCCAAGGCATCGGTGTGGTCACCGGCATGGCTGCAGCACCTTTTGGTGGGCCGACGACAAGCGCTGCCGTGGCCGTAGGAGTCCCTACTCTGATCGAGACTGGCGCGGGACTCATCGAGAGCGCCACTGGGTTCTCGATCGACGGAGACACCGAGAGGAAAATCAAGGAGATGGAGGAAAGGGTCGACATCGAGGGTGTCCGGACCAAAAAGGATTTCCACACTGCATCGGAGATTCGCGCCGCTAATCCACTCGATGTCTATGCCGCCCTGCACCCCCAAGTCACAGAGAGCACATGGTTCGACGAAACGAAGAGCGATGTCGAGACCGCGTACAACAACGGCCGCAGCGCCCTCAACGCCCGAGACAAGGACTGACCATGACTCGCTCCACGCCTTCCCGAAAACTCCTCGCCTTGCCGGTCAGCGCAGCACTGCTCGTATCTGCGTGCGAGAGCAGCGAAGGCGATGACAAGCCTGAGAAACCGAAACGGAACGTTCTACTCAGCCCTTTGTCCCGCGCCTGCGATGGTATCTTCGACCAGGCCACTGTGACGGAATTCCGCCAGAAGCACGGCATCACCAAGGTGGATGTCATCCGGGATGACACTCCCTTCTTTCAGACGGGCGGCGACGCCCTTGACTTGAGCATGAATCCAGAGGACGCCTACACCCAACCCTGCGTTTTCAACGACGCAGAAGGCGTCAGGAGACTACTGGAAATGGAATTCACATGGGGGCCGGACACCTTCCCGGAAAAGGAACTCAAGGCGGGCAAATCCGTGACGTGGTCGACGGCGCGGGATGCGCAACGGTCTTCCGTGGAGCTGCTTGTCGACTGCCGACGGCCGGACCTCGCTCGCCAGAGCAAGGTGAAGAAGCCCCTCGCCCTGACCGGCACATTGACGGATCACCTCGGGCTCACCGACGCCACTCGGAAGCGAATCCTGACGGCCGGCACCGAGGAGATCCTGCTGAACATGCACTGCGACAACAAGGTCTCCGTCCACGACGCCGCCAAGCGCTGAGACGGCGATTCGACCACCTGCTGCGGCAATTGCTTACCGAAGGCCCATGAAGCTCCCTTGGCAGGCCCTCCCCATGCCTCGCCGGCGCCGCAAAGCGGGTCTGGCCCCACCGCTCATGCGGTGGGGCCAGAGTCTCTCGGCCTCTCGGTTGCCCTGACTCGACAGCGGATCAGCCGGATGCGGCAGCTGTCCCGCCCGTCCCCGCGGACGGCAGGGCTTCCGGCTGTGCCGTTGCGGTCATCGCGTCATACCGATCCCTCGAACCGGCGGAGCCATGCCGTGCCGCAGTGCACGTCCGCGTGTCCGGCGCACTTCCGGTTCGACCTCGATCAGATGTCGAAGTAGGTGGCGGCCTTCTTGTCGGTGGTCTGGTAGTCGGCACTCGCCTGCTCCACCAGCGCGGCGATCTTCATCAGCGTGTTGTGCAGGCCGTCGGCCTGCATGTCCCAGTTCGTCTGGACCTGTGCGTAGGCATTGTGGGCTTCGCCCTCCCATGCTTCCGCGACACGTGCGACCTCGCCCTGGATGGTCTCGATGTCGCCGCGCAGGCGCCTGGCGGAGTTGCGGATGCTTTCCGCGGCACTCGCGAGCGAGCCGTACTGTACGGCGATCTCGTCCAAGTTGTTGATGGTCACTTGCGGTCCCCTTTACGAGAGATGGTCATGTCTGCCGGGCAGCCGGAACTCTGGGTCAGAGATCGCTCAGCTTGGAGTGCTGCGTGAACTGGCCGCCGCTCTCGCCGTACGAGCCGGCGGCGACCATTCCGCTGCCGCTCGCCGCGCCGTTGACGTCCACCCGCCCCATCGCTTCGGCCACGCCGACGTCGTTCGTGCCGTTGCTCTTGCGCGTCAGCTCCACGGCCTCGCGTACCTTGGCCATCAGATTGCCGAGATTCCGCTGGTAGTTGTTGATGTCCCGCTGCGCCACGCTGAACTGGCTCGCGCCGACACCACGCCACTGCGTGGCCAGCATGTCGATGACGTTCTCCAGGTCGTTCACCTGGTTGTTCATGCTGCTGATGACACCATCGATCTGATTCTCCAGCTTGATCAGCTGTTCGTTCGTGAGCTTGAGACCCATCGTTCCTCATTTCTTGACACCGGATGAACTGACATCACCTGCGGGACCGCCGAGTACGGATCAGCGCGAATGCCGCCGCGAGTACCACCGCTCCCGCCGCCGCGGAAGCGGCCACCCAGATCAGGGCGTCATTGCCCTCTCCAGCTGCGTCGGTCGACGCAGAAGCTTCTCCAGGACGGTCTTCTTTCTGGCCCGGGGGGCGTGATTCCTTTCCTCCGGGAGATTGCGGCGCAGCCGGTGACGAGGGCGCCCGGCCGGGCCGGTAGTCGGGGAAAAGGGGGTTCACGTCCGGGTCGCCGGGGTCCCCCCGGTTCTCGATGAGCACCTGGGCCGGGCGGATGATGCCGTAGCCGATGTAGCGGCTGGGGACCTTCCCCTTCGGCTTGCTCGTCGTCTGCATCATCACGCGCAGGACCTGGTTCGCGGTCCAGTCGGGGTGCTTGGACCAGATGAGGGCGGCGGAGGCGGAGGCGAGGGCGGTGGCGTGGCTGGTGCCCTGACCTGAACAGAAACCGTCAGCCTTGGAACACCGCTGAGGAATGTCTTCCCCCGGGGACGCGAGCGCCACCTGCGGGCCGTGGGTGGAGAACTTCGACACCCGCCCCGTCTTGTCCACCGCGGATACGCCGACCACACCGCGCAACGCGGAGGGATAGGCAGGTACGTTCCTGTCATCCCCGTCATTTCCTGTGGCGGCGAAGATCAACACATCCCTGGTTGCCGCCTCGTCCACGGCCTGCTGCAGCTTCGCCACGGCCGACTCATCGGCGTCTTTCACCCCCTGGGAGATGTTGATCACCTTTGCGCCCTGTTCGACCGCGTACCGGATGCCTTCGGACCAGAGTTCCGAGGGATCTCCGAGATCCCCGGGAATATAGGTGCGAATGGGGAGAATCTTGGAACCGGGCGCAAGTCCTTCGAGTCCCCCTCTCTCGCCGGTGCCCGCGATGAGAGCGGCCATCTCGGTTCCGTGGTGATCCGTCTTGCCTTTCACTCCGGAAAGGTCCAGACCCTTGAGTACCTGCCCTTTGAGTTCGGGGGTTGCGGCGTCTACACCGTCGTCCAGGACTGCAACGGTGACCCCTTCGCCGTCACTCACCTTCCACAGTTCCTCGGCCTTCATGGCATCGAGGTACCACTGCCTTTCTCGTATGCCCTCCGCCGACGCTGTGGAGGAAGAAAGGACCACGAAGCTGGCGCAGGTAAGCAGGCTGACAGCGCACCGAATGAATCTTCTTGACGGCATGCGACCTACTTCCTTCTGTGTGACAAGTGAGCTGACCTGTAAGGGAACAACGGACGATCACGGCCCCGCATCCGGAGCAAGGCCTATTCCTCGGCAGTGGTACCGTCCGCTTCCTGGGAGGCCCGGGCGAGCCCACTTCCGCCAGTGGTGAAGGGCCGCCAGTCCCCGGTGGCTTCCGGCCCGCCAGTCGCCACAGGTTCTGCTAGCGCTCGCCGTTGACCTGATGCCCGGCGGGAATCGCTACTGCCGTCCGGCACCGTGCGGTCGTCTCCCGCCCTCGGCCGTGGCGCTGATGTGCGGCCGGCCCCCACGCCGCCACCGAGAGCAGGCACGCTCCGCTGAGTTTGCCCGGACGGGCGTGGCGCACCGAGCGCACCAGGCTGCGTTGCCGCTCTCCTCTGGGTGGGCACACCTCCCCCCGGCATCCGGTTACCGGCGACAGGAGAACCCCCCATCCCCACGCCTGGTGTCATGCCTCGTTGCACCGACGGCGCCCCCTCGCCGATCACCGTCGCTCGTGGCATGCCCCTCGCAGGTGCCGTTTCCCCGATGGGGCGGGTGCGGCCACCGCTGATCGGGGCTTGCGGGTGGGGGCTGTTCACGGTGGGCACCCTGGTCGCACTTGTTCGCTCGTGATGGATGCGCTGGGCCGCGGGTCCTTGGCGGTGGGCCCGGGGGACTCTGCCGTCGTGGCGGGGGGCGGAAACAGGATCCGTAGGCGGGCTTCCCAGGCGATCCGTGCCTTCGACAGACGTCGGTGGAGCGGTGGGGGGCCGAGTCCGTTCCTCCTGAGGTTCGGCTGCCACTGAGTCGATCACTGTCGAGGTCGATGCCCGCCCGGGTGGTGTGGTGTCTTCCGGTCCCGGCGGCACGGGGAGGGGCGACTGAGTGCCACTGGAGCCGGGCACCGTGCCGTGCAGCACCTCGGGGCCGGCGTGAGCAGCGCCGGATAGTGGACTTGTCCGAGGTGCCGACTCGTAGGGGCGTTCCATGGAATCGCCGTATCTCGTCTCCGGCAGAGCTGCGAATCGCGGCTCTCTCTGCGCGGCCATCGTCTCCCGGGACACCGTGTACGCCGAGGACAGCTTCTCCATCTCGTGGACGGCTTCGTTGAGTTTGGCGGCCTCTGCCTCGAGGGCGTCGTCCAGGTCCGGGTCCCCGTGTGCTTGCCGGGCGTCGATGGGTGCGGGGATCGCCTTCTTGGCGAAGGCCAGGGCGTTTCCGGCCTCCGCGATCTGCGTTCCGACGGCGTCCGTGAGCTCGGCGAGCCTCAGTACTTCCAGTGAGAAGTCGTGGGCCCATTCACGGAAGGAGTCGTTGGCTCGGCCCTTCCACTCCACTCGGGACGCATACCGCTTCACTCCTTCCCCGATGGCGGTGATCAGTGGGCCGGCCTTCCCCAGGGCCTGGCCCGTCTCGGTCAGTCTGGTCGCGTCGGAGCCGGCCAGCATGGTGTGCAGGTCGGCCATGGACTTGCCGTCGAACTCCCCCATGGTTCCTTCCCTCTGCTAGCTGAAGTCCGACCCGGCACCGCCGGTGTCGCCGCTGCCGGGTGGTGTGGTCGACGGCTGCCCGGTCTCGGGTGCGGTGTCATGGAGCTCGGGATAGTCCTCGCGGGTCTTCTTCTGCAATTGCCGGAAGCGTGCCAGCTGGTCGGCTTCGACACCGTCGTAACCGCGGTCTGCGATCTGCACCGCGATGCCCAGCGCTTCCAGTTGCTCGCCGAGTGTTCGTGAGAACTTCTCGAGGCGGCGATGAGTCTTTTCGTACGCGTCGGCGAGGTCATCGGCCGCGAGGAATCCCTGCCCGAATGCGGCTCGGACGATGGACTGCCGGCTGATCGAGTCCTTGGCTGCCGGAGAATCACCGAGATCGATCAGGATGCGGTCGATCCGCTTCTTGAAATCCAGCAGTGACTCGGCCTCGCGTTTGAAGTCCGGGTCCCCGTGTGTGCGCCAGTTGTCCGGCTCCTCGTGCTTGCTCATCTACTCCGCTCTCCCCTACGGCGCCGATGGCTTCACGGGCCACTGTAGACCCCTCAGCGTGACGGACCAACTACTGAGCCGCTTGACGGATTTGGAGGTTCTAGGACATTCACCGCGACGGGTGGGAACGGCCGCCGCGGTCTGTGAGGCATCTCGCGGGCCCGGTCCTCCGGGCCATCCGGCTTGCGCGGCACAGGTCGAGCCGCTGCGTCACATACGCGTTCCGGCGGCGAGTACGAGGACTCACTTCATCTGAGTACGCGTACTCATGCGCGGGTGCGCGGAATGGTGGCGAGCGGGTGGTTCGGTGGACCGTTCTTCATTTCTCCTACGCCGAATCCGGTGAGGCGACCGGAGGGGATGGAGAGGTTTTCCGTTCTCGCCTTCGGCTTTCCTCCCTTTCCGGTGCGGACGGTGGATACGGCCTCAGGCCGGCGCCTAGCGGACGTGTGCCGTGTGCCCGATGCCCGGTGGTTTGCCTACGCCCGGCGACCGTGGAATGCGCCGGGCACGTCCCACTGCGGGGGCGGGCGGCGGGGCGGGCCGCTCGGCGTCGGGGCACCGGTTCACGGGCGGCGGCGGCGCCAGTCGCGTGCCACGGTCGCGATGCCCGCGACGACGGCGACCAGGAGGGCGGCGGCGCCCAGGGTGTAGGTCGCGAGTCGCTCCTCGCGCTGCTGCGGGGTCTCACCGAAGGCCAGGGGCGCCGGTTCGGGTGCTGCGATGTCGTCGGACGGTCCGCGGTCGAGAGTCACCTTGTCGATCGGGCGTCCCTCGTCCTCCTGGAGCGCGCGGACCGGGTTGACCACGCCCCACCCCACGTACGGGTCACGTTGGTTGACGACGCGGTCGGCGGTCTGCTCGATCTGGGTGACGATCTGGTGCTCGGTCCACTTCGGGTACTTGGCCCTGAGCAGGGCCGCCACGCCGGTCACGTACGGGGCGGAGAAGGAGGTGCCGTTGTCCGCGCAGTGGCCGTATCCGGGCACGGTGGAGACCATGTCGACGCCGGGTGCCGCGACGCCGATGAAGTCCCCGCTCTGCGAGAAGGGCGCGCGTTCGTCGTTGCGGTCGGACGCGGCCACGGCCAGTACGCCCTCGTAGGCGGCGGGATAGGTGTTCTTGCGCTTGCCGTCCGCGCCGTCGTTGCCGGCGGAGGCCACGACGACGATGTTCCGCTCGCGGGCCTCCCGGACGGCCACGGCCAGCTCGGAGTCGCTGGAGAGCGGCTTCACCGTGTCCTGCGAGATGTTGATGACGTGGGCCTTCTCGTTGATGGCGTGGCGAATGGCCGCGGCCATCGTCCTCGTGGTGCCCTTGCCGTTCTCGTCGTTCTGGCGGATCGGGATGATGGTCGCTTTCGGTGCCAGGCCCACGAAGCCGGTGCCTTTGCGGGGGCGGGCGGCGATGATGCCTGCGGCCTTGGTGCCGTGGCCCACCTCGTCGTGGGTGGGGTCCTTCCGCTTGCCGTTGCCGAGCAGGTCCAGCCCACTCCCCTTGTCGACGGCGCCGCGCAGCTGCGGGTTGCGGTCGTCCACACCGGTGTCGATGACCGCGACCCGGATGCCCTTCCCCCGGGTGTCGCGCCACAGTTCGTCGAGGGCGACCCGTTGCAGCGCCCAGGGGCGGGCCTTGTACTGCTCCTTCATCGGGTAGGTGCACTCGCCGACACCGGCCGGGACGGTCCCGGAGGGCCGGTCCGCCGCGGTGCCGCTCGCCTCCGGGGCGCCGGGGAGGGCCGCCCCGGAGGCTCCGGTGAGGGCGGTGAGCAGGGCGGCGGCGGTGAGCGCCGCCGGTTTCCGGAGCTGGGCCATCGTCTTCCCTCCTACTCGTCTCAGGAGCCCTGGGGCTGCTGGGCGCTGTTCCTGTCCAGCCGCGGTCCCCGGGAGAGGAACTGCGACCACGTGGCGGGCACCGGCGGCGGCTCGACGTCCCGGTAGCCGAGGCGGATGCGGGCCTCACCTTCCCGTGTTTCGTCGGTGTCGCCGCTCGGTGCGGTGCCGATCCTCGACTTCTCCGCGCTGCTGTCGTTGTTGTTCTGCACGGCGTAGCGCAGCCCGGTGTCGGTGACCAGGAAGAGCGACCCGGTCTCCGACTGGCTGCCCGACACCTGGCGGTAGAGCAGCCCGGTGCCGGGGGTGACGTAGGTGCGGCTGCCGCCCTCCACGATGGTGGCGGGGAATCCGGTGCCGGCCCAGGTGCTGAGCCGGGTGGTGCCGTTGCCGCTGACGTCGCGGAGCACGCTGCACACCGTGTCCCGGGCCCCGGCTCCGGTGGCCGCGTTGACCTGTTCGGCGGCCTGCTGCGGCCACCTGCGGTCATCGGCGAACGGCGCGCCGCTGGCCCGGGTGGCGCTGGGGTCGACGCCCTTGGGGTGGCCGGCTTGGTCGAGCGCGTTGGACTCATCGGAGCCGAGCAGCAGCCGGGCGGCGAAGTCGGACACCGGCGCCACCCTGCCCGGCAGTACGACGTACTGCTGCGGGCCCGCGCCGGTCTCGGTCCGCAGGACCATGCCGACCCTGTCCTCGTCGGGGTCCAGCCCGGCCACCCCGGCCCGGGAGCCGAAGGGGCCGGGTACCTCGGGGAAGGTGATGGGGTCGCCGTCGTGCAGGGTGGCGAGCCAGTCGTCGGTGACACGTTGCGGCCGGCTGCGGTCGCCGACCACGGCCTTGAGCAGCAGATCGTTGTCGCCGGCGGTGGCGGCGGGCGCGTGCCGGCGCCACTGGCCGCCGCTGACCAGGTACTTGGTGCCGCCCGCGTCGACGATGTAGCGGGCCTTGGTGCGCTCGCTCTCGACGTACAGCACCTGGCCGCCCCGGAGCCGCCGGCTGCCGTCGGTCCGCTGCTCCGCCTCGCGCTCGGCGAAGACGAAGGTCGCCTCCTGGACCGTCGTACCGTGGCCGCCCGGCTGCTGGCAGACCGCCCAGCGCTTGGCCTGGCCGGCGTCGCCGGGGCTGGGGAGCCGGTCCGGGGCGTACGGGATGCCGAGGGTGGGTCCGTGCGGCAGGTCTCCGTTGTCCAGCACCTTCTCGTCGACCTTGATGACCTTGCCCTTGCCGGGGTCGAGGAGGAGTTTGGCGGAGGCGAGGTTGAGGACGGGGTGGAGCTGTGCCTTGCCGTTGGTCTTCAGGACCACGTAACGCGTGGTGGACTTGGAGCCGATGATGACGTTGGTGGCCGGGGCGTCCCAGCCCTTGGGCGCCTTGGGCTTGAACATGCCCCACGCGCCGAACCCGGCGAGGATCAGCGCCCCGATGACGAGGCCGGGCAGGACGGCGCGGAGCGGACGGGGGGCGCCCTCCTCGGTTCCGGCGGGTGACGGTTGCAGGAATGCGGCGACCAGCCGTTTCTTGGCGTAGGTGTACGCGTTGAGCTCATCCCGCCGTGATGCCATCGGTGACCGCTTCTCCCCCGGGCCGTGATTGTCAGACCGGCCCCCTACTATGCCGTGTACGAGTCGACACGTTGCGTGCAGGGCGGTCACTGCGCGTCCCGCTGGAGATTCGCAGGGTCAGCGCGGCCGCCGGGCGGCCCGTCGGCCGCAGCGGTCACGGCCGCGTCGGTGTCACGGAGTTGTCGGGGACTGTCCGGTTCGAGGGGGGATGCGGGATGTCACGGGGTGCGGGTACCGCTGTGCCTGCGGCGCGGGGCGGCCACGGCGCGCCGGGGGCGGGCGTGCCGGGGTCCGGCGCGTCGGGGGTGACGGGCACGGGCCGGGCGGAGGGGCCGCCCGGCGGTCGTCCCTCGGCAGGCCCGGCTCCGGCCGGTGGACCGTCGACGGGGCCGGCCGTGCTGCGTGTCGCCTCGCGCCCGGGCCGGTCCGGGGTTCTTCCGCTGCGGCAGATCGTGCTGCTGGAGATCGCGGCCGCGCTGCTGCTGGTGGCCTGGGTGGTCGACGCGCTGCTGGTGGTCCCCGCCGCGGTGGTGGCCGCTCCGCTGGTGGTCCTGGCGGTGGCCCGGCGGCGCAGACGGTCGCTGCCCGAGTGGCTGGGCGCGGCGCTGGCGATGCGACGGCGGGCGCGGAGAGCGCGGGGAGCGGCGGTTCCCGCGGGCACGGACGCCGGACTGGTGCCGGCGGTCGAATGCGATCCGGCGTTGCGCACCCTCAGCTTCCTGGACCGGGAGCGGCGCCCGGTCGGCATGATCGGCGACGGGACGTTCCTGACGGCGGTGCTGCAGGTGGAGCCGCGCGACACGAAGCTGCGGCCACGGGGCGGTGCGCAGGGACTGCCCCTGTCCCTGGTGCACGACGCGCTGGAGGTCGACGGCATACGGCTGGAGTCGGCGCAACTCCTCCAGCAGACCCAGCCCGCTCCGGCGGCGCACCTGCCGGAGCAGGCGGTGGCCACCCGCAACTACGCGCCGTTGCAGGCGGAGACGGGAGCCCCGGCGGTCCGGCTGACGTGGATCGCCCTGAAGCTCGATCCGGAGCTGTGCCCGGAGGCGGTCGCGGCGCGGGGCGGCGGGCTGGAGGGGGCGCAGCGATGCCTGCTGCGCTCGGCCGACCAGCTGGCGAGCCGGCTCACCGGGGCCGGGTTCCGGGCGACGGTGCTCAGCGAGGACGGGGTGGTCGCCGCGGTGGCGGCCGCCGCCTGCGCGGATCCGATAGCGTCCGCGGCCTCCGCGGCCCACTCAGGCGGCGCCGGGCGCACCGGGGCGGCTTCCCGGCGCACCGTGGAGACCTCGCGCACCTGGCGGTGCGACGACCGTCGGCACACGACGTACTGGCTGGGACGCTGGCCGCAGTTGGGGGCGGACACCACCGGCCGGGGCGCGAACGGCCCCGGAGCGATGTCGTTGGCGGGCCTGGTCGCGCGGCTCACCTCGGTACGGGTGCTCAGCACGACGTTCAGCCTGACGCTGAGCCGGGGCGGTCGGCACGAGGCCGTGGTCAGCGGGCACCTGCGGATCACCACGCGCGGCGACGACGAACTGGTGCGAGCGCGACGCGAGCTGGAGCAGGCGGCGCGGACGGCGAAGGCGGGGATCGTCCGGCTGGACCGTGAGCAGGTGCCCGGTGTGCTGGCGACCCTGCCGCTGGGAGGGACCCGCTGATGTCGGTACCACCGTACGGATCGCCACCGTCGACGGGCGGAGGGGAGCATCCGCCACCGGGGACGGCTCGGTCGTCTCCCGCCGCCGGACAGCAGCGGCAGGTTCCTGGGCACGGCCAGGGCGGGCGGGCCCCGGTTCCGGCGGCGGGCCCCGGCCCGTACGTCCCCGCCGCGGCCGCCGCCCCGTACGCCCCGGCTGTGCCCGCGGATCCGTACGCCCCGGGCACGACGGCGGATCCGTACGCCCCGAGCACGACCGCGGGTCCGTATGCCCCGGCGCCGTCGCCGGACGCGCCGGACGCGCTACCGGCGGCGCGGCGCCGGATACGCGGACCGCGCCTCGGCTTCGGTCTCCTCGGGCCGCGCCGCGCCCGGCACAGCGTCTCCGTGGACCGGCTCTCCGCGCTGTCCCTCCCCATCGGCGACGACGGTGTGGTGGCCGGCATCGACCAGCAGGGTGAGCCGGTGATGCTCGGGCTGAGCAGGCCGGTCCCCTTCGACGTGGTGCTCGTCGGCGGACTCTGGACGGCGCAGATACTCGCGCTGCGGACCGCCGGGACGGGCACACGTGTGGCCGTCGAGACGGGACGGGCGCAGTCCTGGGCCCGCCTGGTGCAGGCGGCCGGGGGCGGGCATCCGTGCATGGTGACGCACGAAGTGGGCCGGGTGGCGCCGCAAGGGGCTTCGGTCCGCGGCCCGGTGCTCGTCGTCCGGGACTGCGGCATACGGCCGCCGCGCGGCAGGGTGACGGCGACGCCGTGGCAGTCGGTGCTGACGCTGCTGCCGTATCTCAGCCCGGTGGCCCCGCGGTTGCTGGAACACGCCGGGCTGGTCGGGGTGCAGCGCGTCTCCCCCGACGAGGCGGAGGAGATAGGCCGCGTCATGGCGCTGCCGCGGGCCGATGTGGCGGCGCTGTCCACGCTCCCGGACTGGGTGACTCTCTGGTGCACTCGGGGCTGGCGTCAATATGTGTCGCTGCGGGCGACCGAGGCCGAGTCAGGGCTGCTCGGCGCCCCTCGCCGGGTGGATTGACGCATGGTTTGACGCGTATTGCGGTGTATCGGCCGGTACTTGGTGCAGAGTTCCGTGGACGTGGCGTTCGATTGCCGCGGGTGTGAGACATCGGTCATGCACGAGGGCGGGGGCGGGCCTGCCCTCGCTGGGCTCGTGGTGATTAGTCTTGTTGTGCACGGTGGAGAACCCGTCCACGGGTCCCCGGCGTCATGAAAGGGAAAGCCGAGCGGTCGGAACGCACGACGGCAACGATCGGCCTCGCCCGGGCATACAAGGTGCTCGACCACACCAGGAGGCATTGTGAGCAGCGATCGGGACGAGATCCGCACGGGCGGAACCACACCCGGCGATGATCGGTCCGACGCGGAGGCCGAGCACACCGGCGAGTTCACCATCGACTACAGCACGCCTTCCTGGTACACGCAGGACGCCGCGTCGTCGTCGGCCGCTTCGTCGAGTGCCACCGGTGACCGGGGAGGAGCGGGTGGCGCCGGTGCCCGGCCGGACACCGGCGGGCCGTCCGGTGTGATCCCGCCCCCGCCGCCGCCGACCGGCAGCCCGGTCGCGTTCCCCGGCCCGCCGGAGCCGCCCGGGTTCCCGTCGGCTTGGACGCCGCCCACGACCGCACCGCAGCCGGTGCCCGCGGAGGACGGGACCACCCCGGCCACCGCGGAAGCGGAGGACGGCACCTCCGGGCGGTCCGGCAGCGACGCCACGTCCTCCGCCCCGGACTCGTCCGGTGACGGTGGATCGGCGGCTGCGGACGGGGCCGACGACGAGGCGCGTGCGGGTGGCCCGGGCGCCTGGTCCGCCGCTTCGGTTCCGCCGGCCCCGGTGGTCGGCGGCAGCTCGGCGCCGGACCCGGAGGACGACGCCGCGGAGCGGTCGCTGACGTTCGGTCCGGACGCCGAGGACGACGGGGACGGGGACGCGGACGCCCCCGCGATCGGCGCCACCAACGACCGGACCGCGGACGAGGACACCGGCACGGACACCGACACCGGCACCGACACGGGCACGGCCGCCGGGCGCGACGCGGAGGGCGCACGCACCGGATCGGACCCCACGGGCATCGACGCGCTGCTCGACGCGGTCTCGGCCGACTGGGACCGGCCGGCCCCGGCATCCGGCGCGGCCCCGCTCGCTGCGGACCCGGCGAGCACCGAGGACACCGGCAGCCGTGCCGGTTCCGGTGACCGGGACGACGCCACCGGCGACGCGTCCGGCTCCGCCGTCGACGAGACCGACGCCGACGAGGTCACTCGTGCCGGTGATGACGAGGGACCGACCGGTGACACCGGTCCGGTATCCCCGCCGGCCGGGCACGCCGGTGGCCCGGACGACGGCGATTTCGCGGTGGTGGTGCTCGCCGGACCGGACGCGGACGGCGCCGGCGATGACGATGACGCGGCGGGCCCCGAGCCGCTGGGTGCCGACTCCTTCTCCTTCGGTGCCTCCGGCGGTGACGCGGAGAGCGGCGACGAGCGGCCGGAGGACACCGGCAGCGGAGACGTCGTCTCCAAGGCGACCATGCGGTTCTCCAGCGCCGCGCTCCGTCAGGAGATCGCGGAGCGGTCGGCCGCCCAGGCCGCCCCGGGCGACGCCGGACCGGCCGGCGGCACCCCGCCGTCGGACGGCACCCTGCGCAGCGAGGGCACCATGCAGTTCTCCAGCGCGGCGCTCCGCCGCAAGGTCGCCGAGCAGGGGCCGGAGCCCACCGACGCCGTGCCGTCGGCGCCGGGCGCCGCCCCGGCCGGCGGCGAACCGCAGGACGCCCCGCCGCCGCTCTACGCCTCGCGGGAGAAGCCGGCCGCGGCGTGGACTCCGCCGCCGGTGCCCAAGGGCGGACTTCCGCCGCTGCCGCCGGACTTCGAGCCGGCCGCGCCGCAGCCCGGCCCCGACGAGGCGTCCGGTCAGCCGGCCGCGGCCGGCACCGCCGGAGGCCCGGCGGACACCGGCGCCTGGAGCCCGTGGCCCTCCGGCGAGCCGCAGCCCACCGGCCCCCAGGCACCGGCCACCGGCGCCCAGGCGCAGGGCGGCGGCGCGCAGGCGCCGTCGGCGGGCGCAGCTCCGGGAGGCCCCGAGGCCGTCCCCGGCGCGTCCTTCGCCCAGCAGGCCGCGGCCTGGCCGCCGCCGGCCCCGGGCACCCAGGGGCAGCCCGCGCCCGCCACCGGCACCGCTGCGGGTGGTTACGGCTTCCCGCGGCCGGAGACGGATTCCGCGGCTCCGCAGCAGCACGCGGCCGGCGTCCCGGCGCCCGGTGTGCCGGGGGTCCCGGCACAGGGCGGGGCACAGCCGGCCGGCGGTTACGGCTACCCGCGGCCGGACGCCGGGGACGCCGTTCCGGGGCAGGCCGGGCAGGTCCCCCCGGCGCACCAGGCGGGCCCGGGTGTGCCCGCCGCCCGGACCGAGGCCGCCGCGGCCGGTGGCTACGGATTCCCGCAGCCCGGCGCCGTCGGGCAGCAGCCGGCCGGAAGCGTGCCGGACGTGCAGGGCGGGGCCGCCGGGCCGGGCGCCCACGGCGGTCAGGCGTTCGTCCAGCCCGCCGCCGCCACCGGCCCGGTCGCCGGCCGGCCGCACGATCCGGCCGCCGCTCCCGGGGCGCCGGAGGCGAACACGCACTTCCCGTCGGGGGGTTACGGATTCCCGCAGCCCGGCGGCGCCGCGGGGCAGCCGCCCGCGGCGTACATCCCCGGGCAGCAGCAGGCGCCGGCCGCCGCGCACGGTCAGGTGCCCGGACAGGCCCAGAGCCGGCCGCACGGCCCGGAGCAGACGGCCGGGCAGCCGGGGCCCGCGCAGGCCGGATACGGCTATCCGCAGCCGGGTGACGCGGCCGCCGCCGCGGGGGCGCAGGACCCCCGGAACTCCGGCGCCGCGCAGCCCGCCGCGGCAGGCCCCGAGGCCGGTGCCGTGCCGGACGGTTACGGCTATCCGCAGCAGTCCGCGGCCGCCCAGCCCGGCGCGGCGCAGGCCGGCCCCGCCGACCCGCGCACCGGTGGCTGGCCCACCGTCTCCGCCGAGCAGCGGCAGCGGCCCGGCCAGGGGACGGGTGCCCCGCTCGGCTACACCGCGGCGGTGGAGCTCTCCTCCGACCGGCTGCTCCGCAACAAGCCGAAGCCCAGGAAGCAGGGGAACCCCGGGGGCTCCCGCTTCAAGATCGGCGGCCGGAAGGAGGAGGCCGAGCGGCAGCGGAAGCTGGAGCTGATCCGGACGCCGGTGCTGTCCTGCTACCGGATCGCGGTGATCAGCCTCAAGGGCGGTGTCGGCAAGACCACCACCACGACCGCGCTGGGGGCCACGCTCGCCTCCGAGCGGCAGGACAAGGTGATCGCGATCGACGCCAACCCGGACGCGGGGACGCTCGGCCGCCGGGTGCGGCGGGAGACGGGTGCCACGATCCGCGACCTGGTGACCGCCATCCCGTACCTCAACAGCTACATGGACATCCGGCGGTTCACCTCGCAGGCGCCCTCCGGCCTGGAGATCCTCGCCAACGACGTGGACCCGGCGGTGTCGACGACGTTCAACGACGAGGACTACCGGCGCGTCATCGACGTGCTGGGCAAGCAGTACCCGATCATCCTCACCGACTCCGGCACGGGCCTGCTGTACAGCGCGATGCGCGGAGTGCTCGACCTCGCCGACCAGTTGATCATCATCTCCACCCCGTCGGTGGACGGCGCGAGCAGCGCGAGCACCACGCTCGACTGGCTCTCCGCGCACGGCTACGCCGACCTGGTCGCGCGGAGCATCACCGTGATCTCCGGGGTCCGCGAGACCGGGAAGATGATCAAGGTGGAGGACATCGTCTCGCACTTCGAGACGCGCTGCCGGGGTGTGGTCGTGGTGCCGTTCGACGAGCACCTGTCGGCCGGTGCCGAGGTCGACCTGGACATGATGCGGCCCAAGACCCGCGAGGCCTACTTCCACCTCTCCGCCATGGTCGCCGAGGACTTCACCCGGGCGCAGCAGGCGCAGGGGCTGTGGACCGGCGACGGCACCAGCCAGCCGCCGCCGCACATGGCGCCGCCGATGCCCGGCCAGGGCCAGCCGGGCGTCCAGGTACCGGGGCAGGCCCAGCCGGCCCCGGCCGGGTACGCCGGCCACCCGGGTGCCGGCCAGCAGCCGCAGCCGGAGCAGCCGCACCAGCCAGGGCAGCAGGTCCCGCCGGCCCAGCCGTACCCGTACGCACAGCAGCAGATGCAGCCCGGGCAGCAATACCAGCCGGGGGCGCAGCAGTTCCCGGCGGGCCAGCAGCACCAGCCCGGTCACGTCGGCCAGCCCGGTCAGCCGTACCAGGCGGGGCAGCCGTACCCGGGGCAGCAGGCACAGCCGTACCCGCAGGGGCAGCAGGCACAGGGGTATCCGCAGGCGCAGCAGGGGCAGCCCGGGGTGCCGCAGGGCGGCTGGCAGCAGCCCCAGCAGGGCGTGCCCGCCCAGGGTGCCGCGCCGGTGCCCGGTCAGCCGTACGCGCCGCAGCCCGGTCACGCCTGGCCGCAGCAGGGAGAGCAGGTACCTCACCCGGGGCAGGGACAGCCGGGCGCCGCGGCCCCGCAGCCCGGCGATCCGTCCGGGGCCGGGACCGGTGACGGCTACGGGTTCCCGCAGCCGCCGGCCGCTCCCCAGCAGTAGCGCTCCCGGTGGCCCGGCCGGGCCACCGCGACGGCCGCCGCTTCCGTGGAAGTGGCGGCCGTCTGCTGTCTGCTGTCGGCACCGGTGCGGTTCCCGGGTCGCGTCTCCTCGGCGACCGGTCGGTGCCTACGCGGCGGGCCGGCCGGCCGCGGGGGTCGTCCGGGAGGCCGCGGGCCGACTGTCGGGCCGGTACGCCGGGGTGGCCGGCCGCCCACGGCGGACCGCACGGACCGGGCGGCCGGGGCCGGGGCGACGTCCGGCTACGGCGCCGGGAGCCGGATACCAGGGGAACGCCGGGCGACGAAGCCGGGGACGGGGCCGGGGCCGGGGCCGGGCGAACGTCCGGCTACGAAGCCCGCAGCCGACGGGCCGGGGGCCTGGCGAACGTCCCGCTACGAAGCCGGAAGGCCGGCGGGCCGAGGCCGGGGACCGGGAGGCTCGGCGAAGTCAGGGAAGGCCGAGGCCGGTGGCCAGGCGGAGGTCCCGGTACGGAGCCGGAGAGCCGGAAGGCCCGGAGGCCCGGCGAACGTCCGGCGACGGAGCCGGGCGTGGGGCCCGGCCGACCGTCACTCGCCGTCGGCGGGCTTCGCGGCGCCGGTGTCGCCGGTGACCGGGCGGGCGGCCCCGTCGGCCGCCTCGACCAGTTCACGCGCCCGCTTCACATCGATCGCCATGCGCTCCAGCAGCGCGTCGATCGACTCGAACTTCTCCTGACCGCGCAGGTACGCGAGGAACTCCACCTCGACGTGCAGGCCGTACAGGTCGAGTCCGACCCGGTCGATCGCGTACGCCTCGACGGTCCGCTCCGTCCCGTCGAACTGCGGGTTGGTGCCGACGGAGATCGCCGCGGGCATCCGCTCCCCGGCGGCCGTCAGCCAGCCGGCGTAGACGCCGTCGGCCGGGATCGCGGTGTGCGGGAGCGTCTCCACGTTCGCCGTGGGGTAGCCCAGCTCACGCCCGCGCTGCGCACCGCGCACCACCACGCCCTCGACGCGGTGCGGGCGTCCCAGGACCTCCGTCGCGCCCTCGACATCGCCCTCGGCGACCAGCCTGCGGGTCAGGGTGGACGAGAACGGCTCGCCACCGCCGGCCGCCCCGCGCTCGTACAGGTCGATGACCTCGACCTGGTAGTCGTAGGTGGTGCCCAACTGCTGGAGCAGGGCGACGTTTCCGGCCGCCTTGTGGCCGAAACGGAAGTTCGGCCCCTCCACCACCAGGCGCGCGTGCAACTTGTCGACCAGGACCTTCACCACGAAGTCCCCCGGTGCGAGTTGCGAGAACTCGGGGGTGAACGGGATCACCAGCACCGCGTCGACCCCGAGGCCCGCCATCAGCTCGGCGCGCCGGTGGTGCGGCGCGAGCAGCGGTGGATGGCTGCCCGGGCGCACGACCTCGCTCGGGTGCGGGTCGAAGGTGACCACGACCGCCGGTACGCCCAGTTCGCGGGCGCGCGCCACCGCCCGGCCGATGATCAGCTGGTGCCCGCGGTGGACCCCGTCGTAGGAGCCGATGGTGACGACGCTGCGTCCCCAGTCCTCGGGGATGTCCTCCAAGCCACGCCAGCGCTGCACTGTGCCCGCTCCTCGCCCGAACTTCTGTCTGTGAATAACGCAGGTCTAAGACTGCCATGCCCACGGCCCGGGGCCGGCATCGGCCAGCCCCGTCGCGGTGCGACGAGCGTCACTCATCTGACGGAAGAGGCGTGGGACGACCCGCCCGGCGCGCGGGACGGCCCAGGGCGGAGCGGAACCGCGGTCTCCAGGAGACGGCCGGGCAGCGCCTGCGGACCGTTCCGCGCCAGCAGCTCGCACTCGCGCCGCGCCCCCGCCCCGATCACCGCCGTCCACTCCTCGGGCGCGGTCTCCACCCAGCCGCACACCAGCCGGGCGAAACCGGGGACCTCGCGCGCCAGCTGCACCAGCCACCGGTCGAAGCAGCCGGCGCCCTCCTGGGTACGGGCCAGCAGCATGCCGGTGCGGTGCACCAGGTCGCGGGTGCGGGCTTCGCCGCGCTCCGCCGCCCCGTCCGCCGCCGCGCGCAGCAGCGCCTCCAGCACCGCGGCGTTGCCGCAGCCGGTGCCGGGCTCCTCGTAGGCGCCGTACCGCTCGTGCTCCAGCAGGACCTCCAGCAGTTCGGCCCGGAGCGGCCGGGAGAGCGGGGTGCCGGGCGCGGCGAGCACCGGGGCCAGCGCCCGGCGGACCTGCGCCGGGCGCTCGCGCACCATGTCCAGGACGAGCGGATAGAGGTCCGCGCGGACCGCCGGGCCCTGTTCCAGCCGGCGGTCGACGAACTCGGCCGCGTACCGGGCGCCCCGTGGCCGCCGGTCGATCAGCTCGCGCACCAGGGCCACCACCCGCCGGGCCGGCTCCGGGTCGCGGATCCGGGCCAGCTCCCGCAGCGCCTCGCCCACCGCGGGGCCGTCGCCGTGGATGCGGGTCCGGAAGGCTTCCAGGACCGGCTCCGGGTGCGTCTCCACCGCGGCGAGCAGCGCGGACGGCGGCAGGTGCGGATGGCCGGCCACGAACAGCTCCAGCGCCTGGGGGAGATGGCCGGGCCGGGTCGCCGGGTCCCGCACCAGCAGGGCCAGGGCGACCCCGTGCAGCGGGCCCTCGGCGGGGCGGGCGAGCAGGGCGAGCGCGGCCCGCCGCAGCAGCCCGCGGTCGGTGTGGGTGGCCGCGCGTTCGGCGGTCGGCGGCCCGTAGGTCGCGGCGGCGGCCCGGCGCTCCGGCCGCTCGTCGTGGGCCCAGCGGTCCACGGCCCGGCACATCGCGGACGGCTCGTCCTCCGCGAGTGCGCCGAGCAGTTCCTCGGCGCGCGGGTGCGCGGCGTCGACCAGCGCTTCGACGAGATCGTCCACGGCACGGTGGCGGTGGGCGTACAGCAGTGCCTGGGCCGCCGCCGCGACGGTGGGCCGGGGCTTCGGCGCCGGCGCCCCGGCGGTGGCCAGTGGGCGCTCGTCGGTGAACCAGCGGCACAGGAGCGGCTGGACGGTGCACGGGTCGGCGGCGAGCAGCGCCGCCACGGCGGGCAGGAAGCGGTCCGGCGGGCGGGCGGCGAGGGGCCCGTCGCGCTCCGGGTCTGCGGCGGACCGCGGACCGGGCCGGGCCGTGGACGGGACCCGGGGCGCGGGCGGGACCGGGGACGGCGGAGGTCCGTCCGCGGGCAGCAGCAGCCGGAGCAGTTCGAGCCGGTCCTCGGTGCTCAGCGGCAGCCGCGACCAGAACCACGGCCCGAACTCCTCCGGCACGTCCGGCGCCGCCCCCGGCCCGGCCGTCCGGCGCCCGTTGGCGGGCCGCTCGGCGAACCGCTCTGCCAGCTCCGTCAGTACGTCGAGGTACGGGGTGGCCCGCTCCACCCGCAGCAGCACCTCGCCCAGGAGGTGCGCCGCCCACCAGGCCGGGTCCGGGTGCTGTCCGGTCGCCTCGGCGCCGGGGGCCCACCCGTCAGGGCCGGCGGAGCGCACCACCACCGCCGCCAGCCCGGCCAGCTGGCGGCCGAGCGCGGCGGGGCCGTGCCGCCGGCCGGCCAGCAGCATCGCCTGTACCACCGGCCCGATGCGGTGCCGGGGTACCGGCAGCGGCCGGGGGCCGGGCCGGGGACGCCACTCGTCCGCGCCGGCCTCATCGGCGGGGTCGGGCACCGGGCCGGTCGCGGGGCCGATGAGCGGAGCGGGCGCCGGGCCGGAGCGGGGGTGGGAGACGGCGGCCGGGTCCGACCGGTCGGGGGCGGGGACGCGGGCGGGCGGGGCGGTGGCGTCGGAGGCCGCGGGCTGCCGGGGCACCCGGGCCCACCCGCGGGCCGGGCCCGGCGTCCCACTCCCAGGGCCGGCCGGCGGGGCGGTCGGTGCGGCGGCCGCGGTGCGGGCCCCGCCGTACGGGCGGGCGGGGGCGGTGGTGATCCACGGCTCCATGGCCCAGGGGTCCATGATCAGGCCATCGTCGGACCTGGCTCCGGACTTCGGCCCGGGCCCGGGGTGGGCCGGTGCGGGGCCGACCGGGGTCCGGCTCGGGGCGACGGGGGCGGCCGGGGCGGCGGCGCCGACCGGGTCCGGGGCGGCCGCGTCGAAGCGGTCCGGCTCCGGCGAGACCGGGTCGGCGGGTGTACCGGGGCCGGTGTGCGCACGGCCCGGGACGTCATGGTCGGCGGCGAGGGCGTGGTCGGCGACCGCCGGCCACGGCAGCGGCCAGCCCTCCGCGTCCCCCACCTGCCGGGGCCATCCGGACCCGGCACCGGCCTCCACGAGCAGATCCCGACCGCTCCCGGCCTCCGCGTGGCGGTCCGGACCGCTCCCGACCACCACAGGCCGATCCCGACCGCTCCCGTCCGCCACGGCCCGCTCGGGGCCGTCCCCGGCAACCGCCTGCCAGTCCGGGCCGTCCCCGTCCGCCACGTGCCGGTCCAGGCCGCTGCGGGCCCCGGCGGCCCGGTCCCGAACGCCTCCGTCCGCCACGGACCGCTCGGGGCCGCGTGCGCGCGGCCGCTCCCCGCGCCTCCGGCGCGCCGCGCCGCGGTGGACCAGCGCGTACAGGGCCGCTTCCAGGTCGAGGTGCATGCCCTGCAGCCAGTCCGCGAACTCCTCGTGCGCGAAGCGGTAGCCGGTGCCGGCCGGCACCAGGAGTTCTTCGGTGAGCACCGCCGAGGCCCAGCCGGTGCGCCAGGGGAAGAGTTCCTCGAAGGTCCCGCGGTCCAGCTCCCCCTGTCCCGGGCCCAGGCAGCGGCGCGCCGCCTCATGGACCTGGCCGGCCACCTTCGCCGCGAGCCGGCGCACCACCGGGCCGCGCACCGGGGGGCTCTCCGCGGCGACGAGCCGGACGGCGATCCGCAGGCAGACCAGGTCGAGGTGGGCGGCGAAGATCTCCCACCGGTCCGGGGGCGCGGCCCGGCCGGCCGGGGCCCACGGCTCCCGGTCCCCCCGCCGCGGCCCGGCGGCCGGGCAGCGGCCGGTGACCGGCGGGTGCGCGGCCTCCGCGCCGCACCCGGCCGCCGCCGCCCCGCCGGTGGCGGCCCCGCCCGCTTCCACCGTCTGCTCCCGTTCCACCGTCTGCTCCCGGCCCCGGCCGGCCGCCGGCCCATGGTCCCCGCCGGGCGGCCGGGCGGCGCCCGGACCGGTGGCCGGGACCTCACCCGGGGCGGCTCCGGCCCGGCTGGGCTCACCGGACCCGGGCCCGGGGCCGGGCAGCGCGGCGCGGACCTCGGCGAGGAGGCGGAGCGCCAGCGGATGGCGGGCGTCCCGGTCGGTCAGGGCGTCCTCGGGCAGGCCGTAGTACGCCCGGGCCCGCTCCGCCTCCCGGGGCGTCAGGTCGTCCAGCCGTACGCAGTCGGGCAGCGGACGGGCCGGGGCGGGCGGCCGGGGTTCCCCGGTGGAGCGCCCGCCGGCGGGCCGGCGGGTCGGCCGGTAGAGGCTGCCGTGCGGGAAGAGTGCCCCGGCGCGCTCCCAGTGTTCCGGGCGGCAGCCGATGACCAGCCGGACATCGGCCTCGCGCAGCCAGGCGGCGGTGCCCCAGGTCCACTCGGCCAGCCGGTGGGCCAGTGGCGGCGGCATCTCCTCGGGGGCGTCGAGCAGGACGAACAGCGGGCGGCCGGCGCCCCGGGCGGATGCGGCGACCGCCTCCGGGGTGACCGCCGCCAGGTCGCCGACCAGGACGGCGGAGCCGGACGAGGCGACCACGCGGCCCGCGGCGGCCAGCGCCCGGACCACCGCGTCCCGCAGGCTCCGGTCCTCGGCCCGCAGGTCGGCGCCGCGCAGCCAGACCGTGGGGGCGGGCTCGGGGCCGCGGTCCCGCCGGTCGGCGAGTGCGGCGAGTTCCGTGGTCCGCCCGGTGCCCGGGTCACCGACCAGCCCGAGGACCACCGCGTGCTCGTCCTCGGAGAACCGCTCGAACTCCCTGCTGATCGCGGGCCGTTCCACGGGGTCCGGCCGGGCGCCGCGCCCGGGCGGGGCCGGGGGGATGCCGTCCGGTCCGGCGTCGCCCGCGGCCCGTGGCCGACCGCCCGGGCGGTCGGCGGCCGTGGCACCGCCGGTCGGGGCGGTCCCGTCCTCCGTGGCGCCGCGGCGGCAGGCGCTCGGCGCCGCGCCGGGGCCGTCCGGGGTCTGCGGGGCGCCTTGGAAGTCCGGCGGCCCGCCCGGGGCCTGGTGGTCCGCCGAGGCGGCCGGCCGGGGGCGCGCGGGGGCGCCCGGCCGTGCCCGGGGCGGTGTCTCCGGACGGGTGGCCGGGCCCCGGGCGCCGCCCGCCCGCAGGCCGCCGGGCCGGTGTCGGCGGCGGCCGGCCCGCGCGCCGTACGGGTCGTCAGGGGGCGCGCCGTCCCGGGCGCGGCTGCCTTCGGCCCCGCCATGGTCGGGGCCGCCGGCGCCCGGTGAGCAGATCGGCCGCCAGTCGACCGGTTCGCCGGCCCGTGCCGCGTCCCAGGCGCCGCCTGCCGGTTCTGTCCGGGTGCGGGTGGTGACGGTGAGCCGCAGCGCGCCCGCGAGGTTGAGGTCGGGGCCGTAGGCGGGCACGGTGCCGCCGTTGCGGTGCAGCAGCGCCGCCAGCGGACCGGCCGGGTCGTCCGCCGCCGTCGCGCGCAGCGGGACGGCGAACACGCCGGCCCGGTGTCCGGTCTGCAGCGCGGTGCCGAGGACCGCGACGACGGCGCCGCTGTGCGCGTCGAGGACCGGGCCGCCGGCCGCTCCGCCGCCCAGCCCCGTCCCCGGGGCGGCCGGTGCCGCTCCCCCGCCGTCGGGCAGGGTCAGTTCCAGGGCGGCGCCGATCAGCCGGAAGCGGTCGGTGGCGGCGTAGGTGACCGGCGCCGTGCCGGCCACCCGGGCGGCCAGCCACCGGTCGGCCCACAGCAGCACGGCGGTGTCCGCGGGCACCGTGCCGGCCGCGGCGACCGGGAGCGGCGGCAGCGGCAGGCCCTCGGTGCGCACCAGCGCCAGATCGGCTTCCGGGAGGGCGGTGACCGCGTCGGCCTCGACCAGCCGGGTCAGGCCGCACGCGGTGTTCAGCACCAGCCGGGCCAGGCCGTCCACGGTCTCGTGGCTGGTGACCAGGGTGCCGTGGTCGTCGGCGAGGAAGCCGATGCCGCGCGGGCGTCCGGCCAGGTCGCGAATGCGCACCAGCGCCCGGTCCACACCGTCCGGTGCCGTCGTCATCCCGCACCCGCCTCCGCTCTGTGATCGCGCACGGGTTCGTACCCTTGTGCCCCTTCCGTTCCGACGGTAGGCAGCTGTTGATCAGCGGGACAGGCCCCACAGCGAACGCGCCCCCCTGCACCCCCACGGTTCACTTCGAGCGCCTGCACGATGGGGTGAATCTGCGCCTCGGAGCGGATGGGCACTCGGGAGGCGAACCGTCGAGTTCCGGCCACCCGTGGTGGGTGCCCGTCCCGGGTCCCGCGGCTCCGGCACCCACCCGACGCCGGCCGGGCGGCCCTCGCCACCGACCCGTGCGACGGGCTCCCGGCCACCCCGCGCGAACGCCTCCGCGGCCGCCCGCGCGGCCCGTTCGCGAGCGCCACGGGAACGGGCCGCGGATTCCGCGCGGAACGGGTCGCTGAGGCCGCACGGAACGGGCTCGGAGGCGCGCGGAACGGGCCGCGGCGGGGCCTGGAGGCGCGGCACAGGGCACGGGGCACGGAGGCGCGGCACAGGGCACGCGGCACAGGGCACGGGGCAGGGGGCAGGGAGCACGGAACGGAACCGCCCCACCGGGCCGGGTGGGCTCGGTGGGGCGGGGGGTTTCCGGTGCCGCCGCGGGGCACCGGTCAGGCGAAGACGGCCAGACTCCTGGCCTTGCCGCCGTGCTCCTCGATCAGCGCGAGGAACCGGCCGTCGGGGCCGAAGACCGCCACCGGGCCGGCCGGGAGGCCGGGGGTGGCGATCCGCACCCCGTTGCCCAGCAGCCGGGCCTGTTCCGCGTCGACGTCCCAGCGGGGGAACGCCGCGGCGGCCGCGTCCGCGATCGGCATGACCGCCAGCGCCTCCTGGTGCTCCTCCAGGGTCCGGGCGGCGTCCAGACCGTACGGACCGACCCGGGTGCGGCGCAGGGCGGTGAGGTGCCCGCCGGTGCCGAGCCCGGCCCCCAGATCGCGGGCGAGCGCCCGGATGTAGGTGCCGGAGGAGCAGACCACGGTGACGTCGAGGTCGAGCACCGCGGTGCCGTCGGCCGCCTCGGTCTCCCGGCGCTCGTGCAGCACGAACGAGGAGACGGTCACCGGCCGGGCGGGCAGTTCGAAGTCCTCGCCCTCCCGGACCCGGGTGTAGGACCGCTTCCCGTCGATCTTGATGGCGCTGACCTTGGACGGCACCTGCTGGATCTCGCCGGTCAGCCCGGCGATTCCGGCCGCCACGGCGTCGGGGTCGAGCCCGGCGGCGCCCGCCGAGGCGGTGACCTCGCCCTCGGCGTCGTCCGTCACCGTCGTCTGGCCGAGGCGGATGGTCGCCCGGTACTCCTTCTCGGTGAGCGCCAGGTGGCCGAGCAGCCGGGTGGCCTTCTCGACCCCGAGGACCAGCACACCGGTCGCCATCGGATCCAGGGTGCCCGCGTGCCCCACCCGGCGGGTGCGGGCCATGCCGCGCATCTTGGCGACGACGTCATGAGAGGTGAAGCCGGACGGCTTGTCGACGACGACAAGACCGTCCGGCCCGGTTCCGGCACGCTTCATTCCGCGGTCGCGCCGTCCTCGTCGTCCTCGTCCGGCTTGCGGTAGGGGTCCGCGTCACCGGCGTAGGCGGCACCGGAGGACGCCTGGCGGACCTGGGCGTCCGAGGCCCGTGCCCGGTCGAGCAGGTCCTCGATGGTCCTGGCGTTCTCCGGCAGGGCGTCGGGCACGAAGGTCAGCGTGGGGGTGAACTTCACGCCCGCCGCACGTCCGACCTCCGAGCGCAGGATGCCCTTGGCGCTCTCCAGGCCGGCGGCCGCGCTGGCCCGCTCCTCGTCGTCACCGTAGACCGTGTAGAAGACGGTCGCTTCCCGCAGGTCACCGGTGACCCGGGTGTCGGTGATCGTCACGTGCGAGCCGAGCCGCGGGTCCTTGATGCCGCGCTGCAGCTTCTGCGCGACCACCTCCCGGATGAGGTCCGCCAGCCTCTTCGCCCGCGCATTGTCGGCCACTGGTCCGTCTCCTTCTTCTCTTCCGCCATTGTGCTTCCGACGCCCTGCCGACCTCAGTCGTCATGGTCGCCGTGGAACCGCCGCCGTACCGACAGCAGCTCCACCTCGGGCCGCGCGGCGACGAGGCGCTCGCAGCGGTCGAGTACGTCTGTGAGGTGCTCCGTGTCCCCGGACACGGCCGCCACGCCGATCCTGGCCCGGCGGTAGAGGTCCTGGTCGCCCACCTCCGCCACGCTCACCGCGTATTTGCGCTGGAGCTCGGCGACGATCGGGCGGACGACGGAGCGTTTCTCCTTCAACGACCGTACGTCGCCGAGGAGGATGTCGAAGGACAGCGTCCCTACATACATATGCAACAGGTCAAGCCACCTGTGGGGCCTCGTCCGTGCCCTGCCATGACGTGGCAGCGACATCAGAACCGTACACGCAACGGCCGGGGCCGATCGACGGAAATACTCTCCGCCGACCGGCCCCGAACCCTCTGTCGCGTCTCGACGCTCAGCCGTGTGCGGCTCAGCCGCGCGGCTTCTCCCGCATCTCGTAGGTCGCGATGACGTCGTCGATCTTGATGTCGTTGAAGTTTCCGAGGTTGATACCGCCCTCGAAGCCTTCGCGGATCTCGGTGACGTCGTCCTTGAAGCGGCGCAGACCCTCGATGGTGAGGTTCTCCGCCACGACCTTGCCGTCGCGGATGAGGCGGGCCTTGGTGTTCCGCTTGACCTCGCCGGAGCGGATGAGCACACCCGCGATGTTGCCGAGCTTGGACGAGCGGAAGACCTCGCGGATCTCCGCGGTGCCGAGCTCGACCTCCTCGTACTCCGGCTTGAGCATGCCCTTGAGGGCCGCCTCGATCTCCTCGATCGCCTGGTAGATGACCGAGTAGTACCGGACGTCCACGCCTTCGCGCTCGGCCATCTGGGTGGCACGCCCCTCGGCGCGCACGTTGAAGCCGATCACGATGGCGTCGGAGCCGGAGGCGAGGTTGATGTCGGACTCGGTGACCGCACCCACGCCACGGTGCAGCACGCGGATGTCGACCTCCTCGCCCACGTCGAGCTGGAGCAGCGAAGACTCCAGCGCCTCGACCGAACCGGACGCGTCGCCCTTGATGATGAGGTTGAGCTGCTGCACCTCGCCGGCCTTGAGCACCTTGTCGAGGTCCTCGAGGGACACCCGGCGGGTGCGCTTGGCGAAGGCCGCGTTGCGCTCGCGCGCCGCGCGCTTCTCGGCGATCTGGCGGGCCGTACGGTCCTCGTCGACGACGAGGAAGTTGTCGCCGGCGCCCGGGACGTTGGTCAGACCCAGCACCAGGACGGGGGTCGACGGACCCGCTTCCTCGACGCTGTTGCCCTTGTCGTCGAGCATGGCGCGGACCCGGCCGTACGCGTCGCCGGCCACCATCGTGTCACCGACGCGGAGCGTACCCCGCTGGACCAGCACGGTGGCCACGGCGCCGCGGCCGCGGTCGAGGTGGGCCTCGATCGCGATGCCCTGCGCGTCCTGCTCCGCGTTGGCCCGGAGGTCCAGCGCGGCGTCCGCGGTGAGGACCACGGCCTCCAGCAGGCTGTCGATGTTCAGACCCTGCTTGGCGGAGATGTCGACGAACATGGTGTCGCCGCCGTACTCCTCGGCCACCAGGCCGTACTCGGTCAGCTGACCGCGCACCTTGGTCGGGTCCGCACCCTCGACGTCGATCTTGTTGACCGCGACGACGATCGGCACGTCGGCCGCCTTGGCGTGGTTGAGCGCCTCGACCGTCTGCGGCATGACGCCGTCGTTCGCCGCGACCACCAGGATCGCGATGTCGGTCGACTTGGCACCACGGGCACGCATGGCGGTGAACGCCTCGTGACCCGGGGTGTCGATGAAGGTGATGCGCCGCTCTTCGTCGTTGACCTCGGTGGAGACCTGGTAGGCACCGATGTGCTGGGTGATGCCACCGGCCTCGCCCGCGACCACGTTGGTCTTGCGGATCGCGTCCAGCAGGCGGGTCTTACCGTGGTCGACGTGACCCATGACGGTCACCACCGGCGGACGCGCGACGAGCATCTCCTCGCCGCCCTCGTTCTCGCCGAACTCGATGTCGAAGGACTCGAGAAGCTCGCGGTCCTCCTCCTCCGGGCTGACGATCTCGACGACGTAGTTCATCTCGCCGGCCAGCAGCTCCAGCGTCTCGTCGGAGACGGACTGGGTCGCGGTGACCATCTCGCCCAGGTTCAGCATGACCTGGACCAGGGACGCCGGGTTGGCGCCGATCTTCTCCGCGAAGTCCGTCAGCGAGGCACCGCGCGACAGGCGAACCGTCGCACCGTTGCCGCGCGGCAGCATGATGCCGCCGACCGACGGGGCCTGCATGGCCTCGTACTCCTGGCGACGCTGCCGCTTGGACTTGCGGCCACGACGCGCCGGACCGCCGGGACGGCCGAACGCACCCTGCGTGCCACCGCGGCCACCCGGACCACCGGGACGGCCACCGAAGCCGGGACGGCCGCCGAAGCCGCCGCCACCGCCGCCGGGGCCACCGCCACCGGGACGGCCGGCGAAACCGCCGCCACCACCGGGACGACCGCCACCGCCACCGGGACGACCGGCGAAACCGCCGCCGCCACCCGGACGACCGCCGCCGCCGGGACGACCGGCACCGGCCGGACCGCGACCGCCGCCACCGGGACCGGGGCGCGGACCGGCAGCCGGACGCTGCGGCATCATGCCCGGGTTCGGGCGCGGGCCGGCGGGGCCGCCGCCGGGACGCGGGCCGCCGGCGCCGCCCTGCGGACGGGGCATGCCGCCCGGGGTCGGGCGGGGACCGCCGGGACCCTGCGGACGGGGACCGGCCTGACCGGCGCCCTGCGGACGCGGGCCGCCGGGGCCGCCCTGGCCGCCGGGACGGGGAGCGCCGCCGGGACGGGGCGCCTGCGGGCGCGCCATACCGGTGGAGCCGCCGGAGGTGAAGGGGTTGTTGCCCGGACGGGGACCGGCCGGACGGGCGCCGGGGCGCGGCGCGCCCTGACCGCCGGGACGCGGCGCGCCGGAACGGCCGCCGGGGCCCTGGTCACGGCCCTGGCCGGGCGCTCCCGGACGGCCGCCGGGACGCGGGCCGGGGGTGGCACCGGGCCGGGCCTGGCCGCCGCCCGGCTTGGCGGCGGCGGGCCGGGGGGCCTGCGGAGCCGCCGGCGGGGCGGTGAACTCGGGCTGGGCCGGCGCCGGGGCCGCCGGTCCCGGCTTGGGGCCGGGTGCCGGGGCCTTGGGGCCGGGCGCCGGGCGCGGGCCGGGGGTCGGCCCCGCGGCCGGAGTGCTCTTGGGTGCCTCGGGCGCTGCCGGCCGGGGGCCGGGGGCGCCGGGCTTGGGCGCGGCGGGACGCGCCGACGGGGCCGGGGCGGCCGCCGAAGGCGAGGGGGACGGCGCCGGGGCACCGCCCGGACGTCCAGCCGAGGGGGAAGGCGCCTTGCGCGGCGCCGAGGGCTTACCGGCGGCGCGGCCGGAGCCGCCACCCTGGAAAGCGTCAGTCAACTTGCGTACAACCGGCGCCTCGATCGTCGAGGACGCCGAACGGACGAATTCACCGAGTTCCTGGAGCTTGGCCATGACGACCTTGCTCTCCACACCGAACTCCTTGGCGAGTTCGTATACCCGGACCTTAGCCACTTCGCTCCTTTTAGGTCCGGGTTACCGCCGGACCGTCGCTACTTCATGGGCGTACTCATCGCGTACTCATCGAGTGCTCATCGCAATCTCGACCTACTTCCGACTCGCGAGGTACCTGACCGCACGGTTGACCCGTGCCGTTCTTCTTTCCTGCTTCTCACGGTGCCGTCTGCTCTGCCCGCGCAGACTGCTCGATGTAACGGCGCAAGGCCGCGGTGTCGAGCGGTCCCGGGCTTTTGAGGGCCCGGGGGAAGGCCCGGCGGCGGACCGCCAGATCGAGGCAGACCGTTGCGGGGTGCACATAGGCACCCCGGCCGGGCAGCGTACCGCGTCGGTCGGGGACACAGACGCCCTCGACCAGCACGGTGCGCAGCAGATCGCCTTTGGCCGCTCGCTCCCGGCATCCCACACAGGTGCGCTCAGGGCATACGCGGGCACACGTCCGGCCAGACACTGCTTCAGTCTACCTCCCCGCAGCGACCTCACCCCTGCGGGGGAGTGATCGAACGGTTACTCGTTATAACTTCGCTGTCGAGTCATTTTCGACGCGACCGTCTTGTTTCAGCCTTGACCAGCGGGCTGCTCGGTGTCCGGCCGGATGTCGATCCGCCAGCCGGTGAGCCGCGCCGCGAGGCGGGCGTTCTGCCCTTCCTTGCCGATGGCGAGGGAGAGCTGGTAGTCGGGGACGGTGACCCGGGCGGAGCGTGCCGCCAGGTCCACCACCTCGACCTTGCTCACCCGGGCGGGCGACAGCGCGTTCGCCACCAGGTCCGCCGGGTCGTCCGACCAGTCCACGATGTCGATTTTCTCACCGTGCAGTTCGGCCATCACGTTACGGACCCGGCCGCCCATCGGGCCGA
Organism: Streptomyces sp. NPDC018031; assembly: GCF_044327625.1. Taxonomy (NCBI): domain Bacteria; kingdom Bacillati; phylum Actinomycetota; class Actinomycetes; order Kitasatosporales; family Streptomycetaceae; genus Streptomyces; species Streptomyces sp. NPDC018031. Next base: position 49,378 of record NZ_JBIRFT010000001.1, read on the forward strand.
TGCACGCGCCCTTGGCGTTCAGACCCGAACGGGTGGAGCGCACGGCGATCTTGGTGCGGTGTCCGGCCTCCCGGGCGATCGCGGCGATCTCCACCGAGCCGTCCGCGATCTCCGGCACCTCCAGCGCGAAGAGCTTCTTCACCAGGTTCGGGTGGGTCCGCGACAGGGTCACCGAGGGGCCGCGGACACCCTTGACGACCCGGACCACATAGGTGCGCAGCCGGGTGCCGTGGGTGTACTCCTCCCCCGGAACCTGCTCCTGCACCGGCAGGATGGCCTCCAGCTTGCCGATGTCGACCAGCACGTTCTTCGGGTCCTTGCCCTGCTGGACGACGCCGGCCACGACGTCGCCCTCCCGGCCCGCGTACTCGCCGAAGGTGATCTCCTCCTCGGCGTCGCGCAGCCGCTGCAGGATGACCTGCTTGGCCGTCGTCGCCGCGATCCGGCCGAATCCGGACGGGGTGTCGTCGAACTCCCGCGGCTCCTCGCCCTCCGGCAGGTCCGCGGGGTCCTCCGTCGCCCACACGGTCACATGGCCGTTCGCCCGGTCCAGCTCCACGCGGGCCCGGCGGCGGCTCCCCTCGGTGCGGTGGTAGGCGATGAGGAGGGCCGACTCGATCGCCTCGACCAGCAGGTCGAACGAGATCTCCTTCTCCCGAACCAGACCCCGCAGGGCACTCATGTCGATGTCCACGGCTACGCCTCCTCCTTGCTCTCGTCGTTCTCGTTGTCGTTCTCGCCGCCGTCGGCCTGCTGCCCGGCGGGCTTCCGGTTGAACTCGATCTCCACCCGGGCCTTGGCGATCTCGCCGAAGGACAGCCGCCGGGCGGTGGGCTTGCGCCCCTTCACCCCCGGCACCTCCAGGTCCACGCCCTCGTCGTCCACCGCGACGATCCGCGCCACCAGCTCGCCGCCCTCGGCGAGCCGCGCCCTGATCAGCCGCCCGGTGGCGCGGCGGTAGTGCCGCGGCTCGGTCAGCGGCCGGTCGGCGCCGGGCGAGGTGACCTCCAGGACGTACGGGGTCGCGCCCATCGCGTCGGTGGCGTCGAGTTGCTCCGACACGGCCCGGCTCAGCTCGGCACACGCGTCCAGCTGCACGCCCTCGTCGGAGTCGACCACGATCCTCAGCACACGGCGCTTTCCGGCCGGTGTCACCTCGACCTCTTCCAGATCCAGGTCTCGGGCGGTGACCAGCGGCTCCAGCAGTCCGCGCAGCCTCTCGCTCTGGGTGGTGCTCATCCGGGTGACTCCTCGGCCGCGTGTGCTGTTGTGGAAGGTCGCGTGTCGGGTCAAAGCCTATCCGTTCCCGCGGGCGGCTGACGATTCGGCTGCTCAACGGGGGCGCACGGGCGATTGCGGAGGATTGCGGCGGGGGCGGCACGGCGCTCGCCCGCGGGCTGGGTACGCTCGCCTGCGGTGATCACTCCGTCGACGGTTCTCCCGGAACACCGGGCGAACGGTCGGGGAACGCACCGGAACGACCGGGCCCGGCCCGGGCCCGGGCCGCGGCCCGGAACGCCCGGCGCCGGCCCGTCCCGTTCGCTTCCACCCCGACCGCCGCAACCCGCCGCCCGGACGCCCCCGCACCGCCCCGGCCCCGACGACCCGTCCGGAACAGGCCACCTGACACCGAGTGGGCCGGCCGCGGGCGGGGCGGGCCGGACGCGAAGCACGCCGAGAACGCTGAGAACGCGAGGACCGCGAGGACCGCGAGGACCGCGAGGAAAGAGGACCGTGCCGCTCACGACGTATCAGCGGGACCCTGACGGCCCGCGCAGACGAGACCTGATGCTGGCCGGCGGCGCGGCCGGCGCCGTGGCGCTGCTGGCCGGCTGCTCCGACGCGTCCGGACCGCGGACCGACGGCGCCGGGCGGCCCTCCGCCCTCGACCGGCTGCGGGTCCGCGCCCGCCGCGAGAGCACCGCGCTGCTGGCCCGGTACGACGCGACCATCGCGGCCCACCCGCCACTCGCCGGACGGCTGCGCCCGCTGCGCGAGGAGACCGCCCGTCACCTCGCGGCGTTCACCGACGGCGGCGGCCCGGCGGCGCCGTCCCCCGGAACCGCCGGCGCCTCCCCGCCGGCGGCGTCCGGCTCGCCCGCCCCGCGGCGGACGCAGCCGGTGCCGGAACGGCCCGAGGAGGCCCTGGCGGCCCTCGCCCGGGCCGAGCGGGAGACCGCCGACGCGCGCACCGCGGCGCTGGCCGGCGCGCCCGGCGAGTTCGCCCGTCTGCTGGCCTCCGTCGCGGCCTGCGGCGCCGCCCACGCCTATCTGCTCACCGAGGGCCGCTGATGAGGACGACAGACGCCGGAGGACCGCGGCCGGCACCAGGGCGCCGGCCGCCGCGCGAAGCGGCGGGCCCGGCCGCGGGGCCCCGCACGGACCGCCGGAAGGGACACTGACATGACCGACACCCGACACCGGCCGGCCACCCGCCGCACCGGGCCGCTGGAGGCCGCGCAGGCGGCCCTCGCCTCCGAACACGCCGCGGTGTACGGCTACGGCGTGGTCGGCGGACGGATCGGGGACGACCGGCTCCGCGAGGCGCGGGAGGGCTACGCGGCGCACCGTGCGCGCCGGGACGCGCTGCGCCGCACGGTGCGCGGACTGGGCGGCGACCCGGTCGCCGCGGCACCCGCCTACGCGCTGCCGTTCCCGGTGCCGGACGCCGCCGCGGCGGTCCGGCTCGCCGCCGAGCTGGAGAACCGGGTGGCGGCGGTGTACGCCGACCTGGTGCGGGCCGCCGACGGTCCGCTGCGCCGGGAGGCGGCCGGGGCGCTGCGCGAAGCGGCGGTCCGAGGGGTGCGCTGGCGCGGGGACGGCGTAGCCTTCCCTGGGCTCGCGGAGCGCCTGACCGCGCCCGGGGCCTCGGCGACACCGACCGGTGCGCCGGGGACGCTGTGAACGGGGGCGGGTGACCGGCGCCGACGGGCGGCGGCTGACCCTCGGCACCGGCCGGGGTACCGGAGCGTGCCGGGGCCGCCGGCCGGCCGCGCGGCGGGCGGTCCGGGGCCGGACGGCACCGGAGGGTGCGCACGGCACCCGGACGGGAGAGCACGGCGGCCGGACTCCGCCGCCGAGGAGCGCGGCTCCGCGGACCGCCGGACGACGGCACGACCGACGCACGACCGACGACGCACCACCGACGCACGACCGACGACGGACGATCGAACAGGACAAGGGGACAGCTCGGGAATGGCAGCAGGACCGCAGCCAGACGGCCAGGGTACGGCCCCCCTCCACCCGCCGCAGCGGCTGCTGAACGCATGGGGCGAGGTCCCCGACGAGGCTGCCCGGGAATGGCTCACGGCCCTGCCCGAGACCGCGCGGCGGCAGTCGGAGCGCTGGGAGTTGACACCGCAACGGGTGGTGGCCCCGGGCGGTCGCGGCAGCATGGTCGTCCTGGTGACGGGGTCGGACGGCGGCCCGGCGGCGCTGAAGCTCCCGGCACCGGGGCCGGGGTCCGGGCTGGAGCGGGCGGCGCTGGAGCGGTGGGACGGCTGGGGCGCGGTGCGGCTGCTGCGCGCCGACCCGGACACCGGGGCGCTGCTGCTGGAGCGGTTGCAGAGCACCGTGTCGCTGCGGTCGCTGCCGGAGCCGAAGGCCGTACTGGAGGCGGCGGGCACCATCCGCCGGCTGTGGGTGGAACCCGGTGCCGGGCACCCGTTCCGCTCGGTGGCCCAGGTGACCGGCGACGCGGTGCCGATACTGCGCTCGCCGGACGCGGGGCGGTCGGCCGCGGAGGCGCGTCCGGTGCTGGACGAGGCGCTGGAACTGCGGGCGGCCCTGGTAGCCGACGCGTCCGAGGAGTTCCTGCTGCACGGCGACTTCCGGCAGGGCAAGGTGCTGGCCGGGGAGCGCGCGCCGTGGCTGGCGGTCGGCCCGGCGCCACTGGTCGGCGAGCGGGCCTACGACCTGGCGCGGCTGGTGCTGGACCGGTTCGAGGACGTGGCCGCGGGCTCGGGGCCGGCCGCCGTGCTCCGCCGCCGGGTGACCCGGCTGGCCGATTCGCTGGAGGTGGACCGGGAGCGGCTGCGCGGCTGGGCGCTGTACCGGGCCGCGGAGAGCGGGATGCGCCGGCTCGCGGCGGGCGAACGGGCCCGCGGGGAACTGCTGCTGGAGTTCGCGGGCTGGCTGTGAGTCCGCCGCCGGGGCGGCCGGGGAGGGGGCGCGGGACCGCGGCCCCGGCGGCCGCGGGCGGGTCCGGCGCCGCGGCCCGGCACACCGGTCCGTGCTCCGGCCCACCCCGGCGGGTCGCGCCGCGCTCCATCGGGCGGCCCGGCGGCCCGGGACCGCACGCGGCGCCCGCGCCGGAGCAGGCGCCCGCCCGCGCCGAGGCAGGCGCCCGCCCGCACCGGAGCAGACGCCCACCCGCACCGCCGGCCGCGCGGGCGGGGCCCGGCGGCCGGCGGCGGAGGCTCAGTTGGTGAGCCGGGCCACCGCGTCGTCGACGGAAAGCTCCTCGCGTTCGCCGGTGCGCCGGTCCTTCAGCTCGACCACACCGTCCTTCGCGCCGCGCCCCACCACCAGGATGGTGGGCACACCGATCAGTTCGGCGTCGGTGAACTTCACCCCCGGGGAGACCCCGGCCCGGTCGTCGACCAGGGTGCGGAGCCCGGCCGCGGCCAGCTTCTCCCCCACCTCCAGGGCGAGTTCGGTCTGCAGCGCCTTGCCCGCGGCCACTACGTGCACATCGGCCGGCGCGACCTCGCGCGGCCAGCACAGCCCGGCCTCGTCGTGGGTCTGCTCGGCCAGCGCGGCCACCGCGCGGGAGACGCCGATGCCGTACGAACCCATGGTGACCCGGACCGGCTTGCCGTTCTGGCCGAGGACGTCCAGCTGGAAGGTGTCGGCGTACTTGCGGCCGAGCTGGAAGATGTGGCCGATCTCGATGGCCCGGTCCAGCTCGATGCCCGCGCCGCACTCGGGGCACGGGTCGCCCGGCCGCACCACGACCACGTCCAGGTACCGGTCGACCTCGAAGTCCCGTCCGCAGACCACGTTCCTGGCGTGCGTGTCGGGCTTGTTGGCGCCGGTCACCCAGGCGGTGCCGGGGGCGACCCGCGGGTCGGCGAGGTAGCGGAACGCCTTGCCGGCCAGGCCCTGCGGGCCGACGTAGCCGCGGACCAGGTCGGGGCGGTCGGTGAAGTCCTCGGCGGTGACCAGTTCCACGGTCGCCGGGGCCAGGTGCTCGGCGAGCTTGCCGAGGTCCACCTCGCGGTCGCCGGGCACGCCCACCGCGGTGATCTCTCCGTCCACCTTGACCAGGAGGTTCTTCAGGGTGGCGGACGCCGGGACGCCGAGGTGCTCGGCGAGGGTCTCGATGGTCGGGGTGTCCGGGGTGTCGAGTTCCTCGACCGGCCCGTGCTCAGCGCCCTCGACCGGCGGCACGATGGTGGTGACGGCCTCGGTGTTCGCCGCGTAGTCGCAGTTCGGGCAGTCCACGAAGGTGTCCTCGCCGGCCGCGGCCGGGGCCAGGAACTCCTCCGAGGCCGAGCCGCCCATCGCACCCGAGACGGCCGAGACGATGCGGTAGTCCAGGCCGAGGCGGGCGAAGATCCGCCGGTAGGCCTCGCGGTGCAGCCGGTAGGACTCGGCCAGCCCCTCGTCGGTGGTGTCGAAGGAGTAGGAGTCCTTCATCTGGAACTCGCGGCCGCGCAGCACCCCGGAGCGGGGCCGCGCCTCGTCCCGGTACTTGGTCTGGATCTGGTAGAGGATCACCGGCAGGTCCTTGTAGGACGTGCACTGGTCCTTCACGGTCTGGGTGAAGATCTCCTCGTGGGTGGGGCCGAGCAGGTAGTCGGCCCCCTTCCGGTCCTTCAGCCGGAACAGCAGGTCGCCGTACTCGTCCCAGCGGCCGCTCGCCTCGTACGCCTCGCGGGGCAGCAGCGCGGGCAGCAGCACCTCCTGGGCGCCGATGGCGTCCATCTCCTCGCGCACGATCCGGGTGACGTTCTCCAGGACCTTCTTGCCGAGCGGCAGCCAGCTCCACACCCCGGCCGAGGTGCGGCGCACGTATCCGGCGCGGACCAGCAGCTTGTGGCTCGCGGTCTCGGCGTCGGCCGGGTCGTCGCGCAGCGTCTTCAGCATCATCGTGGACAGGCGCTGGGCGCGGAGGGCGTGAGCGGCGTGGGCCATGGGGTGCGTGTCTCCTGCGTGCGAGAGGGAATGGCAGGAGGTTAGCCGCCGCGGTCGGAGAACCGGAAACGGGTAACCGTCCCGGGGGACCCCGCGGGCGCCGCCCGGCGGGCGCGCCTCACCGCAGCAGCGGCAGCGGCGCGCCCATCACCGCGTAGGGGCGGGGCGCGCTCGGGAAGTGGACCGGCCGGGCGAGGTCGCGGTAGCCCAGCGTGCGGTAGAGCCCGCGGGCCGGGCTCTCGGTGTCGATGGCGGAGAGGATGGAGCGCGGCTGGCCGGCGCCGTCGGTGAGGGCGGTGATCAGCCGCCGGCCGATGCCGCGGCTCTGGAAGGCCGGGTGGACGTGGAGTTCGGTGACGACGAAGGAGTCCTCCAGCCAGTGGGCGCAGCCGGCGGCGCGCAGGTACGGCTCGACGACGGTGGACCACCACTGGGTGCGGTCGTTGGGCATGCCGTAGACGAAGCCCACCAGCCGGCCGGTGGCGGTGGTGGCGCCGAGGGCGCGGGCGCCGGGGTTGGTCAGGTGGCGGAGCACGATGTGGCGCCGTACGCCGACCTCCTCCTCGGTGAGCCCGAAGGCGACGGCCTGCACGGCGAGGGCGTCGTCCACCCGTGCGGCGAGGTCCAGCGGCCCGACGACGACGTCTTCCATGGCGGCACCCTACTGGGCGGGGGCCCGATCGGGCGGCGGATCAGAACAGCACGCTCATGAACGCGCCGACCTCCCGGAAGCCCACCCGGCGGTAGGCGGCGCGGGCGGGGAGGTTGTAGTCGTTGACGTACAGGCTGACGACCGGGGCGACCTCGGCGAGCGCGTAGCCGAGGACGGCCGCCATGCCGGTCTCGGAGAGGCCGCGGCCGCGGTGCTCCGGCGCCACCCAGACGCCCTGGATCTGGCAGGCGTGCGGGGTGGCCGCGCCGATCTCGGCCTTGAAGACCACCCGGCCGTTCTCGACCCGGGCGAAGGACCGGCCGGCGCCGACGAGTTCCGCCACCCGGGCCTGGTAGAGCAGTCCGCCGTCACCGGCGAGCGGGGAGACCCCGACCTCCTCGGTGAACATCGCCACGCAGGCCGGCATGATGACGTCCATCTCGTCCTTGCGGACGCGGCGCACCAGCGGGTCGGGGGTGATGTCGGCGGGCATGGTGTCGGTGACCATCAGCGGCTGGCGGGCGCGCACCTCGCGGGCCGGGCCCCAGCTGGGCTCCAGCAGGGACCAGAGCTTCGCGGTGGTGGCGGCCGGGCCGACGATGGAGGAGCAGCGGCGGCCGGAGCGGCGGGCCCGTTCGGCGAAGGCGCGTACCGCTTCGGGGGTGGCGCAGATGGGGACCAGGTTGGCGCCCGCGTAGCAGAGGGATTCCAGCTCTCCCCCGCTGTACCAGCCCCACATCTCGCCGCCGAGCCGCCAGGGGTCGAGGCCCGCGGCCCGGACCCGGGCGGTCACGAACGCGTTGGAGACCGGGTCGCGGTCGAGCACCGCGAGCGCCGCTTCGAGCTCGGCGGGCTCGAGAACGCGGGTGGTGGTCGTGAGCACGTGTCGGTTGCCTCACCGTCGCGGGCCGGAAGGCCGTCAAGGGACTCGGTTCCCGCACTGTACATCGCCACCCCGGCGGGGTGATGCCCCGCCGGGGTGCGCGATCGCCGGCCCGGCCGGCCGGGCCGTGAGCCGGTCGGCGGGGCCGGGGCGTCCGCGTGGTGCGGGGCCCGTGGGCCCGGCGCCGGACGGGCACCGGGCGCGGCCGGGCGGGCACCCGGCCCGCGGGTGGCGCCGGCCGGGCCGGGGCGCCGGTCAGCCGACGCTGACCTCGGGGGCGCCGGAGGCGATGCCGTCCTGCTCCATCTCGGCGGCGATCTTCATCGCCTCTTCGATGAGGGTCTCGACGATCTTGGATTCGGGGACGGTCTTGATGACCTCGCCCTTGACGAAGATCTGGCCCTTGCCGTTGCCGGAGGCCACTCCCAGGTCGGCTTCCCGGGCCTCGCCGGGGCCGTTGACGACGCAGCCCATCACGGCGACCCGCAGCGGGACCTCCATGCCCTCCAGGCCGGCGGTGACCTGGTCGGCGAGCTTGTACACGTCCACCTGGGCCCGGCCGCAGGACGGGCAGGAGACGATCTCCAGCCGGCGCTGCCGCAGGTTCAGCGACTCCAGGATCTGGATGCCGACCTTGACCTCCTCGGCCGGCGGCGCGGAGAGCGAGACCCGGATGGTGTCGCCGATGCCCTCGCTCAGCAGCGCGCCGAACGCGACGGCGGACTTGATGGTGCCCTGGAAGGCGGGGCCGGCCTCGGTGACGCCGAGGTGCAGCGGGTAGTCGCAGCGGGCCGCCAGCTGGCGGTAGGCGTTCACCATCACGACGGGGTCGTTGTGCTTCACCGAGATCTTGATGTCCCGGAAGCCGTGCTCCTCGAACAGCGAGCACTCCCACAGCGCGGACTCCACCAGCGCCTCGGGGGTGGCCTTGCCGTACTTCTCCAGCAGACGCTTGTCGAGCGACCCGGCGTTGACGCCGATCCGGATCGGCACCCCGGCGTCGGAGGCCGCCTTGGCGATCTCCTTGACCTTGTCGTCGAACTGCCGGATGTTGCCCGGGTTCACCCGGACCGCCGCGCAGCCGGCGTCGATCGCGGCGAACACGTACTTCGGCTGGAAGTGGATGTCGGCGATCACCGGGATCTGCGACTTCCTGGCGATGACCGGCAGCGCGTCCGCGTCGTCCTGGGACGGGCAGGCCACCCGCACGATCTGGCAGCCGGACGCGGTCAGCTCGGCGATCTGCTGCAGGGTCGCGCCGATGTCCGCGGTCACCGTGGTGGTCATCGACTGGACCGAGACCGGTGCGTCACCTCCGACGGCGACCGATCCGACCTGGATCTTGCGGCTGACCCGGCGGTCCGCGAGCTTGGTCGGTACGGACGGCATTCCGAGCGAGATGGCAGTCATCTGGCGAGCAACCCCAAGGCTATGGATCATGGTCCCGATATCGGCGGGCTCCGGGATTCGAGACTACGGCACCGGGCCGGTGCCCAGCACATCGCTCCCGGTAGGTCGGTGGCCGTCACCCGCATGGCGACGGCCGGGTACGGCGACGGCCGGGCGGGGAGCCCGCCCGGCCGTCGCACACCGCCGCCCCGCCGGTCAGGTGATCCGCACCGGATTCACCAGGTCGGCGATGAGGACCAGCAGGGTGAAGCAGATGAAGATGCCCGCGACCACGTAGGCGACCGGCATCAGCTTGGCCACGTCGAACGGGCCGGGATCGGGCCGCCGGAACAGACGTGCGAGATGGCGGCGGAGCGACTCCCACAGCGCGCCCGCGATGTGCCCGCCGTCCAGCGGCAGCAGCGGCAGCATGTTGAACAGGAAGAGCGACAGGTTGAAGCCCGCCACCAGGAAGAGCATGGTGGCCACCTGCTGGGACGGCGGGATGTCCAGGTGCGGGATCTCCCCGCCGACCCGGGCCGCGCCGACCACGCCCATCGGGGAGTCGGCCTTCCGTTCGCCGTCGCCGAAGGTCGCGTCCCACAGGTCGGGGACCTTGGAGGGCAGGGCGATCAGGGAGTCGAACCCGTCCTCGACCATGTTGCCCATCCGGTCCACCGACTCGCCGAAGGACTGCTTGACCACACCGCTGGCCGGGGTGAAGCCGAGGAAGCCGGCCTTGACGGTCTCGCCCTCCACGTAGCCGCCGCGCCCGTCGGTCTTGGCCACCTCGTTCTCGACGAGGACGGCGTGCAGGTCCTTGCGCTGCCCGTCGCGCTCGATGGTGATGGTGGCCTTGCCGATGCCGTTCCGGATGTCCGCCTGCAGGGTGCTCCAGTCGGGCGTGGGGTGACCGTTGAACGCGATGATCCGGTCCCCGGGCAGCAGCCCCGCGGCCTTGGCCGGGGAGTCCTCGGCGCCCTTGGGGCACTTGTCGGTGTCGACGTCGGCGGACGCCTTGATCACGCACTTGGAGACGGTGCCGACGGTGGTGGTCTGGGTGTTGATGCCGAAGGTCATCATCACCCCGAGGAAGATCACCACGGCGAGGACCAGGTTCATGAACGGCCCGGCGAACATCACGATGACGCGCTTCCACGGCTTGCGGGTGTAGAACAGCCGCTTCTCGTCACCGGGCTGCAGCTCTTCGAACGCCGCCGACCGGGCGTCCTCTATCATCCCGCGCCACGGCGAGGTGGAGCGTGCCGCGATCTTCCCGTCGTCGCCGGGCGGGAACATCCCGATCATGCGGATGTAGCCGCCGAGCGGGATCGCCTTGATGCCGTACTCGGTCTCGCCCTTCCGGCGGGAGAAGATCGTCGGCCCGAAGCCGACCATGTACTGCGGGACCCGGATGCCGAAGATCTTGGCCGTGGAGAGATGGCCGAGTTCGTGCCAGGCGATGGAGAACAGCAGTCCGAGGACGAAGACGACTATCCCCAGGACCGTCATCAGTGTCGTCATACACGAGCCTCCGGGATCGCTGTCGCTTGCGCCGCGCGGGCGGTCAGTTCACGGGCGCGAGCACGGGCCCATGTCTCCGCTTCCAGGACGTCCGCGACGGTCAGTCGGGTTCCCCGGGCGGGGGTGCCGTGTTCGCCCACCACTTCGGCGACCGTATCGACAATGCCGGTGAAGGGCAGCTTTCCGGCGAGGAAGGCGTCCACGCACTCCTCGTTCGCCGCGTTGAACACGGCGGGGGCGGTGCCGCCGAGGCCGCCGACCTGCCGGGCGAGTCCGACCGAGGGGAAGGCCTCGGTGTCCAGCGGGAAGAACTCCCAGGTGGCGGCCTTGGTCCAGTCGCAGCCGGGGGCGGCGTCGGGGACCCGGTCCGGCCACCCCAGCCCGAGCGAGATCGGCATCCGCATGTCCGGCGGACTCACCTGGGCGAGGGTCGATCCGTCGGTGAACTCCACCATGGAGTGGATGTAGGACTGCGGGTGGACGACGACCTCGATCCGCTCGAACGGGACGTCGAAGAGCAGATGCGCCTCGATCACCTCCAGACCCTTGTTGACCAGGGTCGCGGAGTTGATGGTGACCACCGGGCCCATGTCCCAGGTGGGGTGGGCGAGCGCCTGCTCGGGGGTGACATGGGCCAGCTCGTGCCGGGTGCGCCCGCGGAAGGGGCCGCCGGAGGCGGTGACGACGAGCTTGCGGACCTCCCCGCGGGCGCCGCCGAGCAGCGCCTGGAACAGGGCCGAGTGCTCGGAGTCCACCGGCACGATCTGGCCGGGCCGGGCCACCGCCTTGACCAGCGGTCCGCCGACGATCAGCGATTCCTTGTTGGCCAGCACCAGGATCCGGCCGGCCTCCAGGGCGGCGAGGGTGGGCGCCAGGCCGATGGAACCGGTGATGCCGTTGAGCACCGAGTGGCACTCGGAGGCGGCCAGCTCGGTCGCCGCGTCCGGCCCCGCGAGGATCTCCGGCAGCGGTTCCCCGGGCCCGTACCGCTCCGCCAGCGCCTCGCGCAGCGCGGGCACCTTGTCCTTCCGCGAGAGGGCGACCGTGCGCACCCGGAGGGTGTGGGCCTGCTCGGCCAGCAGGCCCAGCCGGCCGCCGGCCGCCGACAGGGCGGTCACCCGGAAGCGGTCCGGGTTGCGCAGCACCACGTCGATGGCCTGGGTGCCGATCGAACCGGTGGAGCCCAGGATCACGATGTCGCGCCGGCCTCCGTCTCCAGGGGCGGCGGTGGCCGCCGGATGGCGGAGGTGGGGGTCAGCCAGGGAGTCCGTCATCCCCCCATTGTGTCGGGTCGCCACCGGGACCCGTGCGTCCGGCTGTCCGCCGGGCGCCGCGGGGGCGGCGAGCGGCCCCGCCGCCCCGGTCAGCGGAAGGGGCGGCGGACGTTCTCCTTCCGCGGCGGGCCATGGGTGGCGTCGGCGATCCACGGGCCGTCGTCGCTGGGGTCGAGGATGCCCTCCTCCAGCCAGCGGTACGCGCCCCCCAGCACCCCGCCGACGATCTTGCGGTCCGGGGCGTCGGTGTTCGTCCACAACCGGCCGAACAGCTCCTCGGCGCGGATCCGGGCCTGGTGGCAGAAGACGTCGGCGAGCCGGTACGCCTCGGTGCCGTGCTCGCCGGCGGACCGCATCATCTCGGCGCGCACGCAGGCGGCGCTCATGGCGAACAGTTCCGCGCCGATGTCCACCACCCGGCCGAGGAAGCCCTGCCTGGTCTCCATCCGGCCCTGCCAGCGGGACATTCCGTAGAACGTGCAGCGGGCCAGCCGGCGGGCCGACCGCTCGACGTAGCGCAGATGGCCGGAGAGGTCCACCGGCCCGGCGAACTCGCGGTAGGCCCGCGGCAGCTGGCCGGGCCCGGTGACCAGGCCGGGCAGCCAGCGGGCGTAGAAGCCGCCCGCCCGGGCCGCGGCCCGGCCCTTGTCGGCGAGCGAGGTGTGCGGATCGACCAGGTCCCCGGCCACCGAGAGGTGGGCGTCGACGGCCTCGCGGGCGATCAGCAGGTGCATGATCTCGGTCGAGCCCTCGAAGATCCGGTTGATCCGCAGGTCCCGCAGCAGCTGCTCGACGGGGACCGCCCGCTCCCCCCGGGCGGCGAGGGACTCCGCGGTCTCGTATCCGCGCCCGCCGCGGATCTGCACCAGCTCGTCCGCCATCCGCCAGGACATCTCGCTGCCGTAGAGCTTGGCCAGCGCCGCCTCGATGCGGATGTCGTTGCGGTCCTCGTCGGCCATCTGGGAGGCGAGGTCGAGGACCGCCTCCAGGGCGAAGGTGGTGGCGGCGATGAAGGAGATCTTCGCCCCGACCGCCTCGTGCCGGGCGATCGGCTTGCCCCACTGCTCGCGCGCCGCCGACCATTCGCGGGCGATCTTCAGACACCACTTGCCGGACGCGGTGCACATCGCGGGCAGCGACAGGCGGCCGGTGTTGAGCGTGGTCAGCGCGATCTTCAGCCCCGCGCCCTCGTCCCCGATGCGGTTCGCCGCGGGGACCCGGACCCGGTGGAAGCGGGTGACGCCGTTCTCGATGCCGCGCAGCCCCATGAAGGCGTTGCGGTTCTCGACGGTGATCCCGTCCGAGGAGGCTTCGACGACGAAGGCGGTGATGCCGCCGGGGTGCCCCTCGGAGACGGGCACCCGGGCCATCACCACCAGCAGGTCGGCGACGACGCCGTTGGTGGTCCACAGCTTGACGCCGTCCAGGACGTACGCGTCCCCGTCCGGGCGCGCGGTGGTGGCCAGCCGGGCCGGGTCCGAGCCGACGTCCGGCTCGGTGAGCAGGAAGGCGGAGATGTCGGTACGGGCGCAGCGCGGCAGGTAGGCGTCCTTCTGCGCCTGGGTGCCGAACCGTTTGACCGGCTGCGGCACGCCGATGGACTGGTGGGCGGAGAGCAGCGCGCCGAGCGCCGGGCTCACCGATCCGACCAGGGCGAGGGCCCGGTTGTAGTAGACCTGGGTGAGGCCGAGCCCCCCGTAGGTGGTGTCGATCTTCATGCCGAGGGCGCCGAGTTCCTTGAGCCCGCGGACGGTCTCGTCGGGGATCCGGGCGTCCCGCTCGATCCGGGCCCCGTCCACCTCGGTCTCCAGGAACCGGCGGAGCCGGGCGAGGAACGCCTCGCCGCGCCGCACGTCGTCCGGGGCGGGCGCCGGATGAGGGTGGATCAGGTCCAGCCGGAAGCGGCCGAGGAACAGCTCCTTGGCGAAACTGGGCTTGCGCCACTGCTGTTCCCGGGCCGCCTCGGCGACCTGCCGGGCCTCGCGCTCGGACGCGGGGCGGGCGGGATCACGCTCGGGAACGGTACGAGCGGTCATGAGGGCTCACCTCACCGCGTAGTCGGGGGGTCGTCCCGGTCGGTCGCCCGACCGGCCGGACCGGTGGTGCCGCCGGTTATGTACCCGATACCTCCGGTACGTACCGGTGCGCCGGTCGATGTCATCCCACCGGGCCACCGGGCCTGGGCGACCGGCCACCCGGCCTGGGGCCACCGGGCTCCCACCCGTCACCCGGCCTCGGGCCACCTGGCTCCGGACGGGCGGACGGCCTCGGGCCGCCGGGCCCGGGCCACCGGGCTCCGACCCGTCACCCGGCCTCAGGCCACCTGGCTCCGGGCGGGCGGGCGGACGGCCTCGGGCCGACGGGCTCCGACCGGCCCCCCGGGCTCGGGCCGCCGGGCTCGGGCCGCCGGCCTCTGGCCGCCGGCCTCTGGCCACCGGGCTCCGGACGGGCGGACGGCGCCGCACGCCCCCACCCGCCGGGGGCCGGCCCCCGGCGGGTGGGGGCGGGGGCGGGCGGTTCCGATGTCGGGGGCTGGTGGCGGTATCGGGGCCGGTGGCGGTCGGCGGGGGTGATCCCGATGCGAGGGTCGGCGACGGCCCCGGGGCCCGTGGGCGGGGACCGTGGCGGCCTGGGGGCGGACGGTCCCGCTGCCGGGGGCCGGTGGCGGTCGGCGGGGACTGTCCCGCCGCCTGGGCCGGTGTCCGTGGTACGGTCCCGTCCCTCCCGGGCCCGGCCCCGGGCCCGCCCGGCACCCCGGACGGGCGCCGCGGCACGGATGCCGTCCGGTGCCGCCGGACGGCTGTCCGGAACGCCACGCACCGTGGCCGAGAACATCGATTCGCGGTCCGCCGGGGTCGTCTGCTGCCACACTCGGCCACGGGATCAGGAGCCGCGGTGGGGGTGTTTCAGATGACCGGACGCTGGCCTTTCGGTCCGTCACGCCGTAAGCGGGTCACGGCCGCGAGCGGGACGGCCGGCCGCCCTGCCGCGGCGGCTGGCCCGGCCGAAGCCTGCCCGGGAACACCCGTGTCCACCGCTCAGCCGGCCGGCCCCGAGGTGATGACCGCGGCCGCCCCGGACGGCGGCCCCGACGGCGACCATCGGGCGGCGGCCACGGACCGGGACGGGGCCGCGGACCAGCACGAGGACGAGGCCCGCGCCGGCGCCGGGCGAGCCGGCGGGCCGGGAACCGTCTCTTGGCCCGAGGCGGGCCCGGCGGCCGGGACGGGCGCCGGTACCGGGGGCCGGGACGCGGCCGCCGGGGCACCGCCGGGGCACCGAACGCCCCGCCGGGGGCGTACCGACGGCGATCCGCAGGAGCTGATCGCGCTCGCCCTCCACCAGGCGCTCGTCGACGACCCGGCCGGGGCTCGGATGCTGCTGGAGCGGGCGGTGCGCCACGGCGACCCCCTCATCCTGTGCTCCGCCGCCGACATCCACCTGCGGGTGCTGGACGACCCCGGCACCGCCCGTGACCTGTACGAACAGGCGGCCCGGCACGGCTCGACCGACGCGATGGGCAACCTGGGGCTGCTCCTGACCCACCAGGGGCGGACCGCCGAGGCCGAACACTGGCTGCGGCAGGCCGCGCTGCACGGCGACGGGGAAGCGGCGAACCACCTCGGCAGAGCACTGCGCGACCGCGGCGAGGCGCGGGAGGCGATCAACTGGTTCCGGCTGGGGGCGGACGCCGGCAGCGCCGACGCGATGGGCAACCTGGCGCTGCTGCTGATCGCCGAGGGGCGGGAGGCCGACGCCCGCCCGCTGCTGCGCCGCGCCGGCGCGGCCGGGGACGAACTCGCCGCCGAGCTGGCCGAGGCGCTCGGCGGAGGCCCGCCGCCGCGTCCGGCCGCTGCCTCTGCCCCTGCCCCTGCCCCTGCCCCTGCCGGTGCGTACGGCCAGGGCGCCGCGGGACCGCCGCACCGGTTCGCCGACCGGAATCCCGGACCGGCGGCCGGCGGGTCCCCAGGTCACCTCGTGAGCGAGTCTTCCGGAACTCTCGTGGGCGAGCCCCCCGGACCCGTCGGGGGCCGATTCCACGGGCCGGACCGGGGTGAGGCCCGCCGACCCGTCGGCGGGGCGTTCCACCGGCCGGACCCCGGCGGTTCCGGTCCACTCGCCGGAGGAGGGCCCCACGGCCCGGTGCCCGGGGAACCGCCCCATGGATCCGCGGGAGGGGGGTTCCGCAGGCCGGGCCCGGGTGAGCCCCGCCCATTCGCCGGAGGGGAATTCCACGGGCCGGACCCGGGCGACCCCCGCGGATCAGAGCCCGGGTCCGGGCCCGGGCTCGGGTCCGGGGGCGGGTCCGGGGGCGGGGTCGGGTCCGGGGTCGGATTCCACGCCCCGGCCTCCGGGAAGCCCCACCGACCCGCCGGAGAAGGTGTCCACCGGCTGGACCCCGCGGGGCCCCGCCCACTTGCCGGAGGGCCCCACGGTCCGGTGCCCGGTGAGGCCCGTAGGCCGGCCGTGGGCCGGCCCGCGCTCGGTGGGGACGTTCCGGGCCCGTACGCCGTGGCCTGGGCCGCCCGGCCCGCCCATGGTGCCGCCCCGCCGGGCGGGGACCCCCGCCCGGCGGCGCCCCTCGGGGACCCGTGGGCCGCCCCGCCCACGGCGGCACACCGGTTCGCCGAGCCGGTCTGGTCCACCCCCGGCGCCGCTGCCGCCGGTGGCACCGGCGCCCCCGGTGCCGGCGCGGGGCCCGGTGCCGGGGCCGATCCGCTCGCCGCGGCGGAGCGGGCCAGACGGGCGTACGCCCGGACCCGGGACCCGGAGCTCCTCGCGACGGCGCTGGAGCTGTGCCGGACCGCCGTGGACGGGTGCGGGCGGCGCCCGGTGGGCGACCCGTACCGCACCTCCTGCTTCGCGACCCTCGGGGTACTGCTGCGGCTCGGCTACGAGCGGGACCGGTCCGGCGAGACCCTCGCCGAAGCGGTGGCGGCGGGGCGCGCCGCGGTCGCCGAGGCCCGCCCCGAGGATCCGGAGTTCAGCCGTCACCTGTGCGCCCTGGCGGTTTCCCTGCTGGAGATGTTCACCCGCACCTGCGATCTGGCGGTGCTCGACGAGTCCATCGCGCTGTACCGGCGTGGGCTGTCGGTCTGCCCGTCCTTCCACCCCCGGTACGCCGGCATCCAGGCCGGGCTGAGCGGAGCCCTGCTGCGCCGGGCCCAGTACGAGCCGGACCCGGAGGTGCTCGACGAGGCGGTCCGGTTCGGCCGGGCGGCGGTGCGTTCCACCCCCACCGGGCATCCGCAGGGGCCGACCCGGCTGGCCGAACTGGGGGCGGCGCTGCTCCAGTACGCGATCGGCACGTCCAGCCTGACCGCCCTGGACGAGGCCATCGAGATCTACCGGCGCGCGCTGTCCGCCCTGCCCGCCGGGCATCCCTCGCAACGTGCGGTACGGACCGCGCTCGACAGCTGCCTGCGGTCCCGCAAGGTGCTCCACGCGGCGCGGGAACGCGGCCGGGCGCCCGGGGCGCCGCGGCCCGCGGGCGGCTCGTGGGACGAGGAGCTGCGGCGCGCCTCGGCGTTCCTCGCCCAGTACGAGCTGACCGGGGAGCTGCCCGACCTGGAGCGGGCCATCACCGGCTTCGAGGCGACCCTGCGCGGCGCGGCCGGGGTCGGGATACGCGAGGCGGCGGTGGCGCGGCTGGGCACCGCGCTGTGGTCCCGCTACGAACGCGGCGGCGACCGGCGCGACCTCGACCAGGCCGTCGACCTGCTCCGGGAGTCGCTGCTCGGCATCTCCGCGGAGGACCGGCCCGCCGAGGAGCCCGGCACGGCCGGCCACCGGGCCCGGCGGTACGGCGACGCGTCCGGGTACGGAGCGGGGGCGGCCGGGCGGGGCGACGGGCGGCACGGCCCCCCGGCCGGGGGCGGGGGCGCACCGGGCCCCGGCGCCCCGGCCGGTCCCCCCGGGGATGCCTGGGCGGCGGGCGGCTCCCCGCACGGCGATGCCTTCGCGTACGACCACGACGGCGCCTCCTGGCCCGGCGCGGCCGGCTGGCCCGGCGACGCGGCCGGCCACGGTCCGGCAGCGGGCCCGGCCGGTGACCCGGCGGACGCGGTCCGGGCCCGGCTCTCCGCGGTGCTGCGGCTGCGCTGGCTGCGGGCCGGGGACACCGCGGACCTGGCCGCCGCGGTCGAGCTGGCACGCGCCGCCCTGGCCGCCACCCCGCCCGCGGACCCGCGTCGCTGCGGACGCCTCCTCGCCCTGGGCACCTGCCTGACCGCGGGCTTCGCGCACAGCGGCGACCGGGCCGTACTGGCCGAGACCGTCGAGGTGCTGCGGGAGGCGGTGGCCCTCGCGCCGGCCGGCGGTGTGGCGCAGGCCTGGGCGCGTTCCAACCTGGCGGAGGCCCTGCTCACCCTCTCGGAGCAGGGCGGGCCGGGCTCCCCCGACACCCTCGACGAAGCGGTGGCGCTGACCCGCGCGGCCTCCGCGGCGGTGCCCGCGGACCTGCCGCTGCACCAGCGCTTCCTGTCCAACCTCAGCCGCGGGCTGCTGCGGCGCTACACCGCGCACCGCGACGCGGGCGACCTCGCGGCCGCGTCGACCGCGGCCCGGGCGGCGGTCGCCGGAACCCCCCCGGACCACCCCGGCCGGCCGGAACGGCTGAGCACACTGATCACCGTCGCGCGGCTGGAGTACGACCTGCTGCGCACCGCCGGCGCGCTGGACGAACTGATCCGGATCGCCGGGCTGACCGCCCAGGAGGTGCCGTCCGGCCACCCGGTGCGGGCCAGGGCGCTGACCGCGTACGCTTGGGCGGCAGGGCTGCGCGGCGCGGGCAGCCGGGACCCGGCCGATCTACTGGCCTCCGAGGCCGGCTACCGGCAGGTCGCCGAGGATCCCACCGCGGCCGTCGGGGAACGCGTCCGCGCCGCCCAGCTGTGGGCGTACCGGGCGCACGGCCTCGGCGGCGCGGCCCGCGCCATGGCGCCCGCCACGCTCGCGGTGGAACTGCTGCCGCGCCTGGCGCCGCCGGCGCGGCGGCCGGACGGATCCGGGGAGCCGTGTCCGGGCCCCGGGGGGCCGGGGTGGGGCGGGACCGCCGGGGAGCCCGGGGAGCCGGGGTGGCCCGCCGCCCGGCGGTCGGCGCCGCCCGCCGGTCCCGCCTCGTACGCGGCGGCGTGCGCCATCGAGCTGGGCGACCCGGAGCGCGCGCTGCGGCTACTGGAACACGGGCGCGCCGTGCTGCTGGCGCACGCGCTGGGCGGCTCCGCCGAGTCGGCGGCCCTCCACACGTTGCACCCCGGGCTGGTCGACCGGTTCCGGCGGCTGCGGGAGGTGCTGGACGAGTCGCCGGCCGACCCGTACGCCGCCGAGCCGGCCGGCTCCCCGGGGCCGTTCGGCGGACTCGTGGGCGGCCCGGCCGGGCACCGGCCCGGCGAGGACCGGCACGCACTGGCCGAGGAGTGGGAGCAGGTGACGGACCGCATCCGGCGCCAGCCCGGCTTCGAGGGGTTCCTGCGCCCGCCCGAGCTGCCGGAACTGCTGGACGCCGCCCGGGGGCACGGCCCGGTGGTGGTCCTCAACGTCAGCCGGCTGCGGTGTGACGCGCTGCTGCTGACCGGGGAAGGAGTGCGCGCGGTGCCGCTGCCCGCCCTGGGCTACCAGGAGTTGTCGCGGCGCACCGAGCGGTTCCTCTCCGCGGTGCGGGTCGCGCACGACCCGGCGGTCGCCGCCGCGGGCCGGCAGTCGGCCCAGACGGAGGTCCACGAACTCCTCGAATGGCTGTGGGAGACGGTGGCAGATCCGGTCCTGCGGGCGCTGCGCCTGACCGGGCGTCAGCGGCGTGACCGGCGGCTGCCCCACCTGTGGTGGGTGCCCACCGGCCCGCTGACCGCACTCCCGCTGCACGCGGCGCAGCGCCGGACGCCGGCGGGGGCGGTCACCGACGCGGTGCTGGACCGGGTGGTCTCCTCCTACGCCCCGAGCGTGCGGGAACTGGTCCGCGCCCGCGCCCGGCAGCGTTCCTCGGCGGGCTCCCGGGCGTCGTCCGGCGCCG
This sequence comes from Streptomyces sp. NPDC018031, assembly GCF_044327625.1. NCBI lineage: Bacteria > Bacillati > Actinomycetota > Actinomycetes > Kitasatosporales > Streptomycetaceae > Streptomyces > Streptomyces sp. NPDC018031. Next base: position 69,249 of record NZ_JBIRFT010000001.1, read on the forward strand.
CGCCCGGGGCCGGCGCTCCCGGGGGCCGCGGCCCCGGTGGGCCGGCCGGCCGTGCCCCGGAGCCCCTGGTGGTGGCGCCGGCGGCGGACCCCGGCGCCGCGGAGCCGGCCGAGCCGCCGGGCCGGACGGCGGTGCTGCCCGCCCGGCTCCCGCACAGCCGGGTGCTGACCGGTGACCGGGCCCGCCGGGACGTGGTGGTCGACACCCTCGCCCGGCACCGCTGGGCGCACTTCGCCTGCCACGCCGTCAGCGCGCTGGACGACGCGGCCGCGAGCCGGGTGGTGCTGGCGGAGCGGGCGGCCGGGCAGCTCACCGTGGCCGACATCGCCGGACTCGCCCTGGCCGACGCTGAGCTGGCGTATCTGAGCGCCTGTACGACCACGTCGGACGGCGGCACCCCGGCCGACGGCGCGGTGCACATCAGTGGGGCGTTCCAGCTGGCCGGCTACACCCATGTGGTCGGCACCCTGTGGCCGGTCGCGGACGAGGCGGCGGTACGGATCACGGAGGCGTTCTACGCCTCGCTCACCGCGGGTTCACCGCCCACGGCGGACGAAGCCGCGTACGCGCTGCACCAGGCGGTGCGCGGCGTGCGCGAGGCGCACCCGGCGGTGCCCACGCTCTGGGCCGGCCACCTCCACATGGGCCCCTGAGCCCCGGGCTCCCCTAACCCCACGGAGTCGGTGAAGTGCCGGGCGGCCCGGCGTTGGCGGTGGGGCACCGGCAGCGGGGAGGCAGACCGGCGTGGCTGGTGGTCGGGCCGCCGCCAGGTCAGTCGGCCGTGCCGGTGGGTGCGGGGCGCACCATGGCGAACTCCAGCAGGTCCTCCCCCTCCCGCACCGGCTGCACCTGCCCGGACCGCTGGAAGCCATGGCGGGCGTACAGCCGCTCCGCATGCCCGTTGCCCACCGTCACCCACAGCCGCACCTCGGGAAAGCCCTGCTCGTCGGCGAACCGCAGGGCCCGCCGCACCAGCAGGTCGCCGACCCCGCGGCCCCGGGCGGCGGGGTGCACCCACATGGACACCAGCTCGGCGAGACCGGCAGCGGCAGCGGCAGCAGCAGCGGCGGGGACGACGCCGATCAGACCGCACACCTGGGCACCGTCCTCGGCCACGAACTGGTTCCACCGGGTCAGGCGCCGCCGCCACTCGTCGTCCGTGAAGGCCTGCTCTCGGCCGAGCGTCGAACCGAACACCTCGGGGGTGTCCGTCAGGGCCGCCAGCCGGACGGTCCGGTAGAGCGCCCAGTCCTCGGCCGCCAGGGGGCGTACGGAAATCGTCGTCATGGGCGAGACCCTGACCGGCACCGGCGCACCCCCGCAAGGGGTTTCCGTACGCCCAGGCGCCCGGGGCACCGGCGGGCGTGGACGGAACCGGCGGGGTGGGCGGGCGGCCGATTTCCGGTCAGGAGCGGCGGAGCGGGAGAGGGGCGGGGCGGGAGAGGGCCGGAAAAGCGGCGGACCGCCCGCCCCGGGTGGGGTGGGCGGTCCGCCGCTTAACCAGCTTCGGCCGTCTGGCCGATTTCGTCAGAGCGCGATGCCGGTGAGCACCAGGACCCGCTCGTAGGTGTAGTCGTCCATGGCGTACGCCACGCCCTCACGGCCCACACCGGACTGCTTGGCGCCGCCGTACGGCATCTGGTCGGCGCGGTAGGACGGCACGTCGCCGATGATCACGCCGCCGACCTCCAGCTCCCGGTGCGCCCGGAAGGCGGTCTGCACGTCGCGGGTGAAGACGCCCGCCTGCAGCCCGTACTTGGAGTCGTTGACGGCGGCGAAGGCCGCGTCCACACCGTCCACCTTGGTCACGGTCAGCACCGGGCCGAAGACCTCCTCGCAGGCGAGGGTCGCCTCGGCGGGCACGTCGGCGAGCACGGTCGGCGCGTACGAGGCACCGTCGCGCTCGCCGCCGGCGAGCAGCTTCGCCCCCGCCCGGACCGCCTCGTCCACCCAGGACTCGACGCGCTTGGCGGCGTCCTCGTTGACCAGCGGGCCGACGTCGGTGGCGGCGTCGGACGGGTCGCCGGTGACCTGGGCCTCCACCGCCGCGACGATCTTCGGCAGCAGCCGGTCATAGACCGAGGCGTCCGCGATGACCCGCTGCACCGAGATGCAGGACTGGCCGCCCTGGTAGTTGGAGAAGGTGGCGATCCGGGTCGCCGCCCAGTCCAGGTCCTCCTCGGAGGAGAAGTCCGGCAGCACGACGGCGGCGCCGTTGCCCCCGAGCTCCAGGGTGCAGTGCTTCCGCGGCACCGAGTCCATGATCGCGTAACCGACCTTGTCCGAACCGGTGAACGAGATCACCGGCAGCCGCTCGTCCTGCACCAGGGCGGGCATCCGGTCGTTCGGCACCGGCAGCACCGACCAGGAACCGGCCGGCAGCTCGGTCTCCGCGAGCAGCTCACCGAGGATCAGGCCGGACAGCGGGGTGGCCGGGGCCGGCTTGAGGATGATCGGCGCGCCGACCGCGATCGCCGGGGCGATCTTGTGGGCGCACAGGTTCAGCGGGAAGTTGAACGGCGCGATGCCCAGCACGGTGCCGCGCGGGAAGCGGCGGGTCAGCGCCAGCCGGCCGGCGCCACCCGCGTCGGTGTCCAGCCGCTGCGCCTCGCCACCGTTGAACCGGCGGGCCTCCTCCGCCGCGAACCGGAACACCGACACCGCGCGGCCGACCTCGCCGCGGGCCCACTTGATGGGCTTGCCGTTCTCGGCCGAGATCAGCTGCGCGATCTCCTCGGTGCGCTCCGCGAGCCGCTTCGAGACGTGGTCCAGCGCGGCGGCCCGGACGTGCGCGGGGGTGGCGGCGAACTCGTCCCGCACCGCGTGGGCGGCGGCCACCGCCTCCTCGACCTGCGCCTCGGTCGGGACGCTCACCGTGCCGACGAGACGGTCGTCCCAGGGGGACGTGACGTCGAAGGTGTCCTCGCCGGTCGCCTTGCGGCCGGCGAGCCAGAACGCGTGAGGAGCTACGCGGGAGGAAGTCACAGCGGATCCCGGCCCTTCCGAAGTGGTGTGGGTTGGTGCGATGGGTGCTACCCCCCCACCGTAGGGGCGGGGTCGGCGGAGCGCGTTTGTCCTACAAGGAGCAGTCGCCGCTCGGCCCGCACCGGAATGGCGTGCCCGCGGCTCCGGGCCTCCCCGACTCCCTCTGCACACGTCCCTGGCGTCCCGGGCGCCTCCGGCGTCACCGGTCGCCGGCGGGTGACGCCGGCATGGCCAGCACCTCCGGTGTCATCGGTCGCCGCCCGGTGCCTCCGGCGATGTCCGGTGCCTCCGGTGTCACCGGTGCCTTGCTGCCCGCGCAGCCGCTGCCACAGATCGGCGAAGAACGCCTCGTCGCGGCGGTGCCTCCGGTGTCACCGATCGCCGCCCGTGTCCCGCCGGGGCGGCGCCCACCCGGGGCCCGTGTCCTACGTCCCGCGCTCGCTCGTGTCCGGTCCGGCCCCGTGGCGCCCGGGGCTCAGCCCTGGGCGATCGGGCCGTCCGCCGGAGTCCCGGAGGTCGCCTTGAGCGCCAGCCACAGCTCCATCCGGACGTCCGCGTCGTCCAGTGACCGGCCGAGGATCTCCTCCACCCGCCGCATCCGGTACCGCAGGGTGTGGCGGTGGACGCCCAGGTCGGCGGCGGCCGCGTCCCACTGGCCGTGCCGGGACAGCCAGGCCCGCAGCGACGCCACCAGATCCCCGCGCCCGGTGGCGTCGTGCTCGTACAGGGCCCGGAGCATGCCGTCCGCGAAGGCCCGTACCGCGTCGTCCGCCAGCAGCGGCAGCACCGAGCCCGCCGCGACCTCCTCGTGCTCCACCAGTGCCCGGCCCCGCCGCCGGGCCACCGACAGCGCCTGCTCGGCCTGGCGGTACGCGCCCGCGGCCGCGATCGGTCCGGCCGGGGCCGAGAGTCCTATCACCGGTTCGTCGGTGGGAGCGCCCGCTCCGGAGGCCCGGTCCCGGGGCCGGGCGGCGCTACCGCGCCGGGCGTCCACCGCCGCCGCGTGCTCGGCACCGGCGGCCACCGCAGCACCGCCGTCCGGGGCCAGCACGATCAACCGCTCACCGTCCGGAACCACCAGCAGCGACTCGCCGGTGCGGGCCGCGGCCGTCTCCATCACGTCGGCCAGCGCACCCAGCGGATCGGCGGCGCCCTCCGCGGCCAGGGCGGCACCGGGCGGCCGGCCCGGCCCCGCCGGGGCCCCGGCGGCGTCCGGCGACGGCACTCCGTCGTCCGCGCCCTGTCCGGGCTGACCGGCCGCGACGGCCTGGCCACCGCCGGGAGCCGCCTCGGCCACCAGCACCCGGAACGGCGCGTCGAGCAGCCCGCCGTAGAGCCGGCCCGCCACCGCCCGGGCATGATCGGGCTCACCGGCCAGCAGCATGCGCAGCACCGCGGCGCCGAGCCGCTGCTCCGCCGCCTGCAGGGCCCGGGACCGCTCGGTGGTCAGCGTCAGCAGCGCCACCGCCGAGTTCACCGCGTACCGCTCGGCGGTACCGAGCGGAGCTCCGGTGCCGACCGCCAGCACGCCCCGGGCACGGCGGCCGGTGCCCAGCGACTGCAGTTCGACCCGGTCGGCCGTCTCCTCGCCCGCCTCCCCGTCGACCCCGCCGACCACGGCGCTCGCCGGGGCGGAGCGCGCCCGCAGCCGCTCGACGTCGGCGGTGAGGCGGGCGGCACGGCGGGCCGCCCAGTCGGGGGCGGCCGCCACCACCGTCCCGGAGGAGTCGTAGAGCGCCGCCCAGCCGTCCAGGTGCGCGGCCAGCCGGGCCAGCAGCGCCGCCGGACCCTCCGCGCCGATCGCGGCCCGGGTCAGCTCCCGCTGCGCCTCGAAACCGGCGGTGACCGCGCGGTACTGGTCGGCGGCGATGGCCGCCGAGACCGCCTTGGTGATGGCGATGAAGGGGGTACGGCGGGGGACCTCCAGCAACGGCAGACCGGCCTCGCGGGCCGCCGCGACGAGCGCCTCGGGCACCGTGTCGTAGTTCACCCCGACCGCGAAGCCGAGGCCCACCACGCCGGCCCCCACCAGCCGGTCGACGTAGCGGCGCATCGCGTCCGCGTCCTCGGCGTCCAACTTCATCGCGGTGATCAGCAGCAGCTCGCCGCCGTCCATGTACGGCACCGGATCGGCCAGCTCGCTCACATGGGCCCAGCGCACCGGGGTGTCCAACCGGTCCTCACCGGCCAGCACGGCCAGCTTCAGCGCGGAGTGGTGGACGAGTGAGGCGAGCGTGGGAGGCATGGCACCTTCGAGGACTTCGGCGACGGGAACGGACGGAGAGCGGTCGGACCGGCCGGCCGACCTGCCGGCCGGGCGGTCGCCCTGCCGGGCCCGGGAACGGTCCCGCGGGCGCGCGGACCACGGGTGGCCGCACTCCGGCCGCGCACGAGACGGGACACCGGGCGCGCGAAGACCACCGGGACCTCCCCGTGGACATCCGCACGCCCCTCCACTCTCCGGCAACGACTGCCGTTCTGTATGAACGGCTCTCGTCAATTCTGCCTCAGTGGCGGATTGCGCGTCATCCGCGCAGGTCGACCAGGACCGGCGGCGCGCTCTCCCCCCGTACCGAGGTGACCGAGAGCACCGCGTGCCCCGGCGGCACCGAGTGCGCCAGTTCCGACGCCGACCACCGCTCGCGCTCGACCTTCCGCACCGTCACCGACTGGATGGTGGCGTCCTTGCCGGTCACCACCTTCCGGATGAAGTGCAGCACCTTCGTCATCGGCTCGTCCGAGATGACCTGCCGGTCGGTGACGTCCCGGGCCTCCACCCAGGCCGTGCCCCACACCTCGGCGAACCGGGCCCCGTCCCAGGTCGTGATCCCGGCGTACGCCATCCGGCAGCCCACCGCGCCCAGCAGCGCACTGCGCAGGGCCTCCGGCACGTCGTCCAGGGTGCGCAGGGTCAGCACCGCGCCCGCGTTCGCGGCCCGCAACCGCTGAACGCCCCGCAACGCCTCCGGGGTCACGGTGTGCGAGGCGTCGTCCAGTACCAGGCAGGCGAACAGCGAACGGTCCGTCCGGCCCACCGCGCACTCCGTGAACTGCGCCAGGACCAGCCGCGCCAGCATCCGCGACGCCTCCGCGTGACCCCGCTCCGGAAGATCGATACGCACCCGCAGCGGGTGCTCCAGGGCCCGCAGCGAGAACGGTTTCCGGTCGCCCGCGGTGGCGAAGAAGTCGGCGAAGGCCGGGCGGTCCAGCAGCGCGACCCGATCCGCGAGCAGCGCCCCCACGTCCCCGGCGGCAGCCGACTGCCGCACCCGGGCATCCAGCTCCCGGGCCTGCGCGGACTCCCCCACCGCGGCCAGCGCGGCCCGCAGCGCGTCGATCGCGGCCCGCGAACCCTCCAGCAACTCCCGCAGCTCCGGCACCGAGGGGAAGCGGCCGTGCGCGGCCCGGAACGGGCCGAGGAGCTGGGCCAGCGCGGTCGCGGCGCGCCGGCTGTCACCGCCGGGCAGCGCATGGGCCATGTCGCCGACGAGCGCCTCGGCGAGCACACCGGCCGCCTCGTCGGGGTCCGTGGTGCCGCCGTAGAGGTCCAGGTCGTACGCGGACTCGGGACGGCCGATCTTCACCACCACGTCGAAGGCGTCGTCCGGGCCGATGCCCGCCCCGGCCGCCCCGACGGCCACCAGCGCCACCCGCCCCGCCAGCGCCTGCAGGCACAACGACTCCACCACCGGACGCACCAGCCGCCCGGTCTTGCCCGCCCCCGGGGGGCCCACCGCCAGCAGCGACGTGCCCAGCACGGCCGGATCCAGTGCCAGGCCCACCCCACGGAACTCGTACGGATTGCGGAGATCCTCGGTCGCGGCGCCGATCCGCACCTGCTGCGCCAGCAGGTCGTGCCGAGCGGTGCGCACCGGGAGATCACGCACCCCCGACGGGTGCCCGCAGGCCGCGGCCCCGTACCGCAGCACGGTGTCCGTGAACGCCGCCAACCGGCTCGGCTGGGCCCGCACCGACTCCCAGGCCCGGTCGATCCGCGAATGATCCACATCGTTCATCCGGCCACCGCGTGCCTCGGCAGCCAACCGATCAGCCGCCCCATGCGCCCCCGCGGCCCGCAACTCCGGCCACTCGACGGGGTCGGCGTGGGGGGCGGGGCTGGGCAGAGCCCCAGTCGGCGCCCGGAAGAGCGGACCTACATATCGGCGACACACTTCCGGCCACTGTCCGACGCGACCGAAGAAAGCAAAGATCGCAAAGCCGAGAATGTATTCGTAGACGCGAGTTGCCTCCGCAAAGCTTTCTTGGTCAAGGGCCCCGTCGCTCGTCTCATACCAGGACTCGGAGGTGAACACGTAGAAGAACCACATGTACCAACCCCCCAGGTAGCCGTTGATCACCACACGCCAGAGCAACCACGCACAGAGCCCGGCGATGAGCGCCCCACTCAGCAGCCTGCGCGCAGGGACCCGGTCCGGGTCCTCTGGAGGCTTTGGGATGTGGCCGTACTTCCATACGCCAGGCGAAGCAGCCGGCCTCGGAACCCTCATCCACGTCACCAACGATGTCCGAGCGTTATCGCTCGAAGGCGCCGCACCGGAAGGACTCGGCAGTGGAGCGCCCCCCGCACGCGCGCTCCCCTCCCAGCGTGGCGGTGCGGGCGGCATGGCCGGTACCCCCGGCGGCCCCACCGGAGGCGGCGGGGCCGCCGGGCGCGGGACCGCGTCTCGCCGTGTGCCCCGTGAGTCGTGCGTGCCCTCGGTGTCCATGCGCCGCCCCTTGCCCCCTGACCACCAAGCCGTTGACTGCCTCATGTGCGCGTTCATGGCGGTTCGTGCGCATTCCGGGGGTACGCCGAGGCGTATCCGCGCGCCTGCGCCGACACTCATGTACATGCACCGACGCTCAATCTAGTGGCCTGGCGCGGGGAGTTCAGCGACCGTGCCGAATGCCGCGCCCGGAGAAGACGTCATGATCACCCGCCGGGCCGGTCGGGCGCGGGCCGGTCGGGTGTCCGCCGGGCGGCCGGAGCACGCCCTCCGCGGCCGGGTCGCCCTCGGCCACCGCTCCGGCCGGGGGCGGGCCGCCGGCCCCCGCCGGGTGCGTCCGGTCCGGGCCGCGACGGCTTCGGGGGCCGCGTCCCGCCGGGGCGACGCTATGTCCGCCGCGGACAACGCCACGCGCCCACTGCTACCGAACGGAACATGCCCGATCCCCCGCTGCGCCCCTAGCCTGCGTCTAAAACCCCTGTTCTTCCCCTGGAGACCCTCATGACCGAACTGTCCGGAGGCCCGTCCCTCCCGCAGGAGCGCCGCGTCGTCACCGCGATCCCCGGCCCGAAGTCCCAGGAGCTGCAGGCGCGCCGCAGCGCTGTGGTGGCGGGTGGCGTCGGGTCCGTGCTGCCGGTGTTCACGGTGCGCGCGGGCGGCGGTGTGATCGAGGACGTGGACGGCAACTCGCTGATCGACTTCGGTTCGGGTATCGCCGTGACCTCGGTCGGTTCCAGCGCCGAGGCCGTGGTCCGCCGCGCTTCCGCGCAGCTCGCGGACTTCACCCACACCTGTTTCATGGTGACCCCGTACGAGGGCTACGTGGAGGTGTGCGAGGAGCTGGCGAAGCTGACGCCGGGCGACCACGCGAAGAAGTCGGCGCTGTTCAACTCGGGTGCCGAGGCCGTCGAGAACGCCGTCAAGATCGCCCGTGCGCACACCAAGCGCCAGGCGGTCGTCGTCTTCGACCACGGCTACCACGGCCGCACCAACCTCACCATGGCGCTGACCGCCAAGAACATGCCGTACAAGCACGGCTTCGGTCCGTTCGCGCCCGAGGTGTACCGGGTACCGGTGGCCTACGGTTACCGCTGGCCGACCGGCCCGGAGAACTGCGGTCCGGAGGCCGCGGCCCAGGCCATCGACCAGATCACCAAGCAGATCGGCGCGGAGAACGTCGCCGCGATCATCATCGAGCCGCTGCTGGGCGAGGGCGGCTTCATCGAGCCGGCGAAGGGCTTCCTGCCGGCCATCGTGAAGTTCGCGAACGACAACGGCATCGTCTTCGTCGCCGACGAGATCCAGTCCGGCTTCTGCCGTACCGGCCAGTGGTTCGCCTGTGAGGACGAGGGCATCGTCCCGGACCTGATCACCACCGCCAAGGGCATCGCGGGCGGTCTGCCGCTGGCCGCCGTGACCGGCCGCGCCGAGATCATGGACGCCGCGCACGCCGGTGGCCTGGGTGGCACCTACGGCGGCAACCCGGTGGCCTGCGCCGCGGCGCTCGGCTCCATCGAGACCATGCGCGAGCTGGACCTGAACGCGAAGGCCAAGCGGATCGAGGAGGTCATGAAGGGCCGCCTCACCTCGATGCAGGAGAAGTACGGCATCATCGGCGACATCCGCGGCCGTGGCGCGATGATCGCGATCGAGCTGGTCAAGGACCCGGCGACCAAGGAGCCGAACCCCGAGGCGGCGGGTGCGCTGGCCAAGGCCTGCCACGCCGAGGGCCTGATCGTGCTCACCTGCGGCACCTACGGGAACGTGCTCCGCTTCCTGCCGCCGCTGGTGATCGGCGAGGACCTGCTGAACGAGGGTCTGGACATCATCGAAGGCGCGTTCGCCGCGCTGTGAGCGAAGGCCGGACGGCCGGGCCGGGACCGGGCGAACGCCCCGGGCCCGGCCCGGCCGCGCTCCACCACCCGGCAGCCCCTCACCCGTCCGCGCCCCGGCCCCGGGCCTCCGCCCCCCCCGCCCACCTCGGCCAGTCTGGCCGCCTCGGCCGGTCTGTTCGGCCCCGCCCGCCTCGGCCGGCCCCGCCGATCCGCCGATGTGACGGAGCGTCACCCTCGGCGCGATGCTCGGCGGGGGCGGCGTGAAGAAGATGTGGGGGGCCGATGTCGGACGGGTGATCCGCCTGTCGGCCCGGGCTCCGCTGCCGTACGGTTTCTGCAGATGAGAGAAACACCTCGCTCGCAGGGGACTGCGGGCGATGCCGGAACGGCGCTTCCCCAGCTCCGGCCCGGCCGTGCCCTCGCGCACACCACTGGGGCCCCAGGCTCCGGATCTCCTCACCGATCGGACGGCCGCCCGCCCCAAACCCCCCGGGGCGCGCGGCCCCCCGGTCGCCTCGGCGGCCCTGGAACCACCCCCCCTGTTCCGGGGCCGCCGACTTTCCTCCTCACTCTCTGTGTTCTTCTCTTCGGCGTCCTGACCTGGCAGGTGGCAGCCGACGGCCCGCTGCGCGCCCTGGACGAGAGGGTCGGCCGCGCCGCACGGGGCCGGCTGGTCCCGGGCCGGTTCGCGGAGTTCTTCGCCGACCTCGGCAACATGACGGTCGCCCTCCCGGTGCTCGCGGTCGCCCTGGGGTACGCGGCATGGCGGCTGCGCCGGGCGACCGGTCGCTGGTGGCCGGCGCCGCTGGCGGCCGCGGTGACCATGGCGGCGGTGCCCGCGCTGGTCGCCCCGGTGAAGGCGCTGCTCGACCGGCCGGCCCCGCCGGGTCCGCTCGCCGGCACCGACGGGTTCTACCCGTCCGGCCACACCGCGACGGCCACCATCGCCTACGGGGCCGCGGCCATGCTGGTCCTGCTGAGCCACCGGGCGACCGGGGCCCGCCGCGCCTCCCCGCGGGGCTCCGGTGGGGCGGGCGGCGCCTCCGCCGCCGGCCGGGGCGGACCGGGCCGGCGGGGGGTGGCCGTGGTGGTCGCGGCGGTGGTGCTGCTGAACCTCGGTGTGGGGGCCGGTCTGGTGCTCCGCGGCTACCACTGGCCGCTGGACGTCATCGGCAGCTGGTGCCTTTCCGGGGCGCTGCTGACGGCGCTCCTCGCGGTGTGCCGCCGGTGGCTCGTCCCCCGGGGGTGAGCCACCGGCGGTCGGCGGGGCCGCGTCAGGAGTCGAAGCCGAGGCCGGCCTTGTCCATGGCCTTGAGCCACAGATTGCGGCGGCCGCCGCGCCGGTCGGCGCGGGTCATCGACCACTGGGTGATGCCGATGCCCGCCCAGCGCAGCGGTTCCGGCGGGAAGGGCAGCGGCTTGGTGCGCACCATGCGCAGCCGGGTGCGCTCGGTCTCCTCGCCGGCGAGCAGGTCGAGCATCACGTCCGCGCCGAACCGGGTGGCCCCGACCCCGAGGCCGGTGTAGCCGAGGGCGTAGGCGACCCGGCCGCCGTGCGCGGTGCCGAAGAAGGCGGAGAACCGGGAGCAGGTGTCGATGGCACCGCCCCAGGCGTGGCTGAAGCGCACCCCCTCCAGCTGCGGGAAGCAGCGGAAGAAGTGCCGGGCCAGGGTGCGGTAGGTGGCCGGGTGGTGGTCGTACTCGGCGCGTACCCGGCCGCCGAACCGGTAGACGATGTCGTAGCCGCCCCACAGGATGCGCTGGTCGTGGGTGATGCGGAAGTAGTGGAAGTGGTTGGCGCTGTCGCTCAGCCCCTGCCGGCCCCGCCAGCCGATGGCGGCGAGCTGGTCGGCGGTGAGCGGTTCGGTCATCAGCGCGTGGTCGTAGACCGGGACGACGTAGGGGCGGACGCGGCGGACAGGTGACGGGAAGGCGTTGGTGCCCAGTGCGACGTGCCGGGCGCGGATCCGTCCGTACGGGGTGGTGACGGTGCTGCCGCCGCCGGTGGCGGTGGGCCGCCCGGCGGGGGTGTGTTCGTAGATCCGCACACCGAGGCGGAGGCAGGCGTCCTTCAGGCCCCAGGCGAGCCGGGCGGGGTGGAGCATGGCCACTCCGTCGCGGTCCCACAGCCCGGCCAGGAAGGTGGGCGAGTCGACCTCGGCGCGGACCGCGTCGCGGTCCAGGAACTCTCCCGCGTCCAGGCCCAGCCGGCGGGCCTCCTCGGCGGTCTGCCGGAGCTCCTCGACCTGGTGCGGCTCGGTGGCCACGTCGATCTCGCCGGTGCGTTCGAAGTGGCAGTCGATGTCGTAGCGGGCCAGGGTGGCCTCGATCCCGTCGAGGTTGCGGCGGCCGAGGCGTTCCAGTTCGGGCAGTTCCTCGGGCCACCGGGCGAGTCCGTTGCCCAGGCCGTGGGTGAGGGAGGCGGCGCAGAAGCCGCCGTTGCGGCCGGAGGCCGCCCAGCCGATCTCCCGGCCTTCGACGAGGACGACGTCGCGGTCCGGGTCGCGCTCCTTGGCGCGCAGCGCGGTCCACAGTCCGGTGTAGCCGCCGCCGACGACGAGGAGGTCGCACTCCTCCTCGCCGACGAGCGCCGGGCGGGGCCTGGGCCGGTCGGGGTCGTCCAGCCAGTACGGCGTGGGTACGGCGTCGGCCAGGGCGGTGAGGGCGCCGGTCGCGGACTCGCGGGGCGCACCGGTTCCGGACGCACCGGGCCCGACCGGCGGCCTGGACCCGGCCGCCCCGGACCGCCCGGCGGAACGGGCGGAACCGGCGGAACCAGCCGATCCGGTGGAACCAGTCGGCCCGGCGGAACCGGCGGAACCAGCCGGCCCGGCGGAACCAGCGGAACCGGCCGGCCCGGCCGATGACGGCGCGGGGTCGCCGGCCTTCGGAGGCCCCGGGCACTCCGGAGGCACCGGGCGCTCCGGAGACTCGGGCGGCGGGGCGGCGGACGGGGTCGGGGGGACGGCGGACGACCCGGGCTCACTGTCCCCGGGATGAGACGGCATGGCGGCTGCGGCCATGGTTCTCAGCTCCTTTTGCGGCGGTTGCCGGCCAGCTGACCGACGAGTACGCAGAGCACCGCGAGGGCGAACATGGCGGTCCCGATCACGTTGATCTGGACGGGGGTGCCGCGTTGCGCCGATCCCCAGACGAACATGGGGAAGGTCACGGTCGATCCGGCGTTGAAGTTGGTGATGATGAAGTCGTCGAAGGACAGGGCGAAGGAGAGCAGCGCGCCGGCCGCGATGCCCGGGGCGGCGATCGGCAGGGTGACCCGCAGGAAGGTCTGCACCGGCGTGGCGTAGAGATCCTGCGCGGCCTGTTCCAGCCGGGGGTCCATGCTCAGCACCCGGGCCTTCACCGCGGTCACCACGAAGCTCACGCAGAACGTGATGTGCGCGATGAGGATGGTCCAGAAGCCGAAGTCGATGCCCATGTTGAGGAACAGGGTGGCCAGCGACGCGGCCATCACCACCTCGGGCATCGCCATCGGCAGGAAGATCATGCTGTTGACGGCGGGGCGGGCCCGGAACCGGTAGCGGGCGAGCGCGAAGGCGATCATGGTGCCCAGCGCGGTGGCGCCGACGGTGGCCCAGAAGGCGATCTTCAGGCTGAGGGTGAGCGAGCCGCACAGGTCGGCGACGCCGCACGGGTCGGTCCACGCCTCGGTGGAGAACCGCTGCCAGGAGTAGTTGAAGCGGCCGTTGGGCTTGTTGAACGAGTAGATCAGGACGATGACGTTGGGCAGCAGCAGATAGCCGAGTGTGGCCAGTCCGGCGAGCGTCACGAGGTGTGCGCGCAGCCAGCGCAGGGGCCGTTGGAAGGGGGCGGCGGTCGAGCGCATCAGACCAGTTCCTCCGTCCCTGACTTGCGGATGTAGACGGTGACCATGGCCAGGATCGCGGCCATGAGGATGAAGGACAGCGCGGCCGCGGTGGGGTAGTCCAGGACCCGCAGGAACTGCGACTGGATGACGTTGCCGACCATCTTCCGGTCCGCCGAGCCCAGCAGTTCGGCGTTGATGTAGTCGCCGGTGGCCGGGATGAAGGTGAGCAGGGTGCCGGCCACCACGCCGGGCATGGAGAGTGGGAAGGTCACCTTGCGGAAGGTGGTGAAGGGCCGGGCGTACAGGTCCCCGGCGGCCTCGTGCAGCCGGCCGTCGATCCGCTCCAGCGAGGAGTACAGCGGCAGCACCATGAACGGCAGGAAGTTGTAGGTGAGGCCGCAGACGACGGCGAGCGGGGTGGCGAGCACCCGGTCGCCCTCGGTGGCGCCGAGCCAGCTGGTCACGTCCAGCACGTGCAGCGAGTTGAGGATCGAGACGACGGTGCCGCTGTCGGCCAGGATCGTCTTCCAGGCGAGGGTGCGGATGAGGAAGCTGGTGAAGAACGGCGCGATGACCAGGATCATCAGCAGGGTGCGCCAGCGTCCGGCCTTGAACGCGATGAGGTACGCCAGCGGGTAGCCGAGCAGCAGGCATCCGGCGGTGGCGGCGCCCGCGTAGAGGACCGAGCGGAGGAACTGCGGGTAGTACTCGGTCAGCGCGTCGGCGTAGGTGCCGAAGTGCCAGGTGACCTCGAAGCCCTTCTCCAGCGAGCCGGTCTGCAGCGAGGTGGACGCCTGGTAGACGAGCGGGGCGGCGAAGAAGACCAGCAGCCAGACGAGGCCCGGCAGCAGCAGCCAGTACGGCACCAGCCGCTTGCGGACCGGGGTCTTCCGAGGGGTCTGCGCCGGGGGCGGGGGCGGCGGCGCGGGCGGTGGGGAGTGCGGCGCGTCGACGGCGGTCATGACGCCTCCTCGTCGGGTCCGGTCCCGGCGAGCGGTGACTGGTCGGCGTCGAGTCCGAAGCTGTGGGCCGGGTTCCAGTGCAGGACCACCTCGGCTCCGGGGACCAGCCGCGGGTCGCGCTCGATGTTCTGCTCGTAGACGGAGAGGGCGGCGGCGGAGGGGGCGTCGATGACGTACTGGGTGGACACGCCGATGAAGCTGGAGTCGGCGATCCGGCCGGTGAGCCGGTTGCGGCCGTCCGGGACGGTGTCCGCCTCGTCGGCGTGGGTGAGGGATATCTTCTCCGGCCGGACGCCGAGCAGTATCCGCTCGCCCGGGCGCGGGGCCCGGTCGCCGGTACATCGCCGCGCGGGCAGGGCCAGCCGGCTGCCGCCCGCGTCGACCAGCAGGTCGCCGCCGGACTCCCCGGTGACCTGGGCGGTGATCAGGTTGGAGGTGCCGAGGAAGTTGGCGACGAAGGTGGTCCGGGGGTTCTCGTACAGCTCGGCGGGGGCGCCCAGTTGCTCGACCCGGCCGCCGTTCATCACCGCGACCGTGTCGGCCATCGTCATGGCCTCCTCCTGGTCGTGGGTGACGTGGACGAAGGTGATGCCGACCTCGGTCTGGATGCGCTTGAGCTCCAGCTGCATCTGCCGGCGGAGCTTCAGGTCCAGGGCGCCGAGCGGCTCGTCCAGCAGCAGCACCCGCGGGTGGTTGATCAGTGCCCGGGCGACGGCGACCCGCTGCTGCTGGCCGCCGGAGAGCGCCTGGGGCTTGCGGCGCGCGTGGTCGCCGAGCTGCACCAGGTCGAGCATCTCGCCGACCTGCTTCTTCACCGACTTGATGCCGCGTCGGCGGAGGCCGAACGCGACGTTCTCGTAGATGTCCAGGTGCGGGAAGAGCGCGTAGCTCTGGAACACGGTGTTGACGGGGCGCTTGTACGGCGGCAGGTCGGTGACGTCCTGGGAGCCCAGGGAGATGGTGCCGGTGGTGGGCTCCTCCAGGCCCGCGATCATGCGCAGGGTGGTGGTCTTGCCGCAGCCGGAGGCGCCCAGCAGGGCGAAGAAGGTGCCGGCGGGGACGGTCAGGTCGAGGGGGTGGACGGCGGTGAAGGAGCCGTAGGTCTTGCTGATCCCGGCGAGGCGGACGTCGCCGCCGGAGTGGGTCTGCGTCATGGTGGGTGGCTTCTTCCGGTTCAGGCGCCGATGAGCTTGGCGAACTTGTCCTCGAACTCCGTCTCTTCCTCGCTGCTCAGCGAACGGAAGGCGTGCGACTTCGCGGCCATCTCGCGGTCCGGGAGGATGAACGGGTTGCGGGCCAGCTCCTCGTCGATCCTGGCGAGTTCGGCGCGTACGCCCTCGACCGGGCAGACGTAGTTGATCCACGCGGCGAGCCGGGCGGCGACCTTGGGCTCGTAGTAGTAGTCGATGAGCCGCTCGGCGTTCTTCTTGTGCCGAGCCGCGTTGGGCACCAGCAGGTTGTCGGTGGAGATCATGTAGCCGCTGTCGGGGATGGCGAAGTCGATGGCGGGGTTGTCGGCCTGGAGCTGCATCAGGTCGCCGGCCCAGGCGACGCAGGCGGCCAGGTCGCCCTTGTCCAGGTCGCCGGTGTAGTCGTTGCCGGTGAAGCGGCGGATCTGCCCGTTGTCGACGGCCTTCTGCAGGCGGGCGATGGCGGCGTCGTAGTCGTCCGCGGTGACGTCCTCGGTCCGCTTGCCCATGTCGAGGAGGGTGAGGCCGACGGTGTCGCGCATCTCGGTGAGCATCCCGACCCGGCCCTTCAGCTCGGGGTCCTCCAGCAGCTGGCTGATGGAGGACACCTTGCGGCCGCCGGTCGCCTTCCGGTTGTAGGCGATGACGGCGGGGATGCCGGTCCAGGTGTAGGAGTGCGCGCGGCCTGGGTCCCAGTCGGGGCTGCGGAACTGGGGCGAGAGGTTGGCGAAGGCGTGCGGCAGGTTCGACTGGTCGAGCTTCTGCATCCAGCCGAGCCGGATCATCCGGGCGGCCATCCAGTCGGTGACGCAGATCAGGTCGCGGCCGGTGTCCTTGCCCGCCGCCAGCTGGGGTTTGACCTTGCCGAAGAACTCGACGTTGTCGTTGATGTCCTCGGTGTACTTGACCTTGATGCCGGTGCGCCGCTGGAACTCCTCCAGGGTGGGCCGGCTCTTCCCGTCCTCGCCGACGTCCAGGTACTCGGTCCAGTTGGAGAAGTCGAGGCGCTTCTCCTCGTCGGAGTGGTCGTCGGAGGGGCCGGACTCGCTGCGGGTGGCGGCCGGGATCCCGCAGGCGGCGAGGGTGCCGATGCCGCCGAGGGCCAGGGCGCCGGCGCCGCTCGCCCGCAGCAGGGACCGGCGGGTCATCGCCATCCGGCCCTGGGCCACACTGCGTCGTACCGCGGCCAGCTGCGGCGGGGACAGGGTTTCGGGCTCGTGGTGCTCCATCTGTGCCCTTTCGGGGGTGGCGGCCGGGGTGGCCGGTGGTACGGACTCGCGGTGGGGTCGCGGAGGCGGTGGCCGGGGCGGCGGTGCCGCGGGAGCCGGGGGGGAGGGACGGGCGGGCCCGGGCCGCCGGGTGCGGGGAGGAGGGGGCCGCGGCGCCGGGTACCCGCCGGCCGGGGGCGCGGCACGGTGCCGCGCCGGGCGGTTCCGGGACGGGGCCGTCCGGCGGCGGGCGGCGGGGCGGGCGGGGGCGGTGGCGCCGGGCCCGGGCCGGCCGGGCCACCGCGGCGGGGCCTGGGCCGGGCCGGCCGGGCCACCGCGGCGAGGTCAGCCGCGGGACCCGAAGACGGTGCGGTGCCAGTCCTTCCGGGCCACCGCCGTGTTGTCGTACATGACGTGCTTGATCTGCGTGTACTCGTCGAAGGAGTACATCGACATGTCCTTGCCGTAGCCGGACGCGCCGGCTCCGCCGTGCGGCATCTCGCTGATGATGGGGATGTGGTCGTTGACCCAGACGCAGCCGGCCCGCAGTTCGCGGGTGGCACGGCCGGCCCGGTACACGTCGCGGGTCCAGGCGGACGCGGCGAGACCGTAGGGGGTGTCGTTGGCCAGCGCGAGCCCCTCGTCGTCGGTGTCGAAGGGGAGGACGACGAGGACCGGGCCGAACACCTCGGACCGGACGATCTCGCTGTCCTGGGCCGCTCCGGTGATCAGGGTCGGTCGGTAGTAGGCGCCCCGGGCGAGGTCGCCCGTTCCGGCGGCGCCGCCGGTGACGACGGTGGCGTGGTCCCGGGCCCGGTCCACGAAGGCGGCGACCCGGTCGCGGTGGGTGTGCGAGACCAGCGGGCCGAGGTCGGTGCAGGGGGCGAAGGGGTCGCCCAGCCGCACCGTCGCCATGAGGTCGGCGACCCCTGCCACGAAGGCGTCGTGGAGGGGGCGCTGCACATAGGCGCGGGTGGCGGCGGTGCAGTCCTGGCCGGTGTTGATCAGCGCGGCCGCGACCGCGCCGTGCACGGCGGCCTCCAGGTCGGCGTCGTCGAAGACCACGAACGGCGCCTTGCCGCCGAGTTCGAGGTGGAGGCGTTTGACGGTGCCGGTGGCGATCTCGGCGACCCGGCGACCGACCGCGGTGGACCCGGTGAAGGAGGTCATGGCCACGCCGGGGTGGCCGACGAGGTGTTCCCCGGCGACCGGGCCGGTCCCGCTCACCACGTTGACGACCCCGTCGGGGATGCCCGCCTCGGTCGCGGCCCGGGCGAACAGCAGGGAGGTCAGCGGGGTGAGTTCGGCCGGCTTGAGGACGATGGTGTTGCCCGCGGCGATGGCCGGCAGGACCTTCCACGCGGCCATCTGGAGCGGGTAGTTCCAGGGGGCGATGGAGCCGATGACGCCGATCGGTTCGCGGCGGACCATCGAGGTGTGGTCGGCGCTGTACTCACCGGCCGCCCGGCCTTCGAGGTTGCGGGCGGCCCCGGCGAAGAACGCGGTGTTGTCGATGGTGCCGGGGACGTCGAACTCGGTACTCAGTCTCAGGGGCTTGCCGCACTGCAGCGATTCGGCGGCGGCCAGCTCGGCGGCCTGGTCGGCGAGCACGGCGGCGAACCGGTGCAGCGCGTCCGACCGCTCCCCCGGGGTGGCCCCCGCCCAGCCGGGGTAGGCCGCCGTCGCGGCGGCCACCGCCGCGTCCACGTCGGCGCGGCTCGCCGTCCGGTAGTCGAGCACCTTCTCGCCGGTGGCCGGATCGACCACCGTGTGGACGTGGCCGGAGCTGCCCTCGGTCAGCCGGCCGTCGATGTACTGCGCGCCGTCGGCGAACCGCTCCGACGCATCGAACCGCTGATCCATCCCGCTGCTCTCCTCCGCCTCGACCAGTGACTTGAGCACAGTCGGCCGGACCGCTGAGCGCTGCTTCGCGTGAAGCGGGCAGCGTGGCCCTGACCGGAATTGATGGCTGATCCTGACAGAGGAGACGGGCACCAACAAGGGATTCCGTTGTTGCTTTTTGGTTTCGCAACGGATTCTGTCTCAGCGGTCGAGGTGGACACCCGGGGCCGCGGACGCCGCGGGCAGCGCCCCGGCAGGACGCGCCGCGGGCCCCGCCGGCAGGCCGGAAGCACCGCCGGACCCGCCCCCCGTGCGGCGGGGTGCCGCACGGGACCGGGGCGCCGCCGGAGAGCCGGTCGGGGGGGGGACGGGAAACGGGAAACCGGACCGGAAACGGGGACGCCGGGCCGGGGCCGCGGCCGCGCCGGGGGCCGAGGGTCCCGAGGGCGTGCGGCCGGGGCCGAGGCCGCCGTGCCCCGGACAGGGCCCGGACAAGGGCCCGGACAGGGCCGCGGTCGCCCGACGGCCGGGACAGGTGCCCCTCCGTGGCGTACCCGGCCCCGGCGCTCCGGTGGCGCGGCGGGCGGCCGCCACCACCGGCCCACCGGCGCCGCGGCTCAGAACACCGAGTCCAGGGCGGCGTCCAGGGCGGCGAGGTAGATCACCGGGACGAACATGCCGATGATCCCGCAGACGAGGCCCGCGGTCGCCGAGCCGCCGTTGTTCGCCTCGCCACGGCCCGCCTTCCCCTTGCCGATCGCCCCGAAGATGATGGCGAGGATGCCGAGGATCACCGCGAAGACCCACAGGAAGTAGGTGATGCCGCAGACGAGGCCGAGGATGCCGCAGACCAGCGCGGCGGTCCCCATGCCGTTGCTCTGCGCCACGGGCATCGCGGCCCCGCCCGGGTAGCCCGGGTACCCGGGGTACCCGGCAGGTGGCGCGGACGGGTATCCGGCTCCGGGCGCACCGGGCTGCCCGGCCCCCGGGTGGTAGGGCTGGCCGGGCGGTATCGGGGGCTGCTGCGGCGGGTTCCCGTAGGCGTTGGGGTCCTGACCGGCGGGCGGGCCTGGGTGGTTGTGGGACATGATCGGGTTTCTCCCCTCCTGGAATGCGTCGCGCAATGGTACGGGCACGGTCGGTGGTGGGGCAGACATACGGGATTGTCGGCACCGGGTGCCAGAATCAGGCCATGGGTGAGATGGCGAAGTACGGGCCGCCGGCGGGGGATCCGGTGGGTCCGCCGGGGGAACTCCGCGACGGCCCGCGGTCGGTGACGGAGCTGGTCACACGGGTGGCGGGCGGCGAGCGGTTCCGTTACGTGTGGTTCTGGGGACACCGGCCCCGGCCGGACGGCGCGGTGGGACACGGCTGTTTCAGCCAGTGGTGGCCCGCTCCGTTCACGGCGGACGGTGTCCGGTACGCGACCGCCGAGCACTGGATGATGGCGGGCAAGGCCCGGCTCTTCGGCGACGCGGACGCCGAGCGGCGCGCGGTGTCCGCCGGCCACCCCAAGCAGGCCAAGGACGCGGGCCGGTCGGTCCGGGGCTTCGACGAGGAGGTGTGGGCCGCGCACCGCTTCGAACTCGTGGTGTGCGGCAGTGTGCTGAAGTTCGGTCAGCATCCGCGGCTGCGGGAGTATCTGCTGGGGACCGGATCACGGGTGCTGGTGGAGGCGAGTCCGCTGGACCGGATATGGGGCATCGGGCTGGCCGCGGACGACGAGCGGGCGCCCGATCCGGCTCGCTGGCGCGGGCTCAACCTGCTGGGCTTCGCGCTGATGGAGGCGCGTCAGCGGCTGGCGGCGGGCGGTCCGTCCGGGGCCGGCGCCGCGGCGGTGGTGCCGGGGTAGCCCCGGCCGCCGCTCGCCTCGTCGTCCTGCTCGTCCGCGATGACCGCGACCAGCACGATCAGGCTCGCGACGACGGCCACCACGCCGAGGATCAGCCCGGCGAGCGCCTGGCCTCCGTTGTCCGCCTCGCCCCGGTTCGCCCGGCCGCGGCCCAGCGCCCCGAAGATGATCGCCAGGGTGCCCAGGATGATGCCGAAGAAGATGCTGAAGAAGAGCACCAGCCCGACGATGCCGAGGACCAGTGCGGCGACGCCCTGGCCGTTGTTGGGCAGCTGGCCGGCGTGCTGCCAGCCGTATGGCGAACCGGGCGGGCCGTACGGCACGCCCGGCGCGGCGGGGTAGCCGCCCGGCGGATGGCCGGGCCCCGGCGTGCCGTAGCCCGGCTGTCCGTAGGAGGTGGGGCCGTAGGGGGCCGGGCCCGGCGCGGCGGGCGTGCCGTAGGGGGAGCCGCCGGCCGGCCAGGACGGGTAGGCGCTGGGGGTGCCGGGCCCGGTCGGCGCGGGCGGCGGTGGCGGCACCGCGCCGGGCGGCAGCGCCCCGTACGGCGGGGCCGGCGCGGCACCGGGCAGGGTCGGCAGGTGCGGGGCGGGCGGGCGGCCCGGGTCCGGCGCCCGGTCCTCCGGTGGTGCCCAGGGGTCGCGTTCACCGGGCCCGGGCGGCTGGGCCGGCCCCCCGGCAGGTTCGGGACGCCGTCCGGTCTGATCGTCCATGTCTCTCCCCCACCCGCGCTGCGTCGCCCGGCCATGCTACGGCCTGGGCCCGGCGCCCGTCCGGGCCGGTTCTACGATGGCCGGAGCCCGCCGCCCAGGGCTTTCCACGAGGAGGATCAGTTGACCGATCTCAGTGCCTTCATCGCCGGGCTGCCGAAAGCCGAACTCCACGTGCACCACGTCGGTTCGGCGTCGCCGCGCATCGTCGCCGAGCTGGCCGCCCGCCACCCGGACTCCCGGGTGCCCACCGACCCCGAGGCGCTGGTGGACTACTTCGCGTTCCGCGATTTCGCGCACTTCGTCGAGATCTACCTGTCGGTGGTCGACCTGATCCGGGACGCCGAGGACGTCCGGCTGCTCACCTACGAGGTCGCCCGGGACATGGCGCGGCAGAACATCCGGTACGCCGAACTGACCGTCACCCCCTACAGCTCCACCCGGCGCGGCATCCCCGACGGCGCTTTCGTGGAGGCGATCGAGGACGCCCGGAAGGCGGCCGAGGCGGAGCTGGGCGTGGTGCTGCGCTGGTGCTTCGACATCCCCGGCGAGGCGGGGCTGGAGGCCGCCGAGGAGACCGCCCGGATCGCCACCGAGCTGCGGCCCGAGGGCCTGGTCAGCTTCGGCCTGGGCGGGCCGGAGATCGGTGTGCCGCGGCCTCAGTTCAAGCCGTACTTCGACCGGGCGATCGCGGCCGGGCTGCACAGTGTCCCGCACGCGGGCGAGACCACCGGGCCGCAGACGATCTGGGACGCGCTCACCGAACTGCGCGCGGAGCGGATCGGCCACGGCACCAGCTGCGTCCAGGACCCGAAGCTGCTCGCGCACCTGGCCGAGCACCGGATCCCGCTGGAGGTCTGCCCGACCTCCAACATCGCCACCCGCGCCGTCGCCTCGCTCGACGAGCACCCGATCGCCAGGATGGTGGAGGCCGGGGTGCTGGTGACCGTCAACAGCGACGACCCGCCGATGTTCGGCACCGACCTGAACACCGAGTACGCGGTCGCGGCGCGGCTGCTGGGGCTGGACGAGGTGGGCGTGGCGGCGCTGGCGAAGAACGCCGTCGAGGTGTCCTTCCTCGACCCGGCGGGCAAGGCGGCGCTGATCACCGAGATCGACACCTACACGGCGGCGCACGCGGCCGGCTGACGGACGCCCTCCCCGGGGCGTCGGACCGTGGGCCCGGGCCGGCCGGCGTTCGGGCGGCCCGAGGCATCCCGCCGCGCCCGGGCCACCCGCCGCCGCGCCGCCCGGGCGCGGCGGTGCCGGGCGGACGGTGACCGGCGCCGGGCACGGCGCACCGCCCGACGGCCTCCGCCGGGCCCGCTGACCGCAGCGGGCGACAGGCCGGCGGCCGGTGCCGGGCCGCCGGGCCACAATGTCCCCATGCTGACCAGGGATACGGCGCCGGGGGCCGCGTTCGCCGCGGTCGCCCACCGCGGCGATCCGTACGCGCACCGCGAGAACACCCTCCCCTCGATCCGCTCCGCGGTGAGCGCCGGCGCGACGGCGGTGGAGATCGACGTACGGCTCACCCGCGACGGTGTCCCGGTCGTGGTGCACGACGCCACGCTCAAGCGGCTGTGGGAGTACGACCGGCCGGTGCGGGAGCTGTCCGCCGCCCGGGTGCGGGAGGTCACCGGGGACGGGGTGCCGTTCCTGCACGAGGCGCTCGCCGCGACCGAGCGGGTACGCGTACTGATCGACCTGCCGGACGTCTCCGCGGTCCGCGCCACCGTCGCCGAGGTGCGCGGGAGCGGTGCCGCCGGCCGTGCCTACTACTGCGGCGACGTGGCCGCGCTGCGCGCGGTGCGCCACGCGGACCCCGACGCCGAGATCGCCCTCACCTGGACGACCCTCGCCCCGCCCCGCCCGTCGCTGCTCCGGGATCTCGGGCCGCGCTGGATCAACTACCGTTTCGGGCTGGTGAGCCCCGGCCTGGTGGAGCGGGCGCATGCCGACGGACTGCTGGTCTCGGCGTGGACCGCCGACACCCGGTGGTCGATGGCGCGGCTGCTGCGCGCGGGCGTCGACTCGATCACCACCAACCGGATCGGCACGCTGTGCGCGCTGCTGGACCGCCGCCGGGACCGGCGTCCGGGGCCCGCACCGGGCTCCGGACGCTGAGCGGACGTTCCGGCCCCGGCCGCCACCGGACGCGGGCGGCCCCGCACCGGGTGTCCCCGTGCGGCGCCTCCTCGCACGGGACGCGCCGGCCGGGCCGGAAGAGCGGCTGCCGCTGCCCGCCACCGCGTCGGGAAAGGTACTGCCGGCCGCCGCGCACCGCCCCCGGGAGCCGCTCGGGCCGCTGCCCGGGGCGGATCCGGGCGGACGGCCTGGCGGTGCCGAGCGAGGAGCACCGTCCGGCCCGCGTCCACAGGGCCCGGGCCCGCCGCCGGGGATACGCGCCGGCCCCCGGCGCGCCGGGTGGCGCGCCGGGGGCCGGCGGGGCGAGGGGCCGGCTGGTCAGCCGCCGAGGGAGGTCATCACGTGCTTGATGCGGGTGTAGTCCTCGAAGCCGTAGGCCGACAGGTCCTTGCCGTAGCCGGACTTCTTGAAGCCGCCGTGCGGCATCTCGGCGACCAGCGGGATGTGGGTGTTGATCCACACGCAGCCGAAGTCCAGGACCTTGGACATGCGCATCGCGCGGGCGTGGTCCTTGGTCCACACCGAGGAGGCCAGCGCGTACTCGACACCGTTGGCGTACTCCACGGCCTGGGACTCGTCGGAGAAGGACTGGACGGTGATCACCGGGCCGAAGACCTCGTTCTGGACGATCTCGTCGTCCTGCTTGAGGCCGGAGACGACGGTGGGGGCGTAGAAGTAGCCCTTGTCGCCGACCCGGTGGCCGCCGGCCTCGACCTTGGCGTGCGCCGGGAGGCGGTCGATGAAGCCGCTGACCTGGGCGAGCTGGTTGGCGTTGTTGAGCGGGCCGTACAGCGCGTCCTCGTCGTCCGGGTGGCCGGTCTTCGTGTCCGCGGCGGCCTTGGCCAGGGCGGCGACGAACTCGTCGTGGATGGACTGGTGGACCAGCACGCGGGTGGCGGCGGTGCAGTCCTGGCCGGCGTTGAAGAAGCCCGCGACGGAGATGTCCTCGACGGCCTTGGCGATGTCGGTGTCCTCGAAGACCACCACCGGGGCCTTGCCGCCGAGCTCCAGGTGGACCCGCTTGACGTCCTTGGAGGCGCTCTCGGCGACCTGCATGCCGGCCCGCACCGAGCCGGTGATGGAGGCCATCGCCGGCACCTTGTGCTCCACCATCAGGCGGCCGGTCTCGCGGTCGCCGCAGATGACGTTGAAGACGCCCTTGGGGTGGCCGAGCTCGGCCAGCACGCCGCCGATGATCTCGGCGATCAGGACGGTGGACGCCGGGGTGGTGTCGGACGGCTTGATGACGACGGTGTTGCCCGCGGCGAGCGCCGGGGCGAACTTCCACACGGCCATCATCATCGGGTAGTTCCAGGGGGCCACCTGGGCGCAGACGCCGACCGGCTCGCGGCGGATGATGGAGGTCATGCCGTCCATGTACTCGCCGGCCGAGCGGCCCTCCAGCAGGCGGGCGGCGCCGGCGAAGAAGCGGATCTGGTCGATCATCGGCGGGATCTCCTCGTCCCGCGTCAGGGCGATCGGCTTGCCGGTGTTCTCCGACTCGGCGGCGATGAGGTCCTCGGCCCGCGCCTCGAAGGCGTCGGCGATCTTCAGCAGCACCTTCTGGCGCTCGGCGGGCACCAGGTCCCGCCAGGCCGGGAACGCCGCGGCCGCGGCGTCCATGGCGGCGTCGACGTCGGCCGCCCCGGAGAGCGGCGCGGTCGCGTACGCCTCGCCCGTGGCCGGGTTGACCACCTCGGTGGTCCGCCCGTCGGCGGCGTCCCGGAACTCCCCGTCGATGTAGTTGCGCAGACGACGCAGTTCGGTGGTCACGTGCCACCCCTTCTGTTGCGGTCGGATGTCCGATGGGTGAGACACCCACCCTAGCCGCCGAAGCGACGCATTCAACATACCCAACCGTCCACAACTACGGAATCCGTGACTTTCGATCCCCAGAACAACGAATTTCATCGGTTTGGGGTTGCCAGACTGCCGAGTCCTCATGCACAGTGGCATACGTGGCCACTGACAAGAACGGCACGCCGTCGATCGACTCCGTCTCCCTGGCGATCATCGAGCAGCTCCAGGAGGACGGGCGCCGTCCGTACGCCGCCATCGGGAAGGCCGTGGGCCTGTCCGAAGCGGCCGTCCGGCAGCGCGTACAGAAGCTGCTCGACCAGGGCGTCATGCAGATCGTCGCCGTCACCGACCCCCTCACCGTGGGGCTGCGGCGGCAGGCGATGGTCGGCATCAACGTCGAGGGCGACCTCGACCCGGTGGCCGACGCGCTGACCGCCATGGAGGAGGTCGAGTACGTGGTGATGACCGCGGGCTCGTTCGACCTCATCATCGAGATCGTCTGCGAGGACGACGACCATCTCCTCCAAATGATCAACAAGCGGATCCGCACGCTGCCCGGCGTGCGCTCCACCGAGAGCTTCGTCTACCTCAAGCTCCGGAAGCAGACCTACACCTGGGGAACGAGATAGCTATGAGCGCCGACCTCTCCAAGACGGCGTACGACCACCTGTGGATGCACTTCACCCGCATGTCGTCGTACGAGAACGCTCCCGTACCGACCATCGTGCGCGGTGAGGGTACGTACATCTACGACGACAAGGGCAAGCGGTACATCGACGGGCTCGCCGGCCTGTTCGTGGTCAACGCCGGTCACGGTCGCCGCGAGCTCGCCGAGACCGCCTACAAGCAGGCCCAGGAGCTGGCCTTCTTCCCGGTGTGGAGCTACGCCCACCCCAAGGCGGTCGAGCTGGCCGAGCGGCTCGCGAACCACGCCCCCGGCGACCTGAACAAGGTCTTCTTCACCACCGGCGGCGGCGAGGCCGTCGAGACCGCGTGGAAGCTGGCCAAGCAGTACTTCAAGCTGGTCGGCAAGCCGACCAAGTACAAGGTGATCTCCCGCGCGGTGGCCTACCACGGCACCCCGCAGGGCGCCCTGTCCATCACCGGCCTGCCCGGGCTGAAGGCCCCGTTCGAGCCGCTGGTGCCCGGTGCCCACAAGGTCCCCAACACCAACATCTACCGCGCCCCGATCTTCGGTGACGACCCCGAGGCGTTCGGCCGCTGGGCCGCCGACCAGATCGAGCAGCAGATCCTCTTCGAGGGCCCGGACACCGTCGCCGCGGTCTTCCTGGAGCCGGTGCAGAACGCCGGTGGCTGCTTCCCGCCGCCGCCCGGCTACTTCCAGCGGGTCCGCGAGATCTGCGACCAGTACGACGTGCTGCTCGTCTCCGACGAGGTCATCTGCGCCTTCGGCCGGCTCGGCACGATGTTCGCGTGCGACAAGTTCGACTACGTGCCGGACATGATCACCTGCGCCAAGGGCATGACCTCGGGCTACTCCCCGATCGGCGCCTGCATCGTCTCCGACCGCATCGCCGAGCCGTTCTACAAGGGCGACAACACCTTCCTGCACGGCTACACCTTCGGTGGCCACCCGGTCTCCGCCGCGGTGGGCCTGGCCAACCTGGACATCTTCGAGCGCGAGGGCCTCAACCAGCACGTGCTGGACAACGAGGGCGCCTTCCGGAAGACCCTGCAGAAGCTGCACGACCTGCCGATCGTCGGCGACGTGCGCGGGAACGGCTACTTCTACGGCATCGAGCTGGTGAAGGACAAGACCACCAAGGAGTCCTTCAACGACGAGGAGACCGAGCGCGTGCTCTACGGCTTCCTCTCCAAGGCGCTGTACGACAACGGGCTGTACTGCCGCGCCGACGACCGCGGCGACCCGGTCGTCCAGCTGGCGCCGCCGCTGGTGGCGGACCAGTCGACGTTCGACGAGATCGAGCAGGTGCTCCGGGCCACCCTCAGCGAGGCGTGGACGAAGCTCTGACCCTGTTCTGATCTTCCGTCCCTCCGGACTCCGCCCGGGACTCACACCCCTCCCCCCGGGCGGCCCCCGCCGCCGCGGCCCCCTCGTCGTCCCATGACGAGGGGGCCGCGGCGGTACGCCCGGCCGCCGAGGCGTGACCAGGGCTGATCGGAGGAAACGGAGCGCCCCCGCGCCGAGCCTGGGCCCGATCCGCCACCGCGACTCCTTAACGTGCCAGTGACCGATTCGCTCTGTCCTCGTTCACCCATCCAGGGGAGCGGACATTCGTAGGTAAGCCGAGGTGCTTGGCATGGTGGCTCCGCCGGACGACGACATGTTGTGGGCACACAGCGTCGCGTACGCGTACAGCGGTTCGCCCGCGCTCGAAGGCGTGTCCCTGGGCGTACGCGAGGGCGAGATGCTGGTGGTCGCCGGGCCACGCGGGTCCGGCAAGACCACCCTGCTCAACTGTCTCTCCGGCCAGCTGCTGCCGGACCGCGGCGAGGTCTGGTTCAACAGCGTGCCGGTGCACTCCCTCACCCGGCTCGGCCGGGAGCGGCTGCGCCGGGAGCAGTTCGGCTGGATCGACAGCGAGCCGCGGCTGGTGCCCGAGCTCACCGTCTGGGAGAACGTGGCCCTGCCGCTGATACTGCGGGGCACCCCCCGGCGCGCCGCGCGGACCACCGCCCGCGAGTGGCTGGAGCGGCTCGACGTCGGCGGCGAGGAGCGGCAGCGCCCCGCCGCGCTGCTCCAGGCCCAGCGGCAGCGGGTGACCATCGCCCGCGCCCTGGCCGCCACCCCCAAGGTGCTCTTCGCCGACGAGCCCACCGCCCCGCTGCACCGCGCCGACCGCGGGCAGGTGCTGCGCACCCTCACCGCGGCGGCCCGCTCGCACGGCATCACGGTGGTGCTCGCCACCCACGACAGCGAGGCCGCCCCGATGGCCGACCGCAGCGTCTCGCTGCTCGACGGGCGCCGGGTCGGCACGATCCGCGTTCCCGACGCGGAGGGCCGGGACACGTGCTCAGTCTCCGCCTAGCCCGCGGCGCCCACCCCCTCGTCCTGCTGCGGCGGCTACTGGTCACCGCGGCCTCGGCGGGCGCCTCGTTCATGCTGCTGTGCATGCTCGGCTACGCCGCCGGGCATCCGGAGGAGGCCGACGGCGCGCCCGAGCGGCTGGTGTGGTGCCTGGTGCCGCTGGCCGCCACGGTGCAGTTCGCGGTGGCGGTGGCCCGCAACGACCCCGGTACCCGCGGCGGCGGCCTGACCGCCGCCGGGTTCGGCCCCACCCGGGGCGCCCGGCTGGCCGCCGCGTCGACCGCGCTGTTCTGCGGGCTGGGCAGCGCACTGGCACTCGCGCTGTTCGCCGGGGTGCGCCGGTTCGGCGACGGGCTGCCGACCGGCAGGCTCACCGGCCACCTCGGGCGCGGCGTCCATCTGCCGCTGGGCGCGGTACTGCTGCTGCTGGCCGTGGTTCCCGCGCTGGCCGCGGTGACGAGCATGGTCGCCCTGTGGCCGCGGCGGGAGGGCGGGCGGCGACCGTGGTGGCGCCGGGACGCCGGCGCGGCTCCCCCGCCGGCCGCGGTGGCACCGCCGCCGCCCGGGGCCGCCCTGGTCCACATCGGCCTGCCGTGGGGCATCGCGCTGATCGCCGCCGGTATCGCCCTGGAGACGTACACCAGCCGGGGCCTCGGCGCGTCCGCGGCCGAACTGCTGCCGCTGCCCGGACGCTCCGTGCAGAGTCCCCCCGGGGTGATCCTGGGGTGGCTGCTGGCGGCCCTCGGGCTGCTGCTCGCCGGGCCGGGGCTGACCCAGGTGTGCGGCCGGCTGCTGGCCGCGGGGCGTCCCGGGCCGCTGCGGCTGCTGGCCGGGCGGGCGCTGGAGGACGAGGCGGTGCGGCTGGGCCGGCCGCTGGGCGCGCTGTGCGCGGTGGCCACCGGCGCCTGCGCGGTGGTCGACCTGTACGGGGGTGCGCTGCGCTCCACCGGACCGGTCGCCGGGCTCGGCGCGGCCCTGGTCATGGTGTGCGTCACGGCCACCGCGCTCACCTCCGCGCTGGAGGTCCGGGGCGCCCGCCGGGACACCGGCGGCACCCTGCTGCGGATCGGGGCGAGCAACCGGCTGCTGCGGGGAGCGGCCGCCCTGCGCGGCGGGGTGCTGCTCGCCGTCCTGGCGGCCGTCACCTGGACGGTCGCGGAGCTGCTCACCCTGCCGCTGACCGGCTGAGACGCCCGCGGGCCCGGGCGCGGCCCGGCGCCGCCCTCGCCCACCGCCGCCGCGGCGACTGCCCGCACGGCGGGAACACCGGGCGGCGGCCTGGCACGACCACTCGCCGCGGATCGTCGTCGTGGCCTGCGCCGGGTTCTCGGCGTACGGGCCGTGCCCGGGCCGGGCGACCCGCGCGTACCGGCTGCGTACCCGCCGCACCCGCGCGCGCCGCTGACCGGCCGGACGGCACGGACGCCGGCCGCCCCGCCCGGACGCTACGGGCCTCGGGCAGGTCCCGGTCAGCCCGCCGGCGCGGAGCCCGCGGGGAGCAGCACCACCTCGGCCCCGTCGAACGCGACGCCCACCCGGGTACCGGTCTCCGGCGCGTCCCGCAGCTCGCAGACGGCCTCCAGCCGGGGCGCGTTCCGCGGCCGGAGTATCAACGCCACGTGGTCGCCGCGGAAGGTGCGGCCCTCGACCTCGCAGGACAGCCCGTCCGCCTCCGGCACCAGGCGGATCCCGGCCGGGCGGACCAGCAGCCGGCACGGCCCGGCCGGCGACCCGGCGGGCACCGGCACCCTGCCCCAGGGGGTGTCGGCCGCGTCGGCCCGCACGGACGCCTCCACCACGTTGTCGAAGCCGAGGAAGCGGGCCACGAACTCCGAGGCCGGGCGCTGCCACACCTCCAGCGGGGTACCGGTCTGCGCGATCCGCCCGCCGTCCATCACCACCACCCGGTCGGCCAGCGCGAACGCCTCGCCCTGGTCGTGGGTGACGGCCAGCACCGTGGTGCCCAGCCGGTCGAAGAGCTGCCGCAGCTCCACCACCAGCCGCTCCCGCAGGCTCCGGTCGAGCTGGCCCAGCGGCTCGTCCAGCATCAGCACCTTGGGGCGGGGGGCGAGCGCCCGGGCCAGCGCCACCCGCTGCTGCTCACCGCCGGAGAGTTCGGCGACCGCCCGCCGCTGCGCGCCCGGCAGTCCCACCAGCTCCAGCAGTTCGGCGACCCGCCGGTCCCGTTCGCCGCGGCCCACCCCGCGCATCCGCAGCCCGAAGGCCACGTTGCCGGCCACGTCGCGCTGCGGGAACAGCTGGTGGTCCTGGAACATCAGCCCCACCCCGCGGCGGTGGGTGGGCACCCCGGTCTGGTCCCGGTCGCCCAGCCACACCCGTCCGGCGTCCACGCCCTGCAGCCCGGCGACCACCCGCAGCAGGGTGGACTTGCCGCTGCCGCTGGGCCCCAGCACGCACACCGTCCGGTGCTCGGCGACCGACAGGTCCACGGCGTCCAGCGCCACCCGGGTGCCGAACCGGACGGTGACCTCCTCCAGACGCAGCATCGCCATCTACAAC
Source organism: Streptomyces sp. NPDC018031 (assembly GCF_044327625.1). Classification (NCBI taxonomy): domain Bacteria; kingdom Bacillati; phylum Actinomycetota; class Actinomycetes; order Kitasatosporales; family Streptomycetaceae; genus Streptomyces; species Streptomyces sp. NPDC018031. Next base: position 99,864 of record NZ_JBIRFT010000001.1, read on the forward strand.
TCCCCCGTACGGTCGGCCCGGATCCGTTCCAGCAGCAGCAGCGAGCAGGCGCACACCAGCATCAGGACCGTGCTGAGCGCCATGGCCTGCCCGTAGTTGATGTCGCCGGCCCGGCCGAGGAAGCGGGACACCGCCACCGGCAGGGTCGGGTTGTCCGGCCGGGCGATGAACACCGTGGCACCGAACTCGCCCAGCGAGACGGCGAACGCGAACCCGGCCGCGATCCCCAGCGCCCGCCCCACCAGCGGCAGGTCCACCTCGCGCCAGGCCCGCAGCGGAGAGGCGCCCAGCACCGCCGCGGCCTCCCGCAGCCGGGGGTCGACCGCACGCAGCACCGGCAGCATGGTCCGCACCACGAACGGCACGCCGACCAGGGCCTGCGCCAGCGGCACCAGGATCCAGGACGCCCGCAGGTCGAGCGGGGGTTCGTCGAGGGCGATGAGGAAGCCGAAGCCGACGGTCACCGCGGAGGTGCCCAGCGGCAGCATCAGCAGCGCGTCGAAGCCGCGGACCAGCCGTCCCGCCCGCCGGGTGAGGGCGGCGGCCGCCAGGCCGCCGACGACCAGCGCGATGACGGTGGCCACGGCGGCGTACCGGAGCGAGTTCCCGACCGCCTCGATCGGCGGCACCAGGAAGACCCCGCCGCTGTCCGCGACCGAGCCCAGGGCGCGGTAGTAGCCCAGCCAGTGGCCGTCGGGGCCGCGGAAGGAACGCTCCACCAGCACCGCGAGCGGCAGCAGGATCAGCAGCGCGATCTGCGCGAGCACCGCGCCGAGCAGCGTCCACTGCGCGGCGCCGCGCGGCCGGCGGGCGGTCCGCGCGGGGTCGACCAGCCGCAGCGCGGACTCCCGGCGCCGCACCGTCCGGGCGTGCACCGCCAGCAGCCCGGCGACGGCCGTGAACTGCACCAGGGTGAGCACCGCGGCGGTCGGCAGGTCCAGCAGCTGGGCGGTCTGCCGGTAGATCTCCACCTCCAGGGTGGCGTAGTGCGGGCCACCGAGGATCTGCACGACGCCGAAGGAGGTGAAGGTGAACAGGAAGACCATCAGCGCGGCGGCGGCCACCGCGGGCGCGAGCGCGGGCAGGGTGACCCGCCGCCAGGCGCCGAGGCGGCTCGCCCCCAGGACCCGGGCGGCCTCCTCCTGGCGGGGGTCGAGCTGGGACCACAGCCCGCCCACGGTGCGCACCACCACCGCGTAGTTGAAGAAGACGTGGGCGAGCAGGATGGCCCACACGGTGGTGTCCAGCCGCACCCCCCACAGGTCCTCCAGGAGGCCGCCGCGGCCGAGGACGGCGAGGAAGGCGGTGCCGGCGACGACGGTCGGCAGCACGAACGGCACCGTCACCACGGCGCGCAGCAGCTGCTTGCCGGGGAAGGCGAAGCGGGCGAAGACGTACGCGCCCGGCAGCGCCACCGCCAGGGTCAGCGCGGTGGAGGCGGCGGCCTGCCAGGTGGTGAACCACAGCACCTCGCGCACCGCCGGGTCGCCGAGCACCTCGCCGATCCGCGCGAAGCGCCACTCGCCGCCGGCCTTCAGGCCGCGGGCGGTGATCGCCGCGACGGGATAGGCAAAGAAGACGGCGAGGAACGCCAGCGGTACGGCCATCAGGCCGAACCGCACCGCCGCACCGCGCCGGTCGCGGCGGCGGGGCGCGGCGGCGGGTGCGGCGTCGGTCTCTACAGGACGAGGGAGGACCACGACTTGACCCACGGCTCACGGACCTTGGCGATCTTCTCCGGCGCCATGGTCCCGGGGTCGTCCGCCTCGGCGCCGAACTCGGTGAAGACCTCCGGCAGCTTCGCTCCCTCGATCACCGGGTTCACGAACATGCTGAGCGGCATGTCCTCCTGGAACCGCTTGCTGATCAGGAAGTCCAGCAGCGCCTTGCCGCCCTTCTCGTTCCGGGCGCCGTCCAGGAGCCCGGCGAACTCGGTCTGCCGGAAGCAGGTGCCGGTGGCGACGCCGGTCGGGGCCTTCGTGGGCCGCGGGTCGGCGTAGAAGACCTCGGCGGGCGGGCTGGAGGCGTAGGAGACGACCAGCGGCCGGTCGCCGCCGGCCTTCCGGCCGCTCGCCGAGCCGGAGAAGCGGACGTTGTACGCCTGGTCCCAGCCGTCGACCACCTCGACGCCGTTGGCCTTGAGCTTCTTCCAGTACTCCGGCCAGCCGTCGTCGCCGTACTCCGCGGCGGTGCCCAGCAGGAAGGCGAGGCCGGGCGAGGAGGTGGCCGGGTTCTCGGTGACCAGCAGGTTGCGGTAGGCCGGCTCGGTGAGGTCGTCGAAGGTCCGCGGCGGGGCGAGCTTGTGGTCGGCGAAGTACTTCTTGTCGTAGTTGACGCAGATCTCGCCGGTGTCGATGGGGGTGACCCGGTGCTTGCCGCGGTCCAGCTGCAGCCGCTCCGGGATGCGGTCCAGCCCCTTGGCCCGGTAGGGGGTGAACACGTCGTTGTCCAGGGCGCGGGAGAGCAGGGTGTTGTCGACGCCGAAGAAGACGTCGCCCTCCGGGTTGCCCTTGGAGAGCACCGCCTTGTTGACGGCGACGCCGGCGTCCCCGTTCTCCAGGATCCGCAGCCGGTAGCCGCTGCTCTTCTCGAATTCCTTCTGCACCTCCTCGGAGAGGGCGAAGGACTCGTGGGTGACCAGGGTGACGGTGTCCGAGGCGCCGCCGCTGTCGCCGGATTCGCCGCAGGCCGCGAGGGTACCGGCGGCGAGCGTGCCGAGGACGGCCATGCCGAGGGCACGCCGGAGGCTGGTGTTCATGGTGAGTCTGACTCCCTACGCCGGTATGACCCGGATCAGGTCCGAGGGTCTGCGGCCGTGCCGCACTCTCAGCGCTTCGCGCGCTCCCCTGTCGGAGTGTTCATTTGTGCCTGTTCATTTGTGCGAAAGCACAGTATCAGCCGGTCCGGCGGGCCCCGGCGGGCCCGCCCGCGGCTCAGCGCTCGGCGGCGGCCAGCTGGCCGCAGGCGCCGTCGATCTCCTGCCCCCGGGTGTCCCGGACGGTCACCGGCACCCCGTGCGCCTCCAGGGCCGCGACGAACGCCCGCTCGTCCTCGGGACGGGAGGCGGTCCACTTGGAGCCCGGCGTCGGGTTGAGCGGGATCAGGTTGACGTGCACCCGGCGGTTCTTCAGCAGCCGGCCCAGCAGGTCGGCCCGCCACGCCTGGTCGTTGATGTCCCTGATCAGCGCGTACTCGATGGAGACCCGCCGGCCGGACTTGGCGGCGTACTCCCAGGCCGCGTCCAGCACCTCGCGGACCTTCCAGCGGGTGTTGACCGGTACCAGGGTGTCCCGCAGCTCGTCGTCCGGCGCGTGCAGCGACACCGCGAGGCGGCACTTGAAGCCCTCGTCGGCGAACCGCAGCATCGCCGGGACCAGCCCCACCGTGGAGACGGTGATGCCGCGCTGGGACAGCCCCAGGCCGTCCGGCTCGGGGTCGGTCAGCCGGCGGATGGCGCCGATCACACGGCTGTAGTTGGCGAGCGGCTCGCCCATGCCCATGAAGACGATGTTGCTGAGCCGGGCCGGGCCGCCGGGGATCTCCCCGTCCCGCAGCGCCCGCATGCCGTCCACGATCTGGTGCACGATCTCCGCGGTCGACAGGTTGCGGTCCAGCCCGGCCTGGCCGGTGGCGCAGAACGGGCAGTTCATGCCGCAGCCCGCCTGGGAGCTGATGCACATGGTGACCCGGTCCGGGTAGCGCATCAGCACCGACTCCACCAGGGTGCCGTCGAACAGCCGCCACAGCGTCTTGCGGGTGGTGTCGTCGTCACAGGAGATGTGCCGCACCACACTCATCAGGTCGGGCAGCAGCTCACCCGCCAGCTTCTCGCGGGACGCGGCGGGGATGTCGGTCCACTGCGCCGGGTCGTGCGCGTACCGGGCGAAGTAGTGCTGCGACAGCTGCTTGGCGCGGAACGGCTTCTCGCCGATGGCGGCGACCGCCTCCCGGCGCTGGGCGGGGTCGAGGTCGGCCAGGTGGCGCGGGGGCTTCTTGGCTCCGCGCGGCGCGGCGAAAGTGAGTTCTCCCGGGGCGGGCGGGGCCATGGCGGGTACTCCTCAGTGCGACGAGGGCGTGCGATCCCCGCTGTCGCGGAGCCCGGCGTCGGTGCCGGTCCCGGAGAGCTGACGGGGCCGCCCCGCAGGTGGCGGGGCGTGGAAAGGGCCCGCCACCTGACGGAGGCGGGCCCTTCCAGGGTACCGGCGCGATTCACCCCTGCCCGACGAAGATCACCAGCAGCAGCCAGACCACCGGTGCGGTCGGCAGCAGGGAGTCCAGCCGGTCCATGATCCCGCCGTGGCCGGGCAGCAGCTTGCCCATGTCCTTGATGCCGAGGTCGCGCTTGATCATGGACTCGCCCAGGTCGCCGAGGGTGGCGCTGACCGCGACCGCGAGCCCGAGCACCAGGCCCTGCCACCAGACCCCGCCGTCGATGGCGTACTGCATGCACAGCGCGCCCGCGACCATGGCGAAGGCCACCGCGCCCAGCAGTCCCTCCCGGGTCTTGCCGGGACTGATGCGCGGCGCGAGCTTGTGCTTGCCGAAGCGCCAGCCGACGGCGTACGCCCCGGTGTCGCTGACCACGGTCAGCAGCAGGAAGGTGAGCACCCGCTGCGGCCCGTCGTCGGCGGCGAGCATCAGGGCCACGAAGGTGGCGAGGAACGGCACGTAGAAGGCGGTGAAGACGGCCGCGGTCACATCGCGGAGGTAGTTCTCCGGCGGTTCGGTCATCCGCCAGACGAGTACCGCCAGCGCGGTGAGCGCCACGGCCACCCAGGCGCCCTCCGCGCCCCGCACATAGCCGGCCACCACCATGGCGACGCCGCCGACGGCGAGCGGGACGAGCGGGACGCTGATCTCCTTGCGCTCCGCGAGCCGCGAGGTCAGCTCCCACAGGCCGACCACCACGGCCACCGCTATGACGCCGAGGAACACCGTCTTGTAGACGAAGAGCGACGCGACGATGACGGCGCCGAGTCCGACGCCGACCCCTATCGCGGCGCGCAGGTCGCGGCCCGCGCTCTTCTTCGCCGGAGCGGGCGCGGCGGCCGCGGGCGGTGGGCCGGCGGGGTCCGGACCCGGCCGGTGCCCGGCGGCGGGCCCGTCGGGGTGCTGCCGGTGGGCCGGCTCCCGGCCGCCGCGGTCCGCGGGGCCGCTCGGCCGAGCGGCCCCCCGGTCACGGTCGTCCTGGTGTCCGCCTGCGTCGGGAACGGTGGGCATGGGCCGAGTCTGCGCCGCTTCGCCCACCGTGTGCACGGGACCCGCCGAGACGGGCGGCACCTCCTGGGAGTACCTGCCGGACGGTGTCCGGTGCAGGTGCCCGAGGGGAGGCGCCTGGTCGGTCGGGCCCCGGTGTCCGGCGCGTGGCGGGGCCCCCCAGGATGGCTCGTTCATCAGACTTCGAGCAGCTCGGCTTCCTTGTGCTTGAGCAGCTCGTCCACCTGCGCCACGTACTTCGCGGTGGTGTCGTCGAGCTCCTTCTCGGCGCGGCGGCCCTCGTCCTCGCCGACCTCGCCGTCCTTCACGAGCTTGTCGATCGACTCCTTGGCCTTGCGGCGGACGCTGCGGATCGAGATCTTCGCGTCCTCGCCCTTGCCCTTGGCGACCTTGATGAACTCCTTGCGGCGCTGCTCGGTCAGCTCCGGGAAGACCACGCGGATGATGCTGCCGTCGTTGGTCGGGTTGACGCCCAGGTCCGAGTCACGGATCGCCTGCTCGATGTTGCGCAGCGCGCTCTTGTCGAACGGGGTCACCACGGCCATCCGCGGTTCCGGCACCGAGAAGGACGCCAGCTGATTGATCGGCGTCATCGCACCGTAGTAGTCCGCCACGATCTTGTTGAACATCGCCGGGTGCGCACGCCCGGTGCGGATCGCGGCGAAGTCCTCCTTGGCGACCACAACGGCCTTCTCCATCTTCTCCTCGGCCTCGAGGAGGATCTCTTCGATCACCACTTGCTCCTGGTGTTATCCGTAAGCAGAGCCTCGCCCCTGCGTGCGTCTTCTCCTGCACGGTGTCCGACCGGCAGGCCGTTGTCCATCCCCGTAACGAGCTCTCCGGCGGGCGGTGTAGCGGGGGCTCAGCCCCGGGTGCCCTGATCGCTCACGAGCGTGCCGATCTTCTCACCCTTCACCGCACGCGCGATATTGCCCTCGGCGAGCAGTTCGAAGACCAGGATCGGCAGCTTGTTGTCCCGGCAGAGGGTGATGGCGGTGGCGTCGGCGACCTTCAGGTCCCGGGCGATCACCTCGCCGTACCCCAGGGCGTCGAACTTCACCGCGTCCGGGTTGGCCTTGGGGTCGGAGTCGTAGACACCGTCCACGCCGTTCTTGCCCATCAGCAGCGCCTCGGCGTCGATCTCCAGGGCGCGCTGGGCGGCGGTGGTGTCGGTGGAGAAGTAGGGCATGCCCATACCGGCGCCGAAGATGACGACGCGGCCCTTCTCCAGGTGGCGTACGGCCCGCAGCGGGATGTAGGGCTCCGCGACCTGGCCCATGGTGATGGCGGTCTGCACGCGGGAGTCGATGCCTTCCTTCTCCAGGAAGTCCTGGAGGGCGAGGCAGTTCATGACGGTGCCCAGCATGCCCATGTAGTCCGAGCGGGCCCGGTCCATGCCGCGCTGCTGCAGCTCGGCGCCGCGGAAGAAGTTGCCGCCGCCGATGACGATGGCGATCTCGGCGCCGTCCCGGACGACTGCCGCGACCTCGCGGGCGATGGCGTGCACGACGTCGGGGTCGACGCCGAGTCCGCCGCCACCGGCGAACGCCTCTCCGGACAGCTTCAACAGGAACCTGCGGGACTTGGCTCCGTCGGCGGTCTTGTCGTCGGCGGCTCGTTTGGCGTCCGCACCCTGATTCATTGGAGATCTCCTCGTGCACATACGAAGAAGGCCACTGCCGGATGGGTCTTTGACCTCTGCGGCAATGGCCTCCTCGTCACATCTGCGGCCGACCGGTCGACGGCTATGCGTTTACGACCCTAGCGGGGCCGCACGCCACTCGCTGCCCTGGCGGGCTGAAGGCGGCTGGCCTCAGGCGCCGACGCGGATGCGCGCGAAACGCTTCAGCGAGACGCCGGCCTCGGCCAGCACCTTCTCGACGGTCTTCTTGTTGTCCTTGGCGAACGGCTGCGCCAGCAGCGTGTTCTCCTTGAAGAACCCGTTGACGCGACCCTCGACGATCTTCGGCAGGGCGGCCTCCGGCTTGCCCTCCTCCTTCGCGGTGGCCTCGGCGACGCGGCGCTCGTTCTCGATGACCTCGGCCGGGATGTCCTCACGGGAGAGGAACTTCGGCGCGAAGGCGGCGATGTGCTGCGCGACGTCCTTGGCGACCTCGGCGTTCTCCTTGTCCAGCTCGACCAGGACACCGACCTGCGGCGGCAGGTCCGGGCTGGTGCGGTGCATGTACGCGGCGACGTAGCCGCCGGAGAACTGCGCGAACCGGTCCAGGACGATCTTCTCGCCCAGGGTGGCGTTGGCCTCGTCCACGTACGCCTGGACGGTCTTGCCGGCCTCGATCTCGGAGGCGAGCAGCGCCTCCAGGTCGGCCGGGGCGGTCTTGGCGGCGTGCGCGGCCAGGGCCTCGGCGACGGCGACGAACTTGTCACCCTTGGCGACGAAGTCGGTCTCGCACTTCAGCTCCAGCAGCACGCCGGAGGTGTTGTCGTCGGCGATCAGGGAGACGACGGCACCGTTCTCGGCGGTGCGGCTCTCGCGCTTGGCCACACCCTTCTGGCCCTTGATGCGCAGCAGCTCGACGGCCTTGTCGACGTTGCCCTCGGCCTCGTCCAGCGCCTTCTTGCAGTCCATCATGCCGGCGCCGGTGAGCTCGCGGAGCTTCTTGACGTCAGCGGCGGTGAAGTTCGCCATGGTCTGTGAAATCTCTTCTCGGAGTATCGAACGTCTCGAAAGTCGATGCTCTACGGGTCGACGGCGGGGGCACCGGCCCCCGCCGTCGGCACCGCGAGGTTGGGGGGCGTCAGCCCTGCTCGGCCTCGGCGGCGGGCGCCTCAGCAGCGGCCTCGGCGGCGGGCGCGTCAGCGGCGGCCTCGGCGGCGGGCGCCTCAGCGGCGGCCTCGGCCGGCTTCTCGGCCTCGGCGGCGGGCTCGTCGGCCTTCTTCTCACCCTCGAGGAGGTCGCGCTCCCACTCGGCCAGCGGCTCGCCGGCGGCCTTCTCGCCCTTGCCCTCGGCGGCGACGCCGGAGCGGGCGATGAGGCCCTCGGCGACGGCGTCGGCGATCACACGGGTGAGCAGGGTGACGGAGCGGATGGCGTCGTCGTTGCCCGGGATCTTGTAGTCGACCTCGTCCGGGTCGCAGTTGGTGTCGAGGATCGCGACGACCGGGATGCGGAGCTTACGGGCCTCGCCGACCGCGATGTGCTCCTTCTTGGTGTCCACGATCCAGACGGCGCTGGGCACCTTCTGCATCTCGCGGATACCGCCGAGGGTCTTCTCCAGCTTGGCCTTCTCGCGCGAGAGGACCAGGAGCTCCTTCTTGGTGAGGCCGGAGGCGGCCACGTCCTCGAAGTCGATCTGCTCGAGCTCCTTCAGGCGCTGCAGGCGCTTGTAGACGGTCGAGAAGTTGGTGAGCATGCCGCCCAGCCAGCGCTGGTTGACGTACGGCATCCCGACGCGGGTCGCCTGCTCGGCGATGGCCTCCTGGGCCTGCTTCTTGGTGCCGACGAACATGATGGAGCCGCCGTGCGCGACGGTCTCCTTGACGAACTCGTAGGCGCGGTCGATGTACGACAGCGACTGGAGCAGGTCGATGATGTAGATGCCGTTGCGCTCGGTGAAGATGAAGCGCTTCATCTTCGGGTTCCAGCGGCGGGTCTGGTGCCCGAAGTGGACGCCGCTCTCCAGCAGCTCCCGCATCGTGACGACGGCCATGGCCGTACTCCTTGAGGTACTCGGTTCCGCGGTGGCCGGGCGGCCGCCGCGCCTGACGCCCCTGCGCGTCTGCCACGGGAAGCCTGATGAGGGACCTTCCGAGGACCGAGGGACACGGCCACCGCGCTGCCTGAACGGGCTGACGCAACGGTGACGGGGCGTGCGAAGTCGACCCGGTGACCCGGATCGCCATAAGAAGTGTACGGGACCCGTGCGGCGCCGGGTGACGGCGATGTCCACAACCCGGGAGTAGTCCACAGATCCCGGACAAGATCTCCGCGTGTCGTCACCGTGCGTCACCATCAGCTCATGCGATGCCACCGTACGCAAGGACCCTACCGACCGGACCCGCCCCGGCCCCTCACCCCACCGGGCCGGGGACGCACCCCCCGGAGCCGGGGACGCGCCGCACCGGCGGCGGCACCCCGCCGCGCGCGCACACTGCCGCTCCTGCTTCTCACCGCACCCCTGCTCGCGCTGATCGCACTGCCGCTCGCGCTGATCGCACCGGCCGCCCTGGCCGGCCCGGGAGCGCCCCGCGGACCGGCCGGCACCGCTGACACCGCCGCGCCGGGGCCGGTCCGAATCGCCACGGCCGGGGCGGGCACCGGCCCCGGCGGCGTCCCGGCGGCGAGGAACCCGGCGGAGCGGGCGGGCCCGGCTCGGCCGGGCGCCGGCGCGGCACGTGAGCGGGCACGCTCCGGCGCGTACCCCCGAGAACGAGCACGCTCCGGCACGAACCTGGAAAAACGGGCACGCCCCGGCGCGGACCCGGAAGAACGGGCACGCCCCGGCGCGGACCCGTCCGGGCGGAGCCGGGAGATCGGTGACGGGCGGGCCGGGCCGGGCGGGGCCCCGGGCGGCGGCCCCGGGGGACGGGGGCAGCCGGACGGTGACCCCGGACAGCCGGACGCGGACCCGGGACGGGGCAGCCGGGCGGTGGTCGGTGGCGGGCGGGCCGGGCCGGGCGGGAGCCCCGGAGGACGCGCACGACCGGGCTCGGACCCTGGCGCCCGGGCCTGGCCGGTCACCGGCGCGGCGGGGGCGGCGCGGCCGGTGGTGGTCCGCGGCTGGGAACCACCGCCGCACCCCTGGGCGGCGGGGCATCGCGGCGTGGATCTGGCCGGCCGCCCGGGGCAGCCGGTCCACGCCGCGGCGGCCGGGCGGGTGGTGTTCGCCGGGCCGGTGGCCGGGCGCGGGGTGATCTCGATCGAACTCGCCGGGACCGGCTCCCCGCCGCTGCGGACCACCTACGAACCGGTGCGGGCCTCGGTCGGGGAAGGGGACGAGGTGTCCGCCGGGCAGGTGGTGGGCGTGCTGGCGGCGGGGCCCTCCCACTGTGCGGGCGGGTGTCTGCACTGGGGGCTGCGGCGCGCGGACCGCTACCTCGATCCACTGACCCTGCTGCCGCCGTGGATGCTCCGGTCGGGAGCCTCCCGGCTGCTGCCGGTCTTCGGCGTCCCGCTGCCGGCGGCCGGCGGGCGGTGAGCGCCCGGCCCCCGCCGGTGGCCGGTCAGCCGCGCACGCCGCGCAGCGCCATGGCGACCGCCGCCTCGGTGATGTGCTGCGGGTCCTCCGCGGCGCCCAGTTCGATACGGCGCACCGCGGCGTCCACCACGCCCTGGAGCAGCATGGCGGCCAGTCGCGGCTGCTGGTGACCCAGGTGGCCGAGCGCCTCGACGACCATGGCGATCAGGCCGCCGTGCGCCGCCCGGATCTTCTCCCGGGCCCCGGCGTCCAGCTCCCCCGCGGAGATCGCCACCACGGCGCGGTGGCGCCGGTCGCCGACGAGGGCGAGCTGCTGTCGCACATACGCCTCGATCTTCCCCTCCGGCGTGTCGGCCCGCTCCATGGCGGCCTCCACCTCGGCGGCCCAGACCGGGAAGTCGACGGCGCACAGCTCCTCGACCACCGCCGCCCGGGAGCGGAAGTACTCGTAGACGGAGGATCGTGCGAGACCGGTCCGCTCGGCGAGGGCGGGGAAGGTCAGCGCCTCCGTACCACCCTCGGACAGCAGGGATCGGGCGGCGTCCAGCAGGGCGCCGCGCTGCATCGTCCGGTGCTCGGCCACTGAGGCCGCTCGAATCCTGGGCACACGCCCACTGTACGAAAGGGGCCGCGGGGAAAGCGATGCCGGAGGGACGATTCAGCGTCCGGCGTCGGCGAGTTTCGCCCGGAGCTGGAGCACCGACTTGGTGTGGATCTGGCTCACCCGGCTCTCGGTGACCCCCAGGACGTGCCCGATCTCCGCGAGGGTGAGGCCCTCGTAGTAATAGAGGGTGACGACCGTCTTCTCCCGGTCAGGGAGGGTGTTGATCGCCCGGGCGAGCAGCCTGCGCAGCTCACGGTCCTCGGCCACCTCCACCGGGTTGTCGGCGGCGGTGTCCTCCAGGGTGTCCATGAGGCTCAGCCGCTCGCCGCTCTCACCACCGACGTGCAGCAGCTCCTCCAGGGCGACCACGTTCGCCAGCGACAACTGGCTGAAAACGCCGTGCAGTTCCTCCAGGGCGATGTTCATCTCGGCGGCCACCTCCGTCTCCGTGGGGGTGCGGCGCAGCGCCGCCTCCAAGGTGGCGTACGCACGCTCCACCTCGCGGGCCTTCTGCCGGACCGACCGGGGGATCCAGTCCAGGGCCCGCAGCTCGTCGATCATGGCCCCGCGGATCCGGGTGATGGCGTAGGTCTCGAACTTGACGGCTCGTTCCGGCTCGAACTTCTCGATGGCGTCGATGAGCCCGAACACCCCGGACGACACGAAGTCCGCCTGCTCCACGTTGGACGGCAGCCCGACGCTGACCCGGCCCGCGACGTACTTGACCAGGGGCGAGTAGTGCAGGATCAGCTGCTCCCGCAGCCGCTCGTCACCCGTGGTCTTGTACGACCGCCACAGCTCGTCGAGGGAGGAGGGGGCGGCGGGGCGCACGGTGCCGCCCTCGGCGCCGGCAGTCACTGCCGTGCGGTCAGACCCGGAGGTGTGCTGGGGCATTCGTCGCCTTGAGCCGTTCTGCTGTGAGGTATGAGGGACGGACGAGCGGGCACGCCCCGGTGGGCCGCCTGGCCGACACCGTGTGACGCAGGCGTCGCGGCGAGCGAGACATGAACGTTCGGTGATGCGAGGTTTCCGTCATCATCTCAACCCTTTCACCCGATTGCTCCAAATCTATGGATCGCCTCGCCGTATGACACCGTTCCTGCCGTCCCCGGACGCCAACCGCCAGGATTCGCCAGCCCGTTCGACGAAACCCAGGGCGAGCAGCTCATGGAGTCGCCGCAGTGCCTCGTCGCGGCTGGTACCGGCGTCCCGGGCCACCTCCCGCGCTTCGCTGCCGCCCTGTGCCGACAACGCGTCCAGCACGCGTGCCGTCACGGGAGGGAGCGCGTCACGTGCGACGAGCGGTCCCCGGCGCGCCGGTGCGAGCTCCCCGATCCCACCGATCATTTCGGCCACTTCCGCCGCATCGGTCACCAGGACGCCCTCGCCCCGCAGCAGTTCGTGCACCCCGGCGGAGAGCGCGCTGGTCGCCGGCCCCGGCACCCCCATGGTGGCCCGCCCCAGCGCCATCGCCCGACGGGCGGTGACCAGCGATCCGCTGCGGTACTGCGCCTCCACCACGACCGTGCCCCGGGTCAGCGCGGCGATGACCCTGTTCCGCAGCACGAAGCGGAAGCGGGTCGGATGGCTGCCGGGCGGCAGCTCCGTGACCACCAGTCCCTGCTCCGCCATGCGCTGGATCAGCGCGCTGTGCGCGCGCGGATAGGGGGTGTCGACACCGGAGGCGAGCACCGCGATGGTCGCGCCCCCGGCGGCCAGGGCGCCGCGGTGGGCCGCGGCGTCCACCCCGTGCGCGGCGCCGGAGACCACGACCCAGCCCCGCTCGGCGAGACCGGCCGCGAGTGTGGAGGCCATGTGGGTGCCGTAGTCCGTACAGGCCCGGGCTCCCACCAGGGCGACCGAGCGCAGCGCCCACAGCCGCAGCGACGCCGTCCCCCTGACCCACAGCCCGATCGGCCGGCCGTCCTCCAGGTCGTCCAGCTGCCGGGGCCAGTCCAGGTCGCCCGGGCAGACGAACCGCCCGCCGAGGCGTGCGACGGCGGCCAGGTCGGCGGCGGGGTCCAGCCGCTCGGCCCGGAGCGCGCAGCCGGCCAGCCGCTCGGTGGAGGCCCCGGGCGGGGGCGCGGCCGCCCCGGTCAGGGCCCGGTGCAGTCGCACCGGCCCCAGCCCGCGCAGCCAGCGGCCCACGACCGCGTCGCCCGGTTCCACGAGCCGGGTGAGCGCGGCCCGTGCCATCCGCTCCTCCGGGCTCACCCCGCCCCCTTCGGCTCCCCCGGCTCCCCCAGCTTCCCCGGCTCCCCGCAAGGCCGCGTCGCCGGCCGGTGCGGGTGCGGCGGCGAGGTCCGGCACCGGGCCCGCGGCGGGATCCGCGCCGGAGTCCGGAGCCGGCACCGGCCACGGCGCCGGGCCGACTGGTGGCTCCGGCGCCGGGGGCGGTCCGGCGGCGCCCGGGGCGGGCCGCGCGCCGGGTCCCGGGGCGGCCCGCGGGCCGGCCGGCGGCCGCGGGTCAGGCCGGTGCGGGCTCACCGCTCCCCCACCCCGGCCGGCCTGCCGCGGACGACCCCGGTGCGCAGTTGCAGGGCCCGGGCCACGTCGTCCGTGGTGGGCCGGTCGTGTCCGGCGAGGTCGGCGACGGTCCAGGCGACCCGCAGCACCCGGTCCAGGCCGCGGGCCGTGAGCAGTCCGCACTCCAGGTCCCGTTCCGCCTGGCAGAGCGCTCCCGGCTCCGCGTGCCAGCGGGTGCGCAGCTCGTGCCCGGGCACCTCGCCGTTGGTGGCCCAGGGGGTGCCCGCGAACCTGCTCCGGGCTCGGTCCCGTGCCTCCCGGACCCGGGCCGCGACCGCCGCGGTGCTCTCCGCGCCGGCGGTCGGCGCGGTCAGCTCCGTCCGGGTCACCGGAGAGACCTGGACCCGGAGGTCGATCCGGTCCAGCAGCGGCCCGGAGAGCCGTCCCTGGTAGCGGCGGACGGCCATGGGGGTGCAGTCGCAGCCCTCGCCCGGCCGGGCGTGCCGGCCGCAGGGACACGGGTTGGCGGCCAGCAGGAGGAGGAAACGCGCGGGCATCCGCATCATCCCGGCGGACCTGGCGACCAGGACGTGTCCCGATTCCAGCGGCTGGCGCAGCGCGTCCAGCGCCCGCCCGCCGAACTCGGGAGCCTCGTCCAGGAACAGCACGCCGCGGTGTGCCAGGGAGACCGCGCCGGGTCTCGGCAGCCCGTTGCCTCCCCCGACGAGCGCGGCCATGGTGGCCGAGTGGTGGGGGGCGCAGTACGGCGGGGTGTCGATCAGCGGCTTGCCCGGCGGGAGCACCCCGGCCACCGAGTGCACCGCGGTGACCTCCAGCGCCTCCTTCTGGGTGAGCGGGGGCAGCAGCCCCGGGAGGCGCTCGGCGAGCATGGTCTTCCCGGCCCCGGGCGGTCCCATGAACAGCAGGTGGTGGCCGCCGGCCGCGGCCACTTCCAGCGCCGTCCGGGCGGCGCGCTGCCCGGCGACCTCGGCCATGTCCGGCTGCCGTGCCGAGGGCCCGGAGAGGGCCGGTAGCCCGGTGCCCGCGCCGGTTCCGGGCACCATGAGACCGGCCAGCATGGCGTCCGGGCGGCCTTCCTCCGGAGGCTCCTCCTCCGGCACCGGACCGTCGGTCAGCACCGCGATGAGCTGCCGGAGGCTGCGTACGCCGAGCACCGACACCCCGGGGACCAGGGACGCCTCGGCGGCGGTCTGCTCCGGGACCACGACCTGGCGGTACCCCGCTTCGGCGGCGGCCAGCACCGCGGGCAGCACCCCACGCACCGGACGCACCCGGCCGTCCAGCCCCAGTTCGCCGATCATCATCAGATGGGCCAGTTCGCGCGGGTCGATGCGCTCCGCAGCGCCGAGTACCGCGCAGGCCACGGCCAGGTCGAAGCCGCTGCCGCCCTTGGGTACGGAGGCCGGGCTGAGCCCGACGGTGAGCTTCTTCTGCGGCCACTCGGCGCCGGAGTTGACGACCGCGGCGCGGACCCGGTCACGGCTCTCCACCAGGCTCTTGTCGGGCAGTCCGACCAGGGTGAAGGCGGCGACGCCCGGTTCCAGGTCGGCCTGGACCTCGACCACCACGCCTTCGACGCCGACCAGCGCCACCGAGCAGGTGCGGGCGAAGGCCATTCACGCCACCCCCCGCACGTGCTCCACGATCGGGGCGCCGCGGGCGGGCAGCACCACGGCGACCACGTCGATGCGGACCCCGCCCGGCGGGGGCGCGTCCTGCCGCTCCAGCCAGCGTTCGGCGAGTCTGCGCAGCCGCTCGGTCTTCCGCGGCGTCACCGCGGCCATCGGGTGCTCGAAGGGGCCGGCCCTGCGGGTCTTCACCTCGCAGACGACGAGCGCGTCGCCGTCCCTGGCGAGGATGTCGATCTCACCGGCGCGGCATCGCCAGTTCCGCGCCAGGACGACCATGCCGGCCTGGGTCAGCCTGCGGGCCGCCAGGCCCTCGCCGTACCGACCCAGCGCCAGGCGCGCGGTGCGCGCACGGGGTGCGGGCGCGGATTCGCAGAACCCGGCGGACCGGGCGGGCGGGGCCGCGACGGGAGCCGAGGACCGGGGCGACCGGGACGACGGGAAGAACCGGGAAGACGGGGAAGACTGCGGCATCGGTACCACCTCCGGCACCGACTGTGACGCCTTCCGGCAGAGCCCGTGGATCTTGGTCGTGATCCGTGGACAACGTCCCGGTTGTGGATAACTCAGCCACCCGGAAGGTCGAGGTCGCTCTTGTTGAGCTCCTCGATGTTGACGTCCTTGAAGGTCAGCACCCGCACCTGCTTGACGAAGCGGGCCGGCCGGTACATGTCCCACACCCAGGCGTCCGCCATGGAGACCTCGAAGAACACCTCGCCCTGGACCGAGTGCACCTGCATCTCGTAGTCGTTGGTCAGGTAGAAGCGCCGTTCGGTCTCGATCACGTATTTGAACAGCCCGACGACGTCGCGGTACTCCCGGTAGAGCTTCAGCTCCATCTCGGTCTCGTACTTTTCGAGGTCCTCGGCGCTCATGGCATGTTCCCCTTCAGCCGTGCGTCCCCCCATTGTGCGTCAGACACGCTCGGTCTCCAGGACAACCGGGGTGACCGGTGGGCCGTCCTCGA
The DNA here is from genome assembly GCF_044327625.1 of Streptomyces sp. NPDC018031. Classification (NCBI taxonomy): domain Bacteria; kingdom Bacillati; phylum Actinomycetota; class Actinomycetes; order Kitasatosporales; family Streptomycetaceae; genus Streptomyces; species Streptomyces sp. NPDC018031. Next base: position 115,926 of record NZ_JBIRFT010000001.1, read on the forward strand.
GCAGCGTACGCAGCAGTGCGGCGAGCCTGGTCGGGTACACGGTCTCATGAGTGGCGGCCAGTTCCTCCCATGTCCACCAGCGGGAACCGGTCACACTGCGCAGCTCCAGTTCGGTGAGTCCCGCCGGGCGCGTCACCGTTTGTCGCGTCCGCCCCAGGAAGTACCACTCGTCCTGATCCCAGCGTCGGCCGGCGAACGGGAACGAGCAGATCCGGCGCCACAGCACCGGGCCCAGGTCGACCTCGGTGATCCCGGTCTCCTCGGCCAGCTCCCGGCGCGCCGCCTGCTCCCGGGTCTCCTCGCCCTCCAGCCCGCCGCCCGGGGTGAACCACCAGGTGGACGCCGGGTCGGCCGGCTCGCGGCCGTGCAGCAGCAGCACCCGGTCCCGGGGGTCCAGCAGGACCACCCGGGCGACCTTCCGGAGTTCCGGCTCAGCCATGGACGGCCTCCTCCGCCGGGCGCTCGGGCCGGCGGGCGCGCCGCCGCCCGGCGAGGCCGGCGATCGGCCCGTAGGCCGCGCCGCCGAGGATGAGCACCGCGCCGGCCACCACCGCGATGGTGAGCGGGCGCAGCGGGCCGGGCTCGGAGGTGCCGCCGGGCAGCTGGGCGAAGCCGCCGGCCCGGTCCAGCATCCCCAGGTCGCCGAGCGGCCAGGCGGTGGCGTCCACCCGGGCGCTCACCGCGTCCCGGGACACCGCGCCGTTGCCCTGGTCGGTGAGGTGCTTCCGGGAGTCCAGGGAGTCGCTGCGGTGGTCGCCGAGGAGGAAGAGCTTGCCGGCCGGCACGGTGGCGCTGAACTCGGTGGGCGAGGCGGGGGCACCCTCGGGCAGATACGGTTCCTCGATCGGCGTGCCGTTGACCGTCAGCTTCCCCTGCCGGTCGCAGCAGGCCACGGTGTCACCGTCCACCCCGACCACCCGCTTGATCATCGGCAGGTCTCCCCAGACCTTGTCCTTGAACACCACGACGTCGCCGCGGCGGACCTCGTCGCCGTCTATTCGCTCCGCCAGCACCCGGGTGCCCTGGTCGATGGTGGGCGCCATCGAATGGCTGGGGACGGCGTACGGCCGGTAGAGCAGGGCCGCCCAGGCGAAGCCGCCGAGGAAGAGCACACAGCCGACGGCCACGGCCACTCCGGACAGTCTCCTGCCGGTGCGGCCGTGGCCGTCGTCCGTACGCCGCGCTCCGCTCATCGCCGTGCTCCCGCCTCGCGAGGGGATGTCCCCGGGGAGATCCCGGTGGGGGATCTCCCCGGTTGGAGGTCTCGCGTAGAAGATCCGATTCCATGCCCCGGGGCATGGAATCGCACCCTACCCGGCGGTCACCGGGCGCGTCAGCTCTCCTGCCGCGCGGTGGCCTTCCTGGTCATCCTGGCGCGCCGCCACAGCACGATGGGCAGCGCGCCCGCCAGGCCGAGGGCCGAGGGGCCCACCGCCGCCGCGGCGCTCAGCCCCGGCTGGTCGAACGTGCCGGGCACCGAGAGGGTCGACCAGCGGTCGATCGGCCAGGCGACGACGATCGCCCGTCCCACGACCTCGTCCACCGGGACGGTGCCCTGCTCGATGTTCTGGTGGTACCGCGAGTCCAGCGAGTCGTCGCGGTTGTCGCCCATCACCCACAGCCGGTCGTCGGGGATCTTCACCGGGCCGAAGGGCCGGTCGTCGCAGGGGGTGTCGCCGGACTGGATGTAGGGCTCGTCCAGCGCCTTGCCGTTGACCTTGACCGGGCCGCCCTTCTGGCACTCCACCGTGTCGCCGCCGACCGCGATGACCCGCTTGATCAGGTCCTTCTCCTCGGCGGACGGCATCAGCCCGATGAAGCTGAGCGCCTTCTGGATGCCCTCGATCACCGGGCCGGAGTCGCTCTCGGGGGCTTCCTTCAGCCAGCCGCCCGGGTCGTGGAAGACGACGACCTCGCCGCGCTCGGGTTCGGAGCCGAACCAGGGCGTGAGCTTGTCGACGAGCACCCGGTCGCCGCGGAGCAGCGTGTTGTTCATGGAGTTGGACGGGATCGAGAACGCCTGCACCAGGAACGTCTTGATCAGCAGCGCCAGCACCAGGGCGATGCCGATCAGCAGCGGCAGTTCCTTCCAGAAGGAGCGCGGTTTCCCCTTCGGCCGCCCCTTGCCGTCGCCGTCCTCGCCGGGGCCGTCGGCACCGTCACCGTCGCCGTCCCTGCCTTCCACGGAGGACGAGCCGCCGGAGCCGGGCGCCGCGGCTTCCCTCGGGGACTCGGAGGGGGTCTCGGCCCCCGGCGCCTGGGCCCGGTCGTCCGCCCCGGCCGCGGACGGCTCGGGGTCGGGCGCCTTGTCCACCGGCGTCTCCCCCGTCGTCCTGGGCCGTTCCTCGGATTCGTCGTGACCGGATCGTGCGCCGACCGCCAAATCCCCCACATCCACTCCTCACGCCGCTCTGCCGCCCGCGCCAGGAACGACGCAGGCCCACCACTCCCATAACGAGCGGGAGTTCCGCAGGGGTCGGGAGCTGGACCAATCCTTGCTGATCCACGGGGGAAAGCCTATGCGCCGAGCCGTCCGCCTGGGGCTTGCTCGTCGGCGCGTCCCGCACCGAAGCATAAGTTCCCGGCTCTTCCAGCCGGCGCCAGTGGCCGAACGGCCATGCGATCACCACCGCCCGGCCGACCACCAGGTCTTCCGGAATGGTGCCCTTGCCCTCCTCGTCCAGGTGGTAGCGGGAGTCCGCGGAGTCCTCCCGGTGGTCGCCCATCACGAAGATGCGTCCCCGGGGGACCTTCACCTCGAACTCGATCTTCGAGGGGTCGTTGCCCGGGTGCAGGTACGGCTCGTCGAGCGGGGTGCCGTTCACCGTGACCCGGCCGTCCTTGCCGCAGCACCGGACGGTGTCCCCGCCGATCGCGACCACCCGCTTGATCAGGTCCTGCTCGTCCGCGGAGGGCAGCAGCCCGATGAAGGTGAGGAACTGCTTGGCCTGCTTGACCCCGACCATGTCGTCGTTCTTCGGCTTCTCGTCGTCCGGCAGCCAGCCGCCGGGGTCCTTGAAGACCACCACGTCCCCGCGCTCGGGCTTGGCCCCGAACCAGGGTGTGAGCTTGTCCACCAGCACCCGGTCGCCGATCTTGATGGTCTGCTCCATCGAGCCGGAGGGGATCACGAACGCCTGGACCAGGAAGGTCTTGAGGACCAGCGCGATCAGCAGCGCCACGCCTATCAGGACCGGGATCTCCTTGACGACCGAACGCCGCCGCCGGCGCTTGATGCGTTTGAGCGCCTTGCGCCGCTCGGCCCGCCCGCCGGTGGCCCGCTGCGCCGGCTCCTCGGCCCCGTCCGCGGCCGGATCGGGTTCACCGGCCCGGTGGTGTCCGTGCCGGGGACGCCCGCGGCTACCCATGGCCGCCGTCCGGCTCCGGGATCCGGTCGAACTCCGCCGGCCGGTCCACCGAGGTCAGCCGGCCCAGCGGCCAGCCGATCCAGTCGGCCCGGCCGATCACCCTGTCGACCGGGACGGTGCCGCCGCCCGGGGCGCCGAGGAAGTCCCGGGAGTCCCGGGAGTCGCTGCGGTGGTCCCCCATCACCCACAGCCTGCCCTCCGGCACGACGACGTCGAACGGCACCCGCGAGGGCGCGTCCCCCGGGTACAGGTAGCTCTCGTCCACCGCTCGGCCGTTCACCTCGATCCTCCCCCGCTCGTCGCAGCAGGTGACCCGGTCACCGCCGATGCCCACGACACGCTTGATGTACTCGGTCCCGGCCGGTTCGACCAGCCCCAGAGCCGCCCCCGCCTCGCGCAGCAGCCCGGTGACCGGGTTCTCCGACGGTGCCTCTTGGACGAAGGAACCCGTGCCGTCGAACACCACCACGTCGCCGCGGCGCGGCTCATCCCCGAAACGGTACGCCAGCTTGTTCACCAGCACCCGGTCCCCGGGGCGCAAAGTGTTCTCCATGGACGCGCTGGGGATCTGGAACGGCTGGACGACGTAGGCGCTGAGCAGCATCACCACGGTGCAGCAGACCACGGCGACCACCGCGTACGGCCGCCGGCGCCGCCAACGCGAAGAGCGCGGCCGCTCCCCGGGACCCTCGTCGGGTCGCGGGGAGCGGTCGCGCTCGTCAAGCTCGCTGAGCTCTGCCTCGGTGTCCATGGGCCTGTGAGCCTATCCGGCCCGGCCCACGGCGCGGGAAGCAGCTCAGTTCTCGCGCTTCTCCTTGATCTTCGCGGCCTTGCCGCGCAGCTCACGGAGGTAGTACAGCTTCGCACGGCGCACGTCACCGCGGGTGACGACCTCGATCTTCTCGACGATCGGGGTGTGCACCGGGAAGGTGCGCTCGACGCCGACGCTGAAGCTGACCTTGCGGACCGTGAAGGTCTCGCGGACGCCCGAGCCCTGGCGGCGGATCACGACGCCCTTGAACTGCTGCACACGGGAGCGGTTGCCCTCGATGACGCGGACGTGGACGTTGACCGTGTCGCCGGGGCGGAAGGCCGGGACGTCGCTGCGCAGCGACGCGGCGTCGACGTTGTCGAGCAGGTGAGACATGAGTGTCTGCTTTCCTCGCTGATGCCACAGGTCATCAGCGGTATGTCGTAAGGAGATGTTCGGATGCCGCTTCGCCGGGCGGACGTCGTCTCCCCCTGTGGCAGGGGCGCACGCCGGACGTACAGCAGCGGCCTATTCTTCCACGACCCCGGCCGGGCGCCCAAATCGGCCGTCCGGCCGCTCCTGCCAGCCGAGCTCGGCGAGCAGCGCGCGGTCGTGCTTGTCGAGCGCGGCCGGGTCGCACCGCTCGATCAGGTCCGGCCGGTTGCGGGCGGTGCGCCGGAACGCCTCGTCCCGCCGCCACCGGGCGATCCGGCCGTGGTGTCCGCTGACCAGCACCTCGGGGATGCCCCGGCCGCGCCACTCGGGCGGCTTGGTGTAGACCGGCCCCTCCAGCAGATCGGCCATGGCTCCGGGGGCGAACGAGTCGTCGCGGTGCGACTCGGCATTGCCCAGCACGCCGGGCAGCAGCCGGGCGACCGCCTCGGTGATCACCAGCACCGCGGCCTCGCCGCCGGCCAGCACGTAGTCGCCGATGGAGACCTCGTACACGTCGAGGTGCTCGCCGTACTCCTCGATCACCCGGCGGTCGATGCCCTCGTAGCGGGCGGGCGCGAAGATCAGCCACGGCCGGGCGGCGAGTTCGACGGCGTGCCTCTGGGTGAAGGGCACACCGCTCGGCGTGGGTACCACCAGCACCGGCCGCGCGGCCGGGTCGGCGGGCTCGTCCCGCGGGCCGGAGGCGATGATCTCGTCCAGCGCCTCGCCCCAGGGCCCGGGCTTCATGACCATGCCGGGGCCGCCGCCGTACGGGGTGTCGTCGACGGTGTTGTGCCGGTCGTGCGTCCACTGCCGCAGGTCGTGCACCCGCACGTCGAGCTGGCCGCGGGCGCGCGCCTTGCCGACCAGCGAGACGTTGAGCGGCTCCAGGTACTCGGGGAAGATCGTCACCACGTCCACCCGCATGCGGCCCTGCTCCATCAGGACTCGTCCCGGTCGCCGGTCCGCGGTTCCCCGGCGTCCCGGGCGCCGGCGATCTCCGCCTGGCTCTCGTCGAACAGCCCCGGCGGCGGGGCGACGACCGCGCGCTGCGCCTCCAGGTCGATCTCCGGAACGATCTCGGAGACGAACGGCACCATGACCTCCTGCCCGTCGGGCCGCCTGACGACCAGCAGGTCCTGGTACGGGAGGTGGGCGATCTCGGCGATGCGGCCGAGCTCGGTGCCGTCGGTCGTCACGACGTCGAGGTCGATCAGCTGGTGGTCGTAGAACTCCTCGGGGTCCTCGGGGACCTCCTCGGGGTCGACCTCGGCGATGAGCAGGACGTTCCGCAGCGCCTCGGCGGCGGTGCGGTCCGGCACGCCGGCGAAGCGCAGCAGCAGCCGGCCGCTGTGCACCCGGCCGGTCTCGATGGTCAGCGGTCCGGCCGACGGAGGGTCGGTGGCGAGGACCGCGCCCGGCGCGAGCCGCTGTTCCGGCTCGTCGGTGCGCACCTCGACGGTGACCTCGCCCTTGATGCCGTGGGCCCGGCCGATCCGGGCGACTACCAGCTGCACTGTCTTCCCGTTCCTTGTCAGCACACGGGCCGGGGAGGGACACCAGCCCTCCCCGGCCCGTGCCGGTGCTCTATCTCTCGCTCTTCAGCGAACCTGGTCCACGTCGACGAGGTCGACGCGGATACCGCGGCCGCCGATGGCGCCCACGACGGTGCGCAGCGCTCGGGCGGTGCGGCCGTTACGGCCGATCACCTTGCCGAGGTCGTCGGGGTGGACCCGGACCTCCAGCACCCTGCCGCGCCGCAGGTCGCGCGAGGCGACCTGCACCTCGTCGGGGTTGTCGACGATGCCCTTCACCAGGTGCTCGAGGGCCTCCTCGAGCATCCTCAGGCCTCGGTCGACTCGGTGGACTCGGTGGCCTCGGCCGCCTCGTCCGCCTTCTTCTCCGACTTCTTCGCCTTCTGGGTGATCGCCTCACCCTTCGGCTCGTCGCCGGCGTCCTTGGCCGCGGCCTCGAAGAGGGCACGCTTGTCGGCCTTCGGCTCGGCGACCTTCAGCGGCGCCGGGGCCGGCAGACCCTTGAACTTCTGCCAGTCGCCGGTGAGCTTCAGGATGGCGAGAACCGGCTCGGTCGGCTGCGCGCCGACACCCAGCCAGTACTGGGCGCGCTCGGAGTCCACCTCGATGCGCGAGGGGTTCTGCACCGGGTGGTACAGGCCGATCTCCTCGATGGCCCGGCCGTCACGGCGGGTGCGGGAGTCGGCGATGACGATGCGGTAGTGAGGCGAACGGATCTTGCCCAGACGCTTCAGCTTGATCTTGACTGCCACGGAAGTGGTGTCTCCTGGTCTTGACGTGGGTGGGCACGGGCGGGATGCCACGTGGGGTTGCGGTACCCGAGTGCCCGATGGACGCGTCAGCCGGAGGAGAGAGGGGTCCTGTTCGGCTGTCGAGTACAGCTGACCATTGTGCCACACCGGGTCGGCGCCCCCGTACGCCGTGCGCCTCGGCCGGAGGTGCGGCGGGGCTGGGCCCGGCGGGACGGAGCAGCGCGGGGCGGGACGGGGCGGGACGGAGCAGCGCCGGACGGAGCACGGAACGGAAAGCGGGACGGAGCACGGCGGGACGGAACGGAGCGGGGACGGGGCGCAGCGCGGCGGAGCGGGGCGGACGACGGGGCCGTGCGCGGGCATGCCGGAGACGGACCTGGCGCGGCCGCGTTCCGGGCGGGACGGCGCGCGCGAACCGCCGGCTGCGGCCGCGATCGGCGGCCGGCGGTGAACTCCCGGGAACCTGGCCGCGGAGCCTGCGGCAGCCCGCAACCCGTACCGGGCTGCCGCAGGCTCAGCGGCGGTTGTCAGGATTCGGCGGTGGTGTCAGGACTCAGGCGGCGCGTGCGGCCTCCGGGATGCGGAACGGCTTTCCGCATCCTCCGCACATGATCGGCGCCTGGGCGAGGACCGACGGCACGACCCGTACGTTCCGCCCGCACTCGCACACCGCCTTCACCCGCACCCCGCCGCCCGAGGAGCCGTGCCGTGCGGCCGGGCCCCGGAAGGTGCGGGCGGTGTCCGCGGTGGTGGCGACCGAGTGTGCCTTGAGTGCGCGCTGGAGCCGTTCGATCGTCGGCCGGTACCGCTTTCTCGCCTCGGCGCTGAGCGTGACCAGGGAGAAACCGCTGCTGGGGTGCGGCTCCTCGACGTGGTCCAGGCCCAGCTCCTCGGCGATCGCCAGGAACCGGCGGTTGTGGTAGCGGCCGGCGCGAGAGGTGTCGCGGACACCGCGAGCGGCCGCGATGCCGTGGACCGCCTCGTGCAGCAGCCTTTCGAAGGAGAGCTCCGATCCGCAGGCGGAGGAGGACTCACCGATCAGGGATTCGGGCGCGGCGAGATCCGGCAGCTCGGAGTGGTGCCGTTGAATATCGGCCCACGCCTGTGCCAGCTCCGCGGCGAGAACAGGTGGTGTCGTGCTCACGTCGTGACAACGACCCAGGAGCGCTTTGCGTTCCGATTCCGGGCCATCTCAAATATTTTGCACTTACCAGTCAGTTAACGCTGATGCGTCCTGACGAGGGCGGGTACGCAGATCTGCGGATGCAAGCCCCAGCCCCCGCCAAGACGGCATCTACCGGTCCGTAGGGTGCCGGGGAAGCCGGACCCGCGCCTCCCGGCGCGGGCCCTCCGGCGGACCGGTGCGTCAGTAGGCGCGGGCCACGATGGCGACGTTACCGGGCGCGTCGTCGGCGTCCGGAACCGACCCGTCCGCGGCGACCAGACACCGCACCGACACCGCCTGCTCGGCCAGCTTGGCCTCGCCCTCCGGGCCGAGGTCGGCCCACGGGATACGGGCCCAGCCACCGGCGTTGGCCGCCTCGCCCGCCTCGCCGATGGTCCGCACGTCGGTGGTGCGGGCCTCCCGGCGCTCCCGCGACTGCCGGAGCAGCAGCGCCTGGTCCTCTTCCAGGAACTTCGGCAGCAGCTCGGCCAGCGCGTCGATGTGCACCGGCTCCTTGCCGCCGGGGATCCGGCGGGCGACCATCGCGGTACCGGCCTCCAGGTCGCGCGGCCCCACCTCGATCCGCACCGGTACGCCCTTGAGCTCCCAGTCCACCGCCCGGCGGCCGAACGGGGTGTCGGTCCGGTCGTCGACCTGCACCCGGATCCCGGCGGCGGCCAGGGCCGCGCCGATCTCCCGCACCTTGGCGACCACCGCGTCGTCGCCCTTGATGGCGAGCACCACGGCCTGCACATGGGCCAGCCGCGGCGGCACCCGCAGCCCGTTGTCGTCACCGTGGGACATGATCAGGCCGCCGACCATCCGGGTGGAGACGCCCCAGGAGGTCTGCCAGACCAGCTCCTGCCGGCCGTCCTTGGACAGGTACTGGGTGTTGAACGCGCGGGCGAAGTTCTGGCCCAGCTCGTGGCTGGTGCCCATCTGCAGCGCCTTGCCGTCGCCCATCATCCCTTCGAGGGTGAGCGTGTTGATGGCGCCCGCGAAGCGCTCCTTGGCCGTCTTGCGGCCCAGGACCACGTCGATGCCGAGCACGTTGACCATGAAATCGGCGTAGACGTCCCGGTGGATGCGGGCGGCGTAGTCGCGTGCCTCCTCGTAACCGGCGTGCGCGGTGTGGCCCTCCTGCCAGAGGAACTCGCTGGTGCGCAGGAAGACCCGGGGGCGCATCTCCCAGCGGACCACGTTCGCCCACTGGTTGATCAGCAGGGGCAGGTCGCGGTAGCTCTGCACCCACTTGGAGAAGTACTCGTTGATGATGGTCTCGGAGGTGGGCCGGACCACGACCGGCTCCTCCAGCTCCTTGCCGCCGCCGTGCGTGACCACCGCCAGCTCCGGGGCGAAGCCCTCGACGTGCTCCGCCTCCCGGGTCAGGTAGGACTGCGGGATGAACAGCGGGAAGTACGCGTTCGCCGCGCCCGCCGCCTTGATCCGCGCGTCCATCTCCTGCTGCATCCGCTCCCACAGGCCGTAGCCGTACGGTCGGATGACCATCGTGCCGCGCACCGGGCCGTTGTCGGCCAGCTCGGCCTTGGTGATCAGATCCTGGTACCAGCGCGGGAAGTCGTCCGCCTGGGGGGTGAGAACGGGAGCCTTTGCCATGGCGCCGATCGTACGGCGGCGCGCCGTGGAACCGTGAATCGGGCGGGTGCGCGGTCCGCTCCGGCGCGACCTCTGGACGCCGGGGGTGATGCGCAGTTCCCTGGCTTACGGGCCCTCGGCCCGGCACGGGGGAAGGAAGTGGAACCGGCACCGAAATCGGCGGATTGGGGCGCATCGATGACACCCACGCTCGTCCAGCGGAACAACCGGCACCGTATCCCCTCACCCACCACCGACCCGCGCGCCCGCGTCCGCGACTGGGCCGAGATCCAGGAACGCATGCTGGTACCGCTGTACGAGGCGGTCTACGCACGGCTCGGTATCGGGCCCGGGACGCATCTGCTCGGGCTGGGCTGCGGTTCCGGGCTGGCGCTGCTGATGGCCGCCGCCCGCGGTGCCCGGGTGGCCGGGACCGACCCGGACGAGCGGCGGCTCGCGCTCGCGCGTGACCGGCTCGCGCGCCGCGGGGCGGGGCACGGCCCCGGCGGCGGACCCGCGGTGCGGCTGTCCGCCGCGGCGCCCGCCGGAGTGCGCGACCCGCACGGCGCGCCGTTCACCGTGGTGACCGACTTCGAGCTGCCCGGGGTCCCCGGCGCCGGCCGCCCGGCCGCGCCGTCCTCGGCGGACCGGCTGCGCCGGGCGCGGGCCCTCACCGTGACCGGCGGCGCCGTGGTGCTGGCGGGCTGGGGTCCGCCGGAGCGGTGCGCCACCGCGTCGGTGCTGCGGGTGGCGGCGCGGCTGGCCGACCCGATGTGCGCGCCCGCCCGCTGGCGTCCGAGCGGCCGGGACGACCTGGAGCTGCTGGCCGAGCGGGCGGGGCTGCGGCCGGACGGCTCCGGCCGGGTGGCCTGCCCGTTCGGCTACGCCGACCAGGAGAGCGCGGTGCGCGGCCTGTTGTCGACCGGCTGGTTCGACGCCGCGGAACGGGCCACCGACACGGCGCAGGTGCGCAAGGAGGTGGCCGAGGCGCTGCACCCGCACCGCCGGCCGGACGGCACCGTCTGGATGCCGAACGTCCTGCGGTACCTCATCGCGCGGGTGTGAGCGGCGCGCCCGGGCGCCGGTAAAGGACAGCGGCGGGCGGCGCGCCTTCCGCGCGCCGCCCGCCGTCACCGCCCCTCGGTCACTTCGGGGGCAGGATGTCCTTGAACTCCTGCGGCAGTTCGAAGGAGCCCGGGTCCTGGCCCGCGCCGGGCAGCCCGAAGGCGCCGCCCTGGGCCGCGGCCTTGCGCTGGGCCGCCTCCTGCTCCTGCTGCGCCCGCTTCAGCGGGTTGCCGGAGCGCTGCTTGCCCTTGACCTTCTTCTGCTGCTTGCCCTTGCGCTTGGCACCGCCACCGCCCATGCCCGGCATGCCCGGCATCCCCGGCATGCCGCCGCCCTGGGCCATTCGCGACATCATCTTGCGGGCCTCGAAGAAGCGCTCCACGAGGTTCTTCACCGCGCTGACGTCCACGCCGGAGCCCTTGGCGATACGGGCGCGGCGGGAGCCGTTGATGATGGTCGGGTCCTGCCGCTCGCCGGGCGTCATCGACTTGATGATCGCGGCGGTGCGGTCGACGTCGCGCTCGTCGAGGTTGTTGATCTGCTCCTTGATCTGCCCCATGCCGGGCAGCATCCCGAGCAGCTTGGAGATCGAGCCCATCTTCCGGACCTGCTCCATCTGGGCCAGGAAGTCGTCGAGGGTGAACTCCTTGGGGCCCTTCGCCAGCTTGGCCGCCATCTTCTCGGCCTCGGCCTGGCTGAAGGTCTGCTCGGCCTTCTCGATCAGGCTGAGCATGTCGCCCATGCCCAGGATGCGGGACGCCATGCGGTCCGGGTGGAACGCGTCGAAGTCGTCCAGCTTCTCGCCGTTGGAGGCGAACATGATCTGGCGGCCGGTGACGTGCGCGATCGACAGCGCGGCGCCACCGCGAGCGTCGCCGTCGAGCTTGGAGAGCACCACGCCGTCGAAGCCGACGCCGTCGCGGAACGCCTCGGCGGTGTTCACCGCGTCCTGGCCGATCATGGCGTCGACGACGAAGAGGACCTCGTCCGGGCGGACCGCGTCGCGGATGTCCGCGGCCTGCTGCATCAGCTCCTGGTCGATGCCGAGGCGGCCCGCGGTGTCGACGATGACGATGTCGTGGACCTTGGTCCTGGCGTGCTCGATCGAGTCCTTGGCGACCTGCACCGGGTCGCCGACGCCGTTGCCCGGCTCGGGGGCGTAGACCGCGACCCCGGCCCGCTCGGCGACCACGGCCAGCTGGTTGACGGCGTTGGGGCGCTGGAGGTCACAGGCGACCAGCAGCGGGCTGTGCCCCTGCCCCTTCAGCCAGCGGCCCAGCTTTCCGGCGAGCGTGGTCTTACCGGCACCCTGCAGACCCGCGAGCATGATTACGGTCGGCGGCTGCTTGGCGAAGCGGAGCCGGCGGGTCTCGCCGCCGAGGATGCCGATCAGCTCCTCGTTGACGATCTTGATGACCTGCTGGGCCGGGTTCAGGGCCTGGGAGACCTCGGCGCCGGCCGCCCGTTCCTTGACCTGCTTGATGAACGCCCGGACGACCGGCAGCGCCACGTCCGCCTCGAGCAGGGCGATGCGGATCTCGCGTGCCGTGGCGTCGATGTCCGCCTCGGACAGGCGGCCCTTGCCCCGGAGGTTCTTGAATGTCGCTGCGAGGCGGTCGGAGAGGGTATCGAACACGGTGGTCGCGAATCCTTCGGTCGGATGTCGGGTCGGTGGTCGGCCTCCAAGGGTATCGGGCCGCGCGGGGAATGCGTCACCGCAAGGCGTCCTCGGTCGTCCTGGCCACGGCGGCGGCCTCCGCGCCGGTCAGCCGGGCCCCGTCCCCGCGTGTGACGTAGAAGGCGTCGACCGCGTTCGCGCCCAGCGTGCTGACGTGCGCGCTGCGCACCGCCACGCCCGCCGCCTCCAGCGCGGCGCCGATCCGGTGCAGCAGCCCCGGGGCGTCCTGGGCGCGCACCTCGATGACGGTGGCGAGCTGGGAGCCGCCGGGGGCGACGGTGACCCGCGGTGGCGGCGCGTGCACGCCCCGGCGGCGCGGGTACTTCGCGTACGCCGCCTCCCGTTCGGCGAGCCGGGCCGCTATGTCGAGCGAGCCGTCCAGGGCGCGCAGCAGGTCCTCGCGGAGCCGGGCGGCCTGCGGCAGCGAGCCGTACTCGGCGGCGACCCGCCAGTCGAGCAGCAGCACCCCGCCCGGCCGGCCGGAGGCGGCGATCTCCCGGGGTGGTTCCACGGCGTGCAGGTCGGCGGCGCGTACGGTCAGCCGGTGCAGGGCGAGCACGCCGGCCGCGGCGGCCAGGACGCCCGGCTGGTCGGGGACGGCGATGAGGAGTTCGACGCCGATCGGCTCGGGCTCCTCCGGGTGCCGCTCCGGCCCGTCCCCGCCCACCGGCGGTTCGGCCTGGGCGTGCAGCGCCAGCACGGGTCCGCCGGTGCGCCATGCCTCGACCGCGAGCCGTTCCTGTTCGGCGGTCGGCGCCCCGCGCGCGGCCCGTTCCGGCCCGGGGTCCCCGGCGAGCTGGGCGGCGACCCGTGCCACGAGGTCGGCGACGAGCGAGCCGCGCCAGCTGCTCCAGGCGGCGGGGCCGGTGGCGAGCGCGTCGGCCTCGGTGAGCGCGTGCAGCAGTTCCAGGGTGGCGGTGGTGCCGACGGCCGCGGCCACCGACCGCACGGTCGCCGGGTCGTCCAGGTCGCGGCGGGTGGCGGTCTCCACGAGCAGCAGGTGGTGGCGGACCAGGGTGGCCAGCACGGCGACGTCGGCGCGGTCGAATCCGATCCGCGCGGCGAGGTCGCGGGCGATGGTCTCGCCGGCCACCGAGTGGTCCCCGGGCCGGCCCTTGCCGATGTCGTGCAGCAGGGCGGCGACCAGCAGCAGGTCGGGGCGGCTGACCCGGCGGGTGAGCGCGGCGGCCCGCACCGCCGTCTCCACCAGGTGCCGGTCGACGGTCCAGCGGTGGACCGGGTTGCGCTGCGGGCGGCAGCGGACCCGCTCCCAGTCCGGCAGCAGCCGGGTGATCAGCCCCTCGGCCTCCAGCGCCTCCCACACCGGGACGGTGGATTCGCCGGCGCCGAGCAGGGTCACCAGCTGGTCCCGGGCCTCCGGCGGCCAGGGGACGGGCAGCGGGCGCACCGCCGCGGCGGCGGCGAACTGCCGGACCGCGTGCCGGGACAGCGGCAGCCCGGCCTGGGCGGCCGCGGCCGCGGCGCGCAGCGCCAGTACCGGGTCCCGTTCGGGGCGGGCGGTCCGGGCCACCACCACCTCGCCGTCCTGTTCCACCACGCCGTCGGCGAGCGGACGGCGCCCGGCCCCGGCGTCCGGGCCGCCGCCGGCCCCGCGCCCGCCGAAGGGGCGCGGGCGGGAGGCCCCCAGCAGGCCGCGCAGCCGCGGCCGGGCGGTGCGGGCCCGCAGCACCCGGCCGACCTCGCGCCAGGTGACGTCGCCGGCGTAGGCGACGGTCCGGGCCGATTCGTAGACCTCGCGCAGCAGGGTGTCGGCGTCGAGCAGGCCGAGTTCCCGGGCGACCTGGTCCTGTTCCTGCAGGGCGAGCCGGTCGGTGGCGCGCCCGGTGGCGAGGTGGAGGGCGTCCCGGGTGTCCAGCAGCCGGCGGCGGGCCTCCTCCAGTCCGTCGCGCGGGGCGTCGGCCAGCCAGGAGGCGGCGACGGCGCGCAGGGCGGTGGCGTCCCGGAGGCCGCCGTGCGCCTCCTTCAGGTCCGGTTCCAGCAGGAAGGGCAGTTCGCCGTGCCGCCGGGCCCGCTCCTGGCAGAGTTCGCGCAGCTCCGGGAGGCGGCGGGGGGCCTGGGCGCGCCAGTCGGCGAGGACCGTGCCGCGCAGCGCCGCGGTCAGCGCCGCGTCGCCCGCGATGTGCCGGGCGTCGAGCAGCCCGAGGTGGGCCCTGAGGTCCTCGCCGGCGGTCTTCCGGGCCTGTTCCGGGGTGCGGACCGAGTGGTCCAGGGCCAGACCCTGGTCCCAGACCGGGTACCAGACACGGTCGGCGACGGCGGCGAGCGCCTCCGGGCTCCCGGTGCCGTCGTGGAGCAGCAGGACGTCCAGGTCGCTGCGGGGGGAGAGTTCGCCGCGGCCGTAGCCGCCGACGGCCACCAGGGCGACGCCGGGCGCCGTGCCGAGCAGCCCGGCGAGCCAGTGGTCGGTGAGCCGGGCGAGTGCCGCGCGGCGCGGCGCTCCGGGCGCCTCCTCGGCGAGCAGGCGCAGCCGGGCGGCCGCGTGGTCGCCGGGCTCCGCGTCGGGGGTCCGGTCCGTGGTGACGCCGTCGGTCAACTCGGGTCTCCCTGGTCGGGGAAGGCGGCGGTGCCGCCGTCCGTCCGATCGGCCGGTGGGGTCCGCCGGTGGCGGCCGGGGGCGGCGGGCTGCGGCGGGTGTCCCGCCGCCGAGGCGGGGCGGCCGCGGGCGGTGGCCGGGGCGGCCCGGCGGCGGGGTGGGCGGCGGCGGGTTCCGGCCGGTGCCGGAGCCCGCCGGCGGTCACAGCGCGTCGGGTCCGCGTTCGCCGGTCCGCACCCGGACCGCCGTCTCCACGGGGACGCTCCACACCTTTCCGTCGCCGATCTTCCCGGTGCGGGCGGCCTTGACGACGACCTCGATGAGGTCGTGCGCGTCGTCGTCCTCCACCAGCACCTCGATCCGGACCTTGGGCACCAGGTCGACGGTGTACTCGGCGCCCCGGTAGACCTCGGTGTGGCCGCGCTGCCGTCCGTACCCGCTGGCCTCCGTGACGGTCAGGCCCTGTACGCCGAAGGCCTGCAGCGCTTCCTTGATCTCGTCCAGCCGGTGCGGCTTGACGACGGCCGTGATGAGCTTCATGCGTCCACCTTCCTGGTGCGCGGCGTGGCCGCGGCGATCTCGTCCTTGCTGGGGGCGGGTGCCACCGTACGGCCGCTGGGCGCGCCGCCCACCGCGCTGAGGTCGTACGCGGTCTCCGCGTGGAACGCCTGGTCCACGCCGCTGAGCTCGTCGTCCTCGGTGGCCCGGAAGCCGATGGTGGCGTCGACCAGCTTGGCGAGGAGCCAGGAGACGACGAAGGAGAAGGCCATCACCGAGAAGGCGCCGACCGCCTGCTTGCCGAGCTGCTCCAGGCCGCCGACGCCGTCGGTGGCCAGCACGCCGACCAGCAGGGTGCCGATCACACCGCCGACCAGGTGCACGCCGACGACGTCGAGGGAGTCGTCGTAGCCGAGCTTGTACTTCCAGCTCACCGCCCAGGAGCAGGCGACACCGGCGACCAGCCCGATGGCGATGGCGCCGAAGGCGTTGACGGCGGCGCCGGAGGGGGTGATGGCGACCAGGCCGGCGACGGCACCGGAGGCGGCGCCCAGCGTGGTGAACGCGCCGTGCCGGACGCGCTCGTAGGCGAGCCAGCCGAGCATCGCGGCGCCGGTGGCGACCTGGGTGTTGAAGGCCATGTTGGCGGCGGTGCCGTTGGCGGCGAGCGCGGATCCGGCGTTGAAGCCGAACCAGCCGAACCACAGCAGCGCGGCGCCGAGCATCACCAGCGGCAGGCTGTGCGGACGCATCGGGTCCTTCTTGAAGCCGATCCGCTTGCCGACCACCAGGACGGCGGCGAGGGCGCCGATACCGGCGTTGATGTGGACCGCGGTGCCGCCGGCGAAGTCGATGACCTCCAGCTTGAACAGCCAGCCGTCGGCCTGCCACACCCAGTGCGCCACCGGGAAGTAGACGACGCTGACCCACAGGGTGATGAACAGCGCCCAGGCGCTGAACTTCACCCGGTCCGCGAGGGCGCCGCTCATCAGGGCGGGGGTGATGACGGCGAACATCAGCTGGAAGAGGGCGAAGGCGAGGACCGGGATGCCTTCCTTGCCGCCGGTCAGCGTCTCGGGCTCGATGCCCTTGAGTCCGATGTGGTCGAGGTTGCCCAGCAGCCCGCCGCCGATGTCGTCACCGAAGGTGAGCGAGTAGCCGAAGAGCACCCACAGCACGCTGACGATGCCCAGCGAGATGAAGGACATCATGAGCATGTTGAGGGCGCTCTTGACCCTCACCATGCCGCCGTAGAAGAAAGCCAGGCCGGGTGTCATCAGCATCACGAGCGCGGCACTGATCAGTACGAATGCGGTATCTGCGCCATTCAATGTCGACGTCTCCTCGGGAACTGCGGCCCGTGCGGGAGGGAGCGGGGGTGGGCCGGTTTTCGCCACGAGATTGACGCAGGGGGATTTCAGTCGATGCCGCTCGGTGTTTCGCCGCAGTGACGAAGCACACCGGGGTGTTACGGGCGGATGAACCGCCGGAGCGGGCCGCCCCCGTGCCGTTACCGTGCCGCAACCCTCGCCGCCGCGGGCGGCGGTGGGGCCGCGGGGAGGCGTGGGACCGGCCGCGGCGAGCACCCTGGTGACCTGGCGTGAGGGAGCCGAGTCGGGCGTATCGGGGTGTTCGCCGCGGCCGGGGTCGCGGGGTGGTGGCAGGTGGCGGGCGGCAGCCGGGGGCCGGTCAGACCGCCAGGGCTTCGGCGGAGTCGGGCATCTGCTGGGCGAGCCGTTCGCCGAGGTCGACGACGGCGGGCACGTCGCCGTGGTCGCGGACGGCGGTACTGACGGTCTTCCGCAGCCGGTTGTTGACCCGCTCCGAGCGGATCCGCCTGGCCAGCGGCAGGGCCTGGCCGGCGAGGTCGGCGGCCTGTTCCGGCTCGCGCTGGAGCAGGTGGACGGTGGCCATGCCGATCAGGTTGAGCGCATACGACCGGTGGTGGCCGTTCTCCTGCTTCGCCTCGGCGCCGAACAGGTCGACGGCCCGCTGCATGAACGGGGTGGCGAGGTTCGCGTAGGTGGGGCTGCGGCCCGCGACGTAGGCGAGGTCGCGGAAGGAGTGGGCGTTCTCCGCGTTCAGCTCGGCCTCGGAGAAGAAGCCGATCCAGTCCGGGTCCTCGTCGCCCTGGGCGCACTCGCCGAACGCGTCCTCGGCCATCCGCACCGCGCGGTGGCACTTGCTGGGCTGGCCGATGTTGGCGTAGGCCCGGGCCTCCATCGCATACAGCATCGCCTGGGTGCGGGCGGTGGCGCTCTCCCGGCTGCCGTACTGCGCGAGGTGGATGAGTTCCAGGGCGTCGTCGGGCCGGCCGAGATGGATCATCTGGCGGCTCATGTTGGAGAGGATGTACGAGCCCAGCGGCCGGTTGCCGGCCTCCTTGGCGGCGTGCAGGGCCAGCACGAAGTACTTCTGGGCGGTGGGCTGCATGCCGATGTCGTAACTCATCCAGCCGGCCAGCTCGGCCAGCTCGGCGGCGACGGTGAACAGCCGCTTGGCGATGTCCGGGTGGTGGCTCTCCTGGAGCAGGTCGGTCACCTCGTGGAGTTGGCCGACGACCGCCTTGCGGCGCAGGCCGCCGCCGCACTGGGCGTCCCACTGCCGGAACATCACGGCGGTCGCCTCCAGCAGCTCCAGCTCCGGCCGGGAGAGCCGGGCCGGGCGGCGGGAGCGTTCGGTCTCGGTCCGCGCCGGGACCGCGCCCGGGGGGGTGGGGGCCAGCCAGCGCTGCATGGGTTCGACCAGGGACGGGCCCGCGGCCAGGGCCAGCGAGGAGCCGAGGAAGCCGCGGCGGGCCAGCATCAGGTCGCTGCGGGAGAACTCGCTGAGCAGCGACACGGTCTGCGGTCCGGCCCAGGGCAGGTCCACCCCGGAGTCGGACGGCGACTGGTGGGCCGGGCGCAGCCCGAGGTCCTCGATGCCGACCACGCACCCGAAGCGTTCGGAGAACAGCTCGGAGAGGATGCGCGGGATGGGCTCGCGCGGCTGCTCGCCGTCGAGCCAGCGGCGCACCCGGGAGGTGTCGGTGCTGACGTGATGGGCGCCCAACTGCCGTGCCCTGCGGTTCACCTGGCGTGCGAGCTCGCCCTTGGACCAGCCGCTGCGCACGAACCACGACCCCAACGAAGCGTTGGGGCGCTTGTCAGCGCTTCCGCCGTTGCCGCCGCTCACGGGAACGCCCCCATTCCACGAATGTTTCTTGATTGGCCATCAGAATGCCTTCCACGGTGGCCAGTTGTCGCCCGGCGGACCGGTTTCGAGCCACCCGGTGGACGTGTCCGCCGAAGCTCCGCACCGCCTGCGGCAGGCCCGTCCGCCACGGACGGCATCCCCTGCTTGTGCACCGAAAGTAACCCCCTGATCACTGTCGGGGCGACGCGCTTCGAGGAAACGCCACCATTCGCCACCCCTTCGAATGAACTGCTGTCACGGTTCACACGATTCACTTGACGGAGGGCGATCAGGAAACGGGTGCGCGGCCGGAACCCACCCCTGCGTGGACCGGGGACGGCCGGGGGCGCGCACGCCGCGACACACCACCCCGCGTGCCGCGTCACACCTCCGCCATCAGGTGGCGACTCAGCGTGTCCGGGGAACTCCGGGTCGTAACCATCGACGAAGGCGACCCGTTGGAGGGGGCATGGGCTTCACGATCGGCGGCATCCGCGGCATCCTCGACAAGCCGTCCGGCCCGCGACGCCGCGGCCGGGCATCCGACGCCATCACCGTGGCGGAGTACACCGGCCTGTGGGGGTGGGACGTGGTACCCGGGGCGCGGGCGGTGCGCCGGCCGGGGGCCGGCCGCGGCGAGTGCTCCTGCGGCGACGTCCGGTGCCCGGCGCCGGGTGCGCACCCGCTGGCCTTCGCCGCCGCGGTGCCCGCCGGGACCGCCTGGGACGACGCGGTGGCGGCCTGGGCCGAGGTGCCGGGCGCGGCGGTACTGCTGCCGGTGGGTACCGCCTTCGACGTCCTGGAGGTGGCCGAGCGGGTCGGCCGCTGCGCGCTGGTCCGGCTGGAGCGGATGGGCCTGCCGGTGGGCCCGGTGACGGTCACGCCGCACGGCCGCGCCCAGTTCTTCGTCGCCCCCGGCGCCGCGGGCGAGCTGCCCGGACTGCTGTACCGCATGGGCTGGGACGGCGCCGACCTCGATCTGCGCTGCCTGGGCCCGGGGGACCACGTGACGGCGCCGCCCTCCGATCTGGGCGGCTTCGGGCCGGTGCGCTGGCTGCGCCCGCCGGCGCTGGACACCGCGGCGTGCCCGCCGGAGGCCCGGCTGCTGCTGGGCACCCTCGCCTACGTCTGCCAGCGCTCCGCCGCGGCGTAGCCCCCGCTCCCCCGCCGGCCGTCCCTGACCGGCCGGGCGCACCGCCGCTCGGCCACCGAGCGGACCGGACCCGGCGGGGGGCGATGCTGGCGCCGCGCGCCGTGAGATCCGGCGGTTCCGCCGGTGCCGGGGTGCGGACACGACAACGCTCGGCCGGGGTTCTCCGGCCGAGCGTTGTCGTGCCCTCGGTCCGCGGTCCGGACGAACCGGCCGCGGGTCGGCGGCCGCCGGTGGACCGGCGGCCGCCGCGGTCAGCCTTCGATCAGCGCGTCGACGAACGCCTCGGGCTCGAACGGCGCCAGGTCGTCCGCGCCCTCGCCCAGGCCCACCAGCTTCACTGGTACGCCCAGGTCGCGCTGGACCGCGATCACGATGCCGCCCTTGGCGGTGCCGTCCAGCTTGGTGAGCACGATGCCGGTGATGTCCACCACCTCGGCGAAGACCCGCGCCTGCACCAGACCGTTCTGGCCGGTGGTGGCGTCCAGTACCAGCAGCACCTCGTCCACCGTGCCGTGCTTCTCCACGACCCGCTTGACCTTGCCCAGCTCGTCCATCAGACCGGTCTTGGTGTGCAGCCGGCCGGCGGTGTCGATGAGCACCACGTCGGCGCTCTCCGCGATGCCCTCCTTGACCGCGTCGAAGGCGATGGAGGCGGGGTCGCCGCCCTCGGGGCCGCGGACGGTGCGGGCACCGACCCGCTCGCCCCAGGTCTGCAGCTGGTCGGCGGCGGCGGCGCGGAAGGTGTCGGCGGCGCCCAGCACCACGGACTTGCCGTCCGCGACCAGGACGCGCGCCAGCTTGCCGGTGGTGGTGGTCTTGCCGGTGCCGTTGACTCCGACGACCATGACGACGCCCGGCTTCTCCTCGCCGTCCGGGCCCACACCGCTCTCGGTGTGCACGGTGCGGTCGGCCTCGGTGCCGATGAGCAGCAGCAGTTCCTCGCGGAGCAGGCCGCGCAGCTCCTCCGGGGTGCGGGTGCCGAGGACCTTGACGCGCTCGCGCAGCCGCTCCACCAGCTCCTGGGTGGGGGCCACGCCGACGTCGGCGGTGAGCAGGGTGTCCTCGATCTCCTCCCAGGTGTCCTCGTCGAGGTGTTCGCGGGACAGGAGCGTGAGCAGGCCCTTGCCGAGCGTGTTCTGGGAGCGGGCGAGCCGGGCGCGCAGCCGGATCAGCCGGCCGGCCGTCGGCTCGGGGATCTCGATCGCCGGCGCCTCGGGCTCGGCGGGCGCGGGGGCCGGGGCGGGCGGCGCCTGGGTCGCCGGGAGGTCCACCTCTTCGATGGTCCGGCGCGGTTCCTCGCGCGGGGTTTCGGCCTCCTCGCCGACGTGCGGCTCGGCGGGCGGCGCGGTGACGGACGGACTGCTCGGCGGGGTCGGCGGCAGTTGCTTCTTCTTGCGGCTGCTGACGACGAGCCCGCTGATCGCGGCGAGCGCGACCACAGCGATGGCTACAGCAAGGATGACGAATTCCATAACCCTCTCAGTATCAGCCACGTCCCGGGAATTGTGCCGCCGCCCGGGATGCGGGCTTTTGGCGGTGAGGACCAAAGCCTCTAATGGGCCAAAGTTGGAGCTAAGTACGATGGTGTGCGGCTATGCGACGCGCGTAGAGTCCTCGCGGTCGCCTGGTCGGCCTTCCCGGCCACGCGCTCACCTCCCCTGCCCCACCCCGCACGGAGCCCCACCCTCATGGATCACTCCCCCGCCACCACCGCCACGGCCCCCGCCGACGGCGACGGCGCTCTCGAGACCCGAGGCATCGAACCGGTACCGGACCACGAGCGGCACGGAAGAGCACGTGAGCTGTTCCCGACCTGGGTCGCCGCCAACATCAGTGTGCTGCTGCTCACCATGGGCGCCGGACTGGTGGTGTTCAACGGGCTGAGCCTGTGGCAGGTGCTGGTGGTCGGCCTGTGCGCCGCCGCCGTCTCCTACGGCATGGTCGGCCTGGTGTCGCTCGCCGGCAAGTGGGGCGGCGCGCCCGGGCTGATGCTCTCCCGCGCCACCTTCGGCATACGCGGCAACTACTTCCCCGGCATGATCCTGTGGGTCGCCCGGTTCGGCTGGGAGACGATCAACGCGGTCACCGGCGCGTACGCGATGCTGACCGTGCTGAAGCTGCTGTTCGGCGTGGAGAGCAGCACCCCGCTGATCGTGGTCACCCTCTTCGCCTTCGTCGCCTGCACCTTCCTGGTCAGCGGAATGGGCCGGAAGGTCCTGGCGGTCTGCAACAAGTGGTCGACCTATCTGTTCGGCGCGTTCACCGTCCTGGTCCTGGGCTACCTGATCGCCAAGGTCGACTGGGACCAGGTCTTCTCCCGCCCCTCCGGCAGCACCTCGATGCTGATCGCGGGCATCGGGACGATCGCGGCCGGCGGCCTGAGCTGGGTGCCCTCCGGCCCCGACTTCACCCGCTACCTGCCGCGCCGCACCAGCGGCCGCGCGATCGTGGGCACCACGGTCTCCGGCGCCGCCATCGTGGTCGTGCCGATGGTCCTGATGGGCGCCGTGATGGCGGCGGTCAACCCCGACCTGGCCTCCACCCCGGACCCGGTGTCCTTCCTGGGCGAGGTGCTGCCGGGCTGGCTGGCGGTGCCGTACCTGGTCACGGCGCTGGTGGGGATGCTGCTGATCAACAGCCTGTCGATGTACTCGGCCGGGTTCACCGCGCAGACGATGGGCGTGAAGCTGCCGCGCGCGATGGCGGTGAGCGTCAACGCGATCATCAGCCTGGTCGGCGGCCTGGTCCTGATGCTGGTGGCCAAGAGCTTCCAGGCCTCCTTCATCACCTTCCTGACGCTGCTCGCGGTCTCCTTCTCCGCCTGGATCGGGGTGTTCATGGTGGACATGGCACGCCGGCGCGGGCGGGCCGAGCGGTACGACGCCGAGGCGCTGACCGACACCGGCCGTGGCAGCCGCTACTGGTACCGCGGCGGCTTCTGCTGGCAGGCGATGACCGCCTGGCTCACGGCGCTGGGCACCGGCCTGTGCTTCACCCGGACCGACTGGTTCTCCGGGCCGCTCGCCGACACCTGGATCGGGCGGAACGGCCTGGGCTGGGCGGCGACGATCGTGATCGCCGCGGTGGTCTTCGCGGCGCTCCCGGCGGCCCGGGAGAGCGCCGCCGCGGACCGCGACGCGACCGCCGCGCGGGAACCGGCCCGGGTCGGCTGACCGCCGGGTACCGGCCAGGCCGGGGCCGGGCGCGGACCGGTGCCCGGCCGGCCCCGGCCGAGATGGCGCCGCGCACTCTGGCCAGCTGACAGTACGTCAACTACCGTCCCCTCCACCGGACTCACCTCACGGTGGAGGGGGCGTCGTCATGCCTGTCACGGTCCTTCGGTTCAATCTCGTCGACCCGCACGCGGATCGCCAGTCACTCGCCCGGCGCTACGGCGCGGCCCTGGAGATGGCGGCCTACGCGGACCAGCGCGGCATCACCGCGGTCCAGACCGAGGAGCACCACGGGGTGGCGGGCGGCTGGCTGCCCTCCCCGCTGACCTTCGCGGGAGCGGTGCTCGGCGCCACCCGGACGGTGACCGTCACGGTCTGCGCCCTGATCACCGCGCTCTACGACCCGCTGCGGCTGGCCGAGGACATCGCGGTACTCGATCTCACCGGCGGCGGACGGCTGGTGACCGTCGCCGGGATCGGACAACGGCCGCAGGAGTACGCCTCGCACGGCAAGGACTGGTCGCGGCGCGGAGCGTTGCAGGACGAGGCGCTGGAGACGCTGCTGGCGGCCTGGTCGGGCAGACCCTTCGCCTACCACGGGCGCACCGTGCGGATCACCCCGCGCCCGTACAGCCGGCCGCATCCGCCGCTGCTGGTGGGCGGCAGCTCGCGCGCCGCGGCCCGCCGGGCGGCCCGGCTGGGACTGCCGTTCCTGCCCAGCGCGCACCTGCCGGCGCTGGAGACCTACTACCACGCCCGCCGGGCGGAGTACGGCACCGAGGGCTGGTGCCTGATGCCCGCGCCGCGCACCGTGCTGCTGCACGTGGCCGACGACCCGGACCGGGTGTGGGCCGAGTACGGCCGGCATCTGCTGCACGAGGCGCGCTCCTGCGCCCCGGGGCGGCCGGCCGGGGCCCGGTCGGCGGCCGCCGACACCGCGGCGTTGCGCCGCGAGGGGGTCTTCCGCGTGCTGACACCGGAGCAGTGCGTGGCGTTCGTCAACGCCGAGGGGCAGCGCACCGGCCTGGTGCTGCACCCGCTGTGCGGCGGGATGCCGGTGGCGGAGGGGCAGCGGTCGCTGCGGCTGTTCGCGGAAAGGGTGCTGCCCCGGCTCGCGACGCGAACCGGGGCAGCGACCGCTTGAGGAGACGGCCGGCGGGGGGGTCAGCCCATCTCCTCCAACGCCTTGCCCTTGGTCTCCGGCACCCACTTGAGGATGAACGGGACGGAGAGCGCGGCGAAGACCGTGTACATGATGTAGGTCGCCGACAGGTTCCACTCGGAGAGGCTGGGGAAGCTCGCGGTGATCGCCCAGTTGGCCACCCACTGGGCCGACGCCGCGACGCCCAGGGCGGCGGCGCGGATCCGGTTGGGGAACATCTCGCCGAGCAGGACCCAGACCACCACACCCCAGGAGAGGGCGAAGAAGAGGACGAAGAAGTGGGCCGCGACCAGGGCCACGGTGCCCTCGGTGTCCGGCAGCACCACGTTGTCGCCCGAGCCGGTCCTGGCCGAGAAGGCCCAGGCGACCAGGGCCAGCGACGCGGCCATGCCGACCGAGCCGATGAGGGCGAGCGGCTTGCGGCCGATCCGGTCCACGAAGATCATCGCGATCACGGTGCCGAGGATGTTCACGATCGAGGTGGTGAACGAGTAGAAGAAGGAGCTGCTCGGGTCCACGCCCACCGACTGCCACAGCGTGGAGGAGTAGTAGAACGCCACGTTGATGCCGACGAGCTGCTGGAAGACCGAGAGGCCGATACCGATCCAGACGATCGGCAGCAGGCCGAAGCGGCCGCCCAGCAGGTCCTTGAAGGTCGACTTGTGCTCGCTGCGCATCGCCTGCTCGATCTCGGCGACCCGGGCGTCCAGGTCGGTCCCCGGGCCCTCCACGTCGGCGAGCACCGCGCGGGCCCGGTCGACCTTGCCCGCGGAGATCAGGAAGCGGGGCGACTCGGGGATGGCGAAGGAGAGCAGCCCGTACAGGACGGCCGGGACGACCATGACGCCGAGCATCCACTGCCAGGCCTCCAGGCCGGCGATCTCACCGCGCTGGTCCCCGTCGGCGAGGTTGAGGATGCCCCAGTTGACCAGCTGGGAGATGGCGATGCCGATGACGATCGCGGCCTGCTGGAAGGAGGCGAGCCGACCGCGGTAGGCGGGTGGCGCGACCTCGGCGATGTAGGCCGGGCCGATGACCGAGGCCATGCCGATGCCGATGCCTCCGAGCACCCGCCACATGGCCAGGTCCCACAGGGCGAACGGCACCGCGGAGCCGACGGCGCTGACGGTGAACAGCACCGCGGCGATCCGCATCACCTGGATCCGGCCGATGCGGTCGGCGAGCCGGCCGGCGGTGGCGGCGCCGATCGCGGAGCCGATCAGGGCGATGGCCACGACCTGGGCGAGGGCCGCGGAGCCGATGTCGTAGCGGTCGCGGACGGCCTCGACCGCACCGTTGATCACCGAGCTGTCGTATCCGAAGAGGAAACCGCCCATCGCTGCGGCGGCGGTGATGAAGATGACATGGCCGAGGTGGTCCGTCGGGGCCTTCTGGCCCGCGGGCTCCTGCGCCGTCGCGGAGGTCGTCAACGTGTACTCCTGTGGCCCGGCAGCGCTGCCGGGCGTCGAGGCCGGTCCTTCGGGTGGTGCGCCGACTGCTGATCGGCTGCCCGGTGAACCGCCGGTCCACGCATGGCTGATCGCCCCGGCACCACTTGAAGGTAAAAGCAACGTTGCAGAGACTATGCCTTCAAGTTTCGAAGTCAATACCCTGTGACGAAGAAGTACCCCCGCCTGGAGGCGAGGGTCGATTACAAGAAGTGAAGATCTACTGTCCGGAGCCGACCGAGCGACGCCCGGGGGGCGGCCGGCCGGCCGCCCGGTCACCGCAGCCGCTGGCTGATGACCTTGGAGACCCCGTCCCCCTGCATGGAGACGCCGTACAGCGCGTCGGCGACCTCCATGGTCCGCTTCTGGTGGGTGATCACGATCAGCTGCGAACTCTCCTGCAGCTCCTCCATGATCCGGATCAGCCGCTGCAGGTTGGTGTCGTCCAGGGCCGCCTCCACCTCGTCCATCACGTAGAACGGACTGGGCCGGGCCTTGAAGATCGACACCAGCAGGGCCACCGCGGTCAGCGAGCGCTCGCCACCGGAGAGCAGCGACAGCCGCTTGACCTTCTTCCCCGGCGGACGGGCCTCCACATCCACGCCGGTGGCGAGCATGTTCCCCGGATCGGTGAGGATCAGCCGCCCCTCGCCGCCCGGGAACAGCCGCGAGAAGACCCCCTCGAACTCCCGCGCGGTGTCGTGGTACGCCTCGGTGAAGACCTGCTCGACCCGCTGGTCGACCTCCTTGACCACCTGGAGCAGGTCGGCGCGGGTCTTCTTCAGGTCCTCCAGCTGCTCGGTGAGGAACTTGTGCCGCTCCTCCAGCGCCGCGAACTCCTCCAGCGCCAGCGGGTTGACCTTGCCCAGCTGCTGGTACGCGCGCTCGGCCGCCTTCAGCCGCTTCTCCTGCTCGGCCCGGACGAACGGCACCGGCCGGTTCCGCCGATGCTCCGGATCCTCGGGCAGCGTCTCGCCCTCCACCGGCGGTGACGGGGGCACCGGCTGGTCCGGCCCGTACTCGGCGAGCAGCCCGGCCGGTTCGATGCCCAGCTCCTCCAGCGCCCTGGTCTCCAGCTGCTCGATCCGCAGCCGCTTCTCCGCACCCAGCACCTCCCCCCGGTGCACCGAGTCGGTCAGCTTGTCCAGCTCACCCGCCAGCTCACGGCCGTGGTTCCGCTCGGCGATCAGCTCCTGCTCGCGCTCGGTCCTGGCCCGCTCCGCGGTGTCCCGCTCGGTCTGCGCCCGTACCAGGGACACCTCCACATGGGCCAGCAGCTGCCGGGCACCGGCCGCCACCGCCGCCGCCACCTGCGCCTCGTGCCGCAGCCGGGCGCGCCGCTGCTCGGCGCGGGCCCGCGCCTCGCGCTCCGCCCGGGCCGCCCGGTCCAGGGAGTCGGCGCGCCCCGCGAGCCCCTTGACCCGCTCCTCGTGGGTACGCAGCTGGAGGCGGGCCTCCATCTCCGTCTGGCGGGCGTTGGCGCCGTCGGCGGCGAGCCGGTCCCGGGCGGAGGTGTCCGGCTCCTCCATGCCCCCGTCGCCGGCGGCCTGGTCCTGGGCCACCGCCAGCCGCTCGGCGAGCTCCTCGGCCTCCGCCCGGGCGGCCAGCAGCGCCTCCTCGGCACGCGCGACGGCCGCGGCGGTCCGCCCGGCCTCACCGGCGGCCGCCCGGGCCTGCCCGGCCAGCCGCCCCAGGGCCTGCGCGACCTGCGACTTCTCCCGGTCGGCGGCGCTGCGGCGAGCGGCCATCTCCTCCACCGCCGCCGCGCACTCGGCACGCCGGTCGGCGGCCGCCCGCCGGCCGGCCGCCAGTTCCTCGCACCGGACGGCCAGCTCCGCGAGGTCCGCCGCGGCCTCGTCGACCGACGCCTGCACCTCCAGCAGGCTGGGCGCACCGGCCGAGCCGCCGTGCGCGAAGTGGCCGCCGAGCAGGTCGCCCTCCGCGGTGACCGCCGTCAACTCCGGGTGCTCGGCGACCACTTTCTCGGCGTCCTCCAGGGTCTCCACCACCACGACGTCGCGGAGCAGCCGGCGGGCCGCGGCGGCCAGGCCGGGCGGCCCGCTCACCAGGTCCGCGGCGCGCGGCGGGCCGGCGCCGGGGACGGCCGGGGCGGCCGGTTCCCCCGGCGGCGTGTCCGGGGAACCGGCCGCGGCACCCAGCAGCAGCGCGGCCCGCCCGGCGTCCTGCTGCCGCAGCAGCCGCAGCGCGTCGGCGGCCGCGGCGGGGCCGGTGACGGCGACCGCGTCGGCCGCGGCCCCGAGGGCGGCGGCGACCGGCACCTCGTGCCCGGGGGCCACCGTCAGCAGCTCCGCCGCCGGGCCGAGCAGGCCGGTCAGCCGGTCGGCGGCGGCGAGCAGCGCTCCGGTGCCGTCCTTGCGGCGCAGGCCCAGGGCCAGCGCGTCGTGCCGGGCGGCGGTCGCGGCGCGCTCGCGTTCGGCGGTGGTGGCGGCCTCCCGCGCCGCCCCGAGTGCCGCATCGGCCTCGGCCAGCGCCCGCTTGGCCGACTCATGGCGGTCGGCCAGTTCCAGATCGCCGGCGTCGAGCCCGTCGACCTCGGCCTGCTGCCGCTCGTACTCCTCCTGGGCGTCGGCCGCGCGCTGCCGCGCCTCGTCGCGGGCCAGCACCAGCCGGTCGATCTCGGCCTGGGCGGACGCGGCCCTCCCCCGGGCGGCGGTGGCCTGGCCGCTGAGCCGGGCGATGCCCTCCCGCCGGTCGGCGATGGCACGGGCCGCGTCCTTGAGTCTCCGCTCCTCCTGGGCCAGCCGCCGTTCGAGTTCGGCCCGGTGCTCGACGGTGTCCTCCAGCGCCCGGCTCGCCGCCTCCAGGGCGGCCTCCAGCTCCGCCTCCTGCTCCCGGATCCGGGCCGCCTCGCGCTCCATGTCCTCCGGGTCGCGGCCGCGCCGCTCCTCCACGGGTGCGGAGGTGGCGCTGTGCACCCGGGCGTCGGCCAGGCTGATGGTGCCGCGCACCCGTTCGGCCAGCTGGGAGAGTTCGTACCAGGTCTGCTGGGCGTGCTGGAGCCTGGGCGTGAGCATCCGCACCTGCTCCTCCAGCGCGGCTTCCCGCTGCCGGGCCTCGCGCAGTTGCGCCTCCGCCGCCTCCTTGCGCCGTTTGAGGGCCGCCTCGTCGGCGATCTCCGCGCGCAGCGCCTCCCGCAGGGTCACCAGGTCGTCGGCGAGCAACCGCAGCCGGGCGTCGCGGAGATCCGCCTGGATCACCGCCGCGCGGCGGGCCACCGCGGCCTGCCGGCCGAGCGGTTTGAGCTGGCGGCGCAGCTCGTCGGTGAGGTCCTGGACGCGGGCCAGGTTCGCCTGCATCGCGTCCAGCTTCCGCAGCGCCTTCTCCTTGCGCTTGCGGTGCTTGAGGACGCCGGCCGCCTCCTCGATGAAGGCGCGGCGGCCCATCGGGTCGGCGTGGAGTACGGAGTCGAGCTGGCCCTGGCCGACGATGACGTGCATCTCGCGGCCGATGCCGGAGTCGGAGAGGAGCTCCTGGATGTCCAGCAGGCGGCAGGTGTCCCCGTTGATCTGGTACTCACTGCCGCCGTTGCGGAACATGATCCGCGTGATGGTGACTTCGGCGTACTCGATGGGCAGCGCGCCGTCGGAGTTGTCGATGGTCAGTGAGACCTCGGCCCGGCCCAGCGGGGGCCGGCCGGTGGTCCCGGCGAAGATGACGTCCTCCATCTTGCCGCCGCGCAGGGACTTCGCCCCCTGCTCGCCCATCACCCAGGAGAGCGCGTCCACGACATTGGACTTGCCCGACCCGTTGGGACCGACGACGCAGGTGATGCCCGGTTCGAAGCGGAGCGTCGTGGCGGAGGCGAAGGACTTGAAGCCTCTGAGGGTCAGGCTCTTGAGATGCACGCCGTCGGACTCTACTCCCTGGCTCCGACGCCTTTGATTCCGTCATCTTTTCGGTTTCGTGCCGGAAGGCGAGGGGCACATCAGTCGGTAAGGAACGCCGGGGTGCCGTGAAAGCGGCGTCCGGACGAACGTGGGGGGAGCGCCAGGCACCCGGGAGCAGAGGGCGGAAACGACGAAGGGACGCCGGGGCGTCCCTTGCAGATTCTCAAGCGGCTGACGATGCAACCCGACCGGCCCGGAAGGCTTGGGTCAGGCGAGCGCAGGCTCCGCCTGGGGTACGTCGATGGTGTCGAGCAGTGAGTCGCTCCGGTGCGCGGCGGCGGACAGAGCGTCGTTCTCGGCCTGGATCCGGATGAGCTCGGATTCGAGGTCCTGGACACGCTGCTGAAGCCGTCGCATTTCGGCGAGGACTCGGGGGTCGGAGCCGCCGACGTATCCGAGAAGCGCCTTTGCCATGATGGATGGTCCTCCACACTGAGTGACCGACCGAATGCGGTGTGGGTCGTGAGGGATTCGCACCCGCGGTGTCTGCCATTCCTTGCCGTGCCCAATGGCGAACAATTGAGGTGCGCGGGGCTTCCAGCGTCTCACCAAATGGTTTGACGGTCAACACGATCACACCCCGCATCGTCCGTCGAGCCGGGGGCAGGCCGCGCCGTCTCGGCGCCGGCGCCCCACCTGAGGCCCCGGAGGGGTGGAGAGATCATCCTTGGCACGCAGCCTTCCACGGCACGGCGCGATTGGCAACCACCAGCCCGTTTCTGCCTGGCGCACATGCCCGCACGACCTCCGCCGGGCCCGTGCGCGGGCGGTCGCCGGCGCTCCGGTCAGCGGGTCTCGAAGGTGTCGTAACCCCCGCGCGGGGTGTCCCAGATCTCAGTGACTCCGTCGACGTGCCCGGGCGTGTCGCCGCTCCGGAGCCAGTCGAGCAGGCGCTCGCAGCCGGTCCGCGGGCCCTCCGCGACGACCTGCACCCGGCCGTCGGAGAGGTTCGAGGCGAAGCCGACCAGGTCTCCGATGGCGAGCGCGTTGGCCCGCGTGTACCAGCGGAAGCCCACGCCCTGCACCCGGCCGCGGACCCAGGCGGTGAGACGGACATCGTCGTTCATACCGGCACGCTAACCGGCCGTCCGGCCGGCGGGCACATCGGGGCCGACCGGGGAGTGCCGCCCCGGGCCCGGCGTACGGCCCCGGCCCAGCTGACTCACTCGGACGGGTGACGCCGGTTGCCGCCGGGCCCCGGGGAGTGCCACCGACGGGCCGCCGTCGACGCTCCGGCACCGTGCTCCGGCCCCGGCCCCGTGCTCCGGCGCCGGACCCGGACCCGGACGGAACTCCCGGACGGCACCCGACCGACTCCCGCTCCCCCGCCGCGAGCCCGTACGGCCGCAGGAAGGCCCGTCTGCGACGCGGAGGACCGCCCGCCGCCCCCGCAGCCGCCCGTGGCCGAGCCGTCCACGGGGTACCGGCGGGCGGCCGGGAGCCCGGCACCCGACCCTCGGCCCTCGGCCCTCGGCACCCGACCGGAGCCCACCCGCACCGCCACGGCCCGCCGCGGCCGGCCACCGATCCCGCCGCCTCAGCCGAACCCGCCGACACCGCCGCGCGAAAGGCGCCCGCCCCGCTCAGCCGGCACGCGGCCCGGGCCGCCCGCACACCGCCGACCGCCCGTCGGCCGCCGGCCGCAACCGGCGGCGCCGGCGCGGGACTTCGGCGAGGGCACGGCGGGGCGTGTCCCCTTCCGCCCTCCCCCTCCGACGCCCTGCCCCCTTCCGCCCTGCCCCTCCGGCGCCCTGCCCCTCCATACGGCCGTGCCCCGTCCGGACGGGCCGAGCGGGCCAAGCGGGGCCGAGCGGGCCGGCGCCGGTACCGGCAGGGCGGCGGGAGCCCGGCGCGAACACCGCGCGCGGGCAGGCGAACGCACGGACCGTCAGGCGCTCCCGGGCGGACGGCTCGGACGCCGGGCGGACGTCTCGTCCGCCGCTTCCGCACCCGGGCGGCGGGCGTCCCGCCCATGCCCCGGCCACCGGGGCGCCGGGCGCCCGTCCGGGGGCCCGGCGGGGCTCAGCGGGCGCGCGGCGGGCGCTGGCAGCGCGGGCAGAAGTAGCTGGAGCGGTTCATCCACGGACGGCGGCGGATCGGTGCGCCGCAGCGCCGGCAGGGCTCGTCCTCACGCCCGTAGGCGTCCAGCGAGCGGGAGAAGTACCCGGATTCGCCGTTCACGTTGACGTACAGGCTGTCGAAACTGGTGCCGCCGGCCGCCAGCGCGTCGTTCATGACGTCCCGGATGTGTCCGAGGAGTTCGGCGGTGCGGGGCCGGGTGAGGCCGGCCGTCGGCCGCTCGTAGTGCAGGCGCGCGCGCCACAGCGCCTCGTCGGCATAGATGTTGCCGACCCCGCTGATCAGCGACTGGTCGAGCAGGGCGCGCTTGACGGTGGTGCGGCGGCGGCGCAGCGCCTCGTGGAAGGCGGCGTCGTCGAAGGCCGGGTCGAGCGGGTCCCGGGCGATGTGCGCGATGACGTCCGGCAGACCGTCGGCCGCGCCGGGGGCCGTGCCGTGCAGGGACAGTCCGCCGAAGGTGCGCTGGTCGACGAAGCGGAGTTCGGTGCCGGCCGCCTCGCCGAGCGCCGCCGGACCCGCCGAGTCCGCGAACCGGACGCGGATCCGCAGGTGCTTCTCGTCCGGCACCTCGTGCGGCTGGACCAGCAGCTGGCCGCTCATGCCCAGATGGGCCAGTACCGACAGGTCGGCCCCCTCGACCGGGAGCCACAGGTACTTGCCGCGGCGCCGGGCCTCGCCGATGCGCCGGCCGGTGAGCCGGGCCGCGAAGTCGGCGGCACCCGCCGGGTGGCGGCGGATGGCACGGGGGTGGAGCACCTGGACCGAGGCGACCGTCCGGCCGCTGACCCAGCGGTGCAGACCACGACGGACGACCTCGACCTCGGGCAGCTCGGGCACGGGACCCCTCCGGGACTCGCCGGCAGCTGCCGGGCGGCCGGCTTCCGAGCCGGTGGCCCGGGCGCTCGCCGGACAGGCTGATGCGGGCGGTATCGGTGCGGCCCGGCCCGCGGGCAGGCCGGAGCGCCGGGCGGGGGCGCGCGCCCCACGGGCCCGGTACGCGGAGCGCCGCGCGGCACCGGCCGGTGCGGCCGGTGCCGCGCGGCATCCGTTCAGCGTGCGGCGCCCTCCGCCGCGCCGGCGGCGCCGGACGGCTTCGCGCCGTCCCCCGCGTCGCCGTCCGTGGCGGCACCGGCGGCGGCGGCCTGCGCGGCGTCGGCCGCCGCGCGGATCGCCCGCCAGGCGGCCTCCGCCGCCTGCTGCTCGGCTTCCTTCTTGCTGCGGCCGGTGCCGGTGCCGTACGCGACACCACCGACGCGGGCAGCAGCCGTGAAGGTCTTCTCGTGGTCCGGACCCGTCTCGGAGACCAGGTACTCGGGGACACCGAGCCCTTCGGTGGCGGTCAGCTCCTGGAGACTGGTCTTCCAGTCCAGGCCGGCACCGAGGTTGGAGGACTTCTCGATGAGCGGGTCGAACAGCCGGTGCACCAGCTCGGCGGCGGCGTCGAGGCCCTTGTCGAGATAGACCGCGCCGATCACCGCCTCGAGGGTGTCGGCCAGGATGGACGCCTTGTCCCGGCCACCGGTGCCCTCTTCACCCCGGCCGAGCCGGATGAAGGCACCGAGGTCGAGGCCGCGGCCCACCTCCGCCAGCGCACGCGAGTTGACCACCGCGGCCCGCAGCTTGGCCAGCTGGCCCTCGGGCAGATCGGGGTGGATGCGGTACAGCGTGTCGGTGACCACCAGGCCCAGCACCGAATCCCCGAGGAATTCGAGCCGCTCGTTGGTGGGCAGACCGCCGTTCTCGTACGCGAAGGAGCGATGGGTCAGCGCACGCACCAGAAGGGCGGACTCAAGCTGATACCCGAGCCGCCCTTCCAGGAGCGTGTGGGACGAGGCTGTGTCCGTCGGCGTCTTCTTCGACGAGTTGCCGTCTGACATGGAGCCTGTCACCCGCCGATCAGACCGCGAGGACCTGACGCTTGTTGTAGGTGCCGCAGCTCGGGCACGCGATGTGCTGCAGCTTCGGCTCGTGGCAGCGCTCGCACGCCACCAGGGTGGGGACCGCAGCCTTCCACTGCGACCGGCGGTGGCGCGTGTTGCTGCGCGACATCTTCCGCTTCGGAACAGCCACGGCTACTTCTCCTGCTTCTCGTCGACGCCCGCTTCGGCGCCGCCCATATCGTCCTTCTCGCCGTCCCTGATGGTGCCGGCGAGTCCCTGCAGTGCCGCCCAACGCATGTCGACGGCGTCGTGGTGGTGGTCCGGTTCGTCCGCCAGCCGCGCCCCGCACTCGGAGCACAGGCCGGGGCAGTCCTCCCGGCACACCGGCTGCAGCGGCAGTGCCAGCACCACCGCGTCACGCAGCACGGGTTCGAGGTCGAGCAAGTCTTCCTCGAGGAAGAGCCTGTCCTCCTCCTCGACGTCGTCGTCCGAGTCCGCCTCGCGGCCCCAGGCATCGGCGTCGGGGTAGGAGTACATCTCCTGGAAGTCCACTTCGAGCTCGCGCTCCAGTGGCTCCAGACACCTTACGCACTCCCCTGTCAGCGGCGCACGGGCGGTGCCTGTGACGAGCACCCCTTCCATGACCGACTCCAGGCGGAGGTCGAGCTCCACGGTCGCGTCCGCAGGCACGCCGATGACCTCGATACCGAGGTTCACGGGTGCCGCGATCGAACGGGACAGCCGCTTGAGCGCGCCGGGACGACGGCCCAGCTCGCGTGTGTCGAACACGAGCGGGGCACGGTGGTCGAGGCGGGCGTTCAGGGCTTCCTGCTTTCTACGCTGCGGGCGTGCCGCCCGTCGCCGATGCGCCGCGGGCAGCCTGGATCGCGGACGTAGCGCGACCGAACAGCCAGGATACTGGACGGGCCGCCGTACACCCAATCCGCACCGCTCGCCGACGGCTCCGGCGGACCCCGCCCGCGGCCCCGCCGGGGCCGGGCCGCGCCCGCGGGGGCGGTCAGCGCCCCTGCTCGTACTCCCGCAGCTGGTCCAGGTTGATCATGCTGGTGTCGAAGAAGCTGGTCTCGTCCAGCGCCCCGGAGCCCGGCTGGGCACCCTGCTGCGGCGGCGCCGCGGGGTGCGGCGGCAGCTGTCCGTGCCCGGCCGCCTGGGCGTGCGGGTCCACGGCGGCGGGGTAGCCGTCCGCCGGGTAGCCCTGATACGCCTGCTGGTCGCCCTGGGTCCCGTAGCCGTGCTGCTGCCAGCCGCCGTAGGCGTCCGGCTGGGCGTACCCGCCCTGGGCGGCGGCGTAGGGGTCGGCGGGCTGCGGCTGCTGGTACTGCTGGGGGTAGCCGTAGGCGTCCTGCCCCGGGTACTCGGCGGTGGCCGCGTAGTAGTCCGGCTGTGCCGGGACGTGGGACTGCGCCGGGACGTGGGGTTGGGCCGGGACGTGCGGCGGGGCGGCGGGGGCGGGCGGGGCCGCGGGGACCGCCGGGGAGTCGCCCGGCAGCGCGCCGGCGCCGGGCCCGGCCACCGCGGCGGGCTCGGCGGGACGCTGCGTCCGGGCCAGGTCGGCGAGGAAGTCCGCGTCGCTCGCCCCGTGCCCGAACCCGGCCTGCTGGGCGTCCTGGGCGGCCATGTGCGCGCCGAGCTCGTCGACCGGACGCGCGCCCAGCAGCGTCTGGCGGCCCCGGCCGACCGCCTCCAGGGTCTTGGCCAGCACCGCCGAGACGGCGCCCAGCTTGGCGTCCACGTACTCGTCGGCGCGCCGCCGCAGGGTCGCCGGGTCGGCACTGCGCTCCGGGCCCTCGCCGGCCGCGCCGTCCTCGCCGGGGGCGGCAGCGGGGGCCAGGCCCAGCAGCTTCTCGCGGCCCCGGCCCACCGAGCCGATGGTCTTGGTGAGGACGACCTCGAAGTTGGCGAGCTTGCTGTCCACGTAGTCGTCGGCCTCGGCCCGGATCTCCTCGGCCTCGCGGCGGGCGTCGGCGAGGATCCGGTCGGCCTCCTCCTGGGACTGCCGGGCGATCTCGGTACCGGCGATCAGCGCGCCGCGCTCGGCGTGGGCGGACTCGATGATCCGGTCGGCCTCGCGGCGGGCCTCCTGGACCACCTGCTCACGGTCGCCGAGCACCTCCTGCGCCTGGGCGAGGGAGCCCGGGAGCGCGGCGCGCACCTCTTCGAGCAGGGCGAGCAGCTCGGCGCGGTTGACCACGCAGGAGGCCGACATGGGCATGGACCGGGCGCTGCCGACGGTGCCGACGATCTCGTCGAGCTTCTTCGATACGTCCACCTGGGTGCTCGCCACTCTCTTTGACGGATGGGAACGAACGGGACGACTGTACGGCCAGTGGCGCCCCGCCCGACACCCGCTGACGGTCAGTCAGCCCGGCCGCGCTGGGCCAGTCGTTCGTCCAGTGCCGTGAGCACCTGCGGCGGTACCAGATGGGCGACGTCGCCGCCCCAGGCCGCCACCTCCTTGACCAGGCTGGAGGAGAGGAAGCTGTAGGTCGGGTTGGTGGGGACGAAGAGCGTCTCCACCCCGGAGAGCCCGTTGTTCATCTGGGCCATCTGGAGTTCGTAGTCGAAGTCGCTGACGGCGCGCAGCCCCTTGACGATGGCGGGGATGTCGCGCTGCTTGCAGAAGTCGACGAGCAGACCGTGGAAGGACTCCACCTGGACGTTGCCGTACTCGGCGGTCACCTCGCGGAGCAGGTCGATGCGCTCCTCCACGGTGAACAGGCCCTGCTTCGACTTGTTGATCATCACGGCGACGTGGACCACGTCATAGAGCCTGGAGGCTCGGGCGATGATGTCGAGGTGTCCATTGGTCACGGGGTCGAAGGACCCCGGACAGACTGCGCGGCGCAACAGTGTTTCCTCGCTCTCCGGTCCGGTCATGACGCGTTCTCGCACGTCGAGGCGGCGCGACCGTACCAAAGGGTGCCCTCGCCGTAACGACGGGCCCGCAGCCCGTCGAATCCGGCCGGCCACCGGAACTCGCCGCCCCTGGTGCTCCGCTCCACGGTGACCACCGCGTCGGGCGCGAGCCAGCCGTTACGGCCGAGTGTGAGCAGGATCTCCCGGAGATCGTCGTCGCCCACGACGTACGGCGGGTCCAGGAAGACCAGGTCATAGGGGGCCCCGGGGGCCGGATGGGCGATGATCTGCTCGGCCCTGGCCGTCCGCAGTTCGGCGCCGGGCAGCCCGAGGGTGGTGATGTTCCGGCCGATGACCCGGGCGGCGCGGGCGTCGGACTCCACCAGCAGCACATGGGCGGCGCCCCGGGAGAGCGCCTCCAGGCCGACCGCGCCGGAGCCGCCGTACAGGTCCAGGACCCGGGTGCCGTCCAGCGAGCCGAGCAGGGACTGCCAGGTGGAGAAGAGGCCCTCCCGCGCCCGGTCGGAGGTCGGGCGGGTGCCGGTGCCCGGCGGCACGGCCAGGCGGCGGCCGCCGGCGGCTCCGGCGATCACGCGGGTCATGGGCGGGGCGTCCTTACACGGGAGGGGCGGGCGAACGGGCGGGCCCGCTGGGGACCGTCCGTCCCCCACGATATGGCGTCGGCCGCCGGGCCGGCGGCGCGGTGCCCGGGGCACGGCCGCCCGGCCCGCCGGACACCGCGGTCAGCCCTTGTCGAGGTAGCGCTCGCGCTCGGCGTCCAGCAGCGCGTCCAGCGCGGTGCGCAGCTCGGGCAGCTCGGCCAGCTCCGGGTCGGCGAGGACGGTGGCCACCGCCTCCTCGCGGGCCGCCGCGATCACCTCCTCGTCCTCGATCACGGTGAGCATCCGCAGCGAGGAGCGGACCCCGGACTGGGCCTGGCCGAGGACGTCGCCCTCGCGCCGCTGCTCCAGGTCGATCCGGGACAGTTCGAAGCCGTCCAGGGTGGCGGCCACCGCGTCCAACCGGGCCCGCGCCGGGGCGGCCTGGGGCATGTCGGTGACCAGCAGGCACAGTCCGGGGGCGGACCCGCGCCCGACCCGGCCGCGGAGCTGGTGCAGCTGGGAGACGCCGAACCGGTCCGCGTCCATGATCACCATGGCGGTGGCGTTGGGGACGTTGACGCCCACCTCGATGACGGTGGTGGCGACCAGCACGTCCACCTCGCCGGCCGCGAAGCGCCGCATCACCTCGTCCTTCGCCTCCGGGGCCAGCCGCCCGTGCAGGATGTCCACCCGCAGGCCGCGCAGCGGTCCGGCGGTGAGCTGCCCGGCGACTTCGACCACGGCCAGCGGCGGCCGCTTCTCGGCGATGTCCTCGGCGCTGCGCTTCGCGGGCCGGTCGTCCTCCTCGTCGCCGATGCGGGGGCACACGACGTACGCCTGGTGTCCGGCCTCGGTCTCCTCCCGCACCCGGTCCCAGGCGCGGGCGAGGAAGTGCGGCTTGTCCTGGGCGGGCACCACATGGCTGGCGATCGGGGAGCGGCCGGCCGGGAGCTGGTCGAGCACCGAGGTCTCCAGGTCGCCGAAGACGGTCATGGCCACCGTCCGCGGGATCGGGGTCGCGGTCATCACCAGCAGGTGCGGGGGCTGCTTGCCCTTGTTGCGCAGGGCGTCGCGCTGCTCGACGCCGAAGCGGTGCTGCTCGTCCACCACCACCAGCCCCAGGTCGTGGAACTGCACCTTGTCCTCGATCAGGGCGTGGGTGCCGATGACGATGCCGGCCTCGCCGGTGACCAGGTCGAGCAGGGCCTGGCGGCGTGCGGCGGTGCCCATCGAGCCGGTGAGCAGCACCACCTTGGTGCCCTGCTCGGCCCCGCCGAGCAGCCCGCCCTCGGCGAGGTCCCCCAGCATCTCCACGATGGAGCGGTGGTGCTGCTGGGCGAGCACCTCGGTGGGCGCCAGCATCGCGGCCTGTCCGCCGGCGTCCACCACGGCGAGCATCGCCCGCAGGGCCACCATCGTCTTGCCGGAGCCGACCTCGCCCTGCAGGAGCCGGTGCATCGGGTGGTCGGCGGCGAGGTCGTCGAAGATCTCCTTGCCGACCTTGCGCTGGCCCTCGGTGAGTTCGAAGGGGAGCCTGGCGTCGAAGGCGTCCAGCAGGCCGCCGGCGCGGGGCACCCGGGGCACCGCGGGCAGCTGTGCGTCGGCGTGCCGGCGGCGGGCCAGGGCGACCTGGAGCACGAACGCCTCGTCCCACTTGAGCCGCTCCCGGGCGATGGCGATGTCCGCCTTGGTCCGCGGCCGGTGGACCCTGAGCAGGGCGTCCGGGAGCGGGGCCAGGCCGCGGCCCTCCCGCAGGGCGGTGGGCAGCGGGTCCACCAGGCCCTCCCAGCCGGTGGCGGCCATGCTGTCCAGCACGGTGCCCACCGCCTTCTCGATCTTCCAGGACTGCAGTTGGGCGCAGGCCGGGTAGAGCGGGCGCTGGTGGTGGGCGAAGGCCTCGACGGCGTCCGCCCCGTCGTCCTTGCCGAGCATCTCGTAGGCGGGGTGGGCGAGCTGGCGGACGTTGCGGAAGACGCCGACCTTGCCGGCGAACATGCCGCGCCGGCCGGGCAGCAGCTCCTTCTGGTGGGCGTAGATCGACCGGCCGAAGAACACCAGCTGGAGCCGGCCGCTGCCGTCGGTGAGAGTGACCTCCAGACGCTGCCCCTTGCCGCTGTTGAACTTCAGCACGCGGGCGTCGGCGACCTGGGCGACGACGGTGACGTGCTCGTCGAGCGGCAGGTCGGCCAGCCGGGTCAGCTCGCCCCGCTCGGCGTACCGGCGCGGGTAGTGGTGCAGCAGGTCGCCGACCGTGTGCAGGTCGAGGTGCTCGGCCATCACCTTCGCGGTGTTGCCGCCGAGGATCTTCTTCAGGGGTTCGTCGAGGGCGGGCACGCTGTCCATTGCACACCACCCGTGTGACATCGGGCGACGGACACCCGGTGGCGGGCGCCGCGCGCCCGCCCGCTACTCCACTCCGATGATCATCGGTACGCCGTGCTGGCCGCCGCGGTAGACCACGGTGTCGACGGCGAGGTACGTCCGCCGCACGTGGTCCTCCAGCTCCTCGGCCACGGTGCCGGGCACGTCCGCCCCGAGGACCAGGGTGACCATCTCCCCGCCGGCCGCGAGCATCCGGTCCAGTACCGCCCGGGCCGCGGCGGTGATGCCGGGCCGGATCACCGCGACGTCGCCGTCGATCAGGCCGAGCACGTCCCCGGCCTGGCAGACCCCGGCCGTCGTCCACGACTCGTGCTCGGCGACGGCCAGTTCGGCGTGGCGGGTGGCGCCCGCGGCGGCGGTCATGGCGACCACGTCCTCGTCGAACCGGCGGCCGGGTTCGTGGACGGCGAGGGCCGCGATGCCCTGCACCGCGGACCGGGTCGGGACCAGGGCCACCCGTACCCCTTCGGCGCGTGCCTGCTCGGCGGCGGCCGCGGCGGTGTGCCGCAGCGCCGCGTCGTTGGGCAGCAGGACCACCTCGCGGGCGTGCGCCCGGCGCACCGCCTGGACGAGTTCCCCGCTGGCGGGCGGCTCGCCGGGGCGGGTGGTGACCACGGTGGCACCGGCCTCGGCGCACAGCGCGGCCAGGCCGTCGCCGGGCACCACGGCGACGACGGCGCGGGCGGCCCGCTCGCCGGGGACGCCGTTGCCCTCGGCCGGCCGGCCGGCGGCGCCGTGGGCGGGGTCCGCCGCGGTGCCGAAGTGGGTGATCCGGATCCGGTAGGGGCGCCCGGCCTGGACGCCGGCCTCCACGGCGGCGCCCGCGTCGTCCACGTGGACGTGGACGTTCCACAGGCCGTCGCCGCCGACCACCACCAGGCTGTCGCCGAGGGCGTCGAGCCGGGCGCGGAGCCGGTCGACGGCCTCCTCGCCGGCCTCCAGCAGATAGATCACCTCGAACGCGGGGCCGGTGCCGGGCGCGGCGGCCGCGGCCTCGTCCGGCCGCCGTGCGGCGTCCTCCCCGGGGCCGACCGGGCCGCAGACGGGGCCGACGGGGTCGCAGGCGGGGCCGACCCGGCCGTGCCCGGGGGCGGGCGGCCGGGGCGGCGCCTCCCCGGAGAGGGCCTGCGCCAGGGCTCCGAGTATCGCCACCAGCCCGTAGCCGCCGGCGTCGACCACACCGGCGCGGCGGAGGGTGTCGAGCTGCCCCGGGGTGGCCGCCAGGGCGGTGCGCGCGCCTTCCCAGGCCGCGCGGGCCACGGCCGCCGGGTCGCCGTCGCCGCGTTCCGCGGCGTCGGCCGCGGCGGCGGCGACGGTGAGCACGGTGCCCTCCACCGGGTGGGCGACCGCCGTGTAGGCGGACCGGGCGGCGTTGCGCAGACCGCGCCGGAGGGCGTCGCCGCCGGCCCTTCCGGTCGCGGGCTCCGGGGCGGTTCCGGTCGCGAGTACGTCGGCCATGCCGCGCAGCAGCTGGGCGAGGATGGTGCCGGAGTTGCCGCGGGCGCCGATGAGCGCACCGTGCGCCATGGCCCGTACCGCGTCCCCGAGGGTGGGGCGGGAGGCGGCGCCGGAGGCGGTGTGGCCGTTGAAGACGGCGTCGACGGCGTGCGCGGCGGACTCCGCGGTCAGGTAGAGGTTGGTGCCGGTGTCCCCGTCGGCGACCGGGTAGACGTTGATGGCGTCGATGTCCTCGCGGGCCCGGCCGAGCGCGTCCAGCGCCAGCGAGCACCAGGTGCGCACCGCATCGGCGTCCAGGGGGTCCCCCCGGACGGAGTCTGGGGGAGTGTGCGGCACCTTGCGTCCTCCTGGCTGGCAG
The DNA here is from genome assembly GCF_044327625.1 of Streptomyces sp. NPDC018031. NCBI lineage: Bacteria > Bacillati > Actinomycetota > Actinomycetes > Kitasatosporales > Streptomycetaceae > Streptomyces > Streptomyces sp. NPDC018031. The sequence goes on from NZ_JBIRFT010000001.1 coordinate 156,977, forward strand.
CGGAACAGCGCGCGTGAGCGCGGTGAATGACCTGGGCGGCCCACCGCAGGGTAGTCGGGCCGCGCGGCGCCGTCAGTCCGCCGGCCGGGGCGGTGGCCGCCCGGCGGGCCACCGGCCGCTCATGGTAGTTTCGAGGTACGGAAGCGGCCGTAGTATGCTGCTCCGGTTGCCCGATGCGAATCGGGCTTCTTTTCCCTGGTACTGCCGGTCGTCCACGACCTTGGCACGCCGGGCTTTCACCGTACGTGTATCTGAAGTCTTTGGAGTGACCCGTGGCTGCCAACTGCGACGTCTGCGGCAAGGGGCCGGGCTTCGGCAACAACATTTCGCACTCGCACCGCCGCACTCGCCGTCGTTGGAACCCCAACATCCAGACGGTGCGTGCTGTGGTCGGGCGGACGCCGAAGCGGCTCAACGTCTGCACCTCGTGCATCAAGGCCGGCAAGGTCTCGCGCTAGCGGACGGTACTCCCCGCATGCAGCGGGGAGCCGGTCTCGCGTGTACGACTTCGACTCCGTCGTAGCGCAGCCCTCCGGTCGTCAAGGCCGGTCCACCTCGGTGGACCGGCTTTTTCGCGTTCCGCCGTCCACCGCCGGCGGCCCGGTGGCGTGACCGGCCGGGCCGGGCAGGACCGGTGGGGAACCCGGACCGGGCGGAACCGGGCCAGGCGGAACCGGACCGGGCGGAACCGGGCCAGGCGGAACCGGACCGGGCGGAACCGGGCCGGTCCCGGCCGCCCGGGCCGTCACCGCCGGCGGCCCGGGGCCCGGGTCAGTCGCGCAGCCGCCAGCCGTGGTCGACCGGGCCGATGCCCGAGCCGAGCGGGAAACCGGCCGCGATGGCGCCGGTGACGTACCGCTTGGCGGCGCGGACCGCGTCCGGCACCGGCAGCCCGCCCGCCAGCCCGGCGGCGATGGCGCTGGCGAGGGTGCAGCCGGTGCCGTGGGTGTGCCGGTTGTCGTGGCGCGGGGCGCGCAGCCAGTGCTCCTCGGTGCCGTCGGTCAGCAGGTCCACCGCCTCGCCGTCCAGGTGACCGCCCTTGATCAGGGCCCAGCGGGGCCCGTGGCCGAGGATCGCGTCGGCGGCCCGCCGCAGGTCGGCCTCGCCGGTCACCCGTACGCCGGTCAGCTGGCGCACCTCGTCGAGGTTGGGGGTGGCCACGGTGGCGGTCGGCAGCAGCTTGCCGCGGACCGCGCCGAGCGCCTCGGCCGCCAGCAGCGGGTCGCCGTGCTTGGAGACGCCCACCGGGTCGACGACCACCGGCACGGTCAGCTCGGCGAGCAGCCCGGCGACGGTCTCCACGAGTTCGGCGGAGGCCAGCATGCCGGTCTTCACCGCCTGCACGCCGATGTCGTCGACGACGCTGCGGAACTGCGCGCGCACCGCCTCCGCGGGCAGTTCCCAGGCGCCCTGGACGCCCCGGGAGTTCTGCGCCGTGACGGCGGTGAGCACGCTCATGCCGTGTACGCCCAGCGCCAGCATCGTCTTGAGGTCGGCCTGGATGCCGGCACCGCCGCCGGAGTCGGAGCCGGCGACGGTGAGGACGCACGGCGGGTGCGGCGGGACGCCCGGGGGCGGCGGTGCTTCGGACGCGGGTATGTGCGGCATGCCGCCGAATCTACTCGGCGCCCGCCTCGTCGCCGAAGTGGTCCCAGCCGCCGTGCGCCCAGGGCGCCCCGTCCACCGTCACGTACGGCAGGGCGGAGGGGTTGAGCACCTCGCCGATCACCTTCCAGCGGGCCGGCAGTTTCACGTCCGGCGGGAAGGTGGCGACGATGGCGTGGTCCTCTCCCCCGTTGAGCACCCACTGGAGCGGGTCCACGCCCACCGCCTGCGCGATGTCGGACATCTGGGTGGGGATGTCGACGTCGCCGGACCGCAGGTCGATGCGGACCTTGCTGGCCTCGGCGATGTGGCCCAGGTCGGCGACGAGGCCGTCGCTGACGTCGGTCATCGCGGTGGCGCCGAGCCCGGCGGCGGCCGGACCCGCGTGGTACGGCGGCTCCGGGCGGCGGTGCGCCTCGACGAAGGCCCGGGGGGAGCGGAAGCCGCGGGAGAGCACCGCGTGACCGGCCGCCGACCAGCCCAGCCAGCCGGTGACCGCGACCACGTCGCCCGGCTGGGCACCGGATCGGGTGACCGGGTCCTGGTTGCGGAGGTCACCCAGGGCGGTGATCGCCACGGTGATGGTGTCGCCGCGGACCACGTCGCCGCCGACGACCGCGGCGCCGGCCACCTGGCACTCGTCGCGCAATCCGTCCATCAGCTCGTTCGGCCAGGTGGCGGGGAGGTCCGCGGGCACCACCAGGCCCAGCAGCAGCGCGGTGGGCACCGCCCCCATGGCCGCGATGTCGGCGAGGTTCTGGGCCGCCGCCTTCCGGCCGACGTCGTAGGCGGTGGACCAGTCGCGGCGGAAGTGCCGGCCCTCCAGCAGCACATCGGTGCTGGCCACGACCCTGCGGTCGGGTGCGGCGACCACCGCGGCGTCGTCCCCGGGCCCCAGCCGTACCGCCCGGGTGCTGGTGAGCCGTGAGGTGAGCTCTCTGATGAGCCCGAACTCCCCCAGCTCGCCCACGGTGCCTTTCACTGCGCTTCTCCTCACGGTGTTGGTGTCCTCGGCTTCGCCGTGCCCAGGGCCCGGCCCGTGGTCGCGGAGCCGCTCCCCGGCACCGTCCCCCGGAGAAGTGTGCGCCATTCCGTCACCCCTTCACGATCGTTCCCGGACAGCTCGCGCTCGTTTTCCTGCGTCACTCGCGCACGTTGTGGTGCCGTTCGCCGCGCCGCGCAGGCCGCCCGGGTCTCCCCGCGCCGCTCGGTGACGCGGTACCGTGGCGTCCCTTCTCCCCACATGATCCTCGTAGCCGCCCTGGAGGTTCCGTGGTACAGGCGTACATCCTGATCCAGACCGAGGTCGGCAAGGCGTCGACCGTCGCCGAAGTCATCTCACAGATCCCGGGGGTGATCCAGGCCGAGGACGTCACCGGGCCGTACGACGTGATCGTGCGCGCGCAGGCCGACACGGTGGACGAGCTCGGCCGGATGGTGGTCGCCAAGGTCCAGCAAGTGGACGGCATCACGCGCACCCTGACCTGCCCGGTCGTGCATCTGTAGCTCCCCCGTATGCTCGGCCGGTGAACTTCTCGTCCCGTCGGCTGATCAGTCTTGCCGCCGCCGCGCTGGTGCTGGTGCCGGCGGCGGGTTGCACCTCCACCGACGAGGCCGCCGGACCGGCGGTTCCCACTCCGCCGGCGAAGGCGGTGGCGATGTGCCGGGCACTGCACCGGGAACTGCCCCGGCAGCTGGACGGCCTCGACCGGCGGGAGACCGACCCGGCGTCGGACTTCACCGCGGCGTGGGGCGACCCGGCCGTCGAGCTGCGCTGCGGCGTGCCCCAGCCTGACGTGCTCACGCCCGGCAGCGAAGCGTACAACGCGCTCCCGGACTCCGCCGAGCTGAACGGCGTCGGCTGGGTCATCGAGAAGCAGGACGGCGGCTATCGCTTCACCACCACGCTGCGCAGGGCGTACGTCGAGGTGGTGGTGCCGGACGACTACGCCCCCGAGGTCAACGTGCTGATCGACCTCGCAGGCGCCGTCCGGAAGACCGTGCCGGCCGGGATCTGAGCGCCGGGCCGCCCGGGCCGCGGCGGACCGGGGGTCCCCCGCGGCGCTCCGGTGGCGCGGCCCGCGCGGCGGCTCAGCGCAGGCCGGTGCTGCGGCTCAGCGCGGCCTGCAGCAGGCGGTCCACCAGCTCCGGGTAGCTCACGCCGCTCTCCTGCCACATCCGCGGGTACATGGAGATGGGCGTGAAGCCGGGCATGGTGTTGATCTCGTTGATCACGAACTCGCCGTCGTCCTGCAGGAAGAAGTCGGCGCGCACCAGACCTTCGCAGGACGCCGCCTCGAAGGCCCGCACGGCCAGCCGCTGCACCTCGGCCGTCTCCGCCTCGGTCAGCGGCGCGGGGACGATGCCGGTGGCCGAGTCGATGTACTTGGCCTCGAAGTCGTAGAAGTCGTGGGAGGTGACCGGCGGGATCTCGGCGGGGACGCTGGCGCGCGGTCCGTCCTCGAACTCCAGCACACCGCACTCGATCTCGCGACCGCTGAGCAGCGACTCGATGATGATCTTGGGGTCGTGGCGGCGCGCCTCGGCGACCGCCTCGTCGACCCCGGCGAGCGAGTCGACCTTGGAGATGCCCATGGAGGAGCCCGCGCGGGCGGGCTTGACGAAGACCGGCCAGCCGTGCTCGGCGGCGAAGTCCACGATCTTCTTGCGGGCGGCCGCCGGGTCGCGGTCCCACTCCCGCGGGCGGATCACCTCGTACGGGCCGACCGGCAGCCCGAAGGAGACGAACACCCGCTTCATGTACTCCTTGTCCATGCCGACGGCCGACGCCAGCACCCCGGAGCCCACGTACGGCACCCCGGAGAGCTCCAGCAGGCCCTGCAGCGTGCCGTCCTCGCCGTAGGGGCCGTGCAGCATGGGGAAGACCACGTCCACGTCGCCCAGCACCTTGGGCACGTTGCCCGGCTCGGTGTAGACCACCTCACGGCTGGCGGGGTCGACCGGCAGCAGCACGGTGCCGTCGGCGGACTCGGTGAGTTCGGCGACGCTGGGCAGGCGGCGGTCGGTGATGGCCATCCGCTGCGGGTCGTCGGCGGTCAGCGCCCAACGCCCGTCGGCGGTGATGCCGATCGGCAGCACGTCGTACTTCGTCCGGTCGATCGCGGACAGGACGGCACCGGCGGTGACCACGGAGATGGCGTGCTCGGAGCTGCGCCCGCCGAAGACGACGGCGACGCGCGGCCTGCGGCCTGGGCTGGGAGTGGTGGTGTCGCTGCTCATATCGCGTTGAGATTACCTTGCGGTCGCTTTTCCGTCAGTGACGCAGGGGGCCGGTGTCCGCGGCACCGGGCCCGGCGGCGGGCCCGCGCCCGTCCGGGGGCCGGTGGCGGCGCGGGGTCCGGCGGCCGGCGCGGCGCGGGCCGGCGGGGGGGGCCGGGGCGCCCCGCCGGGTCCGCCGTCAGTGGCGCTCGGGCTTGGCGCTGCGGGACATCAGCTCCTTGAGGGCCACCAGCGGCGGCTTGCCCTCGTGCACGATGTCCACCACGGTCTCGGTGATCGGCATGTCGACATCGTGCCGGCGGGCCAGATCGAGCACCGACTCGCACGACTTGACGCCCTCGGCGGTCTGCCGGGTGACCGCGATGGTCTCCGCCAGGGTCATGCCGCGCCCGAGGTTGGTGCCGAAGGTGTGGTTGCGGGAGAGCGGCGAGGAGCAGGTGGCGACCAGGTCGCCCATGCCGGCCAGGCCCGCGAAGGTGTGCGCGTCGGCGCCCATCGCCAGCCCGAGCCGGGTGGTCTCGGCCAGACCGCGGGTGATCAGCGACGCCTTGGCGTTGTCGCCGAGCCCCATGCCGTCGGCGATGCCCACGGCGAGCGCGATGACGTTCTTCACCGCCCCGCCCAGCTCGCAGCCCACCACGTCGGTGTTGGTGTACGGGCGGAAGTACGGCGTGTGGCAGGCGGCCTGGAGGCGCAGGGCCACGCCCTCGTCGCGGCAGGCGACCACGGCGGCGGCGGGCTGGCGGGCCGCGATCTCCTTGGCGAGGTTGGGGCCGGTGAGCACCGCGACCCGGTCCGGGGACGCTGTGCCGACCTCCTCGATCACCTCGCTCATCCGCTTGGCGGTGCCGAGTTCCACGCCCTTCATCAAGGAGACCAGCACGGTGTCGGAGGGCAGCAGCGGCACCCAGCCGGCCAGGTTGGCACGGAGCGTCTGGGAGGGCACGGCGAGGATCGTGAACTCGGCGCCGTCCGCCGCCTCGGCGGGGTCGGTGGTGGCCCGGACCGACCGCGGCAGCTCGACACCGGGCAGGTAGTCGGGGTTGGTGCGGCCGCTGTTGATGGCCTCGGCCAGCTCCGGGCGGCGGCCCCACAGGGTCACCTCGCAGCCGGCGTCGGCGAGCACCATGGCGAAGGCGGTCCCCCAGGACCCGGTGCCGTACACCGCGCAGCGCGTCACTTGCCCCCCTCCCCGGCGTCGCGGGCCTTGCGGTGGTCGTACGGCTCGGCGGGCGCGGGTTCGTCCCGCAGCTCGGCGAGGAGTTCGGTGATGGCGGCCATGATGGCGTCGGTGGCGGCGCGCAGCACCTCGGCGGTCGGCTCCTGGCCGTAGAACTCGGACAGGTCGACGGGGGGCCCGGCGACCACCCGGAGGGTCTTGCGCGGGAGGAGCCGGACCCGCTTGCGCTTGGCGTACGGCGGCACCGCCTCGTTCGCCCCCCACTGCGCGACCGGGATGACCGGGGCCTTGGTGAGCAGCGCGACCCGGGCGGCGCCGGTCTTGCCGCGCATCGGCCACATGTCGGGGTCGCGGGTGAGGGTGCCCTCCGGGTAGAACGCCACGCACTCGCCCTTGTTGATCGCGTCGACGGCGGCCCGGAAGGCGTTCGCGGCGTCGGTGGACTCCCGGTAGACCGGAATCTGCTTCAGACCCCGCAGGAAGGTGCCGACGAAGCTGCCCTTGAAGAGGCCGGCCTTGGCGAGGAAGCGCGGCACTCGGCCGGTGTTGTACTGAAAGTGCGCATACGACAGTGGGTCGAGATACGAGTTGTGATTGATCGCCGTGATAAATCCGCCTTCAGCGGGAATGTTCTCCATTCCTCGCCAGTCCCGCTTGAACAGAACCACCAGGGGCGGTTTTACCAAGACCGCAGCCATGCGGTACCAGATGCCGATTCTGCGGCCGGACACTCGCCAACACCCTCTCTGAAACCCTGCTGACCTGCTGCCTTCACTCGCCCCCGCAGCCGCACAAGTGTCGCTCCCGGTAGCCGCAGTGTCGAGGACACCGTATCCGGAGCGGGTGTCCGGTGGCTGCGGCAGCAGGCGAGAATGAGGCCCGTGCGGAGAATTGGAGCGCCCTTGACCTGGACCCTGGTGGTCCCGCTCAAGCCCTTGTCGCAGGCGAAGAGCCGGCTCGACGGCGGTGTGCCGGAAGGCTGGCGGCCCGATCTCGCGCTGGCGTTCGCCCAGGACACGGTGGGTGCCGCACTGTCCTGCCGGCGCGTCGGGGGTGTGGTGGTCGTCACGGACGATGCGCGCGCCGGGTGTGCGCTGTCCGCCTTGGGCGCACGGATCGTGCCGGACGCCCCCGGACCGTCGGCGGACGGGCTGAACGCGGCGCTGGCGCACGGCGCGCGGGTGGTGCGGGCGGCGCTTCCCCAGGCGCCGGTGGCGGCGCTCAACGCGGATCTGCCGGCCCTGCGGGCGGCGGAGCTGGACCGGGTGCTGCGCGCCGCCGCGGGCGCCGGTCGGGCCTTCCTGGCGGATGCGGCGGGGATCGGGACGACGCTGCTGGCGGCCGGCGCGGGCGTGGAGCTGGCGCCCGCCTTCGGTGGGCCCTCGCGCGCCCGGCACCTCGCGTCGGGCGCTCGTGAGCTGGGTCTTTCCGCGGTGGACAGCGTGCGGCAGGACGTGGACACGGTGCCGGACCTGCGGGCCGCGCTGCGGCTCGGCGTCGGTCCGCACACCTCCGGCCTGCTGGCCGCGTGGTGCCCGGACCCGCAACCGCCGGCGCACACCGCGCCCTGCTGAGGCCGTCGCGCCCGGCCGGGCGCCGGTGGTACCGCCGTCCGGGCCCGGGGCCGCGGCGCCCCGCCGGTCCGCGGCCGACCGGCGCGCGCCGGCATGCCGACCAGGGCGCCCTGCCGACCACGGCGACCGGTTGACCGCGGCGCCCGGCCCGAGGCTGATCACCGCGCCCTGCCGGGGCGCGACGGTCCGGAGGCGTGGGCGGCGCCGGAGCGCCGCCGGCTCCCCGGGCCCGAGGTCCTCCCGCCCGCTGCGGCCGCGCTCCCCGCCCGCCGGGGCCGGCGCCGCCCGGAGGTGACCCCGGGCCGCCCTTCCTCCCGCACGGTGGCACCGGACTTCCCGCCGGGGGATACGCTGCCGGGTATGCAGGCAACCGCGTACACGTACGACCCCGAGACCCGCGCCGGCAGCGTGCTGCTGGACGACGGAACTCCGCTGCCCTTCGACGCGGTGGCCTTCGACGCGGGCGGCCTGCGCCTGCTGCGCCCCGGTCAGCGGGTGCGGATCGAGGTGGCCGGCGAAGGCGCGGAGCGCCGCGTCACCTTCCTCACCCTGCAGACCTTCTGACCCGCGGGCGGCGCGCGCCGCCGGGCCGGGCTGCCGCCCGGTCCGTCCGCGGGTGACCGCCCGGCTGCCGCCGCGGCCCGTGCGGCCGGCCCGCGGAAGGCCGCACCAGACCGGCCCTGCCTGGGAAAACACCGCGGGCCGGGCTCTTCGGAGAGAGCCCGGCCCGGCGCGGGACGCAGCCCGCCCGCGATCACTTCTTGCGGGCGGTGGTGGCCTTCTTGGCGGTGGTGGTCTTGCGCGCGGTGGCCTTCTTGGCCGGCGCCTTCTTCGCCGTGGCCTTCTTGGCGGGCGCGGTCTTCTTCGCGGCCGTGGTGGCCTTCTTCGCGGTCGTCTTCTTCGCCGCGGCGGCGGTCGTCTTCTTCGCCGTGGTCTTCTTCGCCGCGGCGGTGGTCTTCTTCGCGGCGGCCGTGGTGGCCTTCTTCGCCGGAGCCGCCTTCTTGGCGGCTGCGGGGGCGGCCTTCTTCGCGGCGGCCTTCTTGGCGGTCGCCTTCTTGGCCGCGGCCTTCTTCGCGACGGCGCCGACCTGGAGGCTGCCCTTCGGTGCCTTCTTGACGGACACCTCGCCGCCCTTGGGCAGCTTCTTGGAGCCGCTCACCAGGTCCTTGAAGCCCTGCCCGGCGCGGAAGCGGGGCACCGAGGTCTTCTTCACCCGGACGCGCTCACCGGTCTGCGGGTTACGGGCGTAACGCGCCGGGCGGTCCACCTTCTCGAACGAACCGAAGCCGGTGACCGAAACTCGATCCCCGGCGACGACCGCACGCACGATCGCGTCCAGTACCGCGTCGACCGCGTCGGCGGCGTTCTGCCGGCCGCCGAGCTTGTCGGCAATCGCTTCTACGAGCTGCGCCTTGTTCACGTCTTCCCCTTCGGAGACATCGCCGGAACGAATGTGTTCAAGCTTTTTCGCACGTTAGGCAGATATATACCGCAAATCAAACACGAAACGGGCTAATCACCCTTGTGCCGCAACGAACTCGACCGTCACGGACTTCCGTCGCCGCCGAGGTCTTCGGGGAATCGACCCGCGTCCAGGTCGTCCATCAACCGGTCCAGACGCCGAGCCGCGTCCGCCAGATCGTGCTTCGACGCTGCCGTGATGACCAGCAGCTTCCGGGACAGCGCCATCCGTACGCCCTCCGGGACTTGCAGTGCGCGCACCCTTGTGTGCGCTTCCTTCAAGCGGGCCGCGACGGCCGCGTAGAGCTCGAGTTGGCTGTCGCGTTCCATGCGGTGATTGTGCCATCTGCGGCGAGTTGTCGCCTCATGGGGCCTCAACACGCCGATGCGTCGCCGGTCCTCTGACCGGCGACGCATCGTGTCAAACGTGTTCCGTGCAGGGAGAACCGGGGGGCTCAGACCTCAACCGTGGTGGGCTTGAAGGAGGGTCGGCGGGCCTCGAACGCGGCGATCGCGGCGTCCTCCCGGAGGGTCAGACTGATGTCGTCCAGCCCTTCCAGCAGGCGCCATCGCGCGTTCTCGTCAAGGTCGAAATCGGCCGTGATTCCTTCGGCCCGGACCTGGCGGTCGACGAGGTCCACGGTGATCTCGGCCCCCGGGTCGGCCTCCACCAGCTCCCACAGCCGGTCCACCGTCTCCTGCGGCAGCACCACGGTCAGCAGACCGTTCTTGAGCGAGTTGCCGCGGAAGATGTCGGCGAAGCGGGAGGAGATCACGGCCTGGAAACCGTAGTTCTGCAGCGCCCACACCGCGTGCTCGCGGGAGGACCCGGTGCCGAAGTCGGGACCCGCCACGAGCACCGTCGCGCCCCGGTGCGCCTCCTGGTTCAGCACGAAGCCGGGGTCCTTGCGCCACGCCTCGAAGAGCCCGTCCTCGAAGCCGTCACGGGTGACCTTCTTGAGCCAGTGCGCGGGGATGATCTGGTCGGTGTCGACGTTGCTGCGGCGCAGCGGGACGGCCCGGCCGGTGTGCGTGGTGAAAGCTTCCATGGTGATCTCAGACTCCGGCGGGCGTGGGGACGTCGGACAGGTCGGCGGGCGAAGCCAGGTGGCCGAGCACCGCGGTGGCGGCGGCGACCTGCGGCGAGACCAGGTGGGTCCGGCCGCCCTTGCCCTGCCTGCCCTCGAAGTTGCGGTTGGAGGTGGACGCCGAGCGCTCGCCCGGGGCCAGCTGGTCGGGGTTCATGCCCAGGCACATCGAGCAGCCCGCGTGCCGCCATTCGGCGCCGGCCGCGGTGAACACCTTGTCCAGGCCCTCCTCGACCGCCTGCAGCGCCACCCGCACCGAGCCGGGGACGACCAGCATCCGGACCCCTTCGGCGACCGACCGGCCGTCCAGGACCGCGGCCGCGGAGCGCAGGTCCTCGATCCGGCCGTTGGTGCAGGATCCGACGAACACGGTGTCGACGGCGATCTCCCGCAGCGGCTGACCGGCCGTCAGCCCCATGTACTCCAGCGCCTTCTCGGCCGCCAGCCGCTCACTGGGGTCGGCGTAGGCGGCCGGGTCCGGCACCGACGCCGACAGCGGCGCGCCCTGGCCGGGGTTGGTGCCCCAGGTGACGAACGGGGCCAGCGAGGCGGCGTCGATGACCACCTCGTGGTCGAAGACGGCGTCGTCGTCGGTGCGCAGGGTACGCCAGTACGCCACGGCCGCATCCCAGTCCGCACCCTTGGGGGCGTGCGCGCGGTCCTCGAGGTAGGCGAAGGTGGTCTCGTCCGGGGCGATCATGCCGGCCCGGGCGCCCGCCTCGATGGACATGTTGCACACGGTCATCCGGGCTTCCATCGACAGCTTCTCGATCGCCGGGCCCCGGTACTCGATCACATAGCCCTGGCCGCCGCCGGTCCCGATCCTGGCGATGATCGCCAGGATCAGGTCCTTGGCCGTGACACCGTCCGGCAGCTCGCCCTCGACGGTGATCGCCATGGTCTTGAACGGCGCCAGCGGCAGCGTCTGGGTGGCCAGCACGTGCTCGACCTGGCTGGTGCCGATACCGAAGGCGAGCGCGCCGAAGGCGCCGTGCGTGGAGGTGTGGCTGTCGCCGCAGACCACCGTGGTGCCGGGCTGGGTGAGGCCCAGCTGCGGTCCCACCACGTGGACCACGCCCTGCTCGACGTCGCCCAGCGGGTGCAGCCGCACGCCGAACTCGGCGCAGTTCTTGCGCAGCGTCTCCAACTGCGCCCGGGAGACCGGGTCGGCGATCGGCTTGTCGATGTCGAGGGTGGGGGTGTTGTGGTCCTCGGTGGCGATGGTGAGATCGGTGCGCCGCACCCGGCGGCCGGCCTTGCGGAGGCCGTCGAAGGCCTGCGGACTGGTCACCTCGTGCAGCAGGTGCAGATCGATGAAGAGCAGGTCTGGCTCGCCCTCGGCGCGCCGGACGACGTGGTCGTCCCAGACCTTCTCCGCCAGTGTCCGTCCCATCGCTTTCCCTCCGACCGGCCGCATCGCCGGCCCAACTCGTGCCGTCTGCGTGCCCTGGTCCGCGGGCCCGCACTTCCTACAGTGGCGGGTTCCCCGGAATATTGAACTTGCGTTTCACAGTGTGAGACGCAAGTATCGTTGCATGGACAACTCTAGTGGCGTCGGCGTTCTCGACAAGGCGGCTCTGGTTCTGAGCGCTCTGGAGTCCGGTCCGGCCACCCTCGCGGGGCTGGTCGGAGCGACCGGGCTCGCGCGCCCCACGGCGCACCGGCTCGCGGTCGCGCTCGAACACCACCGCATGGTGGCGCGCGATATGCAGGGCCGGTTCATACTCGGCCCCCGGCTCGCCGAGCTGGCGGCGGCGGCCGGCGAGGACCGGCTGCTGGCCACGGCCGGCCCGGTACTCACTCACCTACGCGACGTGACCGGCGAGAGCGCCCAGCTCTACCGGCGCCAGGGCGACATGCGCATCTGCGTGGCGGCGGCGGAGCGGCTGTCCGGACTGCGGGACACCGTCCCGGTCGGCTCCACCCTGCCCATGAAGGCCGGCTCCGCGGCCCAGGTGCTGATGGCCTGGGAGGAGCCCGAGCGCCTGCACCGGGGGCTCCAGGGGGCCCGTTTCACGGCCACCGCGCTGTCCGGCGTACGCCGCCGCGGCTGGGCCCAGTCGATCGGCGAGCGGGAGCCGGGCGTGGCGTCGGTCTCCGCACCCGTCCGCGGCCCCTCCAACCGCGTGGTGGCCGCGGTGTCGGTCTCCGGCCCGATCGAGCGGCTGACGCGCCACCCGGGCCGGATGCACGCCCAGGCGGTCATCGACGCCGCGGCCCGGCTCAGCGAGGCGCTGCGCCGCAACGGCTGACCGCCTCAGCCGGCCCGCAGCCGGTCGGCCGCGCGCTCGCCGCGCCGGCCGATCGGCACCACTCCGCCTCCGGCCCGGCCCAGGCCGAACTCCGGCATGTTGATGTAGACCGACTCATGGCGGCCGGCCGGCACCAGATACGTCTCGTGCCAGAAGCCGACCTTGCCCTTCCCGGCCTTCAGCCTGCGGTTGAACGCCGCCCACGCGGGCCGGTGCAGCCGGTCCGGGGCGGACGCGTAGGCGAGCAGCTTCTCCGACGACTCCCAGTACTGGGCGACGTAGATCACCCGCGGCGGCCCGAACAGCAACTGGTGGTGGAGCAGCCCGCTGTCCGGGTCCCGGGAGAGCTCCTTGAGCATCTTCGGCATCGCCGAGAAGACCGGCCACCAACTGCGCACCGCCCGGAAGTCGTTGATGCGCATGCCGATGACGAACAGGGTCACGTCCCCCTCGGTCGCCGCCGTGTGCCGGCCGGGAATCACTGCGTTGCCCACTGATCCGCACCTTTCGGTCCGCTCGGGTAAACGGCGGACGCCGACGGCGCACGCCATTGGATAGCGTCACTATCCATGATTGGATAGTGCCACTGTCCAATAGGAGGCGCAAGAGGAATGCGACTGGCGGAGCTGAGTGAGCGCAGCGGGGTACCCACCGCGACGATCAAGTACTACCTGCGGGAGCGACTGCTGCCACCGGGCACCCGGGTCACCGCGACCCAGTCCGAGTACGGCGAGGACCACCTGCGCCGGCTGCGGCTGGTGCGCGCGCTGATCCAGGTGGGCCGGATGCCGGTGGCCACCGCCCGCGAGGTCCTCGCGGCGACGGACGACGAGACGCTGGACCAGAACACCCGGCTCGGCGCGGCCGTCTGGGCGCTGCCGCACGGCCCGGAGCCGGACGAGGACGATCCCGCCACGGCCGCCGCCCGCGGCCAGGTGGACACGCTGCTGGAGCGCCTCCAGTGGCAGCACAGCCTGGACTCCGGCGCCGCCGCCCCCGCGTACGGGATGCTGGTGGCCGCCGTCGCCACCCTGGCCCGGCTCGGCTACCCGCACGCCACCGACCACCTGGAGTTCCAGGCCCGGCTCGCCGGCCGGCTGGCCGAGGCCGATCTGGACCTGGTGGAGACCTACCGGACCCCCGCGGAGCGCATCGAGGCGGCCGTGGCGCTGACCGTGCTCTACGAGCCGGTGCTGCAGAGCCTGCGGCGGCTGGCCCAGGCCGAGGAGTCCACCCGGCGGTTCGGCGGGAAGTAGCGGGGCGACCCCGGAGACAAACGAAACCGAACGAAGCGGGGCCCTCCACCGCAGTGGAGGGCCCCGCTTCTTCGTGTGTACCCCCGACCGGATTCGAACCGGCGCTACCGCCTTGAGAGGGCGGCGTGCTAGGCCGCTACACAACGGGGGCGAGGATCTTGAACAGATCCAGCTGGGCTACCAGGACTCGAACCTAGACTAAATGAACCAGAATCACTCGTGCTGCCAATTACACCATAGCCCATGGTGGTATAGACCAGTACCCCCGACCGGATTCGAACCGGCGCTACCGCCTTGAGAGGGCGGCGTGCTAGGCCGCTACACAACGGGGGCCCTAGCGATCCTGCGTCGTGGTCACCGGGAGCGACCCGGGTGATCACGCGAGAAGGATCTGTACCCCCGACCGGATTCGAACCGGCGCTACTGCCTTGAGAGGGCAGCGTGCTAGGCCGCTACACAACGGGGGCTTGGTCCTGCTGGGACAGAAGACCTTGACGAAGATCTTCTGCTGGGGTACCAGGACTCGAACCTAGACTAAGTGAACCAGAATCACTCGTGCTGCCAATTACACCATACCCCACCAAAACTCAACCCCCTGCGGGGTTTTGTTTGGTTACGCCTCCCGCTCCGGCCTTTCGGCCCGCCCGGGCGGCGCAGGAAGAACATTACCTGATGCCGGACGGCCCACCAAAACGGGTATCCGCGCGGGTCGCCCGCGCCCCCGCGTACGGCCGCCCCGCCGCGCCGGCGACCACCGCGCCGGCGGTCCCGGAAGCCGCCGAGGGGCGGTGACCGGTCCGGTCACCGCCCCTCGGCGGACATGCGGCGGCGGTCAGCCGGCCAGCCTGGCCAGGGCCGCGTCGATGCGGGACAGCGTGCGCTCGCGTCCCAGGACCTCCAGGGACTCGAAGAGCGGCAGGCCGACGGTGCGGCCGGTGACCGCGACGCGGACCGGGGCCTGCGCCTTGCCGAGCTTGAGCCCGTGCTCCTCGCCGGCCGCCAGGACGGCCGCCTTGAGCGCCTCGGCGTTCCACTCCGCGGCGCCCAGCTTCTCCCGGGCGGTGGCCAGCAGGGCGTCCGAGCCCTCCTTCATCGCCTTGGCCCAGGACGCCTCGTCCGCCACCGGCTCCGGCAGGAAGAGGAAGTCGACGTTGGCGGTGATGTCGGCGAGGACCGTCAGTCGGGTCTGGGCGTGCGGGGCGATCGCCTCGAAGGCGGCCCGGTCGAAGTCCTCCGGGGCCCAGTAGGCGTGCGGGGCCTTCAACCACGGCTCACAGGCCGCGATGAAGTCCTTGGTGTCCAGCCGCCGGATGTGGTCGGCGTTGATCGCCTCGGCCTTCTTCAGGTCGAAGCGGGCCGGGTTGGCGTTGACGTCCCCGATGTCGAACGCCGCCACCATCTCCTCGACCGAGAAGATGTCCTGGTCGGCGGAGAGCGACCAGCCCAGCAGCGAGAGGTAGTTGAGCAGCCCCTCGGGGAGGAAGCCACGCTCCCGGTAGAGGTTGAGCGAGGACTGCGGGTCCCGCTTGGAGAGCTTCTTGTTGCCCTCCCCCATGACGTACGGCAGATGGCCGAACGCGGGGGTGGTGCCGTTGCCCACCCCGATCTCGGCGAGCGCCCGGTACAGGGCGATCTGGCGCGGGGTGGAGGAGAGCAGGTCCTCGCCGCGGAGCACGTGCGTGATCTCCATCAGCGCGTCGTCGACCGGGTTGACCAGGGTGTACAGCGGGGCGCCGTTGGCCCGGACGATGCCGTAGTCCGGCACGTTCTCCGGCGTGAAGGTCAGCTCGCCGCGCACCAGGTCGGTGAAGGTGACCGGCTCGTCGGGCATCCGGAAGCGCACGATCGGGGTGCGGCCCTCGGCCCGGTAGGCCGCGATCCGCTCCTCGTCGAGTTCGCGGCACTGGCCGTCGTAGCCGGAGGGCCGGCCGGCCGCGCGGGCGGCCTCCCGCCGGGCGTCCAGCTCCTCGGTGGTGCAGAAGCACTCGTAGGCGTGGCCGGCCTCCTGGAGCCGGCGCGCGACGTCCGCGTAGATCTCCATGCGCTGCGACTGCCGGTAGGGCTCGTGCGGGCCGCCGGTCTCGGGGCCCTCGTCCCAGTCGAAGCCCAGCCAGCGCATCGCCTCCAGCAGCTGCCGGTAGGACTCCTCGGAGTCCCGCGCGGCGTCGGTGTCCTCGATCCGGAACACCAGCGTGCCGCCGTGGTGGCGGGCGAAGGCCCAGTTGAACAGGGCCGTGCGGACCAGACCCACATGGGGGTTGCCGGTCGGCGAGGGGCAGAAACGTACGCGTACAGGGGCGGAGGTTGCGCTATCCACGCTTGATCACCTTGTTGGTGAGAGTGCCGATGCCTTCGATGGTGACGGCGACCTCGTCGCCGACGACCAGGGGTCCGACGCCCGCCGGGGTGCCGGTGAGGACGACGTCGCCGGGGAGCAGCGTCATCGCCTCGGTGATGTGCACGATCAGGTCCTCGATCGAGCGCACCATGTCGCTGGTCCGGCCCAGCTGGCGTTGTTCGCCGTTGACGGTGCACATGATGCCGAGGTCACCGGGATCGAGTTCGGTCTCCACCCAGGGACCCAGCGGGCAGGAGGTGTCGAAGCCCTTGGCCCGCGCCCACTGCTTCTCACGCCGCTGCACATCGCGTGCGGTGACGTCGTTGGCGCAGGTGTAGCCGAAGATCACGTCCTTGACCCGGTCCCGCGGGACCTCCCGGCACATCCGGCCGATCACCACGGCCAGCTCGGCCTCGTGGTGCACCTCGTCGGAGAAGGGGGGTAGGCGATGGGGTCGCCCGGGCCGATCACCGCGGTCGAGGGCTTGAAGAAGGCGACCGGGACGTCCGGAACGTCGTTGCCCAGTTCGGCGGCGTGCTCGGCGTAGTTCCGGCCGATGCCGACGATCTTGTTGGGGAGGGTGGGCGGCAGCAGCCGCACCTGGCTCAGCGGGATCTTCGCACCCGAGCGTTCGAAGTCGCCGTAGGGGATGCCCTTGATGACGTCGAGGACGGGGCCGCCCTCGGTCGAGGCGTCCCCTTCCACGACTCCGTAGGCGACGTTGCCGTCGAGGGAGAATCTGGCGATGCGCACGGGAGCCGCGCCCTTCACTGATGCTGGCCGGAGACTGACGCTCCAGGCTATCGCGGGGGTGGCGCGCTCCCCGCTGCGCCACTCGTCAGGCGTCCGGCGCCTTCATCAGGACCGTCCGGCGGGGGTTCGCGGTGCTGGCCGGGAGGTCGACGGGGTGCTCCGGCTGCTGCGGGACGGCGGCCTGCAGTTCGCCGCCGTCCTTCAGGTGCGCCAGGGTGGTGCGCCGCGGGTTGGCTATGTTGCGGGACGTCATCGTCGTCTTCACGGTGGCTGGACCCCTGCTGGTGTGTGGTGCGGACGGTTGTCGTCCGGGCTGTCTCTGTAAAGCGTCAGGCTAGACGCGCCTATGCCCACCGATCGGGGGAGAAAGTCCTGACCGGCATGTGAGTTTGCTCACGAATCATTGGGCGAATGTCACAAATAGGGCACCAATTCCACAGAGAAGAAACGGACATTGCACCTCTGAAGCACACGTTCCGCTCTCGATCATGACTAGCGGGACACCCTCCCAGGGCGCCCCATTGGGCGAGAAAAGTCCGTTATCACCGACACGACTTTCTACGTCCCGTAATGCCACCCGTACTGAGGGTCACGCGCATCACAGGGTTGGGCCTCGCCCTTGTTGCAGACTCCGGCACTGTGCTGGAATTCCACGGACCGCCGCAAGATTCAGCCCGGCGCGCAGGGGGCGCAACACGAAGAGAGACGCCGTGCGGCGGTGGCTCTCCTCTTCATGACATGAAAGGTGTGCGCGCCGGTCACTCACGACCGCTACGGGGGGCCGCGGTCCCCATCGACGACACCGTTCCACCGGACCATCGGTGGAACGCCTGGTCCAGAGGTTGCGACGCTAGTGCAGGGACGTTTCAAGAGGGAAAGCAACGCTTCGGCGGACCCGGAGCCGCGCGGGACCGACCGCGGCTCCTCGCCTCAGCGCGCCCAGGGCACCGGCCGCACGCCGGGCGAGACCGGTGCGGAGGTGACCCCGCCCGCCACGCAGCCGAAGCCCTCCGCCGAGGCCGGGAAGACGGCACGGCCGCAGCCGAAGGGGCCCACCGGGCCCGGCTCCCGCCTGGCCCTGCGCAACTGGCGCATCAGCACCCGACTGGTCTCACTGCTCGCCCTGCCCGTGGTCGCGGCGACCAGCCTCGGCGCGCTGCGCATGCAGAGCTCCCTGGAGAACATCGAGCAGCTGGACCACATGAAGCTGCTCACCGAGATGACGCAGCAGGCCACCCAGCTGGCCGACGCGCTCCAGGAGGAGCGGGACAAGTCCGCGGGCCCGCTCGCCGGCGACGGCAACGAGAAGAACGACCGGGTCATCGCCACCCGGGAGAACACCACCCGGGCCATCGAGGCGTTCACCAAGGCCGCCGACGAGCTCGACGCCAAGGACTCGGCGCTGGACGGCGTCCAGGCCACCCTGGTCGACATCAGCCAGCAGCTGCAGAAGATCCGGGGCGTCCGGGACGAGGCGTACGACAACCCCGAGTACATCTCGCAGACCGTCATCAGCTACAACGAGATGATCACCTCGCTGCTGGCGCTGTCCCAGGACATGGCGCAGGCCACCAGCAACCGGGACATGATCACCAACACGCGTGCGCTGGCGACCTTCTCCGCCGCCAAGGAGTACGCGTCGATCCAGCGTGCGCTGATCAGCGCCGCCCTGGCCAATCCGGACGGCCCGCACCTGTCGGCGAACGACAAGCGGTACGGCACCTCGGCGCTGGACAAGGAAGGCGACGCCCTCGGCCGGTTCACCCACTTCCACCGCAAGGGCTCCTCGGACCTGCTGGAGCCGCTGAGCCTCCCGGACATCACCGCCGCGGACAAGTACGCGCAGCGCGTCATGCGGGACGGCGGCGACCGCGGCCTCACCTCCGAGGACCGCTCCTCGCTGGACTGGTACGACCAGGACACCATCAAGATCGAAGCGATGTCGAAGATCGAGCAGACGCTTCTGAGCGAGATGGAGCAGAAGGCCCGCGAGCTGCGTGACGAGGCGGAGCAGGACGCCATCCTCAACGGTGCGCTGATCCTGCTGGTCCTCGGTGTCTCGCTGGTGGGCGCCTTCGTGGTCGCCCGCTCCATGGTCCGTTCGCTGCGCCGTCTGCAGGACACCGCGCAGGACGTCGCCCAGAAGCGGCTGCCGGAACTGGTCAAGCAGCTGTCGGAGTCCGATCCGCAGGACGTGGACACCTCCGTGGAATCGGTCGGTGTGCACAGCCGGGACGAGATCGGCAAGGTGGCCGCGGCCTTCGACGACGTGCACCGCGAGGCGGTCCGCCTCGCCGCCGAGCAGGCGCTGCTGCGGGGCAACGTCAACGCGATGTTCACCAACCTCTCCCGCCGCAGCCAGGGCCTCATCCAGCGTCAGCTGTCGCTCATCTCCGAACTGGAGTCGCGCGAGGCCGACCCGGACCAGCTGTCCTCGCTGTTCAAGCTCGACCACCTCGCCACCCGTATGCGCCGGAACGGCGAGAACCTGCTGGTTCTCGCCGGTGAGGAACCCGGCCGCCGGTGGACCCGCCCGGTGCCGCTGGTCGACGTGCTGCGGGCCGCCGCCTCCGAGGTGGAGCAGTACGAGCGCATCGAGCTGAGCGCGGTCCCGGCCACCGAGGTCGCCGGCCGGGTGGTCAACGACCTCGTGCACCTGCTCGCCGAGCTGCTGGAGAACGCCACCTCGTTCTCCTCGCCGCAGACCAAGGTCAAGGTCACCGGCCACGCCCTGCCGGACGGCCGGGTGCTGGTCGAGATCCACGACACCGGCATCGGCCTCTCCCCCGAGGACCTGGCCGCGATCAACGAGCGGCTGGCCAGCCCGCCCACCGTGGACGTCTCGGTCTCCCGCCGGATGGGTCTGTTCGTGGTCGGCCGCCTGTCGCTGCGCCACGGCATCCGCATCCAGCTGCGCCCCTCCGACTCCGGTGGCACCACCGCGCTGGTCATGCTCCCGGTGGACGTCGCCCAGGGCGGCAAGAAGCCCGGTCAGGCCGGCGCTCCCGGCGCCGGCAAGCCCGGCGGTCCGGCGGCCAAGGACCCCTCGAACGGCGGCGGCACCGGGCTGATCGGGGCCGCGCCGCCCCGGCGCCAGGTCCCCGGCGGCGGGGCGCGCCCCGCGCTGCCCGGGGCCGGCGGCCTGCCCACCCGGCCGGTCTCCGGCGGCGACCGCCCGGCCGCGCCCGGCGGCGGAAGCCTGTTCGACGCGGGGCGCCCGGGCAACGAGCCCCGGCCCGCCCCGGCGGCCGGCCCCGGTGGCCGTCCGGCCCTCCCGGTCCGTGGTGACGGGCCGTCCGTCGCCCCGCCGACCGGTGCCCCGGCCCGTGCCGAGGCGGACCGCGACCGGGGTGGCCGACCGCAGCTCCCGCAGCGGGACGCGGCACCGGAGCTCCCCGCCCCGCAGCAGCCCGGCACCAGCTGGGGCGCCCGGCGGGCGGCGGCCGGCGACAACGACGACTGGCCCTCCACCTCGCGGGACGCGCTGGACGCCCCCCGCGGTCATGACGACGTCGACGGCGAGCCGCGGGAGTCCCTGTTCAGCCGCCCGCAGCGGGACGGCGGCCGGGGCCCGGCCGACACCGGCCAGTTCCCGCGGCCCGGTGGCGCCCCGCAGGGCGGTCCGGGTGACACCGGGCAGTTCGCCCGTCCGGAGCTCGGTCAGGACCCGGGCAGCACCGGGCAGTTCCCGCAGCCGCGGCTCGGCGACACCGGCACCCATCGCCTCCAGGGCGGACCCGGCGACAC
>NZ_JBIRFT010000001.1:177566-604415 GCF_044327625.1 Streptomyces sp. NPDC018031
ACACCGGACAGTTCGCCCGCCCCGAACTCGGCCAGGGCCCCGGCGACACCGGGCAGTACCCGCAGCCGCAGCTCGGCCAGGACCCGTCGGAGACCGCGCAGTTCGCCCGGCCCGAACTCGGTCAGGGCCCCGGCGACACCGGACAGTTCCCGCAGCCGCAGCTCGGCCAGGACCCGTCGCGGACCGGGCAGTTCGCCCGCCCGGAGCCGGGCCAGGGCCCCGGCGACACCGGGCAGTACCCGCAGCCGCGGCTCGGCGACACCGGCACCCATCGCCTCCAGGGCGGACCCGGCGACACCGGACAGTTCGCCCGCCCCGAACTCGGCCAGGGCCCCGGCGACACCGGGCAGTACCCGCAGCCGCAGCTCGGCCAGGACCCGTCGGAGACCGGGCAGTTCGCCCGGCCCGAGCCGGGTGCCCAGCGCTCCGCTCCGACCGGCGGCTACCTGCCGCAGGGCGGTCCGGGCGTCGGCCTCGGCGGCCGGCCGCAGACCGACACCGGGCAGTTCCCGGTGGCGTCCGAGCCCGCCGACGCGCTCACCGGAAAGCTGGAGGCGCTGCCGCCGTCCGGCCCCGGTGACGACCGCACACCGATCTTCGACACCATCGAGTCCAACTGGTTCCGCGGCGCGCGCGGCGGCACCGACGGCCGGGGGATCCCGGTTCCGGACCGCGAGAGCGCTCCGTCCGGCGACGTCCCGTCCCCGGTGTCCGAAGACCGGCATCGCGAGCCGCAGGCCTCGCCCGCGGGCGGGCCGGCGAACACCGCCGCTCCCGAGTGGCGTGCCTCGCCCAACGACGAGCGCTGGCGCCGGGCCGAGCAGGTCCGGGTGCCCGCCGCCGGCGGGATCACCGCTTCCGGGCTGCCGCGCCGGGTGCCTCGTGCCAACCTCGTGGAGGGCACCGCCCAGCAGCAGCCCCAGCAGACCGGTCCGCAGGTGTCGCGCGCGCCCGATGACGTGCGCGGACGGCTGACGAACCTCCGACGGGGGATCCAGCAGGGCCGTCAGGCCGGAACCGGTCCGGACGGCAACCAAGATCGCGGCCTTGGCCCGACTTACCAGCAGGAGCGTTAGTTGAGCCCGATGAGCCAGGCGGCGCAGAATCTGAACTGGTTGATCACCAACTTCGTGGACAACACCCCCGGGGTGTCCCACACCGTGGTGGTCTCCGCCGACGGACTCCTCCTCGCGATGTCCGAAGGCTTCCCCCGCGACCGCGCGGACCAGCTGGCGGCCGTCGCCTCCGGCCTGACCTCGCTGACCGCCGGAGCCTCCCGCATCTTCGAGGGCGGCTCGGTCAACCAGACCGTCGTGGAGATGGAACGCGGATTCCTCTTCATCATGTCCATCTCCGACGGATCGTCCCTGGCGGTCCTGGCCCACCCGGAGTGCGACATCGGCCTCGTCGGCTACGAGATGGCCCTGCTCGTCGACCGCGCGGGGAACGTCCTCACGCCGGACCTGCGGGCCGAGCTGCAGGGCAGCCTGTTGAACTGACCGCTTGTCCACCCACCGTCCGTCCCGCCCGGCCAGCAGGCCGGGCGCCCCCCACCGGCACCGACCGACGGCACCACCGTCATCTTGCTGTCCCGACCGGAGGATTCATGACCCCGCCCCCCGCCTCGCCCGGCCCGTACGGCGGCCATCATCACTCGCCGTACGGGGGCGAAGGCGACCAGCCCCTGGTACGTCCGTACGCCATGACCGGCGGCCGGACCCGGCCGCGCTACCAGCTCGCCATCGAGGCGCTGGTCAGCACCACGGCCGACCCTGCTCACCTGCAGGGGCTGCTCCCCGAGCACCAGCGCATCTGCCATCTGTGCCGGGAGGTCAAGTCGGTCGCGGAGGTCTCCGCACTGCTGAACATCCCGCTCGGTGTGGCGCGCATTCTCGTGGCCGACCTCGCGGAAGCCGGCATGGTGGCGATCCACCAGCCGGGCGGCGGCTCGGAAGCGGGCGGAACGCCGGATGTGACACTGCTGGAAAGGGTGCTCAGTGGACTTCGCAAGCTCTAACGGCGCGCCTGCCGCCCGGTCCACCACCTCCGCGAAGATCGTGGTGGCGGGTGGTTTCGGCGTGGGCAAGACCACGTTCGTCGGGGCGGTCTCGGAGATCAACCCGCTGCGCACCGAGGCCGTGATGACCTCGGCTTCCGCGGGCATCGACGATCTGAGCCATGTGCAGGACAAGACCACGACGACCGTGGCGATGGACTTCGGCCGCATCACGCTGGACGACGACCTGATCCTGTACCTGTTCGGCACCCCGGGCCAGGACCGCTTCTGGTTCATGTGGGACGACCTGGTCCGCGGCGCGATCGGCGCCGTCGTACTCGTCGACACCCGGAGGCTCGCCGACTGCTTCCCGGCCGTCGACTACTTCGAGAACAGCGGCCTGCCGTTCGTCATCGCCCTCAACGGCTTCGACGGACACCAGCCCTACTCCCCCGAAGAGGTCCGCGAGGCGCTGCAGATCGGGCCCGACACGCCGATCATCATCACCGACGCGCGGCACCGCAGCGAGGCCAAGAGCGCGCTCATCACACTCGTCGAGCACGCCCTGATGGCCCGCCTGAAGTAGTCCGCCGGGCCGTCGGCGGCAGCGGGTCGCGGGCCCGGAGTGCCCGGCGGACGGGCCGGTGGCGGTGCGCCGCGGGGCCCGAGAGACGTGCCCCCGGGCGGGCTGTGTCCTGTGACACGGCCCGCCCGGGGGCTTATAACGTTTCGACAGAGAAAAATACCCGGCCGGACACGCATCGCGCACAGCCTGTTCCACAGTGCATTCGTTTGCCTGGCTTTTTGCAGCCTCTCGACCCTGATGCCCTTTTCGTCCCTGGCTCTTGGCGCTTCGCGCGCGCTGTTCCCGGTGTTTGGACTGCACCCGTCCCCCGTGCTGGAATTCCCTGAACTGGGCAGTAAGGGCTCAGCTGAGAACGGCACGACATCAGGTGCCGACGCCGAGAGGTTGTTGGTCGAGTGAGGCGAAGCAAGCCCGACTCCGCACAGCAGGCGCGGGGGAACTTCACCCCGCCGCCGCGCACAGCGGCGTCGCCCGCCGATGTGCCGGAAACCCCCGCCCCCCAGGACAAGGGTGGCCGTTTTTCCCCCGGCAACTGGCGGGTACCCACCCGCCTGAACGCCATTCTGCTCATTCCGGTGCTGGTCGCCCTGGTCTTCGGCGGCCTGCAGGTGGAGTCGTCCATATCGACCTGGAGCGAGGCGCAGGACGCCGAGCGCACCGCGCGTCTGGTCCGGGCCGCCGCCGGCTACAGCAACGCGCTGATCAACGAGCGTGACCTGAGTGCCGAGCCGCTGCTCTCCGGTGGCGACGACACTGCGGTGAAACAGGCCCGCGCGGCCACCGACGCGGCGGCCGAGGAGTTCCACCGGCAGGCGGACGACATGCCGGACACAGCGAGCCTGAAGCGCCGGCTCAAGGCGTTCGAGGCGGTCGAGCCCCAGTTGGAGGCGCTGCGCCGCAACGCGTACACCTCCCGGCTGACCGGGGTGCAGACCGAGGAGGGCTACGTCGCCGTCCAGCACCCGCTGATGGAGTTCGCCAACGAGCTGGGTCTGGGCACCGGCAACATCACCTCCTACGGACGCACCGTCTACGCGATCTCGCTGGCCAAGGCCGCTGAATCGCTTCAGCGCTCGCTCGGTGTGCACCTGCTGGTGAAGCCCGGCCCGAGCGCCGAGGACCGGCGGGCACAGCTGACCGCCCTGGCCTCCTACGCGTATCTGGAGAAGATCGCGCTCGACGAGTTCAGCTCCGGCGGCATGGAGGCGGACGTGCGGCGGCTGGAGGACACCCTCGCCGCCACCAAGAAGGAGTGGGAGGAGCGCGTCGCGCAGGAGCGGGACGACGCCGAGGCCGCCGGGAAGCGGTTCGCCACCCCGCCGCCGATGGAGCGGATGCTGCGCGCCATCGGCGCGCCGGACGCCCAGGCGTCCACGCTCAAGCGGCAGGGCATCACCCCGCAGACCTGGTTCGACGCCGCCACCGCCAAGTTCGACGCCTACCGCGAGGTCGAGCAGCACCTCGCCGACAAGGCCGTGGACGAGGCCGCCCAGATCTCCTCCGACGCCAAGCGCGACGCGATCGTCACCTCGGTGATCGTGCTGGTCGCCCTGCTGGCGGCGTTCATCGTCGCGGGCATGATGGCCCGTTCCATGAGCCGCAGCATGCGGCAGCTGCGCAAGGCCGCCTTCGAGGTCGCCGAGCAGCGGCTGCCGACGCTGGTCGACCAGCTGTCCCGGACCGACCCGGGTCGCGTCGACACCCGGGTGGAGCCGATCCCGATCACCACCAAGGACGAGATCGGCGAGGTGGCCCGGGCCTTCGACCAGGTCCACCGGGAGGCGATCCGGCTCGCCGCCGAGCAGGCACTGCTGCGGGGCAACGTCAACGCGATCTTCACCAACCTCTCCAGCCGCAACCAGGGCCTCATCGAGCGGCAGCTGGAGCTGATCACCGGCCTGGAGAACAACGAGGCCGACCCGGACCAGCTGGAGAACCTGTTCAAGCTGGACCACCTGGCGACCCGTATGCGGCGCAACGGCGAGAACCTGCTGATCCTCGCGGGCGAGGAGCCGGGCCGCCGCTGGAACCAGCCGGTTCCGCTGGTCGACGTGTTGCGCGCGGCCTCCTCGGAGGTGGAGAACTACGAGCGGATCGAGATCTCCGGCGTGCCGGAGAGCGAGATCCACGGCCAGGCCGTCACCGACCTGGTGCACCTGCTCTCCGAGCTGCTGGAGAACGCCACCGCCTTCTCCTCGCCGCACACCAAGGTGAAGGTGGCCGCGACCCGGCTGCCGGACGGCCGCGTCATGATCGAGATCCATGACAAGGGCATCGGTCTGACCGCCGAGGACTTCGCCGACATCAACCACAAGCTGGCGAACCCGCCGACCGTGGACGCGGCGATCTCCCAGCGGATGGGCCTGTTCGTGGTCGGCCGGCTGGCCGACCGGCACGGCATCCGGGTCCAGCTGCGCCCGTCGGGTGAGCAGGCGGGCACCACCTCGCTGGTCATGCTGCCGGACGCCATCACCCACGGTGGTGGCGGCGAGGAGCTGTCGCAGGACGACTTCACCGTCTCCCGGATCGTTCCGGAGCAGCCGTACGCCACCCAGGAGACCCCGGCGCTGCGGACCGCCGCCGAGCTGGGCTTCGACGACTCGCACTACGGCGGGGAGCAGCAGCCCCCGGCGACCGGGATGGACCCGGTGGGGCGCTCGCTCGCCCGTGGTGAGCGGCGTGCCGCGCTGGAGGCGCAGACCTACCGCCAGACGGAGTATCCGGAATCGGACTACGCGGATCGGGCGGAAGATCCACAACAGTCGTACTTCGACTACAACTCGCCTGCGGAGCAGGGTGGATGGGCGGATTCCGGTTCGTACCAGGCTCCCTACGGTTCCTCGTACGGAACGCAACCGGAACCGATGCCCGGCATTCCCGAAGTCCCCGGGGACCGCGTAGAGTTCAACCATCCGGGTTCTGCCCCGGTCGACGCCCCGCCGGTGACGGACTCTGGTCTGCCGCGACGTGCCAAGCAGTGGCAGCAGCCCGGGGACGGTGCGGTGGACGCGTCGGGCGGCAGCCCGGGCCATGCACCGGAGCAGCAGCCCGTCCGGCCGGAGCAGGGTGCCGGGGAGAGCGGGCCCACCTGGGCTTCGGCCAACGACGAGCGCTGGCAGCGTGCCGAGCAGCTGCGGGAGCCGAAGGCCGGCGGGGTCACCTCCTCGGGGCTGCCCCGGCGGGTGCCCAAGGCGAACCTCGTGGAGGGCTCCGCGACCCAGTCCGTCTCGGGCGGTCCGCAGGTCTCCCGTGCACCGGAGGCCGTGCGCGGCCGGCTGAGCAACCTGCGCCGCGGCGTCCAGCAGGCGCGCAACGCGGGTGGTACCGACGGCAGCACCCCGCAAGACCAGCATGACCAACAGGGCTACGGCCCCGGCAGTACCTACGATCAGGAGCGTTAGTGTGAGCCCGATGAGCCAGGCGGCGCAGAACCTGAACTGGTTGATCACCAACTTCGTGGACAACACCCCCGGGGTGTCCCACACCGTGGTGGTCTCCGCCGACGGACTCCTCCTCGCGATGTCCGAAGGCTTCCCCCGCGACCGCGCGGACCAGCTGGCGGCCGTCGCCTCCGGCCTGACCTCGCTGACCGCCGGAGCCTCCCGCATCTTCGAGGGCGGCTCGGTCAACCAGACCGTCGTGGAGATGGAACGCGGATTCCTCTTCATCATGTCCATCTCCGACGGATCGTCCCTGGCGGTCCTGGCCCACCCGGAGTGCGACATCGGCCTCGTCGGCTACGAGATGGCCCTGCTCGTCGACCGCGCGGGCGGGGTACTGACCCCCGATCTCCGAGCAGAACTGCAAGGAAGCCTTCTCAACTGACAAACAGACAGTGCGTTCCGCGCCACCGCGCCATAGGGTGCGGTGGCGCGACCGCAAAACCGGCGAGCTGGAGGAGGACCCGTGGAGACGTCGCCTGGCGGATATCCGTACGAGCCCGAGCAGCAGTACGACCCACAGCACAACGCTCCGCTGCGCCGGTTCAACTTCCCCTCCTCCCCCAGCCAGCGCCGCCCGGGCGTCCCGCCCCGGCAGCAGCCCGGGCACGGCGCCGGCTACGAGCCGCCCCGCGCTCCCCGAATACAGCCGGTGGAGCCGCGCACGCCCGCTCCTGAGCCGTCCCCGGCCGCCGGGGGGCACCACCCCCTGGTGCGCCCGTACGCCATGACCGGCGGCCGGACCCGGCCCCGGTACCAGCTCGCCATCGAGGCGCTGGTCAGCACCACGGCCGATCCGTCGCAGTTGCAGGGCCAGCTGCCCGAACACCAGCGGATCTGCCAGCTCTGCCGGGAGATCAAGTCGGTTGCCGAGATCTCCGCCCTCCTCGCCATTCCCCTCGGCGTGGCCCGCATCCTCGTCGCCGATCTGGCGGAGGCCGGGCTCGTCGCCATCCATCAGCCCGGCGGCGACGAGACCGCCGGCGGACAGCCTGACGTGACACTGCTCGAAAGGGTGCTCAGTGGACTTCGCAAGCTCTAGCGATGCAGCTCGCTCCACCACCTCCGCGAAGATCGTGGTGGCGGGCGGCTTCGGCGTGGGCAAGACCACGTTCGTCGGCGCGGTCTCGGAGATCAACCCGCTGCGCACGGAAGCCGTGATGACCTCGGCCTCGGCGGGGATCGACGACCTCACGCATGCGCCCGACAAGACCACGACGACCGTGGCGATGGACTTCGGCCGCATCACGCTGGACCAGGACCTGATCCTGTACCTGTTCGGCACCCCGGGCCAGGACCGCTTCTGGTTCATGTGGGACGACCTGGTCCGCGGCGCGATCGGCGCCGTCGTACTCGTCGACACCCGGAGGCTCGCCGACTGCTTCCCGGCCGTCGACTACTTCGAGAACAGCGGCCTGCCGTTCGTCATCGCCCTCAACGGCTTCGACGGACACCAGCCCTACACCCCCGAAGAGGTCCGCGAGGCGCTGCAGATCGGCCCGGACGCGCCGATCATCATCACCGACGCGCGGCACCGCAGCGAGGCCAAGAGCGCGCTCATCACACTCGTCGAGCACGCCCTGATGGCCCGCCTGCGGTAGCCGGTCCGCCGGTCCGGGGCCCGGCCGGGGCCCCGGACCGGCGAGATATGGCCCCCGGGCCCGTGAACGACGGAAGTCCCCGCCACTCCCAGGGAGTGGCGGGGACTTCCGCGTTCGCTTCTCCGGACGGCGCGGCCGTCGGGCCGGGCTCAGCCCTGCCAGCTGTGCGGCGCCCGGAAGCCCGACTGGCGCTCCAGCCGGCGCCAGCGGGCGGTGCTGCGGCGGGGTCCGGTGGCGGTGTGGCTGCGGCGGTGGGCCGCGCCGGCCGCGGCGCGGGCCAGCAGGACCGCGGTGACGGCGGCGAGTTCCTCGGCGTCGGCGTGGCCCTTCTCCACCCGGACGAGCGTGGACGTGGCGGCGGTATCGGCGGGATCGCTGGTAGTGCTCACGTGGTCTTCGTCTCCATCGGTGCGTCAGTGCGGCGTGGTGGCGTTACTGCGGCGGGTTGCCGTGCTTGCGGGACGGCAGGTCGGCGTGCTTGGTACGGAGCATCGCCAGCGACCGGATGAGCACGGACCGGGTGTCGACGGGGTCGATGACGTCGTCGACGAGGCCGCGCTCGGCCGCGTAGTACGGGTGCATCAGCTCGGACTTGTACTCCTTGACCATGCGGGCGCGCATGGCGTCGGGGTCGTCCGCGCCGGCGATCTGGCGGCGGAAGATGACGTTGGCGGCGCCTTCGGCACCCATCACCGCGATCTCGTTGGTGGGCCAGGCGTAGGTCAGGTCGGCCCCGATGGACTGCGAGTCCATGACGATGTACGCGCCGCCGTACGCCTTGCGCAGGATCACCGAGATGCGCGGCACGGTGGCGTTGCAATACGCGTAGAGCATCTTCGCGCCGTGCCGGATGATGCCGCCGTGCTCCTGGTCGACGCCGGGCAGGAAGCCGGGCACGTCCAGCAGCGTGATCAGCGGGATGTTGAAGGCGTCGCACATCTGGATGAAGCGCGCGGACTTCTCCGACGCCTCGATGTCCAGCACTCCGGCCAGCGACTGCGGCTGGTTGGCGATCACGCCGACCACCTGGCCGTCCAGACGGGTGAGGGCACAGATGATGTTCGTCGCCCAGCGCTCGTGGATCTCCAGGTACTCGCCGTCGTCGACGATCTCCTCGATCACCTTGCGCATGTCGTAGGGCCGGTTGCCGTCCGCCGGGACCAGGTCCAGCAGGGCCTCGCCCTTGCGCTCCACCGGGTCCTCGGACTCCGCCACCGGGGGGTTCTCCCGGTTGTTCTGCGGCAGCAGGGACAGCAGGTAGCGCACTTCCTCCAGGCACGACTCCTCGTCGTCGTACGCGAAGTGGCACACCCCGGAGGTCTCGGCGTGCACGTCCGCGCCACCCAGTCCGTTCTGGGTGACCTTCTCCCCCGTCACCGCCTGGACCACGTCCGGGCCGGTGATGAACATCTGCGAGGTCTCCCGGACCATGAACACGAAGTCGGTCAGGGCCGGGGAGTAGGCGGCGCCACCGGCGCACGGCCCGAGCATCACGCTTATCTGCGGGATGACGCCGGACGCCTTGGTGTTGCGCTGGAAGATGCCGCCGTAGCCGGCGAGCGCGGAGACGCCCTCCTGGATACGGGCACCGGCGCCGTCGTTGAGCGACACCAGCGGCGCCCCCGCCGCGATCGCCATGTCCATGATTTTGTGGATCTTCGTGGCGTGGGCCTCGCCCAGCGCTCCGCCGAAGATCCGGAAGTCGTGCGCGTAGACGAACACGGTACGCCCGTGCACGGTCCCCCAGCCGGTGATCACACCGTCGGTGTAAGGCCGCTTGGCCTCCAGCCCGAACCCGCTGGCCCGGTGCCGCCGCAGCGGCTCCACCTCGTTGAAGGAACCCTCGTCCAGCAGCAGATCGATCCGCTCCCGAGCCGTCAGCTTGCCCTTGGCCTTCTGGGCCTCGGTCGCCCGCTCGCTCGGACCCCGCCGTACCTGCTCGCGGATCGCGTGCAGCTCGGCGACGCGCCCGCGGACGTCACTCGCCTCTTCGGGCGCACCTTCGAGATTGGTCATGCATCGACGGTACGTGCCGGGGGGCCATGACACTCATGTCGGTTTCATACAACGTCACACGCGTTTTCGTGGGCAGGCATAACAGAACTGCTCTGTGAGTTTGCCGTCCGCTGTTGTACCAAAGGCCAGTCCGAGCTGTCGGCACCCCACAAACCCTGCGAGGTCATCCCGCCATCGCCGGAGATTCACCACCCGGACGGGCGCACGCGGTCGGCGGATCGGGGCGCGTCCCCGCGGGGCCCCGGGGAGATCATCCGGCCAGTGACACGGTACAGCGGTGGGTGGCGCCGGCCGTACCCGCGGTGATCCGCAGCCGCAGTGCGCCGCCGGTGCCCAGCACCCGCACGCCCGGGTCGTGGGCGGTCACCGCGCGCACCGGACGGTGCCAGGTGACGTCCAGCGGTACTCCGGTGCGGGCCGGATCGGCGACGCAGACCACCGCGGCGCCGCCGGTGCGCCGCACCAGCACGCTCGCCGGACCGCTCACCGTGATCCCGCCGGTGCGGCCCGGCTGCCAGAAGTTCACGGCGGTGAGCCCTAGCGCGGGGACCCGTACGCCCTGCCGGCGGCCGGAGTTGACCAGCACCCGCACCCGGTCCCGGTCGGCGGCGCGGGCGGCGACCGCCTCCGGCCCGGCCCCGGGCATCAGCAGATAGGCGTAGGACGCCCCGTCCGGGTCGGTGCCGTGGTCGTGCCACAGCGTCAGGTACCGGCGGGTGAACGGTTCCGGCGAACCGCCGGTGTTGATGTCCCGCCAGGATCCGGTCCGGGACTCCAGCAGCGCGCGCACCCGGCCGCCGCCGGGGAAGACGTAGCCGCCGTGGCCGGGCAGGTGCGCCCAGCGGGCGTGCCCGAAGGTGGCGCTCCAGCCGGCGGACGCGGGCCGGCGGACGCCGTCCACGGTCAGCTGCACGGCCGGGGCGGCGCCCCCGGGGTCCCCGGGCGTGGGTGCCGGCTCCGCGCCGAGGTTGCGGTGGTCGATCACGGTCTCCACGGCGGTGCCGTCCCGCGCGGTGATGTCCGCCCCCAGGCAGAGGACCCCGTCGTCCAGGCAGAACCAGGACTTCCTGGCGCGCAGGGTGCTCGCCAGGCCGCGCAGGTCCTGGCCGAGCGCCGCGAACTCGCCGTCGGTGGTGCCGCCGACCCACCGGGCGTCGGGGCGGGGCTCGCCCCAGCCGCCGCCCTCGTTGTCGGCCAGGCGCTTCGCGGAGACGGTGGTGCCGGGCAGCCGGTAGGGGTCGGCGGTGGGCCAGAAGGCGTCCGTGTACTGGCCGTGCCGGCTGAGCGGGTCCCGGCCGGCCCACCAGTACAGCATTCCGGCGCCGGTGTGCCAGCCGCGCGGGTTCTCGCCGTTGCCGTTCTCGTAGTACGCGATCCGGTCCGAGGCCATGGCGATGTTGACGGTCCAGCCGGGCCGGCGGTGGACGGCCCGGTCCATGGCGGCGAAGAGCCGGTGTCCGGACGGTTCCGGGGCGGCCGGCACGGGGTCGGCGGCGACGGCGTGCAGCCGGGCCAGGTCGGCGACGCCGAACTGCGGGTCGGTGAGCACCGGACGGTAGGTGTCCCGTTCGATCCAGCCCTTGACCAGGGCGTGCCAGCGCTCCCGCGGGGTGCCCCCGGCGCCCCCGCCCGGCCCGCCGGCCGGGGTGCCGGCGTCCGGGACCCGGGCGAGCAGCGCGATCGCCGCCAGCAGCTGGTGTCCGCGCTGGTGGTCGCCCTGCCGGAGACCGCTGTCGGTGCGCTGCACCCCGCGGCTGATCGCCCGCCCGGAGACGCTGTCCATCATCAGCCCGTCGTGCAGCAGCGGCGCCCAGGCCCGCTCGACGCTGTCGAAGACGATGCGCCGGGCGGGGTCGGTGACCTCCCAGGGGGAGCCGGCGAGCAGGGTGAGCAGCCGGCCGAGCCCGTCCAGCAGCACATGGCCGTAGGTGCCGGAGTAGGCGACATGGGTGTGCTGGATGAAGGAGCCGTCGGCGTACAGGCCGTCGCCCCGGGTGACGTACGGGAAGACCGGGGAGAGCGCGTCGCGGGCGAGCGCGATCTTGGCGGCGGACCCGCCCAGCACGCCGCGCAGCGCGACCACCCGGCACAGATCGACCCGGTTGGCCCCGGTGGAGGTGCCGGTGTAGTCGCCGAGCATGCCGTCCGGGACGAAGTGGTCCACCGCGGCCAGGGTGCGGGCCCGCAGCTCGGCGGGAACCGCGCCGGGCAGGGTCGCCACCGCGTCCAGCAGCAGCCGGGGGCTGCCGATCTGCCACTCCCACCAGTTGCCGTAGCGGGTGGTGCCCGGGTGGTAGACGGTCCGGTCGAGGTGGTCCAGGCCGCGGACGACGTCCTCGGCCAGCCCGGGGTCCCCGGTGAGGCCGGTGCCGGGCTGGGCGTACGCCTGGGCCATGACGTTCAGCCGGGCGTAGCCGGCGGTGATGCCGCTGGGCGGGTCGTGGGGGCGGTCGGGCCACAGCCAGCCGGGGGCGGGCCGCATGGTCGCCCGGTATGCGGCGGCCTGCTGCCCGGTGCGCCGCAGCCGGTCGGCGTAGGGTGCGGCGCCCGGGTCGAAGCCGGTGCCGAGGGTGAGGTCCAGCCAGCGGCGGCGCAGCGCCTCGAAGGGCTCGGCGGACCGGTCGCGGGCGGGCGGTGCGGTGTCCGCGGCGGCGGACCGGCCCGGTCCGGCGAGGGGCAGACCGAGGCCGAACGCGGTGGTGGTCAGGAATCCTCGCCGGGACCAGGCCGGGGACATCAGCAGCCGCCGCAGTTGTAGTACAGCACGTCCCAGTGGTTGCTCTCGCGGGCGTAGATGTTGCCGGAGCCGGACTTCCACATCTTCGCGCCGTCGGAGCGGACGCCGATGTAGGTGAAGTTGCCGGTGATGTAGTTGCTCACGCAGGTGTAGGGGCTGAAGTCGAGCTTGTAGCCGTTCCAGTGGCTGTAGGTGCCGCCGGCGTGACCGGTCTCGGTGCCGCCGGTGATGTTGAGGGCGCAGCCGCTGGCCCGCTTGAGGGTCTGGGCGCCCTGCGCGGTGGGGAGGTTCAGCTGGTCGAAGGAGGTGCAGGTCGGGTTGTTCCGGTCGGAGCACCCGCCGGAGGAGGACCAGGTGATGCCCACCTCCCGGAACATGGCGGTGGCCTGCGAGTGGCTGATCTTGGTGACGGTGACGGCGGCGTGCGCCTCGCCGCCGCCGAGCGCGCCGACGCCGGGGGCGAAGAGCGCGCCGAGGACCAGGGCGAGCACGGTGAGGACATGGCGGACCGGATGGTGCCTCAAGGAATCCTCCTGCTGTGGACCGGGCTGGGGGGAGAGTCGTCGGTGTGCAGGTGGAGCAGGAGGATGATGCCCGAACGCTACGCGCGTCGCCAGGGTTCGCGGGAAACACCGGGCGAACGGTGGGCGTCGCCGGGCGACGGGCGGCGGCCCGCGTGCCGGCCCTCGGCGGGCGCGGCGGCGGCCGGTGCCCGGGGGCCGGTCCGGGGCGGACGGAGGGCCGGCCCCCGCGGTCGAGGCGGACGGACGGGTGGCCGGCCTCG
This sequence comes from Streptomyces sp. NPDC018031, assembly GCF_044327625.1. Classification (NCBI taxonomy): domain Bacteria; kingdom Bacillati; phylum Actinomycetota; class Actinomycetes; order Kitasatosporales; family Streptomycetaceae; genus Streptomyces; species Streptomyces sp. NPDC018031. The sequence goes on from NZ_JBIRFT010000001.1 coordinate 190,727, forward strand.
GGGGTCGAGACGGGCGGCCGGAGGGGGCCGGCCCCGGGGCCGAGACGGGCGGACGAGTACCCCGGGGGTCGGAGCGGGCGGGCGGGTGGCCGGCGCCCGGGTCGGAGCGGGCGGGTGGCCGGCGCGGTCAGAAGTCGCCGCCGCCGAACCCGCCGCCGAAGTCTCCGCCGCCGCCGAACCCGCCGCCGTCGAAGCCGCCGAAGTCCCCGGAGTCGAAGTCGCCGCCGGAGAAGTCGCCGCCCTCGAAACCGTCGGTGTCGGCGTAGGCCGGGGTGGCGAGCATCGAGCCGAGCATGGTGCCCATCAGCAGGCCGGGCAGGAGCCCGCCGCCGAAGTAGCCGCCGGCCCACGGTCCGTACGCCGGTCCGGCCTCCCAGTACGGGACCCGGCCGCGCGCGGTCTCGACCGTGCGGCCGAGCGGCTCCTCACCGTCCGCCAGCCGGGCCGCGTCGGCCGCGCAGACCGGAACGGTCCGGGCGGTGCCGTCGGGCGGGGCCCATTCGGCGTCCGCGGTCGCGGGGCCGTGCCGGGGGTCGAAGAAGCACGGCGGGCGGCGTTCGGGCGGCGGCTCGCCGGCGCGGCGGGCGGCCAGCACGGCCAGCGCGAAGCGCCCTTCCTCCAGCGCCTCGGTGACCCCGCGCACGTCGTCCGGGTGCCGGGCGGCCGCCATGGCGGCCTTGGCCCGCTCGTAACTGTCCAGCGCCCGCTCGTAGTCGGCGCGCATCGCGTCGTCGGCGCCCGGCTCGCCGGGGTGGAAGTCCAGCCGGTCGAGTTCCTCGCCGAAGGCCGTGATGTCCTCGTCCACCACCACCCGCAGCTTCCGCAGGGCGGCCCGCTCCTGTGCCGCGCGCCGCTTGCGGCGGCGGTTGGTCACCAGGAACGCGCCGGCGGTGGCGACGACGAGCAGCATGCCGATGGTGACCAGGGTGCCCACGACGGTGGCGCCCCGGGAGGCGCCGCCCCAGGAGGACGGGGCGTCGCCATCGGCCTGTTCCAGCGCTCCGTCGACGAAGTCGTCCAGCTGGGTGGCGGCGTCGCTGCCGCCGGCCGGCTCCACCGAGCGGACGAGGTTGTCGACGGCCTGGTTGGACATGACCGAGGAGTCCGCGCCCGCGTCGAATCCGTCGCCGAGCCGGACCGCGTACACGCCGGAGATCCCGGTCTCGGTCCGCAGGTCGCTGAGGAGGTTCTGCTCCGGGAACTCGTCCCCGGCCGGGAGCACGGCGACGAAGACCGGCTTGTCGGCGTCCTCGATCTTCTCGGCCAGCGCGTCGGCCTCGGCCCGGGAGAGCTGGTCCCGGGCGCCCGGGTCCACGTAGACCGGCCCCTGCCGCAGTGCCTGGGCAGCGGTGTCGACCCCGGTGGCCGCGGAGGCGCCGCCGGCGGTCCCCAGGAGGACGGCCGACAGGAGCAGCAGCACGCCGGTGACGAGGGGGAACAGCCTCAACCGCATACTTCGAAGTTACCCGAAACGGAGCAAATCCGGGCATCGGGGTCGGGTAGTCCTGGCCCCGCACCGGGTCGCCGGGTACACCGCGCCACCCGCGGCCCGCTCGCCCGCACGGGGACCGTGCCCCGGCCACCCGCGCGGGGCGGGTGCGCCGGGTGCGCGGCACCGGCCCCCGGCGGCCCGGGGCGGGTGCCGGGCACCGGCGGGGTCCGCCCCGGAGGGGTGCCGGGGGTGCTACTCCTGCGGTTCGACGCCCGCGCGGCGCAGCCCGTAGGCGTAGGCGTCGTCCAGCGCCTGCCAGGACGCGGCGATCACGTTGTCCGCGACGCCGACGGTCGACCACTCGTCCCGGCCGTCGGTGGTGGAGACCAGCACCCGGGTGGTGGACTCCGTGCCGTGCTTGCCCTCCAGGATGCGGACCTTGTAGTCCACCAGCTCCATCCCGGCCAGCTGCGGGTAGATGCGCTCCAGACCCACCCGCAGCGCCCGGTCCAGGGCGTTCACCGGGCCGTTGCCCTCGGCGGTGGCGACGATGCGCTCGCCCTTGGCCCAGAGCTTGACGGTGGCCTCGTTGACGTGGCTCCCGTCCGGCCTGATCTCGACGATGGCGCGCCAGGACTCCAGCCGGAAGTAGCGGCGGGCCCGTCCCTCGACCTCCTCGCGCACCAGCAGCTCGAAGGAGGCGTCGGCGGCCTCGTAGGTGTAGCCGGCCAGCTCGCGCTCCTTGACCCGCTCGACCACGCGGCCGATCAGCTCCCGGTCCCCGCCGAGGTCGATGCCGAGCTCCTTGCCCTTGAGCTCCACCGAGGCGCGCCCGGCCATGTCGGAGACGAGCATCCGCATGGTGTTGCCGACCAGCTCGGGGTCGATGTGCTGGTACAGGTCGGGGTCCACCTTGATCGCCGAGGCGTGCAGTCCGGCCTTGTGGGCGAAGGCGGAGACCCCGACGTAGGGCTGGTGGGTGGACGGGGTCAGGTTGACCAGCTCGGCGATGGCGTGCGAGATCCGGGTCATCTCGGTGAGGGTGCCCGGCGGCAGCACCCGCCGGTCGTACTTCAGCTCCAGGGCGGCGACGACCGGGAACAGGTTGGCGTTGCCCACTCGCTCGCCGTAGCCGTTGGCGGTGCACTGGACGTGGGTGGCGCCCGCGTCCACGGCGGCCAGGGTGTTGGCCACCGCGCAGCCGGTGTCGTCCTGGGCGTGGATGCCCAGGCGCGCGCCGGTGTCGGCGAGCACGGTGGCGACGACCGCGTGCACCTGGGCGGGCAGCATGCCGCCGTTGGTGTCGCAGAGCACGACCACGTCGGCCCCGGCCTCGTGGGCGGTGCGCACGACCTGCTTGGCGTAGCCGGGGTTGGCGCGGTACCCGTCGAAGAAGTGCTCGCAGTCGACGAAGACCCGGCGGCCCTGGGCGCGGAGGTGGGAGACGGTGTCGCGGACCATCGCCAGGTTCTCGTCGAGGCTGGTGCGCAGGGCGAGTTCCACGTGGCGGTCGTGGGACTTGGCGACCAGCGTGATCACCGGGGCCCCGGAGTCCAGCAGCGCCTTGACCTGCGGGTCGTCCTCGGCGCGTACGCCCGCCTTGCGGGTCGCGCCGAACGCGACGAGCTGGGCGTGGCGGAAGTCGATCTCGTTGCGCGCCCGTGCGAAGAACTCCGTGTCGCGCGGGTTGGCGCCGGGCCAGCCGCCCTCGATGAAGCCCACGCCGAAGTCGTCCAGGTGCCGGGCGATGGCCAGCTTGTCCGCGACGGTCAGGTTGATGCCCTCACGCTGGGCGCCGTCGCGCAGCGTGGTGTCGAAGACGTGGAAGCTGTCGTCCGGGACGGTGGTGCTTGCGTCCGTCATGCTGATCTGACTCCTGTGAGGTCTCGGTCTACCGGAATAACCGGTTCCGCGCCCTCCATGATCCCTCGCGCTCCCGCTCCCGGCGGGGTCGGGCCGGGAAACGAAAAGACCCCTCGCGGGTGCGAGAGGTCTGCGCGCGGGTCTGGGGACACGATGTCCGCGCCGTACCGGGTCGTACGGGGCGGTCACTGCGGACCGGCGCGCCTGCTGCCAATAATCATGGCGAACGAGAGCACGAGCCGCAGTCTGGCACATACCGCCGCCGGGCCGCGTGCCGTCTCAGCATGCGAGCGGCGCGCCCCGGACACCGGACGGGACCGGCGCGCCGCCGAGCCGGTCCGCCGCCGCGGCACCACCGCCGGGGCGGGACGGACCGCCGTCAGGACGCCGGGACGAGCGCCTGGTCCAGGTACTCGCGGACGTGCGCCAGGGCCGTGGGCCGGTCCAGGCCGGGCAGCCCCACCACCAGATGGGTGCCGAAACCGTCCAGCATGGCCCGGGTGCGGACCGCGAAGCGCTCCGCGTCCACCGCCGCGAACTCCCCGCGGGAGGCACCCTCCGCCAGCAGCGCCACCAGGTCGCGGTGCCAGGCCAGCTCCAGTTCCAGCTGGCGGGCCCGGGTGGCGTCGTCGGCCGTCTGCGACCGGTTCCACACCTCCAGCCACAGCGTCCAGCGCGGGTCCCGGACCGCGTCGGGCAGATACAGCTCGACGAAGGCGTCCAGCCGTGCCCGGACGGCCACCGGCCGGGACAGCGCCGCCCGCCGCTCCGCGCCCAGCTGCTCCTCGCTCCACAGCAGGGTCTGCAGCAGCAGCTCGTCCTTGCTGCGGAAGTAGTACAGCAGGTGGCCGCTGCTCATGCCGACCTCGCGGCCCAGCCCCGCCATGGTCAGCGAGGCCAGGCCGTGTTCGGCGATGGTGCGCATGGCGGTGGCGAGCACCTGCTCGCGCGGCGGGCTGGCCCGCCGCTTGGGGGTACGGGCCGTACCGGCCACCACCGACGCTCCTTCGTCTCGGGCGCCCGCCGCCGGACACCGCCGGCCACCGGACGCGGAACCTGCCGGCGCGGGCCTAGCCGTGGCCACCGGGCCGGGGCTGCTGCTGGGTGATGCAGTGTATGCCGCCGCCGTTGGCGAAGATCTCCCGGGCGTCCACCAGCGTGACGGTGCGGTCCGGGAAGAGCCGGCGGAAGATCCCGGCCGCGTGTTCGTCGCGGGGATCGCCGAACGCGCAGAGCACCACGCCGCCGTTGCACAGGTAGTGGTTGACGTACGAGTAGTCCACCAGCTCCCCGTCGGCCTCCAGCACGGTGGGCGCGGGCAGCTCCACGACCGTGAGTTCCCGGCCCCGCGCGTCGGTGGAGTGGCGCAGCAGCTTGACGATCTCCTGGCACACCTCGTGGTCGGGGTGGAGCGGGTCCGGCTGGGTGTGGGCCACCACCACGCCCGGGGCGGCGAAGGCGGCGACGATGTCGACGTGGCCGCGGGTGCCGAACTGGTCGTAGTCGCGGGTCAGGCCGCGCGGCAGCCAGATCGCCTTGGTGGTGCCGAGCTGGGCGTGGATCTCGGCTTCGGCCTGCTCGTGGGTCCACCCCGGGTTGCGGTCCGGGTCCAGCTGCACGGTCTCGGTGAGCAGCACCGTGCCCTCGCCGTCCACATGGATGCCGCCGCCCTCGTTGACCAGCGGTGAGGCGTACCGCCGGGCTCCGGCCCGGCGGGCCACGAACTCGCCGATGTGCCGGTCGAGGTCCCACACCGCCCAGTCCTGGGCGCCCCACCCGTTGAACACCCAGTCGGTGGCGGCGAGCCCGTCGCCGCCGGTGAGGAAGGTGGGGCCGATGTCGCGCATCCAGGCGTCGTTGAGCGGTGCCTCCACGATGTCGATGCCCGGGCCGAGGAACCGGCGGGCCGCCCGGCCCTGCCCGGTGCCCGCGACCACGGTCACCGGCTCGAAGCGGCGCACCGCCCGGGCCACCGCGGTCCAGGCGTGCCGGGCGCGCTGCAGGGCCGGGTCGCCCTCCTCGCCGAAGGTGGCGTTGGGCCCCGGCCAGGCCATCCAGGTGCGGTCGTGCGGGGCCCACTCGGCGGGCATCCGGAAGCCGTCGGCGGCCGGGCCGGCGGTGGCGGGCGGGGGAAGGGGGCTGCTGCTCATATGGCGGTCCTTGGCTGGTTCACAGGAAGTACAGGCGGCTGAGGGAGACCCGGTCGGCCGGGTCGGAACGCATCGGGGCCCCGTCGAGGGTGACCAGTCCGCTGCGGTCGTCCACCCGGACGTCCCCCAGCCGGGAGTTGTGGACGAGGTCGGCGGGCCCGATGCCGCGGGTGCCGCGCACCGCGACCCGGCGGCGCCGGGTCGGCATGGTGTCGTCCTCCCGGTCCACGGCCGCCTGGGCGACGAAGGCCACCGAGAGGTCCGCGGCGGTGGCCCCGTAGGCGCCGAACTGCGGGCCGAGCACGAGGGGTTCGCAGGTGTCGGTGGCCGCGTTGGGGTCGCCGGTGACGCCGTAGGCGGGGAAGCCGGCCTTCAGCACCAGTTGCGGCTTGGCGCCGAAGAACTCCGGGCGCCACAGCACGATGTCGGCGAGCTTGCCCACCGACAGGGAGCCGACCTCGTGCGCCAGGCCGTGCGCGAGCGCCGGGTTGATGGTGAGTTTGGCGACGTAGCGCAGCACCCGGCCGTTGTCGTCGTGCGGGCCGTCGCCCTCCATCGGGCCGAGTTCGGCCTTCATCTTCCCGGCCATCGCGAAGGTGCGGCGCACCGTCTCCCCGGCCCGGCCCATGCCCTGGGCGTCGGAGGAGGTGATGCCGATCGCGCCCAGGTCGTGCAGCACGTCCTCGGCGCCCATGGTCCCGGCCCGGATGCGGTCCCGGGCCATGGCGGCGTCGCCGGGCAGGTCGGTCTTGAGGTCGTGGACGGAGACGATCATGCCGTAGTGCTCGGCGACGGCGTCCCGGCCGAAGGGCAGCGTGGGGTTGGTGGAGGAGCCGATGACGTTGGGCACCCCCGCCATCTTCAGCACGTTCGGTACGTGTCCGCCGCCGCAGCCCTCGATGTGGAAGGCGTGGATGGTCCGGCCCTCCAGCACGGCGAGGGTGTCCTCCACCGCCAGGCACTCGTTGAGGCCGTCGCTGTGCAGGGCGACCTGCACGTCGTGGTCCTCGGCCACCCGGAGCGCGGTGTCCAGGGCACGGGCGTGCGCGCCCATGTCCTCGTGCACCTTGAATCCGCAGGCGCCGCCCTCGGCCAGCGCCTCCACCAGCGGCGCCGGGTGCGAGGACGAGCCGCGGGCCAGGAAGCCGATGTTCACCGGCCAGGCGTCGAAGGCGTTGAAGGCGTGCCGCAGGGCCCAGGGCGAGTTGACGCCGACGCCCCACACCGGGCCGAACTCCTGGCCGATGATCGTCGTCACGCCGGACGCCAGGGACGCCTCCATCACGCGGGGCGAGAGCAGGTGGACATGGGTGTCGACGGCGCCGGCGGTGGCGATCATCCCCTCGCCGGAGACGATGGTGGTCCCGGTGCCGACCACCACGTCCACCCCGTCCAGGGTGTCGGGGTTGCCCGCGCGGCCGATGGCGTGGATACGGCCCTCGCGGATCCCGATGGACACCTTGCGGACGCCCAGCAGGGCGTCGATGACCAGCACGTTGCTGATCACCACGTCGCAGGTGTCGCGGACCGCCGCGGCCTTCAGGTGGAGCCCGTCCCGGGCGGTCTTGCCGAAGCCGGCGAGGAACTCGTCGCCGGGGCGCTGGGAGTCGGACTCCACCCGGACCACCAGTCCGGAGTCGCCGAGGACGACGCGGTCCCCGGCCCGGGGCCCGTGCACGGCCGCGTAGTCACGTGGGTCGATGGCGGTCACCGCTGGTCCTCCTCGAGGTCGGCGGGCGGGTTCGGTACGGAAGGCCCGGGCACCGGCGCGGCGGGGTCGGCCGGGCCGGCGCCCAGGTAGCCGCAGGCGGCGGCGCGGCGGAGTGCCTCGGCGCGGGCTCCCGGGGCGTCCAGCGGCCCGTCGACGAGTCCGGCGAAGCCGATGGCGACGCGGTCCCCGCCGATCGGGACCAGGCCGACCTCGACCCGCGCTCCGGGGTCGAAGCGCTGGGAGGACCCGGCCGGGACGCACAGCCGCATGCCGTAGGCGGCGCGCCGGTCGAAGTCCAGCCGGGGGTTGGCCTCGAAGAAGTGGAAGTGCGAGGTGACGCTGACCGGCACGGTGGCGGTGTTCGTCACGGTCAGGCGGACCGCCGGGACGGGCTCGGGGTCGGCAGGGCCGGGGATGACCGCCCCGGGCGCCGCGTCCCCGAGCGTGCCGGGGGTCCCGTCGGCCCCGGTGCCGCGGAGGGGGTCGGCGACCACCGCGAGCCGTGAGCCGTCGTCGAAGACCGCCTCCACGTGCACCTCGGTGACCACGTCGGCCACCCCGGGCAGCACGTCGTCGGGTCCGAGTACCGTCCGGGCCGCCTCGATCGCCTCGGCCAGCCGCCGCCCGTCGCGGGCCGCCTCGCAGACCGTGTCCGCGATCAGCGCGGTCGCCTCGGGCACGTTGAGCCGCAGGCCGCGCGCCCGGCGCGCCCGGGCCAGCTCCGCGGCACCGAACAGCAGCAGCCGGTCGCGTTCCGTAGGGGTCAGCCGCACTCCGTACACCTCCTCGTTTAGAGCGTCACTCTAAACCTAACCGAAGACTACGGCCAAGGGTTGACGCCCACCGCGACGTCCTTCACATTGAACGCGGTATTGAACGCCACTCTAAAAGTCGTCCGGCCGGCCCAGCCCTTCGTCCCCCAGGGAGAACAGCCCCATGCCGATAGCGAGAGAACAGCGCGGAGTCGACACCGTCCCCGACCGGGAGCGCACCAGCACGCCCCGGGACCTGGTCAGCATCCTGCTCGGCTCCAATCTGGCCCTGGGGGTGGTGATCTTCGGCTGGCTCCCGGTCTCCTTCGGCCTGGGGCTGTGGGCCTCGGTGTCCGCGCTGGTCGCCGGGACCCTGGTGGGCACCCTGCTCACCGCGCCGCTGGCGCTCGTCTCGCTGCGCACCGGCACCAATCTGTCCACCTCCAGCGGCGCCCACTTCGGGGTGCGCGGGCGGCTCATCGGCTCCGTGATCGGGCTGCTGCTCTCCCTCGGCTACACCGCGCTGACCCTCTGGGTGGGCGGCGACGCGGTGGTCGGGGTGCTCGCCCGGCTCTTCGGACTGCCCGCGGACGGCTGGGCCTACGCCGTGGTCTACGCCCTGCTGGCCGGCTGCACCGCCGTCGGCGCGGTGTACGGCTACCGGCTGCTGCTCCGGCTCAGCCGGGTGCTGGCGGTGGGGATGACCCTGCTGCTGACCGCGGGGCTGATCGCGTACGCCGACGGCTTCACCACCGCGGCCCCGGCCGGCGGCCCCGCGCTCGGCGGCTTCTGGCAGACCTGGCTGCTGGCGGCGGTCTCCGCCGGGCTCAGCGGCCCGATCGCCTTCATCACCCTGCTCGGCGACTACACCCGGTACATCTCCCCGCGCCGCCACTCCTCCCGCGCGGTCTTCTGGGCGACCTGCGCGGGACTCGTGGCCGGCCTGCTGATACCGCAGCTGTTCGGCACGTTCACCGCGCTGGCGGTCGGCGCCGGCGCGGACTACGCCGGACCGCTGGTCGCCGGATCACCCCTGTGGTACCTGCCGCCGCTGCTGCTCGCCGCGTCGGCCGGCTCGGTCGGCAACGCCGGGCTGATGCTGTACAGCATGGGTCTGGACCTGGACGCCATCGTGCCGCGGGCCACCCGCGCGCAGGCCACCTGCGCGGTGGCCGCGGTCTCCACCGCCTTCGTCTACCTGGGCCACTTCGCCTGGGACGCGCAGGAGGCGATGACCTCGTTCGTGCTGCTGCTCACCGCGGTCGGCACACCGTGGGCGGTGATCACGGTGTTCGGCTTCCTGCGCTGCGGCGGCGACTACGACGCCGAGGCGCTGCAGGTGTACAACCAGCGCTCCCGGGGCGGCCGCTACTGGTACCGGGCGGGCTGGCAGCCGCGCGCCACCGCGGCCTGGGCGCTGGGGGCGGCGGTGGGGCTGACGGCCGTCGACACCCCGGTCTACAGCGGGGTGCTGGTGCGCTGGACCGGCGGCATCGACGTCAGCTTCCTGCTGTCCGCGGCGGTCGCCGCGGGCGGGTACGCCGCGCTGACCGCCCGCGACCCGCGCCCCGTGGCGCCGCTGCGGGCCAGGGTGGCGGCCGTCCCGGCGGCCGGGGCGGAACCGGCCGAGGCGCCCTGACCGGGCCGGGGCCGGGCGACCGGCCCCGCCGGGCGGTCCGGCGGGCTCCCCCGCACATGGCGCCGGCGCCTGTCCGGCCCCGGAGACGGGGTCGGACAGGCGCCGGTGCGCCATCGGTGACGGCGGGTTCAGCCGAGCGGGTGCATCCAGCCGTGGGTGTCCGCGGCGGCGCCGGTCTGCACGTCCAGCAGGGCCTGACGGAGCTTCATGGTGACCTCGCCCGGCCGGCCGTCCGCCACCGTCCAGTCGCCGCGGGCGGACTTCACCGAACCGACCGGGGTGATGACCGCGGCGGTGCCGCAGGCGAAGACCTCGGTGAGGGTGCCGTCGGCGTTGCCGTTCCGCCAGTCGTCGACCGAGATGCGGCCTTCGGAGACCTGGTACCCGAGGTCCTCGGCGATCCGCAGCAGCGAGGCGCGGGTGATGCCCGGCAGCAGCGAGCCGGTCAGCTCGGGCGTGACGATGCGGTCGCCGAACACGAAGTACAGGTTCATGCCGCCCATCTCCTCGATCCAGCGGCGCTCCACGGCGTCCAGCCAGACCACCTGGTCGCAGCCCTGCTCGGCGGCCTGCGCCTGGGCGACCAGCGAAGCGGCGTAGTTGCCGCCGGTCTTGGCGGCGCCGGTGCCGCCGGGGGCGGCCCGCACGTACTCCTCGGAGAGCCAGACCGAGACCGGCTGCACGCCGCCGGGGAAGTAGGCCCCGGCGGGCGAGGCGATGACCACGAACAGGAACTCGTTCGCCGGCCGGACACCCAGGCCGACCTCGGTGGCGAACATGAACGGCCGCAGGTAGAGGGACTCCTCACCGGTGCCCGGCACCCACGCCCTGTCCTGGGCGACCAGCGCGTCGCAGGCGGCGATGAAGGTCTCGACCGGCAGTTCGGGCATGCCCATCCGGCGGGCGGACGCCTGGAAGCGCCGGGCGTTCTCGTCCGGCCGGAAGGTGGCCACGCCGCCGTCCGGCTGCCGGTACGCCTTGAGTCCCTCGAAGATCGTCTGGGCGTAGTGCAGGGTCATGTTGGCCGGGTCGATCGACAGCGGCGCGTACGGGACGAGCTGCGCGTCGTGCCAGCCCAGGCCCCTCGTCCACTTGATCGTCACCATGTGGTCGGTGAAGTGGCGGCCGAAGCCGGGATTCGCCAGGATCTGCTCCCGCTCCGCGTCGGACAGCGGATGCGAGGAGGGCTTGAGCGCGATCGAGGTCGTCGTCATGGGTTACGTGTCCTTCACCTTTTGTCGTGGCGGACCGCGCTGCACTCGCGTCCGGAAAACTGCTAGGACGTCCGAGCTTTCCCTCATGGTGCGGCCCCACGTTCGATTATCGCGCGCGCGGGTCCGGCCGGAACCCCCTGGGCAGCTGTCCGGTGCGGACGGGGGCGGACGCCTTGGGTCGATGGTCGCACCCAACCGCGCGGTAGCACAGCCACCCGTTCGTCACATCCGGGGCGGTATGCGCCTGGTGGAGTGAGCGGAACGGGTGGCTGTGCCGCGGTTCGGCGGAGGTGGCGTCAGCCGGCCACCCGGGCGGCGAGGGCGTCGCCGGTCCCCTCGGTGCCGCGGGGGGCGGACGGGTCGCGCTCGGCCAGGTCGGCGGCGACGGCGTCCTCGATCCGGGCGGCCTCGGCGCCGTACCCGAGGTGCCGCAGCAGCAGGGCGACGGAGAGCACGGTGGCGGTCGGGTCGGCCTTCCCGGTGCCGGCGATGTCCGGGGCGGAGCCGTGTACCGGCTCGAACATGGACGGGAAGTCACCGGCCGGGTTGATGTTGCCGCTGGCCGCGAGCCCGATGCCGCCGGTGACCGCCGCGGCGAGGTCGGTGAGGATGTCGCCGAAGAGGTTGTCGGTGACGATCACGTCGAACCGCTCCGGCTGGGTGACGAAGAAGATCGTCGCGGCGTCCACGTGCAGGTAGTCGGTGGTGACCTCGGGGTACTCCTGGCCGACCCGGTCGAAGATGTTCTTCCACAGGTGGCCGGCGTGGACCAGCACGTTGTTCTTGTGCACCAGGGTGAGCTTCTTGCGCGGGCGGGCGGCGGCCCGCGCGTAGGCGTCGCGGACCACGCGCTCCACGCCGTAGGCGGTGTTGAGGCTGACCTCGGTGGCGACCTCGGCGGGGGTGCCGGTGCGCAGCGAGCCGCCGTTGCCGACGTACGGGCCCTCGGTGCCCTCGCGGACCACCACGAAGTCGATGTCGGGGCGGCCGGCCAGCGGGGTGGCGGTGTTCGGGAAGAGCTTCGAGGGGCGCAGGTTGACGTAGTGGTCGAAGGCGAAGCGCAGCTTGAGCAGCAGCCCGCGCTCCAGCACGCCGGACGGCACCGTGGGGTCGCCGATGGCGCCGAGCAGGATGGCGTCGTGCTGCTTGAGCGACTCCAGCTCGGCGTCCGGCAGGGTGTCGCCGGTGGCGTGCCAGCGCTTGGCGCCCAGGTCGTACTCCTGGGTCTCCAGCTTCACGTCGGAGGGGAGCGCGGCGGTGAGGACCTTCAGGCCCTGGGCCACGACTTCGGGGCCGATTCCGTCACCGGGGATCACTGCGAGGCGAATGCTGCGAGACATACCGGGACCATACTCCGCGTCCCATTCATTGACACACACCGTCCGCCATGCGGACAGGCGCCCGTCGTACGACATGCGTTCACCTGGAATACCCCGGGACGTCCGCCGCCCCTGGGAAATTCGGGCGCATGGCTGCGACACCCTGGAAGGCGGGCCGCGGGGAACGCTCCGGCGGCCCCGCCGATCTCCCCCGCACCGGCATCCCGGACGAGCTGGCGGGCCGGCTGCCGATGGCCGAGCAGCACGCCCTGCTGCGGGCGCGGTTCTCCCGCCGCCGGATGCTGCGGGCGTCGGCCGCGGGGGCGGGCGCCGTCGCGGGCGCCGGGCTGCTCGGCGGCGCCGCCTGCGGCGCCGGCTCCCCGTCCCGCCCCGCCCCCACGCTGCTGCCCTCGCCGTCCGCGACCCGGGTGGACGGCTCCCTGGTGGCGCCGTTCGGCCGGCATCTGGCGTTCGGCGCCGATCCCCGCACCCAGATGCGGATCTCCTGGCAGGTGCCGGTGGCGGTGCGCAAGCCGTTCGTCCGGGTGGGCCTGGAACCGTGGGACCTCGGCCGCCGGATCGAGGCGGAGGTGCGCCATCTGCACACGCCGCCGCTGAGCGAGCGGCTGCCCGCGGTGGACCAGTACTACCTGCACGCGGCGCTGGACGGGCTGCGCCCCGGCACCACCTACTACTACGGCGTGGGGCACGAGGGGTCCGACCCGGCCGACCCGCGCCGCCACGGTGCGGTCGGGACGTTCCGGACCGCCCCGGCCCGGCCCGGGAAGTTCACCTTCACCGCCTTCGGCGACCAGGGCATCAGCTACCACGCGCTCGCCAACGACCAGCTGATCCTGGGCCGGGACCCGGCGTTCCACCTGCACGCCGGGGACCTCTGCTACGCGGACTCCACCGGGCACGGCGAGACGTCCGACGTCTACGACGCCCGGCTGTGGGACCAGTTCCTGGCGCAGACCGAGTCGGTGGCGGCCCGGGTGCCGTGGATGGTGACGACCGGCAACCACGACATGGAGGCGTGGTACTCCCCCGACGGCTACGGCGGGCAGCTCGCCCGCTGGTCGCTCCCGGAGTCCGGGCCCGATCCGCGCGGGGTCCCGGGCGCCTACTCGTTCGTCTACGGCAACGTCGGGGTGGTCGCGCTGGACGCCAACGACGTGAGCTACGAGATCCCCGCCAACCGGGGGATCTCCGGCGGCGCGCAGACCCGGTGGCTGGACCGCCGGCTGGCCCGGCTGCGGCGGACCCCGGAGGTGGATTTCGTCGTCGTGTTCTTCCACCACTGCGCCTACTCCACGACCAGCGCGCACGCCTCGGACGGCGGGGTCCGCGACGCCTGGGTACCGCTGTTCGACCGGCACCGGGTGGATCTGGTGGTCAACGGGCACAACCACGTCTACGAGCGGACCGACGCCCTGCGGGCCGGCGCGGTCGGCCGGAAGGTCCCCTCCGGCGGCAGCACCGACCCGGCGGTCGACGGCACCGTGTACGTGACGGCGGGCGGCGCGGGCGCGAAGCTCTACTCCTTCGGGGCGCCCGACAGCTACCAGGGCCATGAGAAGGACCGGGACGAGGTGGACACCTACCACTGGACCGAGGAGCGGGAGAAGGACCCGGACACCGTGGCGTGGTCGCGGGTGCGCTACACCGGCTTCTCGTTCCTCTCGGTCGAGGTGGAGCCGGGAAGCCGTCCGGCCATGCGGGTGACCGCGCTCGCCGAGTCCGGCGAGCGGGTCGACCACTTCACGGTCCGCCGCTCGGGCTGAGGGCCGCCGGTACCGGCCGCGGAGCGGCGGCGCGGCCCCTCAGCCGGGCGCGGCTGCGGGGTTCACGCCCTCAGGCGGGCGGCAGATGTCCCCAGTCGCCGCCGTTGTCCCGGCGGTCGAGGGCGCGCTGCAGCGCGGCGGCGGCGTTCTTGCGGTCGGTGTCGTCGCCCCTGCGGCGACGTCCGGTGGACACCCCTCCGGCGAACAGTGCGTTGCGGGCGGGGGTCCTGTGGGCAGCTGTCTCGGCCATGTGCACGTCTCCTCATGCGGTGAGCCCCGAGAAGGTGGATGCCGGAATGGGCGGGGGCCGGGGTGCGGCAGGGATCACCTGCGTTCCGCACCGGGCCGCAACCGCCGTCGCTGGTTGGAGCGAGACGTTCGGCTTCCACCAACGTAAGCCAGCGCGGCCGAGCTGTCTGCCCAATTACTCGGACTTCCTACTATCTGAGACGCGGGCGGCGCACCGCCGCTCGACGCGGTCGCCACCGCCGGGCTCCCGCGATGCGCGCCGGGCCGGTCCGTGCGGGACGCCGGGTGCTTCGACGCACACTCCGCCGTCCCCGCGCTCCGCCGCGCGCCGCTGCCGTCCGGGTGGCCCCGGTGCGGCATGGGGCCGACCCCCGTCCGGCCCCGGCCTGCGCGTGGCGGACACGCGCGGTCGCGCGCCGCCCCCCGTGAGGTGAGCGGTGTTAACTAAGGTGAAACTCACCTAACATGCTTGCCAGACGTTAGCACCGTGGAACGACGAGCGTCCACGCCATTGCCCGGAAGCTGCCAACCCGGGCCCCGGACGCACCACCGCCCCCGCCCGGCGGACCGGGCGGGGGCGGTGCGGAGTCAGCGTCTCGCGGCCTCGCGGCCCCGGAGGGCGAGCGGACCGCGGGGCGCCACCCCGGGACGGGGACGCTCAGCCCATGTGCGGGTAGCGGTAGTCCGTCGGCGGGACCAGGGTCTCCTTGATGGAGCGGGTCGAGGTCCAGCGCATCAGGTTCTGCTTGGCGCCCGCCTTGTCGTTGGTGCCGGAGGCGCGGCCACCGCCGAACGGCTGCTGGCCGACCACGGCGCCGGTGGGCTTGTCGTTGATGTAGAAGTTGCCCGCGGCGAAGCGCAGCTTCTCGCAGGTCTCCGCGGCGGCGGCCCGGTCCCGCGCGATGACGCAGCCGGTCAGGCCGTACGCGGACGCCGACTCCATCTGCTCCAGCATCTCGTCGTACTTCTCGTCGTCGTAGACGAAGACACCCAGGATGGGGCCGAAGTACTCGTCCTTGAAGATCTCGTTCTCCGGGTCGGTGGAGACCAGGACCGTCGGACGGACGAAGTAGCCCTCGCTGTCGTCGTAGCTGCCGCCGGCGACGACCTCGATGGTCGGGTCGGACTTGGCCCGGTCGATCGCCGCCTTGTTCTTGGCGAACGACCGCTCGTCGATGACCGCGCTCATGAAGTTCGCCAGGTCGCTGACGTCACCCATGGTGAGCGAGTCGACCTCGGCCGCGAACTCCTCCTTGAAGCCGTTCTCCCACAGCGAGCGCGGGACGTAGGCGCGGGAGGCGGCGGAGCACTTCTGGCCCTGGAACTCGAAGGCGCCGCGGGTCATCGCGGTCTTCAGCACCGCCCGGTCGGCCGACGGGTGGGCGACGATGAAGTCCTTGCCGCCGGTCTCGCCGACCAGCCGCGGGTAGGTCTTGTACTTCTCGATGTTGTTGCCGACCGTCTTCCACAGGTACTGGAAGGTCCTGGTCGAGCCGGTGAAGTGGATACCGGCCAGGTCCGGGTGGTTCAGCGCCACCTCGGAGACGTCCTTGCCGTCACCGGTCACCAGGTTGATGACGCCCTTGGGCAGGCCCGCCTCCTCCAGCAGCTGCATCAGCAGCACGGCGGCGTGGGTCTGCGTCGGGGACGGCTTCCAGACCACCACGTTGCCCATCAGGGCGGGGGCGGTGGGCAGGTTGCCCGCGATGGCGGTGAAGTTGAAGGGCGTGATCGCGTAGACGAAGCCCTCCAGCGGCCGGTGGTCGCTGCGGTTCCACACGCCCGGCGAGTTCGCGATCGGCTGCTCGGCGAGGATCTGGCGGGCGAAGTGGACGTTGAAGCGCCAGAAGTCCACCAGCTCGCAGGGGGTGTCGATCTCGGCCTGCTGGGCGGTCTTGGACTGGCCGAGCATGGTCGACGCGGCGAGGGTCTCGCGCCACGGGCCGGCGAGCAGGTCGGCGGCCTTCAGGATGATCGCCGCGCGGTCGTCGAAGCTCAGCGCCCGCCAGGCCGGGGCCGCGGCCAGGGCGGCGTCGATCGCGTCCTGCGCGTCCGCCTGGGTGGCGTTGGCGTAGGTCCCGAGAACGGCGGAGTGGTTGTGCGGCTGCACCACGTCGAAGCGCTCACCGCCACCCATCCGCTTCTCACCGCCGATGGTCATCGGCAGGTCGATCGGGTTCTGCGCGAGCTCCTTGAGCTTCGTCTCCAGACGGGCACGCTCGGCGCTGCCCGGAGCGTAGGTGTGCACCGGCTCGTTCGCCGGCACGGGGACCTGGGTCACAGCGTCCATGGTTGCCGTGTCTCCTTCGTTCGTGAGTCGGGGCGGGAAGCGTCCACCGGTCAGCCGCGGCTGACCAGCGACCGCAGGAAGAACATGAGGTTGGCGGGACGCTCGGCGAGACGCCGCATGAAGTACCCATACCAGTCTGTGCCATACGGGATGTAAACCCGCATACGGTGGCCTTCGGCCACCAGTCGCTCCTGCTCCGCCTCGCGGATGCCGTACAGCATCTGGAACTCGTACTCGTCCAGCTTGCGGCCGTGGCGCCGGCCCAGCTCCTGCGCGATGGAGATCAGCCGCGGGTCGTGCGAGCCGATCATCGGGTAGCCCTTGCCCGCCATCAGGATCTTCAGGCAGCGCACGTACGCCAGGTCCACCTCGCGCTTGTCCTGGAACGCGACGCTGGCGGGCTCCTTGTACGCGCCCTTCACCAGCCGCACCCGCGAGCCTTCCCCGGCCAGTGCGTGGCAGTCGTCCTCGGTGCGGAAGAGGTACGACTGGACCACCGCGCCGGTCTCCGGGAAGCGCTTCCGCAGCTCGCCCAGGATGGCCAGGGTGGAGTCGACCGTGGTGTGGTCCTCCATGTCCAGGGTCACGGTGGTGCCCGCCTCGGCCGCCGCCTCGACCACCGGGGTGACGTTGGCCAGCGCCAGGTCGTGGCCGCCGCGCAGCGCCTGCCCGAAGGCGGAGAGCTTCACCGACATCTCGGCCCGCGCGCCCAGGCCCTCGCCCTTGAGGGCCTCGGCCAGTGCCAGGTAGGCATCGCGGTTGCGCAGCGCCTCGACCGGGTCGGTGATGTCCTCGCCGAGGTGGTCCAGGGTCACCTCCAGACCGCGGCCGCTCAGCGACCGGACGGCCGACATGGACTCGGCCAGCCGCTCACCGGCCACGAAGCGGTCCACCATCGGGCGGGTGACCGGCGCGGCCGAGACGATACGGCGAATGGCGTCGCTGCGCGATGCGGCGAGCAACACGGGACCCAGCACGGGGCACCTCCGATGTGGTGTTCACGGGTGACCGCGGCGGTGGGACCGTGGCGGTCAAAATGAGCCACCGTGAAACCTAAGGATCCCTCCGATCAGAGGCCATCGACAGCTGTCACGCGTTGGTGGCCGAGATCTCAGACAGATGTATGACAATAGTGGCCGAGGTGGCGCGGAGGGGGTCAGGGACCACGCCGAGCCGCTCCGGAACGACCCGGACGGAGGCGCTCCGGGGCCTGCCGGACGGCGTTCCGGGGCACAGTCCAGGCAGTGTGACCGGTCGAAGGTGACGGGAAGGGAGCGGCGCGGCGGATGCGCGGTGACTATCAGCAGCTGGTGGACGAGATCTCGGCCACCCTCGGGGCGCCGGCCACCCTGGAGGACCGGGACTTCGCGCTGATCGCGTTCGGGGCGCACGACAGCGAGGGGGACATCGGGGAGCTGGCGCTGGACCCCGTGCGCACCCGGTCCATCCTGCAACGCCGGTCCACCGCCGCGGTACGGGCCTGGTTCGAGGGTTTCGGAATCGCCCGCGCCCAGGCGCCGCTGCGCATCCCGCCGGACCCGGCGGCCGGGGTGTTCATGGGCCGGATCTGCCTGCCCGCCCTCCACCGCGGCGTGGTGCGCGGCTATGTGTGGCTGCTGGACTACGGACACCTGTCCGATCTGGAACTCGGCGGCCCGGGGGTGCCGCCGGACCCGCGGCTGGCCCAGGCGATGGAGACCGCGGCGCGCATCGGCGCGCTGCTGGCGTCCGAGGCACGGGCCGACGCGGAGGTCGGCGAGCTGCTGCGGGAGCTGCTCACCGGCCCGGCCGCGGGACGGGACGCGGCGCGCGCGGGCCTCAGGCGGGCGCTGCGCGGGGTGGCCGACGGCCCGCTGGCGATGGTGGCGGTCACCCCCTGGGAGCCGGACCCGGACGAGGACTCCGGCGCCGGTTCGCCGCCCCATGTGCCCGGGGTGGCCGCCCTGTGCGCGGTGCCGGCCGCGGCCGGCGGCGGGGACGCGGGCGGCCGGTCCGCCGCGGGCTCCCGGCGTACCGGGGCGCTGGCGGCGCTGGTCAGACTGCGGACGGCCGGCGCGCTGGAGCCGGCCCGCACCGCGGGGGAGCAACTGCTGCGCGCCCCGCAGCCGGCGGGCGGCCGGTCCGCGGAGTTCCCGGCCGCCGTGACGGCGGGCGTCAGTGATCCGCGGCGGGGGCTGGACGAGCTGCCCGACGCCTGGCGGGAGGCGCGGGCCGCCGCCCGGGCCGCGCACGCCGAGGAGGGCCTGGGGCCGGTGGCGCAGTGGTCGGAGATCGGGCCGTACCGGGTGCTGACCGAGCTGCCCGGGGCCGCGCCGGACCCGGCGGTCCGGCCCCTGCTGGGACATGCGCATGCCGAACTGGCGCGCACCGTCGAGGTGTTCCTGGACTGCGCGGGCCAGGCGGGCCGGGCCGCCGCGGCGCTCGGCATCCACCGGCAGACGCTCTACTACCGGCTGTCCCGGGTGGAGCAGCTCACCGGCCTCGATCTCGACGCGGGCGAGGACCGGCTGCTGCTGCACATCGCGCTGAAGAGCGCCCGGCTGGCGGACTGAACGGCACCGCGGGGCGAGCCGGGCCCGGTCCGGCGCCGGGCCCGCGCCGGGTCAGCGAGGGACCGGCGCCGGTGCGCGCACCGGCCGCACCGCCGCCCGGTCGCCGCGCCGCCCCGGACCGGACCGGACGACCCCTCTAGGTTCGATTTGCCTCGTACCTTCACGACGACTACGGTCACCACGACCACCAGGTACGAGATTCTTCGTACCTGGTGGTCGTCACCGAACCCGTCCCCGACCGCCCGGAGCCCCCTGTGACCACGCCGTACAGCCTCGTCGGATTCGCCCGCCCCAAGCCCGAACGCGCCGCGGAGCTCAAGGAACTGCTGCTGTCGTTCGTCGCCCCGACCCGCGCGGAGCCCGGCTGCCTGGAGTACCACTTCCACGAGGACCGGGACGAGCCGGGCGTCTTCGTCTTCTACGAGGCGTGGCGCTCCAAGGAGGACCTCGACGCCCACCTCGCGCTGCCGCACCTGACCGACTTCTGGCAGCGGCGCATGGAGTACCTCACCACCGACCTGGAGATCCGCCGGCTCACCATGCACAGCCCCTACCCGCCCCGCGACTGACCCCAGCCGCCGGGCCCGCCCCGGCCCGGACGCGGTGACCGGACGGGCCGGGGTCCACAGGACCCCGGCCCGTCCGGTGCGGCCGGCGTGCGGGCGGCACGCGCCGCTCAGCCCAGGTGCGTCATCACCGGTTCGGCCGCCGCACCCGCGGGCCGCCGCTTCGGGCGCGGGGTGTTCATCAGCACGGCGACCAGCACGGCCGCCGTCGCGAGGATCACCGCGCCCCAGACGAACGCCTCGGAGAAGCCCTCGACCAGGGCCGCGTTCCGCAGGTCCGGGGTCATCGGCCGCCGGTCGCCGGCCAGCCGGTCGGCGGTGGCGCTGGTGGCGACGGTGTTCAGCAGCGCGGTGCCGATCGAACCGCCGATCTGCTGCGCGGTGTTGACGGTGGCGGACGCGATCCCGGCCTCCGCCGGCCCCACCCCGTGGGTGGCGTAGTTCATGGCGGGGGCCATCACCAGCCCCATCCCGAAGCCCACCAGGAGCTCGGCCGGCAGCACCCCGGTGGCGTAGGAGCTGCCGGGCTCCAGCGGCACCAGCAGCGCCACCCCGGTGGCCGCGGTCAGCAGCCCGGGGGCGATCAGGGCGCGCGGCGGCACCCTGGGCAGCAGCCGGGAGGCGACACCGCCCGCGGCGACCAGCACCGCCGCGGTCATCGGCAGGAAGGCCACCCCGGTGAGCATCGCGGAGTAGCCCTTGACGAGCTGCATGTAGTACGTCAGGAAGAGGAACATCGCGAACATGCCGACCACGGACATCCCGACCGCCAGATAGGCCGATCCGCGGGTGCGGTCCACCACCACGCGCAGCGGCAGCAGGGGCCGCGCGACCCGGCGTTCCACCAGGACGAAGGCGACCAGCAGCACCGCGCCGAGGGCGAGCAGTCCGCCGACCGCGGCGGAGTCCCAGCCTTCGGCTTCGGCCTCGCTGCACCCGTAGACCACGGCCACCAGGCCGGACACCGCGAGGACCGCCCCGGCCACGTCCGGCCGGGCCCGCCCGGTGCCGTCCCGGCTGTCGGCGGGCAGCACGTACCGGCCGAAGGCGGCGACGACCGCGATGGGCACGTTGACGTACAGGCACCAGCGCCAGTCGAGGTACTCGGTCAGCACCCCGCCCAGCACCAGGCCGATCGCGCCGCCGCCCGCGGCGATGGCACCGAAGATGCCGAACGCCTTCGCCCGCTCCCCCGGTTCGGTGAAGCTCACCGCGAGCAGCGAGAGCGCGGCGGGGGCGAGCAGCGCCGCGAACACGCCCTGCAGCGCGCGGGCCGCCAGCAGCACCCCGAAGTCGGGCGCCGCGCCGCCGAGCGCGGAGGCCAGGGCGAAGCCGGTGAGCCCGATGAGGAAGGCGCGCCTGCGGCCGGTGTGGTCGGCGATGCGGCCACCGAGCAGCAGCAGACTGCCGAAGGCCAGGGTGTAGGCGGTGATGACCCACTGCCGGTCGCCGTCGGAGACGCCGAGATCGGCCTGTGCGGAGGGCAGGGCGATGTTCACGATGGTGATGTCGAGAACGATCATCAGCTGGGCCAGGCCGATGAAGACCAGGGCCGACCAGCGGCCGGCCGGGGCCGCGGGCGGGGTGTCGGTGCTCATGGCGGAGCTGCCTTTCGGGAGGCGGGAGAGGACTGCGGGGCGGCGGTGACGGCGCCGGACTCCGGGAGGCGGGCGGTTATGCCTCGTCGGGCGCCTCGGCGGACCCGGGGCCTTCGGCGGCTGCGCGCCCGGCCACCCGGGCGCGCAGCCGCCGGAACCCCTCGGCGTCGACCACCGGGCCGGGCAGCCCGGCGGCCGGGCGCCGCGCCCCGGCGGCGCGCAGGCCGTCGAGGTAGATGTCGAGGTGCCGGTGGGCCAGCTCGGCGTCGTGCGGGAAGTCGCCGCCGGGCAGTGGCCGCGTCAAGCGGATGATCATGAAGGTGATGTCGCCCAGCGCGGCATCGGGGCGGATCAGACCGTCCCGCTGGGCCCGGGCGAGGATCTCCTGCACCGGTTCGACCGCGTCGCCGTCGAGGTCGGCGAGGAGCCGCCCGATGTCGATCCGGCCGAGGAGCGCGGGCATCACCGAGCCGACCTTGAGGTCCAGTGCCGCGTGCATGAAGCCGCGCAGCGCCTCGGCCGGGTCCGGCTCACGCCGCAGGCACTCCCCCGCGGCCCGGGCCAGCGCGGTGAGCACGTCGAAGGCCACCGCCTTGACCAGCTCGTCGCGGTCGGGGAAGCGCCGGTAGAGGGTGGCGATCCCGACGCCGGCCCGGCGGGCGACGGCGTCCAGCGGTGCGTCCGGTCCCTGGTCGGCGAAGATCTCGCGGGCCGCGAGCAGGATCTGTTCGCGGTTGCGCCGGGCGACTGCGCGCATGGCCACCTCCTCGGCGGAGCGGGCGGCGGCACGGCCACCCAGGTGGAGGAATTTCCTCCACCTGACAGTCAGCCTAATCCGCGCCGCGGCATAATTCAACACGCGGTGAATAACATGCGCGGAGACGGGGTGCCCGCGCCCGGCCCGCCCGGAAGCGGTTCCCGGCATGCGCGAGGGCCCGGCCCCCGCGAGTGCGGAGGCCGGGCCCTCGTCGTCGTCCCGGCGGCGCGCCGGCCGCTCGCCGGCGGGCTGCCGGTGGGCGGTCAGCCGACCAGGTTCACCGAGCGGGCCACGGTGGCGCCGATGTCGTCGGCGATCTCACCGAGCACGGCCGCCGGGATGGTGTCGTCCACGGTGAGCGCGACCAGCGCCGCACCGCCCGGGGTGGCCCGGGAGACCTGCATGCCGGCGATGTTGATGCCCGCCTCGCCGAGGATCCGGCCGAGCGTGCCGACCACACCGGGCTTGTCGGTGTAGTGGAAGAAGGCCATGTGGTCCGCGAGCGCCAGGTCCACGTCGTGGTCCCCGACCGCGACGATCTTCTGCACGTGCTTCACACCGGCCAGGGTGCCGGAGATCGCGACCTCGCTGCCGTCCCCGAGGGTGCCGCGCACGGTCACCACGTTGCGGTGCTCGGGCGACTCCGAGCTGGTGGTGAGCCGCACCTCGACACCGCGCTCCTGCGCGAAGAGCGGGGCGTTCACATAGGAGACCGTCTCGTCCACGATGTCCTCGAAGACGCCCTTGAGCGCGGAGAGTTCCAGCACCTTGACGTCGTGCTGGGTGATCTCGCCGTACACCTCCACGTCGAGCCGCACCGCGACCTCGCCCGCCAGCGCGGTGAAGATGCGGCCCAGCTTCTCGGCGAGCGGCAGCCCCGGGCGCACGTCCTCGGCGATCACCCCGCCCTGCACGTTGACCGCGTCCGGCACCAGCTCGCCGGCGAGCGCCAGCCGCACCGAGCGGGCGACGGCGATACCGGCCTTCTCCTGTGCCTCGCCGGTGGACGCGCCCAGGTGCGGGGTGGCCACCACGTTGTCGAACTCGAAGAGCGGCGAGTCGGTGCACGGCTCCTTGGCGAAGACGTCCAGGCCCGCGGCGGCGACCCGGCCCTCCTTGAGCGCGCTCGCCAGCGCCTGCTCGTCGACGATCCCGCCCCGGGCGGCGTTGACGATGCGCACCTCCGGCTTGACCTTGTGCAGCGCCTCGTCGCCGATCAGGCCCACCGTCTCCGGCGTCTTGGGCAGGTGCACGGTGATGAAGTCGGAGACCGCCAGCAGCTCGTCCAGGGTGAGCAGCTTGACGCCCATCTGGGCGGCCCGGGCGGGCTGCACGTAGGGGTCGTAGGCGACGATCTTCATCCCGAACGCGGACATCCGCTGGGCGACCAGGACGCCGATGCGGCCGAGGCCGACCACGCCGAGGGTCTTCTCGCTCAGCTCCACGCCGGTGTACTTGCTCCGCTTCCACTCGCCGTTCTTCAGCGCGGCGTTGGCCTGCGGGATGTTCCGGGCGGTGGCGACCAGCAGACCGCAGGCCAGCTCGGCGGCGGTCACGATGTTGGAGGTCGGTGCGTTGACGACCATCACGCCGGCCTTGGTGGCGGCGGCGACGTCCACGTTGTCCAGGCCGACACCGGCGCGGGCGACGACCTTCAGTTTCCGGGCGGCGGCGATGGCCTCGGCGTCGACCTTGGTGGCGCTGCGCACCAGGATCGCGTCGACGTCGGCGATGGCGGGGATCAGCTCGGCGCGGTCCGCGCCGTTGCAGGTCCGGATCTCGAAGTCCGGGCCCAGGGCGTCGACCGTGGCCGGCGACAGCTCTTCCGCGATGAGTACGACAGGCTTGCTGGACGAAGCAGTGCTCACGGGGTCTCAGTCCTCACTTGTCCTGGTGGCCCCTCCCGCCCCCCGAAGGGCCAGGGAGGAGACGGCCGTCCCGACGGCCGAAGGCGGTGAAGGGGGCAGCCGCGTGGAAGACGCACGACACTGTGAGCCTGAACGCGCTTGTGGAAAGCAGTGTAGTGGCGCCCGGCCCGGAGTCTTGTGCCGATCCGGCAGGATCACTCGCACGGGGCTGGACGCGCCGGACATGGCGGCGGTCACGGGTCCGCGCACGGCGGCTCCCGGCGCCGGGCACGGCCGTGGGGCGGGCCCGGGGAGGGCCCGCCCCACGGGCGGCGTGCCGGTCGCGCGAGCGCGGGCGGCACCGGCGCGGGTCGCCCCCGCGCCGGGCCGGCCGCACCGGGAGCGGGGCGCTCCCGGCAGGCTCACGCCTCTTCGTCGACCCAGCTCATGAGCTTGCGCAGCTCCTTGCCGGTGGTCTCCAGCAGGTGGTTGCCGTCGGCGTTCTTGTACTCGTTGTACTTCGGCAGACCGGAGTGGTACTCCTCCATCCACCGGTTGGCGAAGGTGCCGTCCTGGATCTCGGCGAGCACCTTCTTCATCTCGGCCTTGGTCTGCTCGGTGATGATCCGCGGACCGGTGACGTAGTCGCCCCACTCGGCGGTCTCCGAGACCGACCAGCGCATCTTCTCCAGACCGCCCTCGTACATCAGGTCCACGATGAGCTTCAGCTCGTGCAGGCACTCGAAGTACGCGATCTCCGGCTGGTACCCGGCCTCGACCAGGGTCTCGAAGCCGGCCTTGACCAGGGCGCTGGTGCCGCCGCAGAGCACCGCCTGCTCGCCGAAGAGGTCGGTCTCGGTCTCCTCGGTGAAGGTGGTCTTGATGACGCCGGCGCGGGTGCCGCCGATCGCCTTGGCGTAGGACAGCGCCAGCGGGAAGCCGGAGCCGGTGGCGTCCTGCTCGACGGCCGCGATGCACGGCACGCCGCGGCCCTCCTCGTACTGGCGGCGGACCAGGTGGCCCGGGCCCTTGGGGGCGACCATGCAGACGTCCACGCCGGCCGGCGGCTTGATGAAGCCGAAGCGGATGTTGAGGCCGTGGCCGAAGAACAGCGCGTCGCCGTCCTTCAGGTTGTCCTTCACGGACTCCTCGTAGACCTTGGCCTGGATCGGGTCCGGGACCAGGATCATGATGACGTCGGCCTCGGCGGCCGCCTCCGCGGGGCTGACCACCCGGAGCCCCTGCTCCTCGGCCTTGGCCTTGGACTTGGAGCCCTCGTGCAGGCCGACCCGCACGTCGACCCCGGAGTCGCGCAGCGACAGCGCGTGGGCGTGGCCCTGGCTGCCGTAGCCCAGGACCGCGACCTTGCGGCCCTGGATGATGGACAGGTCGGCGTCGTCGTCGTAGAACAGCTCGGCCACTTCGGATGTCTCCTAGTTTCGGGCGGGTCGGGTTGTGCGTCCCACCGTATGTCGGGCGGGCGGAAAGGGGGTCGCGGTCTCGCCATGCGGTCCGCGGTCTCCGGCCGTGCGGGCCACCCGGTGGCGGCCCGCACGGATCCGGTTCAGGCGGACCGGTCCAGGGCCCGCAGGCTGCGGTCGGTGATGGAGCGGGCGCCGCGCCCTATGGCGATGGTGCCGGACTGCACCAACTCCTTGATGCCGTACGGCTCCAGCATCTTGAGCATGGCCTCGAGCTTGTCGCTGCCGCCGGTGGCCTCGATGGTCACCGCCTCCGGCGAGACGTCCACCGTCTTGGCGCGGAAGAGCTGGACGATCTCGACGATCTGGGAGCGGGTCTCGTTGTCGGCCCGGACCTTCACCAGGACGAGTTCCCGCTGGATCGCCGCGCTGTCCTCCAGCTCGACGATCTTCAGCACGTTGACGAGCTTGTTGAGCTGCTTGGTGACCTGCTCCAGCGGCAGCTCCTCGACGTTCACCACGATGGTGATGCGGGAGATGTCGGGGTGCTCGGTGACGCCGACGGCGAGCGAGTCGATGTTGAAACCGCGGCGGGAGAAGAGCGCGGCGATCCGGGCGAGGATGCCGGGGGTGTTCTCCACCAGGACGGAGAGCGTGTGCTTGGACATGGCCTTGGGTCGTCTCTCTCAGTCGTCTTCGTTGTCACCGAAGTCCGGGCGGACGCCGAGCGCCGCCTGGATCTCGTCGTTGGAGGTGCCCGCGGCGACCATCGGCCAGACCATCGCGTCCTCGTGGACGATGAAGTCCACCACCACCGGCCGGTCGTTGATGGCGTTGGCCTCGGCGATGACCTTGTCCAGCTCCGCCGGGTCCTCGCAGCGCATCGCCACGCACCCCATCGCCTCGGACAGCTTCACGAAGTCCGGGACCCGGGTGCCGGCGCTCGGCGCCTTGCCGTCCGCGTCCGGGCCGGAGTGCAGCACCGTGTTGGAGTAGCGCTGGTTGTAGAAGAGGGTCTGCCACTGCCGGACCATGCCCAGGGCGCCGTTGTTGATGATCGCGACCTTGATCGGGATGTTGTTCAGCGCGCAGGTGACCAGCTCCTGGTTGGTCATCTGGAAGCAGCCGTCGCCGTCGATCGCCCAGACGGTGCGGTCCGGCTTGCCGGCCTTGGCGCCCATCGCGGCCGGCACCGCGTAGCCCATGGTGCCCGCGCCGCCGGAGTTCAGCCAGGTGGCGGGCTGCTCGTAGTCGATGAAGTGCGAGGCCCACATCTGGTGCTGGCCGACCCCGGCCGCGAAGATGGTGCCCTCCGGAGCGAGCTGGCCGATCCGCTCGATGACCTGCTGCGGGGAGAGGCTGCCGTCCTCGGGGAGGTCGTAGCCGAGCGGGTAGGTCTCGCGCCACCGGTTCAGGTCGCGCCACCACTCGGCGTACCGGTCCTGGGCGTACCCGCCGGTGTTCCCGGCGTCCAGCTCGGCCTGGACCGCGACCACCAGGTCGGCGATGACCTCGCGGGCGTCACCGACGATCGGCACGTCGGCGACGCGGTTCTTGCCGATCTCCGCCGGGTCGATGTCGGCGTGCACCACCTTGGCGAACGGGGCGAACGAGTCGAGCTTGCCGGTGACCCGGTCGTCGAAGCGGGCGCCCAGCGCCACGATCAGGTCGGACTTCTGCAGGGCGGTGACGGCGGCCACCGAGCCGTGCATACCGGGCATGCCGATGTGCTGCGGGTGGGTGTCGGGGAAGGAGCCGAGCGCCATCAGGGTGGTGGTGACCGGTGCGCCGGTCAGTTCGGCGAGCACCTTCAGCTCCGCGGTGGCGCCGGCCTTCATCACGCCACCGCCGACGTACAGCACCGGGCGCCGGGACTGGGTGATCAGCCGGGCGGCCTCGCGGATCTGCTTGGCGTGCGGCTTGGTCACCGGGCGGTAGCCGGGCAGGTCGGTCTGCGGCGGCCAGACGAAGGTGGTCTTCGCCTGCAGGGCGTCCTTGGCGATGTCGACCAGCACCGGCCCGGGGCGGCCGGTGGAGGCGATGTGGAACGCCTCGGCGATGGTCCGCGGGATCTCCTCGGCCCTGGTGACCAGGAAGTTGTGCTTGGTGATCGGCATCGTGATGCCGCAGATGTCCGCCTCCTGGAAGGCGTCGGTGCCGATCGCCTTGCTGGCGACCTGGCCGGTGATGGCGACCAGCGGGACGGAGTCCATGTGCGCGTCGGCGATCGGGGTGACCAGGTTGGTGGCGCCCGGTCCGGAGGTGGCCATGCAGACGCCGACCTTGCCGGTGGCCTGCGCGTAGCCGGTGGCGGCGTGCCCGGCGCCCTGCTCGTGGCGGACCAGGACGTGGCGGACCTTCGAGGAGTCCATCATCGGGTCGTACGCCGGGAGGATCGCGCCGCCCGGAATGCCGAACACGGTGTCCGCCCCGACCTCCTCCAGCGAGCGGATGAGGGACTGCGCGCCCGTGACGTGCTCGACGGTCGCGGGCTGCTGCTGCCCGCCGCTACGGGCCCGCGGCTGCGGATGGTGGGACCCGGAGGCCTGCTCGGTCATCTGCGTTCTCTTCTCGAAGACGAGGGTGTGTGCGGGGCCCGGTGGTTGGCTCCCGCCAGGGGTTTTGCGGGGTTTTGCAGGGTTCTGGTGCAACAAAAAACCCCCCGTGCCGTGAGGCAAGCGAGGGGAGCGCGTCGGGGAGGGTCCGCAGGGCTGCATGATGCCCTGCTTCAGCCGACGCGCTTTCCAAGTACGAGAATTCGGGTGCGCATGGCATCGACCCTCCCCCCGACGCGGGGTGGGTGTCAAGTGGGTGGGACGGGGGTCTCAGTATTTGAGCGCAATGGCGTACGGGTGTGCGCCTCCGGGCGCCGCCCGCCGTGCGGCGCCGCGAGGTGCGGCACGGCGCCGTGCCCACCGCCGGAGGGACGCACCGGCAGGGCTCCGCCCACCAGCACCGGCTCCTCCACCCGGGGCACCTCGAAGCCGCCCCGGACCAGCGCCCGGCGCAGCCGGTGCTCGTCCAGCGGCCCGGAGAACGCCATCCCCTGGGCGTGCGTGCAGCCCATGGCGCGCAGGGCGTCGATCTGCTCCGGCAGGTCCACGCCCTCGGCCACCGACTGCATGCCCAGGTCCCCGGCGATCCGCAGCAGTCCGGAGGTGATCTTGTGCAGCCGGGAGGACTCCACCACCCCCTCCACCAGCCCGCAGTCCAGTTTCAGGATGTCGACGGGGAGCCGGCGCAGTGCCCGGATGGCCGCGTAGCCGCTGCCGAACCCGTCCAGGGCGATCCGGACGCCCAGCCGCCGCAGCGCGCCCAGCCGGTGCTCCAGTTCGTCCAGCGGGACCCGGGGGTCGGAGTCGGTCAGCTCCAGGATGAGCGAACCGGACGGCAGTCCGTACCGCGCGAGCAGCGTCTCCACGCTCCGCGGCGGCATGGAGCGGTCCACCAGGCGGCTCGCCGGGAGCCGTACCGACACCGGTACCGGATGACCCGCCTGACGGCGCCGGGCGGCCTGCTCCACGGCCTCCTGGAGCATCCACCGGGTCAGTTCGGCGGCCCTGGCGGCCTCCTCCGGTCCGTTGTCGCCGCGGCCGCCCGCCGCGACCCGCAGGAACTCCGCCGGGGTGAAGAGGATGCCCTGCGCGGAGCGCCAGCGGGGCTGCGCGGCGAGCGCCGCGATCCGGCCGGTGCCGAGCTCGGCGATCGGCTGGTGGAGCAGCACGAACTCGCCGTCGTTCAGCGCGGTGCGCAGCCGGGTGGCCAGCTCGGCGCGGCGGGCCACCTCCGCCTGCATCTGCGGGGCGTAGAGCTCGACCCGGTTCTTGCCGGCGGACTTGGCCCGGTACATGGCCAGATCGGCGTTGCGCATCAGGGCGCCGGGGCCTATGCCCGGCTCGGCGAAGGCCACCCCGATGCTCGCGGCCACCCGCACCTCGGTGCCGCCCTCCACCCGGTACGGCTGGGACAGCGCGACCCGCAGCCGGTCGGCGATCTCCAGGATGCGGCACTCGCGGGCGGCCGGGTCGTCGTCGCCGTCCCCCACGATCAGGGCGGCGAACTCGTCCCCGCCGAGCCGGGCGGCGCAGTCACCGGAGCCGGAACGGACCGACTCCTGGAGCCGGCGGGCGGCCTGGACCAGCAGTTCGTCGCCGGCCTGGTGGCCCACGGTGTCGTTGACCGCCTTGAAGCCGTCGAGGTCGATGTAGAGCACGGCGGTGCCGACGTCGGTGCGGCGGCGACCGGCCAGCGCGTGCCGGACCCGCCTGGTGAACAGGGCGCGGTTGGGCAGGTCGGTGAGCGGGTCGTGCTCGGCGTTGTGCTGGAGCTGGGCCTGCAGCCGCACCCGCTCGGTCACGTCGCGGCTGTTGAGGATCAGCCCGCCGTGGTGCCGGTTGACGGTCGACTCGACGTTGAGCCATTCTCCGGCGCCGGAGCGGAACCTGCACTCGATACGGGTGGTGGGCTCCTCGCCGGGTGAGGAGGCCAGGAAGCGCCGGACCTCGTGCAGCACCGCGCCGAGGTCCTCCGGGTGGATGAGGGAGGCGAGTTCGGAACCGACGAGTTCGTCCGCGTCGCGTCCGTAGACACCGGAGGCGGCGGGGCTGACGTAGCGCAGCACCCCGGTCGGAGCGGCGATCATGATCACATCGCTGGAGCTCTGCACCAGGGAGCGGAAGTGGTTCTCCTTCTGCGCCAGCTCATGGGTGAGGGTGAGGTTGTCCAGCAGCATGATGGCCTGGCGGACCACGAGCGCGAGCACCACCGCGCACGCGGTGAAGATCACCGTGCCGTCGACCGGGCGGCCGTCCAGCACGTTGTAGAGCACGCCCAGGGTGCAGACGGCGACGGCCAGGTACGGCGCGAGCGCGGCGAGCGATCCGGTGATCGGCCTGCTCAGCGATGACGGGCGGACCGGCGGGGCGGGCGGGGCGGGCGACGGCCGGTTCGCGGCGCGGGACCGGGCGGCGGCCCACGGCGCGCAGCCCAGCAGCACCGAGCCGGCGAACCAGCCGGCGTCCAGCATCTCGCCGGAGCGGTAGTGCTCCCGCAGCACCGGGAGGGTGAACAGCGCGTCGCACACCACCGTCAGGGCGAGCGCCCCGATCGCGGTGTTGATCGAGGAGCGGTTGACCGAGGTGCGACTGCGGTGCAGCGCCAGCACCATGCTCACCAGCACGATGTCCAGCAGCGGGTAGGCCAGGGAGAGCGCGGTGCGCGCCACCCCGGCGCCCTCCTCGCCCAGCTGGCCGCGGTGCGCCAGGGCGAGGCTCCAGCACAGGGTGAGCAGCGAGCCCGCGATCAGCCAGGCGTCCAGCCCCAGGCAGACCCACCCGGCCCGGTTGACCGGGCGCTTGGCGAGCACCAGCAGCCCGACGATGGCGGGCGGGGCGAAGAGCAGGAAGCAGAAGTCGGCGAGCGACATGGGCGGCACCGGGCGGTCGAGGACCACCTCGTACCAGCCCCACACACCGTTGCCCAGGCCCGCCATGAGCGAGGAGACGGCGAAGAGCGTCCAGGCGGGGCGGCACCGGCCGAAACGGGTCCGGCTGTACCAGAAGCAGGAGACGGCGGCGCCGAACGCGGCGGCGCTGAGTCCGAAGTCGCCCATGATCATGGCGAGTTCGGCCGACCCCCAGCCGAGCAGGGCGCCGGCCGCGTAGCCGCCGCAGACGAGCGCGATCAGGAGCTGTCGCAGCAGCCCCAGACCGCCGCCGGAGGCCACCGACGGGCGGGGGAGGACGGCTCCGGCGGCGCTCACCGGACGGCCCCCCGGGTCGCCGGCCTCCGTATGTCCGGCCGGTGCGCCACGCGTCGCGCGAGGGCGGGGGAGTGCCGCCGTCGCTGCCTGAGTCGCGTCGGGTCGTTGATCCATCGACTGTCCATCGCCCGTCGCCCCCCTCACGTTCCGGTCCTTCGCTGCCGCCGTCCGGTATCAGGCGCAGCCCCCGCTCGGGACAATACACCAACCGGTCACACAGGGACATAGGTCATCTACGGAGCGTAATCGTGAGGAGTGTTTACGGATACGGAACGCATCCGGACGGTCTCTGTACGTGGTGCCAGTGGCAACCACCGCCACTTCGGGGCGCCCTGAGGGTGCCCCCGCGACCGCCGCGGGGACACCCCCGGACCGTCTCCGGCCGGGATTCCGACCGGGATCCGGCCGGGATTCCGACCCGGATCCGGCCGGGGCCCGCGGCCGGCTTCCGGGGCCGGGCGGCCCTCGGCCGAGACCCGCCGGGGACGGCCCCGGGTCAGCCGGTGGTGGCGACGACGTGCAGCGGCGGCTCCCCCGCCGCGAACCGCTCCAACTGCCCGCGCAGCAGCCGGACGGCGCGCGGCAGGAAGGCCGAGGACGGACCTCCCACATGCGGGGTGACGAGTACCCCAGGAGCGTGCCACAGCGGATGCCCGGCCGGGAGCGGTTCGGGGTCGGTGACATCGAGCGCGGCACGCAGCCGGCCGGACCTCAGTTCGGCGAGCAGCGCCTCGGTGTCCACCACCGGCCCACGGGCCACATTCACCAGCAGCGCACCGTCCTTCATCCGCCCCAGGAAACCCGCGTCCACCAGGCCGCGTGTGGTATCGGTGAGCGGGGTGCACAACACCACCACATCGGCGTCCGGCAGCAGCTCCGGCAGCGCGCCGACCGGGTGCACGGGGCCGCGCTCGGTGACACGGGCGGAGCGCGCGACGCGCACGACCCGCTCACACTCGAAGGGCACCAGCCGGTCCTCGATCGCCCTGCCGACCCCTCCGTACCCCACGACGAGTACGGACTTGTCGGCGAGCGCCGGCCGGAAGCCCGGCTGCCACCGGCCGGCGTCCTGGGCGCGCACGAAGCCGGGGATGTCCCGCAGCGCCGCCAGCACCAGCGCCAGCGCGAGTTCCGCGGTGGACGCGTCGTGCACCCCGCGGGCGTTGCACAGCCGCACCCCCGGCGGGAGGTCCGCCAGCGCGGGCTGCATGTCGTCCACGCCCGCGGTGAGGGTCTGGATGACGCGTACCGAGGTCATCGCGGACAGCGGCCGCCGGGAGACCTCGGCGCCCTTCATGTACGGGACGCAGTAGAACGCGCAGCGGGCGGGGTCGGTGGGGAACTCCGCGCCGCCGTCCCAGTGGGCGTACTCCAGCCCGTCCGGCAGGCCGCCGATCCCGTCGGGCGGGAACGGCAGCCACACCAGGGGCCGCTCCGGGCCGCCCGTCGGGTCGGGGCCGCCCGGGCCGGTGGGCCGCTCGGACCGCTCGGTGCGGCGCACGCCGCTGTGATCTGCGCTCATGCCAGGAGGCTATGCGAAGGCGGCCGGGACTCAGACGTTAGTTTGGGAGTCGCGGAACGGGAGGGGTCAGGCCAGGTGGAGCGCAGGACGATCGGGGCGACGGCGCTGGAGGTGGGCGCGATCGGCCTCGGGTGCATGCCCATGAGCTGGGCGTACACCGCCTCACAGCGGAACGGCGAGAGTTCCTTGCGCGCCTTGCACACCGCGCTCGACCTGGGTGCGAGCCTGCTCGACACCGCCGACATGTACGGGCCGTTCACCAACGAGCGGCTGGTCGGGCGGGTCCTCAGGGAACGGCGCGGGGACGCGTTCGTGGCCACCAAGTGCGGGCTCCTGGTGGGCGAGAACCACATCGTCGCCAACGGACGGCCCGGCTACGTCAAACGCGCCTGCGACGCCTCGCTGCGCCGGCTGGGGACCGACGTGATCGACCTCTACCAGCTGCACCGGGCCGATCCGGAGGTCCCGGTGGAGGAGACCTGGGGGGCGATGGCGGAGCTGGTGGCGGCGGGGAAGGTGCGGGCGCTGGGGCTGTGCGCCTTCCAGAAGGGCACCATGCGCGTCCACCGCCGGGGCGCGGTCACCCCCGGCCGGCACGGCACCCACCACGCCACCATCCGCCAACTGGAGCGGCTGCAGCAGATCTTCCCGGTGGCCGCCGTCCAGGCCGAGCTGTCGGTGTGGTCGCCGGACGCGCTGGACGCGCTGGTGCCCTGGTGCGCCGCCCGGGGTGTGGGTTTCCTCGCCGCGATGCCGCTGGGGAACGGTTTCCTCGGCGGAACCCTGACCCCGGGTCAGGGATTCGAGCCGGACGACGTCCGGGCCCGGCACCCGCGGTTCACCGCCGAGATGATGGCCGCCAACCAGCCGATCGTGGCCGGTCTGCGCCGGGTGGCCCGGCGGCACGGCGAGCGGGTCACGGCGGCCCAGGTGGCGCTGGCCTGGCTGCTCGGCCAGGGCGGCCATGTGGTGCCGGTGCCGGGCACCAAGCGCGAGCGGTGGGTCGTGGAGAACTGCGCCGCCGCCGGACTCGCCCTGGACGACGCGGACTTCGCGGAGATCGCGGCCCTGCCCGCGGCGCTGGACTCCTGGGACTGACCACCGTGCGCACCGGGGGGCGGTATCCGGACGCCGGCCGGGGCCGTCCGGTGTATAAGAGGCAGTGCCGCCTACCGGCGCCGCCACGCCACCGAGAGGAACCGACCGTGCGACGTCCTGCCGTGTCCGCCCTGCTCGTCGCCGCCGCACTGCTGGCGGCGGGCTGCTCCTCCGACGGGGACGACCCGGCGGGCGGGCGGGAGCGGAGCGGCAGCCCCGGCGCCTCCCGCACCACCGGCCCGTCCGGCCGGCCGTCGCCGACCGAGTCCGGCGCACCGGAGAAGGGCTCGGCGAAGGTGGTGCGTACCGTCGCGTCCGGCATCGAGAGCCCCTGGGGGCTCGCGCCGCTGCCGGACGGGGACCTGCTGGTCTCCTCGCGGGACACCGGCAAGATCTTCCGGGTGTCGCGGGAGGGCGGCCGGAAGACCGAGGTGGGCACGGTGGCCGGGGTGGCCCCGGAAGGCGAGGGCGGGCTGCTGGGGATCGCCCTCTCCCCCGACTTCAGCTCCGACCACATGGTGTACGCCTACTTCACCACCCGGTCCGACAACCGCATCGCCCGCATGCTGTACGACAGCGGGCGACCGGCGGGCGACCAGCTCGGCGCCCCGGACACCGTGTTCAAGGCCATTCCCAAGGGCGCGGTGCACAACGGCGGGCGGATCGCCTTCGGCCCGGACAAGATGCTCTACGCGGGCACCGGCGAGGCCGGCGACCGGGCGCTGGCGCAGGACAAGGAGTCGCTGGGCGGCAAGATCCTTCGGATGACGCCGGACGGGCAGCCGGCGGAGGACAACCCGGACCCCGGTTCGGTGGTGTACTCCTACGGCCACCGCAATGTGCAGGGGCTGGCGTGGGACCGCGCCAAGCGGCTGTGGGCCTCGGAGTTCGGGCAGGACACCTGGGACGAGCTGAACCTCATCCGGCCGGACGGCAACTACGGCTGGCCCGAGGTCGAGGGCGAGGCCGAGGACGGCGCCGGTGAGGGCTTCGTCGACCCGGTGGGGCAGTGGAAGCCGGAGGACGCCTCGCCCAGCGGGATCGCCTTCGCGAAGGGGTCGGTCTGGCTGGCCGGGCTGCGCGGGGAGCGGCTGTGGCGCGTCCCGCTGAAGGGGGACGCGCCGGTGGCCGAGCCGGCGGCCTTCCTCGACGGGAAGTACGGACGGCTGCGGACCGTGGTCGCCACCGACGACGGCGGCGGCCTGTGGCTGGTCACCAGCAACACCGACGGCCGCGGCGAGCCCGGCGGCAAGGACGACCGGATCCTCCTCCTCGACGTCACCTGAGCCGCGGCCGCCGGCCCGCCCCCGCACCGGGCCCGTTCCGGCACCCGGATGCCTACACTGGACGGCGGCCCACCCGGCGCGCACGCACAGGGAGACGAGGGACTCGTGTTCAACCTCATGGAGCAGCTGTTCGCACCGGGACGCAGGCACACCGACGAGGAGCGCAACCGGCTGGAACTCACTCGGGAGGACCAGGGTGACGGCGATCCGGGGCGCGGACCGATAGACCTCGACTCCGGCCAGGTCGTGATCAAGCCACGGCAGGGCTGACCGGCGGCCGGGGCGCTCCGCCCCGGGCGGCGGGCCCCGCACCCGGCGCCCGGACCGGGCGCGCCGGTCGGGCCGTGTCCGCCGCGGTGCCGGCCGGGGTGGCGGCGTGCGTCACGCCGAGGCGGCCAGGGCGGCCCGCCAGACGGGGCTGTCCACATAGTGGTTGTCGAAGCGCTCCGCGGACTCGGCGATCTCCCGCGGGTCGGCCTCGCCGCGCATCACCCGGCCGAGCAGGCGCAGGTAGTCGAACCTGCCCATGCCGGGGGTGAAGACGAACAGCACGTCGGCCTCGGCTCCCGGCGCCGCCGCGAAGGCGTGCGGAGTGTGCGGGGGCACCGCCAGGAAGTCGCCCGCCCCCAGGACGGTGATCTCCTCCCCCACCAGCACCCGGAGGGAGCCGCTGAGGACGAAGAACAGCTCCCAGGCCCGGGTGTGGAAGTGCGCCGGGGCGCCCACCGCGCCCTCGGCGAAGGTGGAGCGGTAGCTGGTGAAGGCGCCGCCGGTACCGGTGGAGTCGGCCAGCAGGGTCATCACACTGCTCGGGTCGGCGCAGGTCTCGGCCTCCGCCCGCCGGGTCAGGACGGCTTCCAGGGGCGTGCCGGGCGTCGTGGCGGCGGGTGCGGGCGCGGTGTTCTCGGTGGTTCCCATGGCCTCCACACTAGGCGCCGATTGACCTTCCGAGGAGGTCAATCGGGCGTCGGACGGATGGGCCAATTCCTTCCTCCGGTCAGCCGGCCGGCGCGCCCTCCAGGCCGTCCACCAGCTTCAGCCGATGGGCCAGCGCGCCCGCCTCGACCCGGCCGGAGACCTCCAGCTTGGCGAGGATGTTGGAGACGTGCACGCTCGCCGTCTTCGGTGAGATGAACAGTTCCTCGGCTATCTGGCGGTTGGTCCGGCCGATCGCCACCAGCCGCAGGACGTCGCGTTCCCTCGGCGTCAGGCCCAGGGCGCCGGCCGGGTCGGCCGAGCCGTCCGGTCCGGGGGCCGGGGTGGTGGCGGGGTCCGGGGCGGGCGGGGCCGGGGCCGCCGCCGTCTCCAGGGGCAACCGGGCGCGGCGGGCGAGCAGTTCGATCTCCTCGCGCAGCGGGCGGGCGTCGAGCCGCTCGGCCGTCGCATGGGCCCGGGCGAGCAGGCAGCCGGCCCGCTCCCGGGCCTCCCGGGCGTCCTGGGCGGGACGGGCGGAGCCCCCCGCGGCGCCGGCGATCAGCGCCTCGGCCCACCGGTGACGGGCCCAGGCCAGCAGATAGGGAGCCTCCAGCGCTTCCAGGGCGGTGACCGCGACCGCCCATCCGTCGGGGTCGTGATGGCCCGCGGCGCGGCCGAGTTCGGCGTCGAGCAGCAGGGCCTGGGCCCGCCAGAGCGGCGCCCACCGCTGCAGGCCCTCGGCCCTGCCGCGGATCATGCGCAGCACGTCGTCCCGGTCGGGTGCGGCGGCGGGCAGCCCCCGGGCGTCCGCCTCCGCGGTGGCGGCCGCGAGCAGCAGCGGCCAGGCGTAGCGCTGGGTGCCGGGCGCGAAGCCCGCGCGGAGCGCCCGGTCCAGGACGGCTCGGGCTTCGGGCAGCCGACCGCGGGCCGCCGCGATCTGCAGCGCGAAGCGCGCCAGCGGGATGGTGTGCTGCTGCTGGTCGTCGTGGGTTCCGTAGTGTTCGGCGGCGACGGCCAGTTCGCGATCCGCGGTGTCCAGGTCGCCGCGGAGCAGCGCCAGCTGGGTGAGCCGGCTGGCGGCCAGGCCCTGGGGGCGCAGTCCGGCCGCGAGCCGCCGGGCGTGTCCGGCGGCGGTGCCGGCCTCGTCCCAGCGGCCGAGGGTGATCAGCGACTCGGCCTGGTTGGCGTAGACCCAGGACTGGGCGTCGGGCAGGCCGAAGCCGCCCAGCACGGTGATGCCCTCGGCGGCCACCCGCACCGCCTCGGCGGAGCGGCCCACGCCTTCGAGGGTCGAGACGAGGTTGACGAAGCAGCGGCCCAGGACGGTGATGTCGCCGAGTTCGACGGCGCGTTCGCAGACCTGCCGCAGCTCGGCGAGGCCGGACTCCTGGTTTCCGGAGTCGATGGTCAGCCAGCCCAGGGTGACCCGGGCGTTGAGCTCGGTGGACTCGGCGCCGACCAGCCGGGCGACCTCCACGGCACGCTCGGCGGCGGCGAGGCTGTCCGGGCCGGGCCGGTGCAGCGCACCCCAGACGGCGACCTGGGCGAGCACCTCGGCGTGCACCGCGGACGGCGGCAGCCCCCGCACCAGCTCCTGGGCCCGGCTGAGTTCGTCCCAGCCGTCGCCGCGCGCCAGGCTGACCACGATCTTGGAGCGCTGCGTCCAGAACCACGCGGTGCGCAGGGTGTCGCCGCAGCCGTCCAGCTTCCGCAGGGCGCGCTTGATGATGGCCAGGGCCCGCTCGCCCTGCCCGGAGAGCTTGGCGGCGATCACCACCTCGGCGAGCAGGTCCAGGTGGAGGAGTTCCTCGTCCGGGCAGTTGCAGGCCGGGTACACCTCGGCGGAGTCGAAGGGGCGCTGGACCACCCGGATCTCCGGCGGGGTGTCCTCCCACAGCTCCATGGCGCGCTCCAGCAGCCGCAGCCGTTCGGCGTGGGCGTAGCGGCGGCGCGCTTCGACGGCGGCGCCGAGCACCGCGG
The DNA here is from genome assembly GCF_044327625.1 of Streptomyces sp. NPDC018031. Taxonomy (NCBI): domain Bacteria; kingdom Bacillati; phylum Actinomycetota; class Actinomycetes; order Kitasatosporales; family Streptomycetaceae; genus Streptomyces; species Streptomyces sp. NPDC018031. The sequence continues at coordinate 228,433 of NZ_JBIRFT010000001.1, forward strand.
GCAGCGCCTTGGCCGGGTCGTGCGCGTGGTACCAGTGGCTGGCCAGCCGGGCGGCCCGCTGGTCCGCCCGGACCAGCCCCGGGTCGTCCTCCAGGGCCTGTGCGTAGCGGCGGTTGAGGCGGGAGCGCTCGCCGGGGAGCAGGTCGTCCTTGACCGCTTCGCGGACCAGCGCGTGCCGGAACCGGTAGCCGTTGTCGTCGCCGGTGGGCCGCAGGATGTTGGCGCCCACGGCGGTGCGCAGCGCCTCGATGAGGTCGTCCTCGCCGAGCCGGGACACCGCGAGCAGCAGTTCGTACTCCACCGCGGAGCCGCCCTCGGCGAGGATCCGCACCACCCGCTGGGTCTCCTCGGGCAGCGCCTCGACGCGGACCAGCAGCAGGTCCCGGAGGGACTCGCTGAGGCCGGTGGTACAGCCTTCACGGATGCTGCCGGCGATCTCCTCGACGAAGAAGGCGTTGCCGTCGGTGCGCCGGAAGACCTTGTCGACCAGCCCGGGTTCGGGTTCCGCGCCGTTGATGCCGGCGATCTGGGCGTGCACCTCGCCCCGGGTGAACCGGGCGAGTTCCAGGCGCCGCACGGTGCGGGTGCGTTCGGCCTCGGCGAGGAAGGGGCGCAGCGGGTGACGGCGGTGGATGTCGTCGGAGCGGTAGGTGGTGACCAGCAGCAGGCGGGCGCTGTGCAGCGCCCGGAAGAGGTAGCCGAGCAGTTCGCGGGTGGAGCGGTCGGCCCAGTGCAGGTCCTCGACGGCCACCACCAGGGTGTGGTCGGCGGCGAGCCGCTCCAGCAGGCGGGTGGTGAGTTCGAAGAGCCGGGCGCGGCCGCCCTCGTCGTACGACTCGCGGGCGGTCTCGCCGAGTTCGGGCAGCAGCCGGGCCAGCTCCCCCTCCTGGCCCGCGGCCGCGCCCCGCAGGTCGTCGCCGAACCGGCGGCGCAGGGCGCGCAGTACGGCGGCGACGGGGGCGAAGGGCAGTCCGTCGGCACCGATCTCGACGCACGCACCGAGGGCGGTGACCGCCCCGGCCGCGTCGGCGGTCTGCAGGAACTCCTCGATCAGACGGGTCTTCCCGACGCCCGCTTCGCCGCCGATCAGCAGGGCCTGGGGTTCGCCGGCGGTGGCGCGGGCGAGCGCTTCGGTGAGCGTGGCGAGTTCGTCGTCCCGACCGACGAACACCGGGCTGACGGAGGTGGTCTGCACGCCGTCGAGGATCGCACACGTTTCCGCAGATGGGACACCGCCTTCCGGCCGGTGGAAGGCGGTGTCCCCGGCGGACCCGGGCCGGCGGGGCCCGGTGGCCGTTCCGCCGGGGGCCGGGGGCCCGGGCGGGGCGGGTGCCGAGGCGGACACCGGCCGGCTCAGGCGGTCGCGCCGCGGTGCCGTATCACCGACCCGTCGCCGCCCTGACTGCTCACCCGCCCTCCGAGTGCGCCGCGGCCGGACCGGCGTCCGGCGCGGCTCCGGGTGGCCTGGCGGGCCAGTCGCTCCCCCTCGGCGACGCGGCGCAGTTCGGCTCCCTGGGCTCGGTGCAGTTCGTAGTGGAACATCGCGTTCTCCTGTCGGTGCCGGTGGCCGGCGAGTGCTCGCCGCCCTGTCGTGCCTCCACTTTCCTCGCCCAGGGGGGCCGACCGCATCGGGCGAGTTCCCGATCTCCGCGGCGCCGGGGGCCTTAGGCCGCCGGCCGCCGAGGCCGGGGGCCTTAGACGGTTGGGGCACCGGGTGCCATGGGGGCCTCAGGCGGGGGCCGCGGGCACGGCGGTCGTCCGGGGCGCGGCGGCCGGACACCCATGAGGACCTCAGGCGCGGGCCGCGGGCACGGCGGTCGCCCGGTTCGCGACGGCACGGCGGCCGGACACCACGGGGACCTCAGGCACGGCCGCGGACACCGCGGTCGCCCCGGACGCGACGGCACGGCGGCCGGGCCGGGGTCCGTAGGGGGGAGCCCCGGGCGTCGGCCGCGGAGTGGCGGACGCGCTGGTCCCGGGGTCGCCGCCGCGAGGGCCGGACGGGGCGCCGGGTGCGGCGGGGTGGGTGGCCGCGGGGCCACCGGCCGCCCCGGCTCCGGCCCCCGGCGACTCCGGCCCGCTGCGGGCCGGCCCACGCGGGACCGGCCCGGGGCGGCGCCTACCGCCGGGCCGCCCGGGGCCGCCCCGATCAGCAGGCGGGCCCGGTGGGCTCGGGGAGGGGGACCCGTCCCGGCGGCTCAGGAGAGCGGACCGGGCGGCTCGGGGGAACCGGCCCAGCGGCTCAGCAGAGCGGACCGGGCGGCTCGGGGGAACCGGCCCAGCGGCTCAGCAGGGGGACCGGGCGGGCTCAGGAGAGCGGGACCGGCGGGCTCAGGAGAGCACTCGGTCGCCCGGTTCGCCGGTCCGCTGGACGGGCAGCGGCACGGGTCCGGCCACGGCCTCCTCCGGCGGTTCGATGGTGAGCCGCGGCAGACAGCGGTCCAGCCACTTCGGCAGCCACCAGTTGGCGCCGCCGAGCATGTGCATCAGGGCGGGGACCAGCAGGGTGCGCAGGACGAAGGCGTCCAGCGCGACCGCCGCGGCCAGGCCGATGCCGAACATCGCGATGATCCGGTCGCCGCTGAGCACGAACGCGGAGAAGACCGCGATCATGATGACCGCCGCGGAGTTGATCACCCGGCCGGTCTCGGCCAGGCCCACCCGGACCGCGACCCGGTTGTCCCGGGTCTGCAGCCACTCCTCGTACATCCGGCTGACCAGGAACACCTGGTAGTCCATGGAGAGCCCGAAGAGCACCGAGACCATGATCACCGGCAGGAAGGGCTCGATCGGGCCCGCCCCGCCGAGGCCGAGGAGTCCGCTCCCCCAGCCCCACTGGAAGATCGCCACCACGACGCCGAAGGAGGAGGCGACCGCGGCCACGTTCATCAGCGCGGCCTTGAGCGGGATGCCGATGCTGCGGAAGGCGAGCAGCAGCAGCAGGCAGCCCAGGGCCACCACCACGCCCACGAAGAGCGGCAGCTTTCCGATGATCACGGAGGCGAAGTCGTCGTAGCTCGCGGTGAGACCGCCCACGTACACGTCGAGCGTGGTCCCGCGCTCCGCGTCCGGCAGGACGTCCTCGCGCAGGTGCCGCACCAGGTCGGAGGTCTCCTCGGACTGCGGGGAGGTCTCCGGGACCACGGTGATCACGCCGGCTCCGGTGCTGCCCTGCTGAGGGGTGCCGGTGACCGAGGCGACACCGTCGGTGCTGCGCAGGGTGTCGGTGAGGCGGGAGAAGGCGACCTTGTCCGCGGCGCTGCCGATGTCGGCGGCGAGGGTCAGCGGGCCGTTGACGCCCGGCCCGAAGCCGTCGGAGATCATGTCGTACGCCTGCCGGGTGGTGCTGGCGGCGGCGTTGTTGCCCTGGTCGGAGCTGCCCAGGTGGAGCGAGAGGGTGGGCACCGCGAGGATCAGCATGACCACGGCGGCGACCGCGCCCAGCGCCTTGGGGTGGCGCTCGACGAAGGCCGACCAGCGCGCGGTGAGCCCGGTGGGCACGTCCGGCTGCGGTCCCCGTTCGATCAGCCGGCGGCGTTCGCGGCGGCTGAGCGCCTTCATCCCGATGCACCCCAGCAGGGCGGGCAGCAGCGTGACGGAGGCGGCGACGGTGAGGACGACGGTGAGCGAGGCGGCGATGGCCACGCCGTTGAGGAAGCTCAGCCGGAGCACCAGCATGCCGAGCAGCGCGATGCACACGGTGGCGCCCGCGAAGACCACGGCGCGGCCGGAGGTGGCCACCGCCCGCTGGGCGGCCTCGGCCACCGGCAGGCCCTGCCGCAGGCCCCGGCGGTGCCGGGTGACGATGAACAGCGCGTAGTCGATGCCCACACCGAGGCCGATGAGCATGCCCAGCATGGGCGCGAAGTCGGCGACCGTCGTGGCGTGGCCGAGCAGGCCGATCGCACCGTAGGCGGTGCCGACGCCGACCACGGCGGTGGCCAGCGGCAGCAGTGTGGCGGCGAGCGAGCCGAAGGCGAGGAAGAGCACCACGGCCGCGGCGGCGATGCCGATGATCTCGCTGAGGTGGCCGGGGGCGGTGGACTCGGTGAGCGCGATGCCCGCCCCGCCGAGCGCCACCTGGAGGTGGTCGTCGGCGGCGGCCCGCGCGGTGTCGACCACACGCTGGACGTCCCCGGTCTGCAGGGAGTCCACCGGCGCGTCGAAGGTCACCGTGGCGTACGCGGTCTGCCCGTCCTGGCTGATGCGGGCGGTGCTCTCGGCGCCGTACGGACTGCTGACGGAGGCGACCGCGGGCAGCCGCTCCACGTCGTGCAACACCTCCGTCATCCGCTCCCGGACCTCGGCGGCGCGTACCGTGCCGCGGTCGGTGTGCCAGACGATGGTGTCGGTGTCACCCGCCTCGGCCGGGTTGGTCCTGGCCAGCAGTTCGGTGGCCCGGGCCGATTCGGTGCCGGGGGTGTCGTAGTCGTTGGAGTACGCGGTGCCGGCGGCAGCGGCGGCGGCGGTCACGCCCGCGAGGGCGACCAGCCACAGCACGATGACGACGAGGCGGCGCCTGAGGCACCACCGGGCAAGTGCGGCCATGGACTGCTTTCCGGGTGTCGCGCCGCTCACGGCGACGGCGGCCCGCGGCCGGGGCGGTGGCCTCCGGCCGGGGGCGCGGGACGTACGGGCGGTCGTGGCGGAACCCGCCGAGCCGTCAGGGTGGCGCGGCGAGTCCCATCTGCACTCTGACACCCGGAAATGATCCTTTGTCCCTTTTGTGGGCTTCCCCACAGGGCCCTGACCGGGCCCTTCGAGGACCGGTCAGCCGCTGACCGAGGGGTTCCCGTTCTCGATGTGACCTGTCAGACGGCGGTGGAAGCCGGGGTCGCCTTCGGCGCTGAGCGCCAGGTCGTACCAGCCGTGGCCCTCCCGGGTGGCGAAGTCCACCGCCCGGGTGGCACCGGCACGCACCGTGACGACGCGCTCCCGGGCGTCGGGATCCGCCACGTACGCCAGCGGCCGGACGGTGACCCGGACGGACTTCTTCCCCTTGTTGGTGACGGCGAGGGTCAGCACCCGGCGCCGGGCGTCGATGCCGCCGCGGACCCGGAGGCCGGCCGCGGCGCCCCCGGCCGTGCCCCGGAACTCGCGGCGGAATCCGTTGGGCCCGGTGACGGTGAAGTCGTAGGCACCGTCGGTGACCGGCACCTCCCAGGTGGCGACCGACCCGGCGGCGACGTCCCGGTGCCGCGGGGCGGCGTACTCCCCCGCGTAGGGGAAGAGCGTCAGATGGGCGCTGCGGGTGCCGCTGTTCGCCAGCACCAGCCGCATCACCCCCTCCTTCGGCTCGTACACCCCGGAGACCTCCGGCTGGTACGGCAGCGGCCGGGCCGGGCGGGTGCCCGGCTCCTGGCGCGGCATCCGCTGGTCGGCGGGCGGCAGCGGGGTCCAGTGCCCGTGGTCCGGGGTGACCGGCGCGGGCCGCCGGAGCGGCTGCGGGGCGGCGGTGCCGGTGAAGTCGAACGCGCCGGTCAGGTCGCCGCAGACGGTGCGCCGCCAGTCGGAGATGCCGGGCACCTCGATGCCCAGCCAGCGCTCCAGGAAGCGGTTGGCGGAGGTGTGGTCGAACACCTCCGAGCAGACGTAGCCGCCGACCGTCCACGGCGAGACGACCAGCATCGGCACCCGCACCCCCAGGCCCAGCGGCTTGCCGTCCCACCACTCCTCGGTCGCCTCGGCCGGCGGGTTCGGCGGCACCACGTGGTCGAAGAAGCCGTCGTTCTCGTCGTAGGTGAGGAACACGGCCGTCTTCCGCCACACCTCGGGGCGGGAGGCCAGCGCGTCGAGGATCCGGTAGGTGAGGGTGGCGCTGTGCGCGGGGGTGGACGGCCCGGGGTGCTCGGAGTCGAGCGCGGACGGCACCAGGTAGGAGACCCGGGGCAGCGTCCCGGCCTCGACGTCCGCGCGGAAGGCGTCCACCAGGCCGCCGCCGGCCACCCGCCGCAGCCCGCGCTCGAACAGCTGCCGCTCGGTGCCGTCGAGCCGGCGCAGGCCGTCCTCCAGTCCGTCCAGCAGCCGCTGCCGCCGCTCCCCGGTGGCCTTCAGCACCTCGGTGTAGAAGGTGTTGGTGCTGCGGTACCCGAGGCCGGCCAGGGCCTTCCGGGCGACCTCCTTGAACGGCCGGTAGAACTCGACGTTGTTGTCCTGGTAGTTGTCCCACTCCTGGTAGACCCGCCAGCTCACCCCGGCGCGCTGCAGGATCTCGGCGGTCGTCGGCCAGCCGTACCCGGGGTGGGTGTCCTCGGCGTAGGCGTCGTTGCCGACCGCCCGGCGGCCGTCCGCCTCGTACCCGGTGGTGCCGCTGACCCAGTAGTTGCGGTTGGGGCTGGTGGAGGTGTGGATGGCCGAGTGGTACGCGTCACAGATGGTGAAGGTGTCCGCGAGCTCGTAGTGGAACGGGATGTCCTCGCGCTGGAAGTGGACCATGGTGGCGCCGCCCTTGGCGGCGACCCAGTTGTTCATCCAGCCGCCGTTCCAGGCGCGGGCGCCGCCGACCCAGGAGTGGTCCAGCTGCCCGACGTACTGCAGGTCCTTCTGCTGCGCCGCGGCGGCGTCCCGGGCGGCGAACGGCAGCACGGTGCCGCCGCCGGGCGCCGGCTGGTGGAAGACGTCGCCGCCGCCGGGCAGGGTCACGGCGTTGCGGTCGCCGAACCCGCGCACTCCGCGGAGCATCCCGAAGTAGTGATCGAAGGAACGATTCTCCTGCATCAGCAGCACCACGTGCTCGATGGCGTCCAGGCCGCCCTCCGGCGGGGTGGGCTGCGCGGCCAGCGCGGCCTGCAGGGACGGCGGGAGCAGCGACGCGGTCGCCGCCGCCCCCGCGCCGAGCGCGACCAGCCGGCGCCGTGAGATGTCCGTTGCCACCGTGGGCCCTCCTCGTCCTCCGTGCCGTCGCTCGGAACGTAGTGAGACCGGATGGCCGACGGAAGACCGCACCCCGACCCGGCGGTGAACGTCCGGCCGGAACCGGCCGCGGCCGACCGGCCCCGCGCGCGACCGGACGCACCGGCCGGGCCGGATCCATGCCGGAACCCTTCCCATCCCCTGCCCGCCCTGCCAGGCTCGACACCGGCGGCCGACGCCTGACCTTTCGTTTCCCGCTTTTCTCCGGATCACTTCAACTGTCGTACGGAGCAGGGCTGTTCCTGTTGAAAACCCGGAGTGCGGCCGGAAGGATCGAACGCGAAGCAGGCACACACGGCCCCGCGCCCCCTCCCTCTGCGAACCCGCAGCACCACGCGCCGGGCCGTCTTCGTCATGAACCGGCACGGGCCGGATCGGCCCGTGACCCTCTCGCATCGGACGATGCCCGATCACACGGCGGCGGTCCCCCGCCCGTGTCAGAAGGAGTTGTCCCGATGTCGCAGCCGCCTCCGCCGCACCAGCCGCCCGCCGGCCCAGGCACGCCGCGGACCGCGCCCCACGATCCGTCGCACCGAGCCCCCGGCGGCTACCCGGCGCCCGACCCGCACACCGGCGGCGGCCGGCGCGCCGACCGCCGCCGCCGGTCCTCGCCGTCCAAGGGCATCGTCATCGGGGTGGTCACGGTGGCCCTGCTCGCCGCCGGCGGCGTCGTCCTCGCCGTCCAGGGTGGAGACGACGACGGCGCGTCCGACGGACAGCAGGTCGCCGAGGCACGGGTGCTCGGCTCGGTCCCCATGCCGGCCGGGCTCGAAAAGGGCGACCCGGTCCCGGTCCCGGGCCTGTGGACCACCGGCGAGAACTTCGTCAAAGGCGACGTCAACAAGATCGTCGGCTATCCGCTGAAGGGGGGTGCCGCCTCCTGGGAGATCCCGCTCGGCGGCCGGCTCTGCCAGGCGTCGCCCCGGGTCACCGAGGACGGCATGGCCGCGGTCCTGTTCGAGAAGCCCGGCAAGGACCAGACCTGCACCCAGGTCGGGCTGGTGGACCTGAACAAGGGCAAGCTGGTCTGGAAGCGGGAGGCGACCGACTCCTGGGGATCGGTGGCCGGCTTCGACTCGGTCACCATCGGCGGCGGCACCGTCGCGGCCGCCGCGGAGGTCGGTGACGGCGGCGCGGGCTGGACTCTGGACGGCGAACCGGCCTGGAAGCTCCAGACCGACAAGGAGTGCGAGGACATCGGCTACGCCGGTGGCGCCGACAAGATCATCGCGATCCAGCAGTGCGGGGACGCGGACGTCCCGCCGCTCGACGTGCAGACCGTCGACCCCAAGACCCGCGCGGTCACCTCCACCTACCGGCTTCCGGAGGGCGTCGAGGACGCGTTCGTGCTCTCCACCGATCCGCTCGTGGTCGGCACCGCCAAGGAGTCGGACGACGCGGCCACCGGGTTCGCCACCCTCCTCGCCATCGACGACGGTGCCGACGAGGGCAAGCTCCGGAGCGAGACCGCGATCCCGGCTGAGAAGTTCGAGACCGACTGCGACGCGCGCTCGGTGGAGATCTGCAAGGGGGTCGTGGTCAGCAAGGCGGCCGACGCGGCCTACGTGGCGACCACCCAGGACGTCGCGGCCGACGTGTACAACGAGATCGTCGCCTTCGACCTGAAGACCGGCGAGGAGGCCGGCCGGACACCCGGCCTGGAGGGCGTCAACCTGCACGTCCTCGGCCTCGACGAGGACGGGTCGGTGATCGCGTACCAGGAGACCGACCTCTCCGGCGAGGCGGGCGGCATCTGGCGGATCGACCCCGCCTCGCACCGGAAGACCCAGGTCTTCCGGACGGCCGCCGAATTCCGCGACAAGGAAGCGGCCTTCGAGGCCGGCGGGGTATACCACTACGCGAACAAGCGGCTCTACATCGGCGAGGAACTCGTCTCCGGGGAGGAGAACGCGGTGGACAAGGACCACCCGCTCGCCGTGGTCATCGGAACCGGCTGACCCCCGGCGCGGCCCGGACCCGCCGACCCCGGCCCTGGTGGGTCCGGCCCCGGTGGGTCCGCACCGGTGGACAGGCCCCCGAGCACCCCGGCCCGGTCCCGCGACGTCGGGGCCGGGCCGCGGCCTGCCCGGGACGAGGCCCGCCCTGCCCGGCAGGAGGCCGCGCCCTGCCCGGCGGCCGTGGTCCGCCTCCCGCGCCGGGCCGGGTGCTCACCGGTGGGCGAGCGGCGGCGGGACCAGGCCGCGGGCCCGCCGGGCAGGCCCCGTGCCGGCGGGCCGGTGGCACTGACCGGGACGGGGGCGCGGTCCGCCCGAGGGCGGGCCGGCCGGACCGGCGGCGCCCGGTGAAACGCGCGGCGGCGGGCACCGGTCTCCCGGATGCCCGCCGCCAACGGTCGCGTCGGCTCCGCGTCAGCCCTCGACACCCAGCTTCTGCAGGATCAGCTCGCGCACCCGCGCCGCGTCCGCCTGGCCGCGGGTGGCCTTCATGACCGCTCCGACCAGCGCGCCGGCCGCCGCGACCTTGCCGCCGCGGATCTTGTCGGCGATGGCCGCGTTGGCCGCGATCGCCTCGTCGACGGCGGTGCCCAGGGCCCCCTCGTCGGAGACGACCTTCAGACCGCGCCGGTCGACCACCGTGTCCGGGTCGCCCTCGCCGGCCAGCACGCCCTCGATGACCTGGCGGGCCAGCTTGTCGTTGAGCGAGCCCTCCTTCACCAGCGCGCACACCCGGGCCACCTGGTCCGGGGTGATCTCCAGGGCGGCCAGGTCGGTGCCCGACTCGTTGGCCCGGCGGGCCAGTTCGCCCATCCACCACTTCCGCGCCGCGGCCGCGTCCGCGCCCGCCTCGATGGTGGCGGTGATCAGGTCGATGGCACCCGCGTTGAGCACGGACTGCATCTCGTGCTCCGAGATGCCCCACTCCTCCCGCAGCCGGTTGCGGCGGACCCGCGGCAGCTCCGGCAGCGTGGCCCGCAGCTCCTCCACCCAGGCGCGCGACGGCGCCACCGGCACCAGGTCCGGCTCGGGGAAGTAGCGGTAGTCCTCCGCCTCCTCCTTGACCCGGCCGGACGTGGTCGAGCCGTCCTCCTCGTGGAAGTGGCGGGTCTCCTGGATGATCGTCCCGCCGCCGCCCAGCACGGCCGCGTGGCGCATGATCTCGAAGCGCGCCGCCCGCTCCACCGAGCGCAGCGAGTTGACGTTCTTCGTCTCCGAGCGGGTGCCGAACTTCTCGACCCCCCGCGGCCGCAGCGACAGGTTGACGTCGCAGCGCATCTGACCCATCTCCATACGGGCCTCGGAGACACCCAGCGCCTTGATCAGCTCGCGCAGCTCGGCCACATACGCCTTGGCGACCTCCGGAGCGCGCTCCCCGGCCCCGACGATCGGCTTGGTGACGATCTCGATGAGCGGGATGCCGGCCCGGTTGTAGTCCAGCAGCGAGTGGGAGGCGCCGTGGATACGGCCGGTGGCACCGCCGACGTGCGTCGACTTGCCGGTGTCCTCCTCCATGTGGGCGCGCTCGATCTCCACGCGGAAGACCTCGCCGTCCTCCAGCTGGACGTCCAGATAGCCGTTGTAGGCGATCGGCTCGTCGTACTGCGAGGTCTGGAAGTTCTTCGGCATGTCCGGATAGAAGTAGTTCTTCCGGGCGAAGCGGCACCACTCGGCGATCTCGCAGTTCAGCGCGAGACCGATCTTGACGGCGGACTCCACGCCGGTCGCGTTGACCACCGGCAGCGAGCCGGGCAGGCCGAGGCAGACCGGGCAGGTCTGCGTGTTGGGCTCCGCCCCGAGGGCGGTGGAGCACCCGCAGAACATCTTGGTCGCGGTGCCGAGCTCGACGTGCACCTCGAGGCCCATCACGGGCTCGTAGGCGGCCAGCGCGTCCTCGTACGACACCAGTTCAGTGACGGTCACGGAAAACTAACCTTTCAGTCCGCTCGGTCAGTCCGCGAGGACGTCGTCGTCGCCGATGCGCTTGAGCTCACGCACGAGCAGAGCGACGCTGGTGACCACGGCGGCCGCGGAGACGACCGCGTCGACGAGCTGCAGCCTGTCCTGCTCGACGCGGGCCTTCTTGACCTGCTTGATGATGCCCAGGGCGCCGAAGAGCGTGGTGCCGATGGACAGGTACGTGCCGGGCCGGGACTTCTTGAAGCCCTTGGCCTTCTTGATTGCACTCACAGCTTCTCCTTCGCTTCTCCGCCCGCGCGGCGCAGAGGTGCGGGAATCATGGTCGAGTGCGGCCCGGCGGCCGCGCGTGCGACGCTCACAGCGACGGTGCCTCCTCGAGCAGCGGGTGGCCCCAGCGGGCGGTGAACGCGGCCTCGACCGCGGCCCCCACCCGGTAGAGGCGGTCGTCGGCCATGGCGGGAGCGATGATCTGCAGACCCACCGGCAGCCCGTCCTCGGGCGCCAGGCCGCAGGGCAGCGACATGGCCGCGTTGCCCGCCAGGTTGGTCGGGATGGTGCACAGGTCGGCGAGGTACATCGCCATCGGGTCGTCGGCACGCTCACCGATCGGGAAGGCGGTGGTGGGCGTGGTCGGCGAGACGATCACGTCGACCTGCTCGAACGCCTTCTCGAAGTCCTGGGTGATCAGGGTGCGGACCTTCTGCGCGGAGCCGTAGTAGGCGTCGTAGTAGCCCGACGACAGCGCGTAGGTGCCCAGCATGATCCGCCGCTTGACCTCGGGGCCGAAGCCCGCCGCGCGGGTGAGGGAGGTGACCTCCTCGGCCGACCGGGTGCCGTCGTCGCCGGCCCGCAGGCCGTACCGCATGGCGTCGAAGCGGGCCAGGTTGGAGGAGCACTCGGACGGGGCGATCAGGTAGTAGGCGGCGAGCGCCAGGTCGAACGACGGGCAGTCCAGCTCGACGATCTCGGCGCCCAGTTCCTGGAGCAGCGCCACGGACTCCTCGAAGCGCTGCATCACGCCCGCCTGGTAGCCCTCGCCGCGGAACTGCTTCACCACGCCGACGCGCATGCCGTCCACGGAGCCGTTCCGGGCCGCCTCGACCACCGGGGGCACCGGCGCGTCGATGGAGGTCGAGTCCAGCGGGTCGTGGCCGGCGATCACCTCGTGCAGCAGGGCCGCGTCCAGGACCGTGCGGGCGCACGGCCCGCCCTGGTCCAGGGAGGAGGAGAAGGCCACCATGCCGTACCGGGAGACGCCGCCGTAGGTCGGCTTGACCCCGACCGTGCCGGTGACGGCCGCCGGCTGGCGGATCGAGCCGCCGGTGTCGGTGCCGATGGCCAGCGGGGCCTGGTAGGAGGCGAGCGCCGCGGAGGAGCCGCCGCCGGAGCCGCCGGGGATCCGGGTCAGGTCCCACGGGTTGCCGGTCGGACCGTAGGCGCTGTTCTCGGTGGACGACCCCATGGCGAACTCGTCCATGTTGGTCTTGCCCAGGATGACGACGTCCGCTTCCTTGAGCTTGCGGGTCAGCGTCGCGTCGTACGGCGGGATCCAGCCCTCGAGGATCCGGGAACCGACCGTGGTCGGCACGCCCTTGGTGGTGAAGATGTCCTTGAGCGCCAGCGGCACACCGGCCAGCGGGCCGAGCCGCTCGCCACGCGCCCGCTTCTCGTCCACGGCCCGGGCCTGGGCCAGTGCGCCCTCACGGTCCACGTGCAGGAAGGCGTGCACCTTCTCGTCGACGGCCTCGATCCGGGCCAGGTGGGCCTCGGTGACCTCGACGGCGGTGACCTCGCCGGACGCGATCTTCGCGGCCGTCTCGGCCGCGGTGAGCTTGGTCAGGTCTGCCATGACGGGTTACTCCTCCCCCAGGATCTGCGGCACCTTGAAACGCTGCTGCTCCTGGGCGGGGGCGCCGGAGAGCGCGTCCTGCGGGGTCAGCGAAGGACGGACCTCGTCGGCGCGCATGACGTTGGTCAGCGGCAGCGGGTGGGAGGTCGGCGGTACGTCTTGGTCGGCGACCTCGGAGACGCGGGCGACCGCGCCGATGATGTCGTCGAGCTGTCCGGCGAAGTGGTCGAGCTCTTCGTCCTGCAGTTCCAGACGTGCCAGCCGGGCGAGGTGGGCGACCTCCTCGCGCGTGATGCCAGGCATGCGGCGATCCTCAGGGTGGGTGTGTAGGTTTCGCGCCCAATCCTATGGCTCGCGGGGCACTGCGAGCGAAACGCTTGTCGCCGTGCGGCGCGCATGGTGCGAATTCCCTCCGGCCGGGCCGCTCGCCGACCGGTCCCCGGCCCGCGGCGCGGGGCGGGCGGGCCGCCGCGGGGCGGCCGGAAACGCCCCGCGGCGGGCAGCGCGATGGCGGGTTCCCCGGTCGCCCGCGGCGGGGGGCGGGCACGGTGCGGGCACGGCGCGAGCGGGCGGCCGCCGGGCACCGGCGAGCCGCGCGGACGGGCGGACGGGCGGGCCCCGGTCGGCGGATCGGCCGGCGGATCGGCCGGCCCACGACCGGGTCACCGGCCGTCGTGCGGTCAGGTGATCGGCCGGCCCGCGGTCGGGGGCACCGGCCGCCGTGCGGTCGGCAGACCGGCCGGCCCGCGACCGGGTCACCGGCAGTCGTGGGTCAGGTGACCGGCTGGTCCGCGTTCTCGGCCGGGACCGCGGCCGGGGCGGCGACGCCGGGCCCCGGCGCGTCGACCGGCACCTCGGCCCGCACCAGCGGCTTCACCTCGACACCCGCCTCGGTTCCGCGCAGCTCGGTTCCGCGCAGCGGGCCGCCCTCGGCCGGCAGCTCCGCGGTCACCAGCGGCTTCGCCTCCACCGGAACGCCCGGCCCGAGCTGCGGCGGCGCCCCGGCCGAGGGCTGCGCGACGGACAGCGGCAGCCCGCCCGACCGGGGGGTGCAGGTCCCCTCCCCGCGCGCCCGCAGCCACGCCGTGGTCTCCTCCGGCGGCATCGCGGCGGCGACCAGCCAGCCCTGCACCGCGTCGCAGCCCAGGTCGCGCAGCCGCTCCCAGGTCTCGTCGTCCTCGACGCCCTCGGCGACCACCAGCAGCCCCAGGGAGTGCGCGAGGTCCACGGTGCAGCGGACGATCTCGGCGTCCTCGGTGTCCACCGCCAGCCGGGCCACGAACGACCGGTCGATCTTCAGTTCGCTGACCGGCAGCCGCCGCAGGTGGACCAGGGAGGAGTAGCCGGTGCCGAAGTCGTCCAGGGACATCTTCACGCCGTGGCCGGTGAGCCCGGCCAGGGTGTCGGCGGCGCGCTGCGGGTCCTCCAGCAGCACATGCTCGGTGATCTCCAGCTGGAGCGCGCCCGGCGGGACGCCGTGCCGGGCGAGCCGTCCGGCGACCGCGCCGGCGAAGCCGGGGGTGTGGACGTCGCGCGGCGAGACGTTGACGGCGACCGGGACCTCCAGGCCGGCCGCCCGCCACCGCGCGACCTGGCCCAGCGCGGTCTCCAGCACGTACTCGGTGAGGCGGGGCATCAGGCCCGAACTCTCGGCGATGGCGATGAACTCGTCCGGGGGGACCCGGCCGCGGTCCGGGTGCACCCAGCGGACCAGGGCCTCCAGCCCGGCGACGTGCCCGTCGAAGCCGACCTTGGGCTGGTAGTGGAGTTCCACCTGGCCGGCGTCGAGGGCGCGCCGCAGGTCGCCGAGGAGGCCGAGCCGGTCGGGGGTGTTGCCGTCCCGCCGGGCCTCGTACACCTCGGCGCCGCTGCGGTCCCGCTTCGCCTGGTACATGGCGACGTCGGCGCGGCGCAGCAGCCCCTCGGCGTCGAGCGCGTGGTCGGGGTAGACGGCGACGCCCGCGCTGGCCTCCAGTACCAGGGTGAGCCCGTCGAGGTCGAGCGGGGAGCCGAGCGCGGAGATCAGGTTGCGGGCGACCCGCTGGGCGCTGGTGAGGGAGTCGGCGGTGGGCAGCAGCACCGCGAACTCGTCGCCGCCGAGCCGGGCCGCCTCGGCGCCGCGGGGCAGGGCCAGCCGGAGCCGTTCGGCGATCTGGAGCAGCAGCCGGTCCCCGGCGAGGTGGCCGAGGGTGTCGTTGACCGAGCGGAAGCGGTCGAGGTCGATCAGGACCAGGGCGGTGCGGGCACCCTCCCGTTCCGCCTCGTCCAGCGCGGCCCAGGTGCGGTCCAGCAGCCAGGCCCGGTTGGGCAGCCCGGTCAGCGGGTCGCGCAGCTGCTCCTCGGCCCGCACCCGGGCGATCCACAGGGTGGAGTCCAGGGCGATCAGCGGCACCGCGAACAGCGGGAGCATCAGCGGCCGGTGGTCGGCGACGACCACGATCAGCGGCGAGATGCCGAGCAGCGCGACGCCGACCAGGGCCTGCCGGACGAGTGCGGTGCGGGCCACCGTGCGCAGGGCGGTGCCGGGCTGGGAGAGGGCGAACCACAGCAGGCCGCGGGTGACCGCCAGGTAGGTGAACGCGGCCAGCGCGACCTGCGGGACGTGGTACAGCTCCCAGCCGTCCGGGTGCCAGGGGTTCTCCACCGACGGCACGGTGCCGAACGCGGCCAGGGTGAGGGCGGCGGCGCCGATGCCGAGGATGTCGATCGAGCCGTGCAGCAGCGCCTGGCGCCAGCGGTGACGGCGGGCGGCGCCCACCAGCACCACGACCGCGAGGCTGATCAGGACCGCGGGCAGCCACCCGAAGAGCAGCAGGGTGGCCAGGGTTAACGCGGCGCCGGAGCCGGTGCCGCCCCACCAGCGGTCGCGGCCGAGCGCCACCAGGTGGCCGACGATCAGCCCGGTGAGGACCGCGAGCGACCAGCCCACGGTGCCGTCGGGGAAGAGGGCGTGGCCCTGGTCGAGCACCCGGTAGATCCCGGTGCCGAACGCGACGGCCGCGACCGCGAGGGCCGCGGCGGGCAGGGTCGGCTGCACCAGACGGCGCAGCCGCGACGCCGGGGCGGCGCTGTCGGTCGGTTCCATACCCGTCCCTCTCACAGCCGGCGGTGCCCGCGCCACGGCAGGCGCACCCCTCAACAGTAGGCCGCAGACGGCGGCGGCGGGCGGCGATCGGCAGCGGTTGCCCGAATGCCACCCGGCCTTTCACCACCATCTGGTATGCGCTGTAAGGGTGATGCCCGCTGGCCATACCGGGAACTACTCCCGACCGAATATGGCCTACTCCGTATGGCTGACGAGGCGTCTATTCCGGTGATGTCAGGGCGATCTCCCGGGCCGCGTCGGGTCCTTGTTCGAGCAGCACGGTGAATCCGGCGTCGTCGAGCACGGGCACTTTCAGCTGCATGGCCTTGTCGTACTTGGAGCCCGGGTTGTCCCCGACGACGACAAACCCGGTCTTCTTCGACACCGAACCGGTGACTTTCGCGCCACGGCTCTGCAGGGCGTCCTTCGCGCCGTCCCGGGTGTAGGACTGGAGGGTTCCGGTGACCACCACGATCACCCCCTCCAGCGGGCGCGGACCCTCGTCCTCGCCGCCGGATTCCTCCATCCGGACGCCCGCGGCCCGCCATTTCTCGATGATCTCGCGGTGCCACTCCTCGGCGAACCACTGCTTGACCGAGGCGGCGATGGTCGGCCCGACGCCCTCCACGGCGGCCAGCTCCGCCTCGTCCGCCTCGGCGATCCGGTCGATGGACCGGAACTCCCGGGCCAGCGCCACGGCGGCGACCGGACCCACATGGCGGATGGAGAGCCCGGTGATGATGCGGGCCAGCGGGCGTTCCTTGGCCGCCTCGATGTTCGCCAGCATGGCGACCGCGTTCTTCTTCGGCTCGCCCTTCTGGTTGGCGAAGAACGTGACGACCTTCTCCTCGCCGGTCTTCGGGTCGCGCTTGGGCAGTCCGCTGTCCGGGTCCAGCACATAGGACGTGATGGGCTTGAGCTGCTCGACGTCGAGGCCGAAGAGGTCGCCCTCGTCGCGCAGCGGCGGGTGGGACGGCGCCAGCGGCTGGGTGAGCGCGGCGGCCGCCACATAGCCGAGGTGCTCGATGTCCAGGCACTTGCGGCCCGCCAGGTAGAAGATCCGCTCGCGCAGCTGCGCGGGGCAGGAGCGGGCGTTGGGGCAGCGCAGGTCGACGTCGCCCTCCTTCATCGGCTGCAGCGGGCTGCCGCACTCCGGGCACTCGGCGGGCATCACGAACTCCCGCTCGGTACCGTCCCGCAGGTCGGCGACCGGGCCCAGGATCTCCGGGATGACGTCGCCGGCCTTGCGCAGCACCACGGTGTCGCCGATGAGCACGCCCTTGGCCTTGACCACGTCCTGGTTGTGCAGGGTGGCGAACTCCACCTCGGAACCGGCAACGGTGACCGGCTCGACCACGGCGTACGGGGTGACCCGGCCGGTGCGCCCCACCCCGACCCGGATGTCGACCAGCCTGGTGTTGACCTCCTCGGGCGGGAACTTCCAGGCGATCGCCCAGCGCGGGGCGCGCGAGGTCGAGCCCAGCCGGCCCTGCAGCGGGATCTCGTCGAGCTTGATCACGGCGCCGTCGATCTCGTGCTCGACCGAGTGGCGCGCCTCGCTGTCCCCGTAGGCGGCGATGAACTCGCGTACGCCGTCGAGCGAGTCGACCACCTTGTTGTGGGTGGCGGTGGGCAGGCCCCACTCGCGCAGCAGGTCGTACGCCTGGGACAGCCGGTCGATGTCGAAGCCCTCCCGGGCGCCGATGCCGTGGACCACCATGTGCAGCGGCCGGCCGGCGGTGACCTTGGGGTCCTTCTGGCGCAGCGAACCGGCGGCCGCGTTGCGGGGGTTGGCGAACGGCGGCTTGCCGGCCTCCACCAGGCGGGCGTTCAGTTCGTCGAAGCGCTCCCGGGGGAAGTAGACCTCGCCGCGGATCTCCACCAGGTCCGGGATGCGGTCGCCGGCCAGCCGGTCCGGGATCTCGGCGATGGTGCGCACGTTGGGCGTGATGTCCTCGCCGGTGCGGCCGTCGCCGCGGGTGGCGGCCCGGGTGAGCCGTCCGTGCTCGTAGGTGAGGTTGACCGCCAGGCCGTCGACCTTCAGCTCGCACAGGAAGTGGTACGAGCCGCCGGCCCCGGCGGGCGCGCCCAGTTCCCGGCCGAGGCGCTCGCCCCAGGCGGACAGCTCCTCCTCCTCGAAGGCGTTGTCCAGGCTGAGCATCCGCTCCCGGTGCGCGACCTCGGTGAACTCGGTCTCGTAGTTGCCCGCGACCTTCTGGGTGGGTGAGTCGGGGGTGCGCAGCTCGGGGTGCTCGTCCTCCAGCGCCTCCAGTGAGCGCAGCAGCTTGTCGAACTCCGCGTCGCTGATGACCGGCGCGTCCTTCACGTAGTACCGGAAGCGGTGCTCCTCGATCACCTCAGCGAGCTGGGCGTGCTTCTCCCGCGCTTCGGCGGGCACCGCCGAATGCTGTTCGCCGGCCACCGTGTCGTCCTCCCGTTACTCAGGGTTGTCCGCGAGCGATCTCGCGGCCCGGACGCAGTGGGCCAGCGCGGCGCGCGCGTACGCGGGTGAGGCACCCGCGAGCCCGCACGCCGGGGTGATCACCACGGACTCCGCGAGGGTCCCCGGTGACAGCCCCAGCCTGCGCCACAGCGTCCTTACCCCCATGACGCTACCGGCAGGGTCCGACAACGGGCCGTCCACGGCGGGCACCGCGCCGACGAAGAGTGCGGTACCGCTCTCCACCGCCTCACCGATCGCCTCTTCCTCACGCTCGGTGAGCAGTGACAGGTCGAAGGAGATCCCGGTGGCTCCGGCGCGCCGCAGCAGCGCGAAGGGCACGGCGGGGGCGCAGGAGTGCACGATCACCGGCCCGTCGCCGGCGACCGCCGTCAACTCGCGCAGGGCGCCCTCCACCACGCCCCGGTCCACCGCGCGGTGCGTGCGGTAGCCGCTGGCGGTGCGGACCGAGCCGGTCAGCACGGCGGTCAGCGAGGGCTCGTCGAGCTGGAGCACCGGCTGTGCGCCCGGTACCCGGCGGCGTACCTCGGCGAGGTGGCCGCGCAGTCCCTCGGCGAGCGAGGCGGCGAGGTCCCGGCAGGCGCCCGGGTCGCTGAGCACGGCCTCGCCGTTGCGCAGTTCCAGCGCCGCGGCGAGCGTCCACGGCCCGACCGCCGACACCTTCAGGGCCCCGGTGTGGCCCTGGGTGAACTCCTCCAGCGCGTCGAGGTCCTCCCGCAGCCAGGAGTGGGCCCGCCGGGTGTCCCGGCCCGGGCGGTCGCTGATCCGCCAACCGCTGGGCTCCACGTGCGCGTACATCTCCACGAGCAGCCCGGCGGTGCGGCCGATCATGTCCGAGCCGGGCCCGCGGGCGGGCAGTTCCGGCAGGTACGGCAGGGTCTCCAGGGACCCGGTCACGGTCTTCGCCGCTTCCCGGGCGTCGCCGCCCGGCATGGATCCGACGCCGGTGGCGGCACCCGGTCCCCAGCTGATGTTCTTCTCGGTCACCCGAGGAAGCGTACGAGGTCCGGACGGCCGGTACCGCGGCCCGGCCCGGCCGCCGCCCGGACACGTCCGGCAGGCCCGGGTCGCCGGCGGCCGTCGCCGCGCGGGCCCCGGCGGCCGGCCGGCCCGGCGCGGTGCCACGTGTCCCGGCCGCGGCCGGCCCCGGCGGCCGGCCGGAGTGGTGGCCGTCAGCCCTGCGGTCGCACCGACAGATCGGTGACCTCCGCGCCGCGCGGCAGGTCGAGCGCGGTCAGGATGGTGGTGGCCACCGACTCGGGGGTGATCCAGCGCTCCGGGTCGTACTCCTTGCCCTCCTGTTGGTGGACCTTGGCCTGCATGGGGGTCGCGGTCCGGCCGGGGTAGACGGAGGTGACCCGCACGCCGTTGCCCGACTCCTCCCAGCGCAGCGCGTCGGCGAGCGCCTTGAGCCCGTGCTTGCTCGCCGCGTAGGCGCCCCAGCGGGCGTTCGCCCGCAGCCCGGCCCCGGAGTTCACGAAGAGCACGTGTCCCTGGGAGACCCGCAGTTGGGGCAGGAGCAGCCGGGTCAGTTCGGCGGGGGCGACCAGGTTGGCGGCGAGCTGCTGCTGCCACACCCTGGGGGTCAGCTCGCCGACCTCGCCCAGCTCGACGACGCCCGCGATGTGCAGCAGCGAGTCGATCCGGTCGGGCAGGCTCTGGTGGCCGAAGGCCCAGGACAGCCGCTCGGGCTCGGCCAGGTCGCCCACGAGCGTCTTCGCCGACGGGAAGCGCGCGGCCAGCTCCCTGGCCCGCCCGGCGTCCCGGGCCAGCAGCCACAGCTCGTCGCCGCGCTCGGCCAGCCGCTCGGCGACGGCCGTGCCGATGCCCGAGCCGGCCCCGGTGATCACATGTGTACGCATGTCCCCATGGTTACCACGCCGGATCAGACCTGGCCGTGGGTCTCCTCCAGATACGCCAGCGCCCCGACGCCGTCCTCCGCGAAGAAGACCAGCCCGGTCAGCGGCAGCGGCAGGAACCCTTCCTTCTCCATCCGCTCGAACTGCAGCTTCAACCCGTCGTAGAAACCCGCGGTGTTGAGCAGGACCACCGGCTTGGCGTGCAGGTTGTGCTTCTTCAGCTCCAGGATCTCGGTCGCCTCGTCCAGGGTGCCGGTGCCACCGACCATGATCACGATCGCGTCCGCGCGGGCGAGCATCTCCGCCTTCCGCTCGGCGAGGTCCCCGGTGATCACCATCTCGTCCGCGCCCGCCCGCGCCTTGGACGCCAGGAACTCCACGGACACCCCGACCAGCCGGCCGCCGGCCTCCTGCACCCCGTCGGCCATCACCTTCATCAGCCCGACGTCGGAGCCGCCCCACACCAGGGTGTGCCCGCCCCGCCCGATGAGCCGGGCGAACTCGCGCGCGGGCGCGGTGTAGCGGTCGTCCAGGTCGGCGGCGGAGCAGAAGACGCAGATGTTCATACGGGTACGGTATCCGGCCGCCCGGCGGCGACCCGGCCCCCGAGCACATCCGGTCTTGACCATGACCACCGCGTACGAGACGATACGTCTCGTACCACTCATTGGAAGGGATCACCGCCATGCCGCAGTCCGCCACCACCCGCTTCGTCACCCCCGCCCCCGGGGTCCGCCTGTGGACCGAGACCCGCGGCGCCGCCGACGGCAGCCCGCTGCTCCTGGTCATGGGCGGACAGGCGTCCGGGCTCTGCTGGCCCGAGGGCCTGGTCGAGCGGCTCGCGGCACACCACCGCGTCATCCGCTACGACCACCGCGACACCGGCCGCTCCAGCCGGACCTTCGACCAGGCCCCCTACCGCGTCACCGACCTCGCCGCGGACATCGTCGGGGTGCTCGACGGGCTCGGCGTCGAGCGGGCGCACCTGGTCGGGATGTCCCTGGGCGGCATGCTGACCCAGCTGGTACTCGCCGACCACCCCGACCGGGTGCTCAGCGCCACCCTGTTCGGCACCACCGCGCTGAGCACCGCGGACCTGGTCCACCCGGACGGCACCCGCACCCCGGTGGACAAGCTCCCCGGCATCGACCCCCGGCTACTGGAGGAGTGGGCCCGCCCCATCGAGGACCTGGGCCCGGAGGCCGAACTGGACCGCCGGGTACGGCACTGGGAGCTGCTGCACGGCGACGCGCTGCCCTTCGACGCCGACTACTTCCGCACCATGGAACGCGAGATCATCGAGCACACCGGCCGGTACCTGACCGACTACTCGCACGCCCGGGCCGACGACTCCGGGATGCTGCGCACCGAGGCCCTGGCCGCGAACCGGGTGCCCACCCTCGTGGTGTCCGCCCCGGCCGACCCCGTCTTCCCCCCGCCGCACCCGCAGCACCTGGCCCAGGCCCTGGGCGGCGCCCGGCTGACGGAGATCCCGGGCCTCGGACACTCCCTCCCCCCGCAGGTGCACGAACCGCTGGCGGAGGCGATCCTGTCGCGCACCGGCGCACGGTAGGCGGCACGACGGCGTACGGTCAGGCCGCGAGCGCGGGAACGGGGGTCGGGCCACCGAGCCCGAGCTCGAACCAGACGGTCTTGCCACCCAGCCCGAACGCCCCCTCGTCCAGCGAGAACCCACCCCACCGGTCGGCGAACACCTCCAGGATGAACATGCCGCGCCCGCACTCGTCCTCGGTGTCCGGCTTCAGCACGCCGGGCAGCTCCGGGTTGGCGTCGGAGACGCTGACCCGGAGCACCGGATGATCCCACCGCACCCGTACGCGGACGGGATGCTCGGAGTAGCGCACGGAGTTGGTCGTCAGCTCGCTCGTCAGCAGCTGTGCGCGGTCGACGAGCGGCCCCAGGCCGTGCGCCGTCAGTACGGCCTGGAGGGCGGACCGCACGACCCATGGGCCGCGGGGGTCGCGAGGGAAGGAGATCTCGTACTCCCAGGGCTGGTCGAACGGCGTGGGCGAGGGGTCTTCGGGCATGGGCCACCTCCATGAGTCCGTGCTGCGCCTCACTGGCGCCACTCACAAGCTATGGCGGCTTGACTCACATGTGAGTACATATTCACGAAAGAGTGAATAGCTGTGCGCTCACTGGACCCGTGACAACTGGGCCTGCCAGACTCGGCTTTCGCGCACCAGGAGAGGGCCCATGGCTTCCAGAACCGCCCCGACATACCGTCAGCGTCGCCTGGCCACCGAGCTCCGACGCTTGCGCGAACAGGCCGGCCTGACGGCTCAGCAGGCTGCCGCGCTGCTGGGTACGGACCGGACGATGGTGGCTCACATCGAAGCCGCGCGCACCAAGGTCAATGCGGAGCGAGTCCGTCAACTCGCGTGCAACTACGCGTGCCCGAACGACACACTCGTCGAAGGACTCGCCGCCATGGCCGACGCCCGTCGGGATGAGCACTGGTGGGACGAGTATCGCGGCAAGCTTCCGGACGGCTTCCTCGACATTTCGGAGATCGAGTACTACGCGACGCGGATCCGGACCGCCCAGACAGTGCATCTGCCCGGCTTGCTGCAGACCGAGGAACACGCGCGTGCTCTCTTCGAACTGGTCGTACCGAAACTGAGGCGGCTGGACGTGGAGCTGCGCGTGGCGCACCGAATGGAGCGCCAGGCGATTTTCGCGAGGGACGACCCCACTCCCTACGTCGGCATCGTTCACGAGGCAGCGCTGCGCATGCAGTTCGGAGGCCGGGACGTGACCCGAGAACAGCTCACGTACCTCGCCGAAGCCGCCGACCGGGAAAACATCACGCTCCGGGTGATTCCGTTCAGCGCCGGCAGCTTCCATGGAGCCGGTCAGTCCGTCCTCTACGCGGAAGGCCCCGAACCGCAGCTCGACACCGTCCAGCTGGACTCGGCGTACGGCCCCTACTTCACGGACTCGCCCACCCCGCTCGCCAATTACAGAGCACTCCTGGATCTGATGGAGTCCTCCGCGTTGTCACCCAGCGAATCGCAGACACTGATCAAATCGATCGCCCGAGACGTGTGAGAGGACCTTCGGATGAACGAGCTCACCTGGCGCCAGTCGACGTACTGCGGCGGCGGTGGCAACAACTGCGTCGAGCTGGCCACCGCTGAGGACGGCGTCGCCCTTCGGGAAAGCGAGATACCCGGCACCGTCATATCAACCCGCCCCGCCACCCTCCGCGCGTTTCTGCGGGCCGCGAAGGCGGGGCGGTTCGACGGACCGGCCGGCACCGCCCGACCGGAAGCCGCGCGCTAGCCTGAGGCGCATGGATCAGGTCGACGGGGTTGAGGTCATCGTCTGCGCGGACGGCGAGGCGTTCGAGAGCTGGCTGGCCGAGCACCACACCCGTGAAGCGGGTGTGTGGATCAAGGTGGCCAAGAAGTCGTCCGGCATCCCCTCGGTCACCGCTGACGAGCTGGTCGACATCGGCCTGTGCTACGGCTGGATCTCCGGTCAGCGGCGGTCGCTCGACACCCGGCACTACCTCCAGAAGTACGTGCCCCGCCGCCCGCGCAGCCTGTGGTCACGGGTGAACGTGGAGAAGGTGGAAGCGCTCACCGCCGCCGGCCGGATGCGCGAACCCGGCCTGGCCGAGGTGCTCAAGGCGAAGGCGGACGGCCGGTGGGCGGCCGCGTACGAGTCGCAGCGCACGGCCACCGTGCCCCCGGACCTCGCCGCGGCGCTCGACGCCGACCCCGCCGCCCGGAGCGCCTTCGAGGCGCTCGACCGGAGCGGTCGGTACCTGACGATCCTCCCGCTGCTCCAGGCCCTCACCCCGGAGAGCCGGCGGACCCGGCTCGACAAGATCCTGGACTCGCTCCGCACCTCCGGCGCCTCACCGGCGTAGCCGGAGCCGTGCGGCGGTCAGCCGGGGTCCGCCCAGGCCGCCATGGTCGCCATGGTCGCCATGGTCGCCATGGTCGCCATGGTCGCCATGGTCGCCTCCAGCGTCCAGATCCGCACCCGTGCCGCGACCCTCGCCGCGTACAGGTCGCGTTCCGCGACGATGCTCAGGTCGCCGGTCCCCAGCAGCCCGGCCCCGGCGTGGGCGATCAGGTCCATGGCCGTCGTTCCCCCGGTGCACAGCGTGTTCAGGAAGGCCGCGTCCCAGGTGCGTTCGTGCATGGTCCACGACGCTCGACGGGCGGCCGTGGCCTGGAGCAGGTGCGTGAAGCGGCGCGCGCACTCCGCCTCGCGTGACCGTTCTTGACCTGGAAGACGTGGTTGCCCGTCTCGATCACGGTGGCGATCGGCAGGATGAAACTCACCCCGTCACGGCGGCGCCGTTCCATCTCGGCCACCACCTCGGCCCGATGGCCGTTCATGTGCGGCACATCGAGGAACTCGACCAGTACGGAGGTGTCCAGGAAGTCGAGCGGCGCGTGGTGGGAATCGGCTAACCAGGATCTCCCGGCCCGGTCGATCGAACGCCCCGGCCGGGAGAGGAGCGGGCGGGGGCGCACGGCGCGGGGCGGGTCGGGGCAGGGCGGCGGAGCCGGTTACGGCACGGGCGCCGGCGCCCGCCGGGTGGTGGCGATGGTCGCCGACCCGACCACCCGGGTGCCGTCGTACAGGACGATCGCCTGGCCGGGGGCGACCCCGCGCACCGGCTCGGCGAACGACACCCGCAGCTCCTGGTCCACCAGCTCGGCGCGGACCTCGGTCTCGGCGCCGTGGGCGCGCAGCTGGGCGGTGTAGGTGCCGGGGCCGGACGGCGGCGTGCCGCACCAGCGGGGCCTGATCGCGGTCAGCCCGGCGATGTCCAGGGAGGCGGCCGGGCCGACGGTCACCGTGTTGTCCACCGGGGAGATGTCCAGCACGTAGCGCGGCTTGCCGTCGGACGCCGGGACGCCGATCCGCAGGCCCTTGCGCTGGCCGATGGTGAAGCCGTACGCGCCCTCGTGGGTGCCCAGCTTGTTGCCGTCCTCGTCGACGATGTCGCCCTCCGCGGTGCCCAGCCGGGAGGCGAGGAAGCCCTGGGTGTCGCCGTCGGCGATGAAGCAGATGTCGTGGCTGTCGGGCTTCTTGGCGACGGCCAGGCCGCGGCGCTCGGCCTCGGCGCGGATCTCGTCCTTGGTGGTGAGGGTGTCGCCGAGCGGGAACATCGCGTGCGCCAGCTGCCGCTCGTCCAGCACGCCGAGGACGTAACTCTGGTCCTTGGCCGTGTCGCTGGCCCGGTGCAGCTCCCGGCCGCCGTCCTCGCGGGTGACGACGGTGGCGTAGTGGCCGGTGCACACCGCGTCGAAGCCCAGTGCGAGCGCCTTGTCCAGCAGCGCGGCGAACTTGATCTTCTCGTTGCAGCGCAGGCAGGGGTTGGGGGTGCGGCCCGCCTGGTACTCGGCGACGAAGTCGTCCACCACGTCCTCGCGGAACCGCTCGGCCAGGTCCCACACGTAGAAGGGGATGCCGATGACGTCGGCGGCGCGGCGGGCGTCGCGGGAGTCCTCGATCGTGCAGCAGCCGCGCGCGCCGGTGCGGAAGGACTGCGGGTTGGCCGAGAGCGCCAGGTGCACGCCGGTGACGTCGTGGCCGGCTTCGGCGGCACGGGCCGCCGCGACGGCGGAGTCCACCCCGCCGGACATGGCGGCGAGGACACGGAGGCGACGGCCGTCGCGCGGAGCGTTCGGATCGGGTGCGCCGGGGAAGTCAGTCATAGCCACTCCAGGGTACGGGGCCCGGGCGGCGGTCGGCGCCCCGCTTCTCCCCGGCCCCGGCGGCGCTCCCCCGGCCCCCGGCACGGCGGCTCGCCGGGGCGGCCGCGGTCCCGGCCCGTCGTCGGATCGCCCGGGCCGCGCCGGGGCGGCCGTGGAACCGGGGCCGCGCCGGTGTGCGTTGTCCCGGGTATGAGACTCCACGACGGCGGCTGCGGCCCGAGGCCCGGCGGATGAGCGGCACCCCCGCGCCGGACCGCCCGGCGGACCCGACGGACCCGACGGACCCGACGGGCGCCGGCCCCGGTGACCGGGACCGGCCGGCGGACGGGGAGAAGGCGGGCTCCGCGCCGCGGCCGCGCCGGCGCACCCTGCTGCTCGGCGGGGCGGCCGTCGTCGGCCTGGGCGGAGCCGGGGCGGCCTACGCGGCGCGGGAGGAACTCGAGCGGCTGTGGTGGCGGCTGCCGGGGGTGGACCGGCCGCGCCGCGCGGGCGAGGTCGACCATCCGGGCGCGGACTGGGTCGCCGCCGCGGACGCGAACCGGCGGCGGGCGGACCGGCCCTACGACTACACCATCGACCGGGTGGTGATCCATGTCGTGCAGGGCAGCTACGCGAGCGCGCTGAAGGTCTTCCGCGACCCGGACCACGAGGCCGCCACCCACTACGTCGTACGGGAGGACGGGCACATCGCGCAGACGGTCCGGGAGCTGGACGTCGCCTTCCACGCCGGGAACCGCTCCTACAACGAGCACAGCGTCGGCATCGAGCACGCGGGCTGGGTGGACCGCCCCGAATCCTTCACCGAGGCGATGTACCGGGCGTCGGCCCGGCTGACCGCCGGAATCTGCGCCCGGTACGGCATCGAGCCCGACCGGAACCACGTCATCGGCCACGTCGAGGTGCCGGGGACCGATCACACCGACC
The DNA here is from genome assembly GCF_044327625.1 of Streptomyces sp. NPDC018031. Classification (NCBI taxonomy): domain Bacteria; kingdom Bacillati; phylum Actinomycetota; class Actinomycetes; order Kitasatosporales; family Streptomycetaceae; genus Streptomyces; species Streptomyces sp. NPDC018031. Next base: position 255,103 of record NZ_JBIRFT010000001.1, read on the forward strand.
CGGGGCCGCACTGGGACTGGGACCGCTATCTGCGCCTGGTCCGGGCGGCGGGGCGGGCGACCCGCTGACCGGCCGATCGGCCGGCGGGGCGGCGGGCGGGCCCGGTGGGATTCGGACCGGCCCGGTGCCGGGTCCCCGGGCGGGTGCTCGAAGCCGGGTCTCCGGGCGGGGGCGCCTCCGGACGGGTCTCCGAACGGGGGGTGCCCGGAGCGGCCGGCCCGGGCCCCCGCCCGGAAAAGCCGAGGACAGCCGCCACGGGGCTCTGCGACGATGCGATCATCCCCTGCCCGTGCCCCTCCGGAAGGAAACGAACGTGCCGCGCGCCGTCACGCTGATCCGCTCCGCCTCCCTGTCCGACGTCGCCGAGTACGCCTACGCGGCCACCGCGCCCGCCGAAGCGCGGCTGATCTTCCTCGCCGGGGCATGCCCGCTCGAGGACGACGGTTCCACCGCCGCGGTCGGCGACTACGCGGGCCAGGCGGCGAAGGTCGTGGAGAACCTGCGGACCGCCCTCGCCGACGCCGGGGCCTCGCTGCAGGACGTGATCAGCACCAGGGTCCTGGTCGCCTCGACACGGCAGGAGGACCTGGTCACGGCCTGGGAGGTGGTGCGGGCGGCCTTCGGGGACCACGACGTGCCCAGCACCCTGATGGGCGTGACCGTACTCGGCTACAACAACCAGCTGGTGGAGGTCGAGGCGGTCGCCGCCGTGCTCGACGCCTGACCGCGCCCGCACCCGGGCGGACGTTCCCGGGGACTGCCCCGGTCGACCCCGGAGCCGTGCCGCCCCCGGTGCGGCGGGCCGCTAGCTCAGGCCCGCGCTGCGGGCCCGTGCCACGGCCGGGCCGATCGCCTCCGCCACCGCGTCCACGTCGGCCTTGGTCGAGGTGTGGCCGAGGGAGAAGCGCAGGGTGCCGCGGGCCAGCTCCGGGTCGGTGCCGGTGGCCAGCACGACGTGGCTGGGCTGGGCCACCCCGGCCGTGCACGCCGACCCCGTGGAACAGGCGATGCCCTGGGCGTCGAGCAGCAGCAGCAGCGAGTCGCCCTCGCAGCCGGGGAAGGAGAAGTGCGCGTTGGCCGGCAGCCGGCCGGCCGGATCCGGGTCACCGCCGAGGATCGCGTCCGGCACCGCGGTGGTGACCGCGGTGATCAGCGCGTCCCGCAGCGCACCGACCTCGCGGGCGAAGTCCGCCCGGCGGGCCGCGGCCAGTTCCCCGGCGACCGCGAAGGCGGCCACCGCCGGGGCGTCCAGGGTGCCGGAGCGCACCTGGCGCTCCTGGCCGCCGCCGTGCAGCAGCGGGACGGGGGCGTACTCGCGGCCCAGCAGCAGCGCCCCGATCCCGTACGGGCCGCCGATCTTGTGGCCGCTGACGGTCATCGCGGCCAGCCCGGAGTCGCCGAACCCGATGTCGAGCTGGCCGAACGCCTGCACCGCGTCGGCGTGCAGCGGGACGCCGAACTCCGCCGCCACCGCGGCGAGTTCGCGGACCGGCATGATGGTGCCGATCTCGTTGTTGGCCCACATCACGGTGGCCAGGGCCACATCCCCGGGGTTCGCCTCGATGGCCTCGCGCAGCGCCTCGGGCGCGACCCTGCCGTGCCCGTCCACCGGCAGCCAGTCGATGCGCGCGCCCTCCTGGTCGGCGAGCCAGTGGACCGCGTCCAGGACGGCGTGGTGCTCCACCGGGCTGGCCAGCACCCGGGTGCGGGCCGGGTCGGCGGCCCGGCGGGCCCAGAACAGGCCCTTCACGGCGAGGTTGTCGGCCTCCGTCCCGCCTGCGGTGAACACCACCTCACTCGGGCGGGCGCCGAGGGCGGCGGCGAGGGTTTCCCGGCCTTCCTCGACGGTGCGCCGCGCACGCCGCCCGGCGGCGTGCAGCGAGGAGGCGTTCCCGGTGACGGTCAGCTGGGCGGTCATCGCCTGCACCGCCTCGGGAATCATCGGCGTGGTGGCGGCGTGGTCGAGGTATGCCATGGTGTGACGATTCTACGAGCCGGGGCGCGGCCGGTGTGACGGGCGCTCGGTCCGGATCGGCGTGCGCCCCGGACGGGGCGGCGCGCCGGGCGCGCTCCGGGGCGGACCCGGCCGGCCCGGGGCCGCCGCGGCCGGGGTCAGACCTCCTCGACGGCCGTGCTCCGCCGGTTCCAGGCGCGCGGCGCGCGCCAGCCGAAGTGCATCGCGAGCAGCCGGACGACGAAGGCCAGCACCGCCGCCAGCGCGCTGGTGGTCGCGTTCAGCGCGTCGAAGCGGATCAGCAGGGCGGTGGTGCCCGCCCCCGCCATCGCGGGCACCGCGTACAGGTCGCGGTCCCAGCGCAGCAGGGAGGGGACCTCGTGGGCCAGGACGTCGCGGAGCACGCCGCCGCCGACGGCGGTGGCCAGGCCCAGCGCCGCGGAGGCGGTGAGGCCGAGTCCGTACTCGTAGGCCTTGGTGGTGCCGGTGACGCAGAACAGCCCGAGCCCGGCGGCGTCGAACACGCCCACCGCGCGGGTGATCCGCTCGACCTGGGGGTGGAGGAAGAACACCAGCACGGTGGCGACCAGCGGGGTGAGGAAGTAGCCCAGGTCGGTGAAGGCGGTGGGCGGCACATCGCCGATCATCACGTCACGGAAGAGTCCGCCGCCCAGCGCGGTCACCGATGCGAGCACGGCCATGCCGAAGACGTCGAAGTTCTTCCGGACGGCGAGCAGCGCGCCGGAGATCGCGAAGACGAAGATCCCGGCGATGTCGAGCGAGTGCTGGACGGACGGGGTGAACAGATCGGTGAGCACCCGACATTCTTACCTGCCCGGCGGCGTGCTCCTGACATACGTGTGCCGGGCCCCCGGAGAGGCCCGGCACCCGCGTACGGGGGCGGTCGGCGCGGTGGCCGCGCCGGTCAGCCGTCGGCCGGCCGCTCCTTGTCGACGTCGGCCCGCCGCACCGGTTCGTCCGCGGTGTCCGGCCCCGCGCCGGCCTCGGCGTCGGCACCGGCCTCGGCGTCGGCGTCGGTCCCCGCAGCCGCCTCGGTGGCCGCCGGCTCCGCCGGACCGGCCTGGGCACCGGTCGCCGTGTCCTCGGCCGCTGTGTCCTCGGCCGCCGTGCCCTCCGCCGCCGTGCCCTCCGCCGCTGTGTCCTCGGTCGCCGCGGCGGGGGCATCCGGCGCCGCGGCCGGCTTCCCGGCGGGCGCGGCCTGGGTCGGCAGCGCCACCCCGGTCACCGGCTCCGGGTGGTGGCAGGCCACCTGGTGGCCGGCGGCCAGCGCCTCCAGCGGCGGCTCCTGCGTCTTGCAGATCTCCGTCGCCTTCCAGCAGCGGGTGTGGAAGCGGCAGCCGGGCGGCGGGTCGATCGGCGACGGCACGTCGCCCTTGAGCAGGATGCGTTCCCGCTTGGCACGCCGCCTGGGGTCCGGCACCGGCACCGCGGACAGCAGCGCCTTGGTGTACGGGTGCAGCGGGTTCTCGTAGAGCGACCTGCGGTCCGCCAGCTCCACGATCTTGCCCAGGTACATCACCGCGATCCGGTCCGAGACGTGCCGGATGACCGACAGGTCGTGCGCGATGATCACGTAGGTCAGGCCCAGCTCTTCCTGGAGGTCGTCCATCAGGTTGACCACCTGGGCCTGGATGGAGACGTCCAGCGCCGAGACCGGCTCGTCGGCGACGACCAGCTTGGGCTTGAGCGCGAGCGCCCGGGCGATGCCGATGCGCTGGCGCTGGCCGCCGGAGAACTCGTGGGGGTAGCGGTTGTAGTGCTCGGGGTTGAGACCGACCAGCGAGAGCAGCCGCTGCACCTCGGCCTTGGTGCCGCCCTCGGGGGTGACCCCCTGGAGGCGGAACGGCGCGCTGACGATGGTGCCGACGGTGTGCCGCGGGTTCAGCGACGAGTAGGGGTCCTGGAAGATCATCTGGACGTCGCGGCGCATCGGGCGCATCGCCGAGGTGCCCAGGTGGGTGATGTCCTTGCCCTCGAACTCGATCTTCCCGCTGGTGGGTTCGAGCAGCCGGGTGATCAGCCGGCCCATGGTGGACTTGCCGCAGCCCGACTCGCCGACCACACCGAGGGTCTCCCCCGCGCGGACGTCGAAGTCGAGTCCGTCGACCGCCTGCACCGCGCCGGCCTGCCGCTTCAGCAGGCCCTTCTTGATGGGGAAGTGCTTGACCAGTCCGGTGACCTTCAGCAGCGTCTCGGGAGTGGCGCCGGGCTGCCCGGGCGTCGCGCCGTCCTGCGACACGGTGGCGTCATTCGGCACAGTGGCGTCCTTCACAGCTTCGGCGCAATCTCTTCGGTCCAGATGCGGGTGCGCTCCTCCTGCGGCATGTGGCAGGCGGAGTAGTGCCGGTGACCGGCCTCCCGCAGCTCCGGCCGCTCGGTACGGGTGATGCCGCCCTTGGGGACGTCCGCGTACGGGCAGCGCGGGTTGAAGGCGCAGCCGCTGGGGATGTTGATCAGGCTGGGCGGGGAGCCCTTGACCGGGATGAGGCGGTCGGTCTGGTCGCGGTCGATGCGCGGCATCGAACCCAGCAGACCCCAGGTGTAGGGGTGCTGCGGTTCGTAGAAGACCTTCTCGGCCGGGCCGCGCTCCACGCAGCGGCCGCCGTACATCACCAGGATGTCGTCGGCGAGTTCGGCGACCACGCCCAGGTCGTGGGTGATGATGATGACCGCGGAGCCGAACTCCTTCTGCAGGTCGCGGATGAGGTCCAGGATCTGCGCCTGGACGGTGACGTCCAAGGCCGTGGTCGGCTCGTCCGCGATCAGCAGCTCCGGGTTGTTCACCAGCGCCATGGCGATCATGGCGCGCTGGCGCATGCCGCCGGAGAACTCGTGCGGGTAGCTGTCCACCCGCTTGTCGGGCTGCGGGATGCCGACCCGGTCCAGCAGCTCGACGGCCCGCTTGCGGGCGGTCTTCTTGTCCACGTCGTTGTGGACCCGGTACGCCTCGATGATCTGCGCGCCGACCGTGAAGTACGGGTGCATGGCGGACAGCGGGTCCTGGAAGATCATCGCCATCTCCCGGCCCCGCAGCCGGCGGACCTCGTCGGGGTCGGCGGAGAGCAGTTCCTTGCCGTCGAACCAGATCTCCCCGGACAGCCGGGCCTTGCCGCGCCCGTACTGTCCGACCCGGTGCAGGCCCATGATGCCGAGCGAGGTCACCGACTTGCCGGAGCCGGACTCGCCGACGATGCCGAGGGTCTTGCCCCGCTCCAGCGAGAAGGAGAGCCCGTCGACGGACTTCACCAGGCCGTCGTCGGTGGGGAAGTGCACCTTGAGGTCGCGGACCTCGAGGAAGGTGTCCGAGGGGGCCGAGGCACCGGCGGCCACGGCCTCACCGACGGCGCCGGACTTCGTCAGGTCGGTCACGAGAGCCTCACTCGGGGGTCGATCACGGCGTAGAGCAGGTCCACGATCAGGTTGGCGATGACGACGGCGGCCGCGGTGATGAGCGTGACGCCGAGGATGAGCGGCAGGTCCCGCTCGCTGATCGCGCGGACCGCCGCCTGGCCGAGGCCGGGCAGGCTGAACGTGGTCTCGGTGAGGATCGCGCCGCCGACCAGGGCGCCCAGGTCCATGCCGAGGATGGTGAGGATCGGGGTCATGGTGGAGCGCATCGCGTGCTTGCCGATGACCACCGGTTCCCGCAGGCCCTTGGCGCGGGCGGTGCGGATGTAGTCCTCGCCGAGCACCTCCAGCATGGTGGCCCGGGTCAGTCGTGCGTACATCGCCGCGTAGAGGAAGGCCAGCGTGAGCCAGGGGAGGATCATCCCGCTGAACCACTCCGCCGGGTTCTCCCCGAACTCGGTGTACTCGTTGCTCACCCATTCCAGGTTGTAGGAGAAGATCGCGAGGGTGACCACGCCGGTGAAGTAGATCGGCAGCGAGACGCCGGCCAGCGCCACGCTCATCGCGGTGCGGTCCAGCAGGGAGCCGCGCTTGAGCGCGGAGACGATGCCGGTGACCACACCGCCGATCAGCCACAGCACGCAGGCCCCGGCGGCCAGGCCCAGGGTCACCGGGAGCCGGTCGGTGAGGACCGGCCAGATGGCCTGCTCGTTCTTGAAGGAGTATCCGAAGCAAGGGGCCGAGCAGTGGACGGTGTCCCCGCCGCCGGTGTAGTCGCGGCCGACGACCAGGCCCCGGACGAACTCCCAGAACTGGACGAGGATCGGGTCGCCCAGACCGAGCTTCTGCCGGATGTTCTCGATGGCCTGCTCGTCGGAGACCTTCCCGACGTACATCGTGGCCGGGTCGACGCCGGTCATCTTCGGGATGATGAAGAAGATGCCGAAGGTCACCAGGACGACGACCAACAGCGTCATGACGACGGCGAACAGCCGCCGGATGAGATATGCGAGCACTGCTCTCGGCCCGGCCGCGGCCCGGGCGCACCGGAGGTCTTCCGGTGGCCCGGGCCGCGGCGCGCGGCCATCACCTGCCCTTCGTGCCTAGCGGCGGGGGTGCGCCGGAGCGCACGGGTGGGGGTTACTTCACGACGCCCAGGGAGGCGTAGTCGTAGCGGCCGTTGAACGCGTCGGCCGTGTAGACGTTGGTCAGCCGGGAGCTGCGCCAGATGATGTTCTTCTCGAAGACGAACGGCAGGTAGACGGCGTGCTCGGAGACGAGCTTGTTCATCTGGCCGTACAGCTCGGCGGCCTTGTCCTCGTCCAGGGTGTCCTGGGCCTTGGCGAACAGCTCGTCGACCTTCGGGTCGTCCAGCATGGAGAAGTTGTTGTTACCGCTGTCCAGGATGTACTTGCTGCCCACCAGCGGCAGCGAGAAGCCCTGGCCGGTCGGGAAGTCCGGGCCCCAGCCGTGGATGATGATGCCGTAGCCCTTGTCCTTGACGACCTTGGGGCTGCCGACGATGCCGGAGGTCTGCGAGCCGTCGTACTGGTCGATGTCGGCCTTGATGCCGATCTTGGCCAGCGACGCCTGGAGCGACACGGCGGTCGCGACCTCGACCGGCTTGTTGTTGCGGACCGCGATGGTGGTCTTGAAGCCGTTCGGCTTACCGCACTTCTTCAGGGCTTCCTTGGCCTTGGCGACGTCCGGCTTGCCCTGCAGCGCACCGTAGGGGTCGTACTTCGGGTCGGACCCCTTGACGGCCGGCGGCAGCATGTTGGTGGCGATGTCGCCACCGGCCTGCGGGCCGCCGCGGGCGGTCTGCAGCGAGGTCTTGTCGGCGCCGTAGATGACGGCCTTGCGGCACTCGATGTTGTCGAACGGCTTGACCGTCTGCGGGAAGACCGCGTAGCGGATGAAGCCGGTGGACGGGTTGTCGACGTTGCCGCGGTGCTTCTGCAGCGCGGTGACGCGGCCTTCCTGGCCCATGCCGGTGGCGTTGATGTCGACGTCGTAGTCGCCGCTGATGAGGCGCTTGTCCATCTCGTCGGCGTTGGTGATCAGCGTCAGCGTGATCTTGTCCGGGAGCGCCTTGCGGATCGGGTCGGAGGACTGCTTCCAGTTCTCGTTCCGGGACAGCACCATCGACTTGTTGGGCTCGTAGGAGTCCCACTTGTACGGGCCGGAGGAGAACGGCTTGAGACCGTACTTGGACTTGGTGTCCTTGTCGGGGCGTGCCGGGGAGGCGGCCGGCATGGCCAGCATCTGCTCGAAGTCGCCGTTGCGCTTGGGCAGGTGGAAGATGATGGTCTTCTCGTCCGGCGTCTCGATGGCCTTCAGCCCGAGCTTGTCCTTGGACTTGTCCTTGTACGGGCCGGGGTACTCGCCCTTGGGGTCCAGCACGTCCTTGAGGTAGATCGGGCCGCCGGACAGCACGTCCTGCGCCCAGATCCGCTCGATGCCGTACTTGATGTGCTGGGCGGTGATCGGCTTGCCGTCCTCCCAGGTGATGCCGTCCCGGAGGGTGTACGTGTAGGTCTTGCCGTCGTCACTGATCTTGGCGGGCCCGGCGGCCAGGTCCGGGGTCAGCTCCTGGCTGGCCTTGCCCGGCGCCGGCTTGTAGGAGATCAGCTGGCGCGAGTAGAAGCGCGAGTAGTCCCACATGAAGCCGTAGTAACCGCGGGTCGGGTCCCAGGAGTCGGCGTCCTGCGTGCCGATGAACTTGAGGGTGCCGCCCTTCTTGGCCGACGCGTTGGCGATCTTGCCGTTCGCGGCGTCGAAGCCGGCCCCGCCGCCCTTGCCGTTCTTGTCGTCGTCGCCACCGCCACAGGCCGTGGTGGTCAGCAGAGCCGCGACGACGAGGGCCGCCCCAGCGGCCAGTCTGCGCTTCGGTGTGCGTTGTGTGGTCACGATCTCGCACCTTCCATGGTGTGGCGTTTGCTTGGGCGTTGGGCTCATCGGGTCGTGCCGGTCGTGCGGGTGCCGGCGGACGGCGCGCGGCGTGAGGACATCAGCGGTTCCCCTTGGGGTCCAGCGCGTCCCGCACGCCGTCGCCGAAGAGGTTGAAGGCCAGCACGGTCACGAAGATGGCCAGGCCGGGGAAGATCATGAAGGTCGGTGCGATGTTGTAGGTGCGCACGGCGTCGGACAGCATCTGGCCCCAGGAGGCGGTCGGCGGCTTGACGCCCGCGCCCAGGAAGCTCAGCGCCGCCTCGGTGAGGATGTTCGTCGGGATCATCAGCGTCATGTAGACGGTGATCGGCGCGATCAGGTTGGGCAGCAGTTCCTTGAAGAGGATGTAGCGGTTGCCCGCGCCGAGGCTGCGCGCCGCCTCCACGTACTCGCGCTCGCGCAGCGAGAGGGTCTGGCCGCGGACGATCCGGCCCACGTACGGCCAGCCGAAGAAGCCGATCACCACGATCAGCACGCCCATCCGGACGCCGGTTCCCTCCAGGCCCCACATCTCGTTGGGCACCACCGAGACGAGCGCGAGGATGAACAGCAGCTGCGGGAAGGCGAGCAGCAGGTCCATGGTGCGGCTGATGACGGTGTCGACGATGCCGCCGAAGTAGCCGGCGATGACGCCGAAGATGGTGCCGAGGAGCACCGCGAAGATGGCGGAGGCGAAGGCGACGATCAGCGAGATGCGGGTGCCGTAGACCACCCGGCTGAACACGTCGCGGCCGTTGACCGGCTCCAGGCCGAACAGGAAGTCCTTGCTCATGCCGCCCCACTCCCCGATCGGCTTGCCGCCGAGGAGGGCGTCGATGTGCTCCGGTCCGTCGTGGAACTCGTTCGGCGGGTGCCCGAACGCCTTGACGATGAGCGGGGCGAAGATGGCCACCAGGACCAGGAACACCACCACGCAGCCGCCGGCCAGCGCGACCTTGTCCCGCTTCAGCCTGTTCCAGGCGATCTGCGCCGGGGTGCGTCCGGCGATCTTCTTGGCCGGTTCCCCCGCGGCGACATCGACGGCCGCGGTCTCGGCCGCACTCGTGTCATGCAGTGGTGCCGTCATGCCCTGGGACCCCTCTCGGCCGGCGGTGACCGGCCCACGACCCGCCGCGGTAGCGGCCTGGTTCACATCACTGGTGCGCGTCGTGCTCGTCGTGCGGAAAGCTGATCGAGGGGGTCGTACGCAGCCACGACGCCTCCCTTGGAGCGGGAGTCTTCAATGTGCCGGCGATCACCCGCCAGCCCTCCTGGCCAAAGGATGCGCAACCGTGATGTGGGTAGTCGGGTTCCGTTATACGAACAGCCGTGTCGCGTGAACGCGTCGGTAACCTGTCGGCCGCCGGCCGCCGGATCACCGTCCGGAAGATCGGACGGCAGGTCAGAAGGGTTGCGGCGGCGGGGGATAGCCGTAACCGTGAGAGGGCGCGGCGGCGGCGCCATAGGCGTCGCGATCGAAGAACGGACGCGCGTTGGCGCGCATCCACATGGCCACCGGGTCGTACTCGTCGGCCATCGACACGGTGGAGACCGGCAGTCCGTCCGGCACCACGCCGACGGACTGATGCATCATCACCCGCACCGACTCCACCGCCGCGGGGCCGGTGTCGTACAGATCCAGCCCGATGGCCAGATAAGGGGCGCCGATGGCGGGTTGCACCCAAGCCCGGCGCAAAGCCCGCACAACGGGCGTACGGTGGGCGTTCTGCCCCAGCAGTCCGTAGAACTGGGGCAGTTCGATGGTGGGATCGCTGATCCGCAGCGGACCGGCGGGCAGCCGGTCCAGCCCGCACGCGATGCGCCGCAGGTCCAGCCAGGGAATGCCCACGCCGCCGCCGGGGGCGTGCGGGTTGAGCCACAGTCCCCAGCGGTCGGGGAACAGGGCGCCGGCCACCTGGCGGCCGCCGACCACCTCGTGGGCGCGGGTCCAGCCGCTCGCCGTCAGCTCCTGGGGCGAGGTGACACACGGCGCGTAACCGAGGCCGTCGATCTCCATGTTGCCGTACTGGGCGTCGGGCGAACCGGGCGAACCGTGCCACAGCAGCATCCAGACCTGGCCGTCGGCGAGCGCGTGCAGCAGCGCCTCGTAGGCGTCGTACCGGCCGGGGGCGACCTGCCGCAGCGTCTGCTCCACCTGGCCGGCGCCCGGTGACGAGTCGCTGCGCTCGGCCCTCCAATCCGCGCCAGCGCTCACCTGGCTCCGCCCCTTCTCTCGGCCTTCACGGCTCTGTCGGCCTTGACGGCATGGCACCGGGGCGCGCCCGCGCATCCCCTCCGGTCATCCAACCAGCTTACGAGTCCGCACGGACGACCCTCGGCTCGGTCAGAGATCACGGTCGTAGAACGGGCGCACCCGGGTCAGGATCCATTCGCCGACCGGGTCCTGCGCGACGTCCAGCAGCACCAGCTGCACCGGCCAGGGCACCTGGACCGCGCCCATCGCCCGGCCGAGCGCGTCCAGCACCACCGCCTGGCTCTCCGGGGTGGGTTCGTCGAGCTGGACACCGACGAAGAGGGCCGGCGGGTCGCCCTCCACGCTGGCCAGCGCCCGGCGGGCGCTGCGCACCCCGGGCACCTTCGCCAGCTCCAGGCCCGCCGCGGCCAGGAAGTCGACCGGCTCCTCCTGCCAGTCGGGCTGGAACAGCCGGACCCGGCCGCCGGAGACGACCGGCGCCCCGAGCTGCTCCGGCGCGCCGCCCGCGGGCGTCCCGGCCCGGCACAGCTGCGCCACCGCGGGCGGCGGCAGCGGCGCGCCGACCGCGCCGCCGGGGTTCAGCGCGATCCCCAGCTGCGGCGGCAGGCCCCGGGCGAACTCCACCGCCGGGGCCACGGCGAACGCCATGTGGTCCCCCACGACCTGGCGGAACTGCTGCTCGGAGCTGAACACCGGTACGTACCCGGCGCCGTCGATCTCCACCGTCGGCAGGTCCAGGTCCGGGCTGTCCGGGCCGCCGCCCTTGGGCAGCGGGATCCACACCGGGCTGCGGCCGAGCACCTCGACGATGCGGGCGCCCGCCCCCGGCACGTCCAGCGACGCGGCCAGCACCTCTTCGAGCTCGTTCGCCGGGAAGGCGCCGGGGGCACCGGGGAAGGCGCCGGGCGCGGGGTCCGGGGAAACGCCGTGCAGCGGCGTGGGGCCGTCGCTCTGGATGCTCATCTCGTCCATCCGCCGTCTCGTCAGGGCTGCACGGAAACCCTAACGGCTGTCGCCGTCCGGGCGGCGGGCAGCCCGCGATCCGGACCGGCGGCCCCGGCGGCCCGGACCGGCCGGGGCCGCAGGCAGGGGGAGTCCGCGGCCCGGGGCGAGGCCCGCAGCCCGGGGGGGGCGGGCCGGAGCCGGGGGCCGCAGCCCGGGGAACGGAGTCCGCGGTCCCGGGAACGGAGCCCGCGGCCTGGGGCGGGGACGCAGGGGAGGCGGGGTCGCGGCCCGGAGCCGGGGTCCGCGGCCTGGGGGACGGGCCGGTCTCCGGGGGCCGGAGCGCAGCCCGGGCCGGGGCCCGGGGGCCGGCAGTCCAGGGCGAAGTCCGCAGTCTGGGCCGGGGCCGGCCGGACGGGGGCGGTGACAGGGACAGGGACGCGCCCCCGGCCCCGGAAGGGGCGGGCCCGCGGCGGGCGGGCCGGGGGCGGGCGGGCCCGCGGCGGGCGGGCCGGGGGCGGGCGGGCCCGGGGCCCGCGGGGTCACTCGAAGCCGATGGCGCGCAGTCGGTCCGCGGCCGGGCGGTCCAGCAGCACCACCGAGGCGCAGCCGCGCGGCAGCCGCCCCCGCTCGGCGTCCGCCACCAGCCGGCTCACCGCGCGCCGGTGACGCCGGAAGGCGTACCCGGAGACCCCACGCCCGCGGGCGGCCTGGCCGTCCCGGGCGACCGCGGGCGACACGTCCAGCAGGACCATGTGGAGCGCCCGGTCGCGGCGCCGGGCGTGCCGGGCCAGCCAGTGCCGCACCCAGGCCAGGGTGCCGCAGTCGTGCACCACCAGCCCGGCGCCGGACCGCAGCGCGCGGCGCAGTCCGGCGTAGTGGGCCAGCCGGGCCAGCGGGCGGTACAGGGCGTAGGGCAGCCAGCCGGGCAGCGCGGCCTCCCAGCGCTCCCGGGTGTCGTGGGAGTCCACCCGCCGCACCGGTCCGCCCTGCCGGTCGAGGCCGGCGACGGCGCGTCTCATCAGGGTGCTCTTGCCGCTCCCGGGCAGCCCGGAGACCACCACCACGTCCCCCACGGGGTAGCGCAGCTCACGTTCCCGCCCGGCACCGGCCGCGCGGCCGGTGCCGGGCCGGGGCCCGGTGCGGGGCCCGGCGGCGATCAGCCGGCCGGCCGCGGGGGCCGCCACCACCGGCAGGGCCCGCACCGGCGCACCGGCCCGGGGCGCCGCCGGGGACGCGGCCCCGGGCGCCGCGGGCCGCCCGCGCGGTTCCCGCCCCGACGGGGCGCCGCCGCGCAGGTCCCGCACCGCCCGGGCGCGTCCGGGGACGATCGACGCCACCGCCCGCTCGGCCTGCTGCCGCGGCAGGGCGGTACCGTCCGCCGCCACTCCCGCGCTTCCGCACTGCCCCTGCACCGTGATCGTCCTCCTGGGTCGGTCACTGCGGCCTACCCGAAGAGTGTCAAGAAAAGGTAATGACATTCAAGGTGAATCCACGCCGGTCCGGGGGTTCCGTTATGGCGGGCACGTGCAATGATGTGCCCGCAACTGCATACCGGCCGCTTGAACCCGCGCGGGAGAGTCCCCGGTCCGGCACACCCTGCCGGGCACCGGGGCGCCGAAGGAGCAAGTCCTCCCTTGAATCTCTCAGGCCCCGAATACCGCGCGGGCGAGGCAGATCTGAAAAGTGAGCCGCTCCGGCGGCTCCGCCGAAGGTGCAAGCCGGACCCGCCGGGGTCACGGTGAAGCTCTCAGGTTCCGATGACAGATGGGGAGAACGACACCCCTTCGCCTCGCCTGGAGCTATGTACATGACAGACGCCCCACGCCCCGCCGACGGCGGCGGCGCCTCGCGCCACACCGCGCTCGACGCGCTGCACCGTTCCCTCGGGGCCACCATGACCGACTTCGCCGGCTGGGACATGCCGCTGCGGTACGGCAGTGAGCGGGAGGAGCACGTCGCGGTCCGCACCCGGGCCGGCCTCTTCGACCTCTCCCACATGGGTGAGATCACCCTCACCGGCCCGCAGGCCGGCCAGGCCCTGGACTACGCGCTGGTCGGCAACATCGCGGCACTCGCCGTCGGCCGGGCCCGCTACACCATGATCTGCGAGCCCGAGGGCGGCATCCTGGACGACCTGATCGTCTACCGGCTCGCCGACCAGGAGTTCATGGTGGTGGCCAACGCCTCCAACGCCCAGGTGGTGCTGGACGCGCTGACCGAGCGCGCGGCCGGGTTCGACACCGAGGTCCGCGACGACCGTGACGCGTACGCCCTGCTCGCCGTGCAGGGGCCGGACTCCCCGCGCATCCTGAAGCGTGTGACCGACGCCGACCTGGACGGGCTGAAGTACTACGCCGGACTGCCCGGCACCGTCGCCGGGGTGCCCGCGCTGATCGCCCGTACCGGTTACACCGGGGAGGACGGCTTCGAGCTGTTCGTGGCCCCGGCGGACGCCGAGAAGCTGTGGCAGGCGCTCACCGAGGCCGGCGCGGAGGTGGCCGCGGACGCCGCCGGCCCGGACGGCGAGCGGACCGGCCTGGTGCCGTGCGGGCTGTCCTGCCGGGACACCCTCCGCCTGGAGGCCGGCATGCCGCTGTACGGACACGAGCTGACCACCGCGACCACGCCGTTCGACGCCGGCCTGGGCCGGGTGGTGAAGTTCGACAAGACGACGAACGACGGCGACTTCGTGGGGCGCGCGGCGCTCCGGGCCGCGGCCGAGCGGGCGGCGGCCACCCCGCCGCGGAAGCTGGTCGGCCTGATCGCCGAGGGACGCCGGGTGCCGCGCGCCGGATTCCCGGTGGTGGCCGCCGACGGCTCGGTCATCGGCGAGGTGACCTCCGGCGCGCCGTCGCCGACCCTGGGCAAGCCGATCGCCATCGCGTACGTGGACGCGGCGTACGCCGAGCCCGGCACCGAAGGCGTCGCGGTGGACATCCGCGGTGCGCACGAGCCGTACCAGGTGGTCGCGCTGCCCTTCTACAAGCGGCAGCGCTGACCCACCGGTGACGCCGCCGGGAGCCACCGGCCGCGGGTGTCCCCGCCGGTCCGGTCCGGCACCGGTGGCGGCGGTCCGGCCGCCGCGCTGACGGCTGCGTCACATTCGGCGCTCCCGTCCCACCTGTCAAGACCGATGGCATAACCACACCCTCGTATCCAGGAGAATCACGACATGAGCAACCCCCAGCAGTTCCGCTACAGCAAGGAGCACGAGTGGCTGTCGCCCGCCGAGGACGGCGTGTCGACGGTCGGCATCACCGAGCACGCGGCAGGCGCGCTCGGCGACGTGGTCTACGTGCAGCTCCCCGAGGTCGGCTCCACCGTGAGCGCCGGGGAGACCTGTGGCGAGCTGGAGTCCACCAAGTCGGTCAGCGATCTGTACTCCCCGGTCTCCGGTGAGATCACCGAGATCAACGAGGACGTGGTGAGCGACCCGGCGCTGGTGAACTCCGCCCCCTTCGAGGGCGGCTGGCTGTTCAAGGTGAAGCTGACGGAGGAGCCGGAGGACCTGCTCTCCGCCGACGAGTACGCCGAGTTCTCCGGCAGCTGATCCGCCCTCGCCCCTCATCCGAACGGGAACCCGATGTCGCTTCTCAACAGCTCCCTGCACGAGCTCGACCCGGACGTCGCCGCCGCCGTCGACGCCGAGCTCTCCCGACAGCAGTCCACCCTGGAGATGATCGCCTCGGAGAACTTCGCTCCGGTCGCGGTCATGGAGGCCCAGGGCTCGGTCCTCACCAACAAGTACGCCGAGGGCTACCCCGGCCGCCGCTACTACGGCGGCTGCGAGCACGTCGACGTCGTCGAGCGGATCGCCATCGACCGGATCAAGGCGCTGTTCGGCGCCGAGGCGGCCAACGTCCAGCCGCACTCCGGCGCCCAGGCCAACGCCGCCGCGATGTTCGCCCTGCTCTCCCCCGGCGACACCATCCTGGGTCTGAACCTCGCCCACGGCGGGCACCTCACCCACGGCATGAAGATCAACTTCTCCGGCAAGCTCTACAACGTGGTCCCCTACCACGTCGACGTGGAGACCGGTCTGGTCGACATGGCCGAGGTCGAGCGCCTGGCCAAGGAGTCCAAGCCGAAGCTGATCATCGCCGGCTGGTCGGCCTACCCCCGCCAGCTGGACTTCGCCGCCTTCCGCCGCATCGCGGACGAGGTCGGCGCCTACCTGATGGTCGACATGGCGCACTTCGCCGGTCTGGTCGCCGCCGGGCTGCACCCCAACCCGGTGCCGCACGCCCACGTCGTGACCACCACCACCCACAAGACCCTCGGCGGTCCGCGCGGTGGCGTGATCCTGTCCACCGCCGAGCTCGCCAAGAAGATCAACTCCTCGGTCTTCCCCGGTCAGCAGGGCGGCCCGCTGGAGCACGTGATCGCCGCCAAGGCAGTGTCCTTCAAGGTCGCCGCGACCGAGGAGTTCAAGGAGCGCCAGCAGCGCACCCTGGACGGCGCCCGGATCCTCGCCGAGCGCCTGACCCGGCCGGACGTCGCCGAGGCGGGCGTGGCGGTACTGTCCGGCGGCACGGACGTGCACCTGGTCCTGGTGGACCTGCGCAACTCCGAGCTCGACGGTCAGCAGGCCGAGGACCGGCTCCACGAGATCGGCATCACGGTCAACCGGAACGCGATCCCGAACGACCCGCGGCCGCCGATGGTCACCTCGGGTCTGCGGATCGGCACCCCGGCCCTGGCCACCCGCGGCTTCACCACCGAGGACTTCACCGAGGTCGCGGACATCATCGCCGAGGCGCTGAAGCCGACGCACGACACCGAGCCGCTCAAGGCCCGCGTCGCCGCGCTCGCGCAGAAGCACCCGCTGTACCCCGGCCTGTAACCGCGGCACGGCAGCGTTCGACACCGGGCACCGCGCACACTGGTACGTGTGTGCGGTGCCCCGGTGCCCACCGCACACCCCCCGCGGCGGGCACCCCAGGCACCACACCGACCACCCAGCAGACAAAGGGGTCCGCCACCGTGGCCATCTCCGTCTTCGATCTCTTCTCGATCGGCATAGGCCCGTCCAGTTCGCACACGGTCGGCCCGATGCGCGCGGCACGCATGTTCGTCAGCCGGCTCAAGAAGGACGGCCTCCTCGCGCAGACCGTCTCGGTGCGCGCGGAGCTGTTCGGCTCACTCGGCGCCACCGGTCACGGGCACGGCACCCCCAAGGCGGTGCTGCTGGGCCTGGAGGGGCACTCCCCGCGTACGGTGGACGTGGAGACCGCCGACGACGAGGTGGAGCGGATCCGCACGACCCGGCGGCTGCGCCTGCTCGGCGCCGAGATCGGCGGCGCCCACGAGATCGACTTCGACGAGCCGACCGAGCTGGTCCTGCACCGCCGCCGCTCGCTGCCCTACCACGCCAACGGCATGACGCTCTTCGCCTACGACGCCGAGGGCCTGCCGCTGCTGGAGAAGACCTACTACTCGGTCGGCGGCGGCTTCGTCGTCGACGAGGACGCGGTCGGCGAGGACCGCATCAAGCTCGACGACACCGTGCTGCGCTACCCGTTCCGGACCGGCGACGAGCTGCTGCGGCTGTGCCAGGAGACCGGCCTGTCGATCTCCTCGCTGATGCTGGAGAACGAGAAGGCCTGGCGCACCGAGGAGGAGATCCGGGAAGGGCTGCTGGAGATCTGGCGCGTGATGCAGGCGTGCGTGTCCCGGGGCATGTCCCGGGAGGGCATCCTGCCCGGCGGCCTGAAGGTCCGCCGCCGTGCCGCCCAGTCCGCCCGGCAGCTGCGCGCCGAGGGCGACCAGACGGCCCACGCCATGGAGTGGGTCACCCTCTACGCGATGGCGGTCAACGAGGAGAACGCCGCCGGCGGCCGGGTCGTGACCGCCCCGACCAACGGCGCGGCCGGCATCATCCCGGCCGTCCTGCACTACTACCTGAACTTCGTGCCCGGCGCCGACGAGGACGGCGTGGTGCGCTTCCTGCTGGCCGCCGGCGCCATCGGCATGCTGTTCAAGGAGAACGCCTCCATCTCCGGCGCCGAGGTCGGCTGCCAGGGCGAGGTCGGCTCGGCCTGCTCGATGGCCGCCGGCGGGCTGGCCGAGGTGCTCGGCGGCTCCACCGAGCAGGTGGAGAACGCCGCGGAGATCGGCATGGAGCACAACCTGGGTCTGACCTGCGACCCGGTCGGCGGCCTGGTGCAGATCCCGTGCATCGAGCGGAACGGCATGGCCGCGGTCAAGGCGGTCACCGCCGCCCGCATGGCGCTGCGCGGCGACGGCCGCCACCACGTCTCCCTCGACAAGGTCATCAAGACCATGAAGGAGACCGGCGCCGACATGAAGGTCAAGTACAAGGAGACGGCGCGCGGCGGCCTCGCGGTCAACGTCATCGAGTGCTGAGGATCTAGGTCCTGACCAGCGTTTTCCTCTTTCAGCGCGGTCAGGGCCTTCCCCGCTCACTCAGCGGGAAGTGGGACGGACCTGAGAGCCCCTGGAGGTTCCCCGGCAGCAGGGCACGCGGTACAGGTGTTAGCGTTGGTACATGTCGATGAAGAGGACGAACGTCTACGCGGACCCCGAAGATCTCGCCCTCATCAAGGAGGCCGCCCAAAGGCGCGGCATCCCGGAGGCTGAGATCATCCGTGAGGGGATCCACCTCGCGGCCATGGCGAACAGGGTCTGGGACGAGCCCTTCGACTGG
Source organism: Streptomyces sp. NPDC018031 (assembly GCF_044327625.1). NCBI lineage: Bacteria > Bacillati > Actinomycetota > Actinomycetes > Kitasatosporales > Streptomycetaceae > Streptomyces > Streptomyces sp. NPDC018031. Next base: position 273,184 of record NZ_JBIRFT010000001.1, read on the forward strand.
CCCACGTTCGAGGGCACCGGAGAAGCGGCGAGCAGTGAGGATGTCACCACGGCGGTAGCCGAGGGAGCTTCCAGGCAGTGATCGTCATTGCCGATACCTCCGGGATCATCGCCGCCTCGGACCGGCAGGCTCCCGAGGCCGCCGACTGCCGGCGCGTGCTTCGCGAAGCCGGGACCGTGATCGTCTCCCCGTTGGTCCTCGCGGAGGTCGACCACCTGGCCAAGGCCCGGTTCGGCTCCGCCGCTCGCTCCACGATCGTCGCGTTCATCCTCGATCAGGTCCGCCGAATGCGCTTCCAGATCCCCCAGACCACCACCGATATCCTCGATGCGGCGCAGGCCGTCCAGAAGCGCTACGCCGGTCTCGACCTGGACTTCGCCGACGCGGTCAACGTCGCCCTGGCCGCCGAGTACCGTACCGACGCCGTACTGACCCTCGACCGCCGGGACTTCCGGGCCGTGCGCCCGCTCACGCCCCACAAGGCATTCCGGCTGCTGCCCGACGACGCGTAGCTGACAGCGGCAGGTCACGTGCACGGAGACGGCGCGCGGCGGCCTCGCGGTCAACGTCATCGAGTGCTGAGCGGCCCGTCTCCGCGCGCCGCCGCGACGGCGGCCACCGGCGGCTCCGGCGGCCCGGCCTGATCCGGCCGCACCGGGACCGCCGGGTCCGGTGGTGTGCGGCCCGGTCAGCCCGGTGTCCACAGGTCGGGGGTGCGCAGCCCGACCGGGGGCGGGGCGGAGCGGCGGATGCCGGGGACGCGGGCGGGCGGCGCCGGGGTGCCGGCCACCGCGGCGCGGGCCCGGGCGGCCAGCGCCCGCCGGTCGCCGGGCGCCGGTGGCAGGGCGCGGTGGACGGTGACCCGTACCCGCAGGTCGGCGGCGCGGATGACGCGGCCCAGGGAGCGCGCGAAGTCGTCCTCGCCGACGAAGGCGGCCACCGTGGTCGGGTCGCGCCGCTGGAAGTAGTCCAGGGTGACCGGGCGGACCGGCGCCCCGGCGTCCAGTGCCGCCTGGAAGGCGGCCCGGCGGAAGGGTCCGCCGGTTCCGTAGCACCAGGTGACGCCCTGCGGGAAGACCATCACCGAGCGTCCGGCGCGGAGCCGGTCGGCGATCCGGGCGACCGTGCCGGGCAGTTCCCGGAGGCTGTCGCGGTCGATGAACATCGTGCCCGCTCGCTTGACCAGCGGGCCGACCAGCGGCCAGTCGCCGACCTGGTTCTTGGCGAGCATGGTGACCGGCTCGACGGCGAGCAGCGCGATGACGTCCAGCCAGGAGATGTGGTTGGCCACCACGAGGGTGCCGGTCGGACCCGGTTCGCCGAGGGTGCCGCCGCGGTGCTCCAGGCGGACGTCGAGGGCGTCCAGCACCGCCTGCGCGCGGGCCCGCACCACCTCCGGGTCGCCGAGGCGCCCGGGGGCGGCCAGCGCGCCCGCGACCACCCGGCCGAAGGCCGCGGTGCGCCGGAGCACGCGGGGGGCCGGGGCCCGCGCCGCGTCGGCGGCGACGCAGCGCGGGTCGCACGGGGACCGGGCGGCCCAGGCGTTCACCTGGCTTCGCCCAGGAAGAAGCGCCGGTAGCGGTCGCTGAGCCGGTCGGTGTCGAGCAGCACGAAGAAGTCGGCGTCGCCGAAGTCCCGCTCGTGCTGCGGCGGCCCGCACATCCAGGCGCCGATCCGCAGGTAGCCGCGGAGCAGCGGCGGCAGGGTCGCGTAGCCGCCTTCGGCGGTCAGGTCGTGGCCGGGGACCCACGGGTCGAGGGGCTGCACCCGCAGCTCGGGCGGGGCGGCGTGCTTGGTGGTGCCCAGCAGCCAGGCGTTGGCCGCCGCCCTGCCGCCGTCGGTCAGCGGCACGGAGGCGCAGCCGGCCAGGTAGCGGTGGCCGGAGAGCAGGACGTAGCGGGCGAGTCCGGCCCACATGAGGTTGATCACCGCTCCGGAGCGGTGGTCGGGGTGCACACAGGCCCGGCCGGCCTCGACCATCTGGGAGCGGACCTGGGCGGGCAGGCCGCGCAGGTCGAACTCGGTGTCGGAGAAGAGCCGGTCACCGCGTCCGGGGGGCAGCAGCCGGTAGGTGCCGACCACTTCCCCGGTGGCCGTGTCCGAGACGATGAGGTGGTCCATGACCTCGTCGAACTCGTCCTCGTCGCGGCCGTCGGCGGTCGGACGGATCCGGGCCCCCATCTCCTGTCCGAAGACCTGGTACCGCAGCCGCTGGGCGGCGTGGATCTGTTCCTGGGAGCCGGCGATGGAGGTGACGTACGCGCTGGTGGTGGCCGCCGTGGGGTCGGACGTGGAGAGCGGAGGCATGCCTTGGGCTCCGTTCGCAGGAGGTGCCGTGCTTGTGGCCACCACCAGCTTCGGTGCGGTGCGATACGTCGCGGTGTCCGGCCGATGTTTCCCGCGCAGCCGGACGGTGACGAGTTACGTCGTCGCGGGCATGCCAAGATCCACCGGCAGTGACCGGTAGCCGAGGGCCATGAAGGACTCCAGGTGCGGCGGGTCACCGGCGGGCCCGGCCGATCGCAGGCCGGGGAAGCGGGCGAACAGCGCCGGCAGCGCGATGCCCGCCTCCATGCGGGCGAGCGGGGCACCCAGGCAGTGGTGGACGCCGTGGCCGAAGGACAGGTGCTCCCGGTCGGGCCGGGTCAGGTCGAAGTCGCCGGCGCGCTCCCCGTGCCGGGCGGGGTCGTGGTTCGCCCCGGCGAACACCGCCAGGATGGGGTCGCCGCGGGCGATGCGCGGCCCGCCGGGTATGTCGATGTCCTCCACCGCGAAGCGCATCGGGAGGCTGGCGACGCTGGGCGCCCAGCGCAGCGTCTCCTCGACCACATCGCTCCACCCGGCCCGGCCGTCGCGTACCAGCTGGTGCTGGTCGGGATGGGTGAGCAGGGCGTGCACGGCGTTGCCGACGAGGTTGACGGTGGTCTCGTGCCCGGCGCCGAGCACCAGCAGCAGCGTGTCGACGAGTTCGTCCTCGGTCAGCCGGCTGCCGTCCTCGTCCCGGGTGGCGACCAGCATGCTGGTGAGGTCCTCGTCGGGCCGCCGGCGTTTGAGCGCCACCAGTTCGGCCACCAGGGCCCCGATCTCCTCCGCGGTGGCGACGGCCTTCTCCGGGGTGACCGTGGTGTCCACGATGTCGTCCGTGAGCCGCGCCAGATCCGGGCGCATGCCCTCCGGAACGCCGAACAGCTCGCAGATGACGCCCATCGGCAACGGGTGGGCGAAGGTCGCGCGCAGGTCGACCGTACGGCCCGGCGGGGTCGCGGCCAGCGCGTCGAGCAGCTCGGTGGTGATCCGCTCCACCTTGGGGATCATGGCCTCGGTGCGCCGGGCGGTGAACGCCGGGGCGATCAGCTTGCGCAGCCGCCGGTGATCGGGCCCGTGCGAGGTGAGCATGTTGACCGGCCCGAGCATGTTGAGCAGCCAGGTGTCGCGGTACCCGCCGTCGATCCAGGCGGGCCAGTGCCGGCGCGGGTCCCGGGAGACCCGGGGGTCGGCGAGCAGTTCCTTCAGCAGCGCGTGGCCGGTGATCGACCAGACCCGTACGCCGCCGGGCAGTTCGACCGGGACGGCGGGCCCCCGGGCGCGCAGCCGGGCCACCTCGCCGAGGAGGTCGCGCCCGGCCGGGTCCAGCCGGACGGCGGCCGGGCCGTCGGCGGTGGGGTCGGCCGGGCCGTCGGCGGCGGGACCGGACGACATGGCGGCGGGCTCGGCGGGGGTGGCGGCCGCTGCGGACGGGACGGCGGCGGGCTCGGCGGGGGTGGCGGCTAACGCCGGGTCTTCGGGGTGCCTGACCATGGGGTGACTCCTGCCTGTTCGGGATGGACCGGGCTGAATCTCACCGGGAGGTACGCCAGAGCAGTGTGGAAGGGACCGGGCCGCCACGGCAACCGCTCCCGGGGCACCGTGAGTTCGAGGTCGCACAGCTGGCTGGTGAGGTGCTCGATCGCGGTGGTGGCGATCAGCAGCGCCGGGCTCTTCACCGGGCACGCGTGCGGCCCGGCGGACCAGGCGAGATGGGCGCCGCCGTCCGAGCGCGGGCCGGGCGGCAGACCGTCCGGGGTGGTGTTGGCCGCGCCGTAGGAGATCAGCACCAGCTCCCCGGCCTCGATGCGGACCCCGTGGAAGTCGACGGCGTGGCGCGGGAAGTGGGCGCCGTAGTTGGCGATCGGCGGTTCGTTGCGCAGCACGTCGTGGACCGCGTCCCAGGCGGTGAGGGCGCCGCCGGCCAGCGAGCTGTAGTACCGGTCGTCGCTGAGCATCCGGGACAGCGCGTTGGAGATGAGGTTGGTGATCGGCTCGTTGCCGGAGCCCAGCGTGAGGGCGACGTGGTGCACCACCTCCTCGGTGCTGAGCCCGGCCGGGTGGTCGATGAACCAGGAGGTGAGGTCGTCGCCGCGGCGCCGCTGCTTGAGGGCGACCAGTTCCGCCACGTACCCGGCGAACTCCTCGCCGGCGCGGGTGGCCTCCTGCGGGCTCCTCGCCTCCAGCAGGCCGGCGAGCGGGGCGACCAGCCGGTCGTGGTGCTCCTCGGGCACCCCGAACAGCTGGTTGAACAGCACCAGCGGCAGGTGACGCGCGTAGTCGGCGACCAGATCGGCGGTGCCGGCGGCGGCGAACCGCCGGATGAGCAGGTCCGCGGCGCCCCGCGTACGGGCCCGCAGCCGGTGGGGCTCGATCATGCCGAAGGAGTCGGTGACGACACGCCGGTAACGCAGGTGCGCCGGTCCGTCGTTGAACAGCGGATTGGGCCGCCACGCCAGCATCGGCAGCACCGGGCAGTCCGGCGGGACGGTGGCCTGCCAGGCGCGCGGGTCCTTGCTCCAGGTCTCCGGGTCGTGCAGCAGGTCCAAGGCGGCCCGGTAGCCGACCACCAGGTAGGCACCCACGCCGGGGACGAGTTCCACCGGGGCGACCTGGCCGAAGCGGCGCAGCCGCGCGTACACCGCCTGCGGGTCGGCGGCGAACTCCTCGCCGTACAGCGGGACCGGCTGCGGAAGGCGGTGGATCACGGCGCCGGCTCCGGTGTCCGGGCCGGCCCGCCACCCGCCGGCCGCCGGTACCCGCGGCCGGCGGGCCGTGCCGGCCGCCACCGGGCCCCGGCCCGGACGTCACTCGCTTCGGATGGCACGGAGTCCACTCAGCACCCTTTCCAGTAACCGCGCGTCGAGCTGCTCCGCTCGCGGGATGGGGTTCCGGGCCCGGATCCGGCCCGCGTCGACCAGGTCCGACACCAGCACCTTGACCACGCCGACCGGCAGCCGCGCGTGACCGGCCACCTCGGCCAGCGACAGCGGTCCGCCGCACAGCAGCTGGAGGATGCGGTGCCGGGCCGGGTCCAGCCCGTCCGGCACCCGGTCGACGGCGGCACTGAGCAGGGAGAGCGCGTCGAGGCCGCTGCGGCCGGGGTCGGCGTGTCCGCCGAGCGCCATGAACGCCGGCACGAAGGGTCTGTTCTCCCGCGGCGGGGTCATGAGCGCGCCGCGCCACCGCGGTTCCGGCCGTCCGCCGCCCGCTCCCCCGGCGTGCCGGCCCGGACGCGGACCTGCCCTCCGGCCCGGTGCCGCCCGGCGGCGGGGACCGGCCGCGGGCCGGGGGCGGACCGTGTGTCGTTACGGGCGGTGCGCCGGGGAGCGGTCGTCATGGGGCGGAGTTCCCTTCCTGCCGGTCCTGGTACCCGTGCTCCGGTCGTTCGTCCTCTGCCGGCCGGGGCTCCTCCGGCGGCCGGCCGTCCGGCGGCCCGGGCTGCCGGTGCCGGTGGTCCGGCTCCCGGGCGTCCGGGTTGAGCTGGGGGCCCTGCGCGCCGGGCCGGCCGGCGCCGGCGGCGGCGCGGCCGGAGGCGGTACCGCGCTGGAACGAGCTCCAGACGGCGCCGGTCTCCTCGGGGGTGCGGTCCTGGACCGGCCGCCGGGGCGGCACCCCCTCGGCCGGCCCGGCCGTCCGCTGGGCGGGCGGGTGCGGCGCCGGGGGCCGGCCGGGCCGGCGCCGGCGGCGCGGCAGCCCGGTGGCGGTCTCCGGGCCGGTGGGTGTGCCGGGGCCGGTGGGTGTGCCGGGGCCGGTGGCGGGCTGCGGGCGGCCGGGCCTCGCGGGTCCGGCGGGCGCCGGTGCCCCGGGCCGGCCCGTCGACGGGTCCTGCGGATGGGGCCGCCCGGCCGCGGTGCGCCCGGACAGCGGCGCCGCCACGGACATCGGGGTGGTGGTCTCGTCCAGCAGGGTCAGCAGCCGCCGGGGGATGTGCACCACGGCCCGCACCCCGCCGTACGGGGCGGGCTTGTCCACCGAGACGGTGAAGCCGAACTGCCGTACCAGGCGCCCGATGGCGGCGAAGCCCACCCGCGGCGGGTCGCCCAGCTCGGTGATGAGCACCGGGTGCAGCCCGGAGGTCATCCGGGCCGCGTACGCCAGTTCCTCCGGGTGCATGCCGACCCCGGCGTCGTCGATGACCACGACCGCGCCGGTGTCGCTCTGGTGGAGGCTGACGTCGACCTCCAGGGTGCCGTGCGAGTGGTGGACGGCGTTGGCGAGCAGTTCGGCGACGACGACGGCGACCGGTTCGGCGGCCCGGGCCACCACGCCGATGGGGTCGGTCAGCCGGCTGGTGATCCGCACCCGCTCGGGACCGAGGATCCGGGACTGCGCGCCGACCACCACGTCACCGAGGTGGGAGTCGGCTCGGGTGAGCCCGGTGGTGGCCCCGCAGACCACTCCGGTGACCTGGATGCGCCGCAGGATCTGCTCGTTGAGGCGGCTGAGTCCGACGGTGTCGCGGAGGACGCCGGGGTCGTCGTAGGCGTGCTGCATCGCGTTGACCCGGTCCTGCAGCTGGTAGCTCTTGGCCTGCATGACCTTGGTGGTGCCCCGGACGGCGGCCTGCGCCGCCTCGTCCACCCGTTCGCGCTCGGCGAGCAGGGCCCGGGAGACCAGGTCCAGCACCGCCCGGTGGTCGCGGTCGGTCTCGCTGCCCAGCAGCCCGGGGCGGGCCAGGCCGGGCACCGGTACGTGGTCGTGCCGGAGGTGGCCGACGAGGGCGGGGAGCCGGGTGGCGGCCAGGTGGCGGGTCTCCTCCGTCAGCTCCCGCAGCCGGGCGGTCAGTCGTGCGGCGTCGGCGGCCGCGGCGTCCCGCTCCGACCGCGTCCGGGCGAGGCTCCGCCGGGAGCGCCACAGCAGCGCCGCCAGCACCACGGCCGCGAGGCCGCCCAGGGCCAGGCACGCGGTCAGCGCCTCCGGTAAGTCAGTCATCGCGGTCCTCGGTCGGGGGCGGGCGGGGTCCGCCGTCCTGCTGCGGGCAGCGGTCGCGACCCGTCACAGTACGCCCGTCGGCGGCCCGACGACCCCGGAACCACGGAGACTTCGCGGAACCCGTGCGGTGGTGGGCGGGCCGCCGCACACCACTGCGACGTTGCACACCGTCTATATCCGGGCACGCTGTGTGTAAACCCCCCGCACCCCTCCCCCCTCCGCTCCGCAACGTTGGAGGCGATCGCATGCTCCGCGGCATCGACGTCAGTTCCCACCAGTCCTCGTTCGACACCGACGGCCTGGACTTCGTCTTCATCAAGGCCACCGAGGGCCGCTCGTACATCAACCCACGCCAGTCGGCACAGGCGTCGAAGGCCCGCAAGGCCGGGTGCGTGGTGGGCTTCTACCACTTCCTGTGGCCGGGGAACATCGCCGCCCAGGCCCGCTACTTCGTCGAGGAGTGCCTGTCCCGGCAGGGCGACCTGCTCGCCGTGGACTGGGAGAACACCAGCTCCGGCACCCGGGCGGGCAACGCCGAGAAGGACCGCTTCCTGCGCGAGGTCAAGGAACTGCGGCCCACCCACCGGGTGCTGCTCTACTGCAACCGGCACTTCTGGCTCAACCACGACACCACCTCCTACGCGGGCGACGGTCTGTGGATCGCCGACTACGTGACGGCGGGCAAGCCGCGGATCAAGGCGAAGTGGCGGATCCACCAGTACACCGACACCCCGCTGGACAAGGACGTGGCGGCGTTCTCCAGCAAGGCGGCGCTCCGCGACTGGGCCACCCCCTGAGCGATCCGGGCCCGCCGGGGCCGCCCCGGTCCGGCCCCGTGCGGGCGGGCCCGGGGCGGGCGGCCGCCGCCGGTCCGGCCCACGCGCGGCCCGCTGTCGGTGGCTGCGCTTAGGCTCGGGGACATGAGTTACGCAGACCTGCGCGAACTCCAGAGCGCGCTCAGCACCGCCTCGGACATCGCGTTCTCCCTGGAGGCGGCGCCCACCGGCCATGAGGCCGAGCAGCTCGCCGACGCGCTGCGCCGGGCGCTGTCGGCGGCGAGCGCTCTGGGCGCCGAACGCGGCGCGACCGGGTGCGCCGAGCACCCGCGCGGCGCCGTGGACCCGCTGTACGGGGACAAGGAGGATCCGCTGCCGCCCGGTTACGGGCGCTGTCTGCTCTGCAACGACCGGCGGCGCCGGGCGAGCGCGCAGCGGCGCGGCTGGCGCTGAGGGCCGGCCGCCGGTTCGCCGCGGCCGGCGGCGCCGGTGCCCGGCCGGGGGCCGGTGCGGCCGGGCCGGGCACCGGCCGGCGGACGCGGGCCCGGCAGGGCGGCCGCGGCCGCCGGTGGCGGCGAGGTCAGCTCTCGACGCCCTTGCTGCGGGACGCCCAGAACTCGTCGAAGTTGAGCAGGCCGTCGCCGTTGGAGTCATGAGCGTTGATCACGGCCTGCGCGACGGTCTCCGTGACGTACGGGTCCCCCAGCTGCGCCATGACGCTCTTGTACTCGGCCGCGGAGATCAGCCCGTCTCCGTTGGCGTCGAAGCGCTCGAACGTCTTTCTGGCCGTCTCGATGTCGGTCACCTGGGCCACCCCTTCGTTGTGCTTGTCGGACGAGCACAGATTAGCGACCCCGGCGTGCTGCCCCGTCAGTAGGAGTTCACCAGCGACATGTAGCGCGGCCAGTCCCAGTGCGGGCCGGGGTCGGTGTGGGTGGCGCCGGGCACCTCGACGTGCCCGATGATGTGGGTCCGGGTCCTGGGGATGCGGTAGCGGGTGCAGATCGCCGCGGTGAGCCGGGCGGACGCCTTGTACATGGCGTCGGTGAAGTACTCCGGCCGGTCCACCCACCCCTCGTGTTCGATGCCGATGCTGCGGGTGTTGTAGTTCCAGTTCCCGGCGTGCCAGGCGATGTCCTTCTCCCGCACGAACTGGCCGATGTAGCCGTCGGCCGAGGCGATCATGTAGTGCGAGGACACTCTGCGCGCGGGGTTCTGGAAGATGCGCATCGCGTCCTGGAAGGTCTCCTGGGTGACGTGGACGACGACGAAGTCGATCGGGTACGACGTCGGCCGGCTGGAGACGGTGTAGTTGGAGGGACTGGCCGGGATCCAGTGGGTGGGCGGATAGGTCGCGGCCGTGCCGGTCCCGCCGCGGGTGGCGGCCGCCGCGACGGCGGGGGCGGCGGTGAGGCCGAGGGCGGCCGCGCCGAGGCCGGCGCCGCCGCGCAGCAGACCGCGACGGGTGGGACGGGCGGTCGGGTCGGGTCGGGGGGTCGCCGCGGTGTCCGGGTGGGGGTCCGGTGCCTGGCGGGCTGTCGTGCCGTGGGCTTCCATGGGGGGGCTCCCGGTTCCTGGGTTGAACGGGACATGACGCGCGTAGCGTCTCCCTCATGCTGGGCTTCCGACGCGGACATGCCAAGCACTTCCAGGCAAAGAAAGTACTGCGCAACCGGTCTGCACCTCTGGCGGCGACGCTCGGGTGAATACGCATCCGCGACTTCGCAACCATATAAACATAAGCCGGATCGATTGTTTACCCGCCATTAATGAGGCAGGTGGCGCACCTCACCTTGGATTGCCGCGCACAATGTCCGAATAATGCGCTTACGTCACCAAATGCCGCATTGAAAGCGGGGCATCCCGTCTGCGATAGTCGGTTCCGCGACCCCCTTGACCCGGGCTCGGTCGTCATCCGCCACCGGATCACACCCCCTTCGATCCGGGGCGCGCCACAGAGGCCCCGTACCGTCACACCGCGACGGTCACCAGGGGCCTCTTCGCGTTCAGCGGTCCACCACCCGCATCTCGAACCAGGTGGTCTTGCCGCGGGGCAGCAGGTCCACGCCCCACCGGTCGGAGAGCTTGTCGACCAGGAAGAGCCCGCGGCCGGTGATGTCCAGCTCCTGCACCGGCATCAGGCACGGCAGCCCGCGCGAGGGGTCCCGGACCTCCACCCGGATCCAGCCCCGGCGGCGGTGCATCCGCAGCCCGACGCAGCGCGCCCCGGTGTGCCGCACGGCGTTGCCGACCAGCTCCGAGACGAGCAGCACCGCGTACTCGGCCAGCTGCGGGGAGAGCTGCCAGACCCGCAGGACGACCGCCTCGGTCAGCCGCCGCGCGGTACCCGCCGACTCCGGACGGGAGGGGAGCCGCACCTCCTCGGCCGTCGGGTCGCCCAACCGGTCGACCACCTTGAGCGCAAGCTCGTCCTCGACGGACGGCACGCGCCGGACAGACGCCGGAACGGCACGTTTCTGCGGCTGCTCCATACCCTCCAAGCCCGCCATGCCCCCCATGATGGCCGCCCCAGGTGACCGCCGGGAGCGGAACCGCTGGATTCCGAACGCCGTGGCCATGGGCCCGGGTCACCGGTCCCGACGCGGGCCGCCCGCGGCCGAGGAGCCGGGAAACCGACCTGACCAGCAATGACAGCACGCGTACGAATGATCGCCCAGCGTACCGGAATGGGGCGGGGAGTTCGCGGCGCGGAGGCGGCGCAATTCCCCCACAAGAGGCACGCGGGGGCGCCGACGAGTTGCCCCGTGCGCCCCCACGCGCCGTGAACGCGCCTGCGTTCAGCGGAACTTGGCCTTGCCGGGGCCCTCCTCCACGAAGCTGCGCATGCCGGTCTCCCGGTCCTCGGTGGCGAACAGACCGGCGAACCAGTTCCGTTCGATGGCCAGGCCGGTGTCGATGTCGGTCTCCAGACCCGCGTCCACCGACTCCTTGGCCGCGCGCAGCGCCAGCGCCGGGCCCTGTGCCAGCTTCGCCGCCCAGGCGTGCGCCTCGGCGTGCACCTCCTCCGCCGGGACGACCCGGTCGACCAGCCCGAGGGTGAGCGCCTCGTCCGCCTTGACCATGCGCCCGGTGAAGATCAGGTCCTTGGCCCGGGACGGCCCGACCAGCCGGGACAGCCGCTGGGTGCCGCCGGCGCCGGGGATCAGCCCGAGCAGGATCTCGGGCTGGCCGAGCTTGGCGTTCTCCGCGGCGATCCGGAAGTCGGCGCACAGCGCCAGCTCGCAGCCGCCGCCCAGCGCGTACCCCGTGACGGCGGCGACCACCGGCTTGGGGATACGGGCCACCGCCGTGAAGGAGTCCTGCAGGTCCCGGGACCGGGCCACCATCGCGGCGTGATCCATGACCTGCATCTCCTTGATGTCCGCGCCGGCCGCGAACACCTTCTCGCCGCCCCAGAGGACCACCGCGCGGACGTCCTCGCGACGGGTGGCCTCCTCGGCGAGCTCACGGAGCCGGTCCTGGGTGGCGATGTCCAGGGCGTTCATCGGGGGGCGGTCCAGGCGGATGGTGCCGACGCCGTCGGCCACCTCGAGAGTCACAGTCATGGGCGCAGGTTAGCGCGCGTTCACCGGACGGCGGCAGCGGGCCCGGACCGCCCCTCGGGCCCGGGGCGGCGGAGGGTCCGGTGCCCGCCCGGAACGCCGGCGGGCCCGGGCCGCGGTGTCTCCACCGCCGCCCGGGCCCGCCGGCGCAGCCCGCCGTCAGCCGGTGGGCTACTGGTCCGCCTTCCACTGCTCCCAGGACATGTTCCAGCCGTTGAGACCGTTCTCCGGCTGGATGGTGCTGTCGTTGGAGTTCTTCACCACGACCACGTCCCCGAGGATCGACTCCTTGAAGAACCAGGCGCCCGGCGTTCCGTTGTTCCCGCCACCGCGCAGGTCGCGGAGCCCGACGCAGCCGTGGCTGGCGTTCACCGAGCCGAACGTGGAGGGGGCGGCCCAGTAGTTGCCGTGGATGAAGGTCCCGGAGGTGGACAGGCGCATCGCGTGCGGCACGTCCTTGATGTCGTACTCCCCGCCGAAGCCCACGGTCTCGCCGTTCATCCGGGTCACCGGGAACTTCTCGCTGATCACCATCTGCCCGTTGTACGTCTCGGTACCGGGCGCGCCCGAGGTGATCGGGATGGTCTTGAGGGTCTTGCCGTCCCGCTTGACCGTCATCGTCTTGGCCTTGGCGTCCACCACGCTGACCTGGCTGCGGCCGACGGTGAACTTCACCGTCTTGGACTGCTTGCCGTAGACACCGGGCCGCCCCTCGACGCCGTCGAGGTTCAGCTCCAGCGTGACCTTGGTGCCGGCGGCCCAGTACTTCTCCGGCCGGAAGTCCAGCCGGTCGTTGCCGAACCAGTGGCCCTCGATCGGCACCGACGGGGAGGCGGTGACCTTGACCGCGCGCTCCACCGCCTTCGGGTCGGTGATGCCCCGGCTGAACTTCAGCGAGACCGGCATCCCCACGCCGACCACGCTGCCGTCCTCCGGCGTGAAGTAGCCGACGAAGGTGTTCTTCGGCACCAGGGTGGTGAAGCTGGCGTGCTTGGCCGACTCCCGGCCGTCGGAGTCCTTGGCGACGGCGTCCACCGTGTACTTGGTGGCGGCGCCCAGGTGCTCCTCCGGGATCCAGCTGGAGCCGTCCGGCGAGATCTTGCCGTCGATGGCGCGGCCCTTGTCGTCCGCCACCTTCACCGAGCTGAGCTTGCCCTTCTCGGCCGTGACCTTCAGCGCTCCGTCGGTCGCCACGTCGGCGGCGCCGTCCTTGGGCAGGATGGCGACCACCGCCTCCGACGCCTTCTGGTCGCCGTTGCCGTCCCGGCCCTTGTCGTCGTCGGAACCGCCGCCCCCGCCACACGCCGTCACCACGACCAGCAACGCCCCCAGCAGCAGGGCGGACATCCCCCTGCGGCCCTGGGCCCCCGATATGCGCTGCACCTTCACTCCGGCTCTCTCCCCTCCGCACGGCCCGCGCCCCCGCGGCACCCCCACTCGCGCGACCTGCGCGCATGGCGATAGATAACCACATCACCTACCCGGAGAACGGCCGGTGAATGTCACCGTTCGGTCCCAAGTGGGAGCGGTGGGCGGGATGGGCGAATCGAGAGGGACGGGCCGGTTCACCGCGGCAGCCGCCGGGGTCCGCTGCGGCGCCGGGCACCGGACGGACCGGAGGCGGCCGGGGGACCGGGGCCGGGGGGACGGGGCCGGGGGGACGGGGCCGGGGGGACGGGGGCCGGGGACCGGGGCGGGGAACGTGGGACGGGAAGGGGCCCGGGGGGTGAGGGGCGGTCAGCCCAGTGCGGAGCCCGCCCGCCAGCGCGGCCACGGCATGTTCCAGCCACCCAGCCCGTTGTCCGGCGCCACCTGGCGCTCGTGGGAGTTGACCACCTGCACCACGTCACCGACGAGGGTGCGGTCGTAGAACCATCCGGCGGCGGTCCGCGGGCTGCCGCCCCGTACGTCGCGCAGCCCCACGCAGCCGTGGGTGGAGTTGACGCTGCCGAAGGTGCTCGCGCCGGCCCAGTAGTTGCCGTGCAGGAAGGTCCCGGAGGTGGTCAGCCGGAGCGCGTGCGGCACGTCCGCGATGTCGTACTCGCCGCCGAACCCGACCGTCGAGCCGTCCATCCGGGTCTCCGCGAGCCGCTCCATCACCACCATCCGCCCGTTCCAGGTCTCGTGGCCGGCACCTCCGGTGGTCACCGGCAGCACCGCGATCGGCTGCCCGGCGCGGCGCACCGTCATGGTGTGGGCGGCCGCGTCCACGGTGCTGGTCTGGGAGCGGCCGACGGTGAACCGGACCGTACGGTGCTGCACCCCGTACACCCCCGGGGCGGCCCGCACGTCCCGCAGCCGCAGCCGCAGGGTGACCTCGGTGCCCGGGGTCCAGTAGTCGCGCGGCCGGAAGTCCAGGCGCCGGTCGCCGAACCAGTGCGCGGCGATCTCGGTGGCCGGCCGGGCGCTCACCGAGATGCCCCGCTCGACCGCGGCCCGGTCGGCGATCGGGCGGTTGAAGGCGAAGGACACGATCATGCCGGTGCCCACCGTGGCCCGGTGCTCGGGGGTGAAGTAGCCGATGAACCGGTGCGCCGGGACGAAGGTGGTGAAGGCGGTGTGCCGGGCGGCGCGGCGCCCCCGGCCGTCCACCGCCACCGCGTGCACCAGGTACCGGGCAGCGAGCGCCAGACGGGCCCGGTCCGGGCGCCAGGACCTGCGGTCCGCAGAGAGCCGCCCGGCCACGTCGGCCCGCTGACCGGCGTCGTCGACGCGGGTCACCCGCACCCGCTCCAGCCGGCCGTCGGGCGCGGTCACCGACAGCCGGCCGTCCGCCGGCACGCCCCTCGCCCCGTCGTGCGGCGTGATCCGGATGATCTCCTCCGGCGAGCGCGGCGCGTCGTCGCTGCCGAACCCGCCCAGCCCGCACCCGGCGAGCGCCACCAGCACCGCCCCGGTCACGGCGGCCCGCCGCACCGCCCTGGCCCAGGGCCCCGGTCTCGATCCATGTGTCACGTCCGTCCCAACGACCGCCCGGCCCCGGGGAAACGAAATGGACCCGAACGGAGCCCCGCACGGGGGACCGCGCCGGTCCGGCCCCCGCGGCCCGGGCGGGGCTTCCGGTGCCCGGGCGGGGGCGGTGCCACCGTGGCCGGGCGGGGCCGGGGCCGGGCCGGTCGGTGCCGCCGCGGCCCGCCGGGGTGAGCGCCGCGCCGGTTGTGGGCAGAACTCGTGGTGAGGCGGGAGGGACCGGCGGCACGGGACGCCGCGCGGACGGCCGACCCGCCCACGGGACCGGTGTGGCGGCCGACGGGACGGTCCGGCACGACGGCAGCGGCAGGGTGGTGCCGCCGGTCCGTGTCCGCTCTCCGCGGCCCCGCCGCGAGCCGTGGAGTCGCCCTCCACGGCTCCACCACGGGCCGCGGGGTCAGCCGCGAGCCGCCGGAGGCGATCAGGGTGTCGAGCGCAGCCGAGCAGGAGACAGTCCACGATGGGTGGCCGGAGCGCGCCCCGGGCCGGGACGGGCCGCCGCCCGCCGCCGGCTCCGCGCGCCCCGCCGCGCCCCCCGCCGGCCCGGCCGCGGAACCCCCGGCCGTCTCGGTCCCGGCGCCCCGCGGCGGGCCGGTGCCGGGCGTGCCCGCCCAGCCCGGCCCGGACCAGCCGCTCGGGGCGTGGCCGCGGCCCGGCCCGGACGGCGCCCCGGCGGGCACCGACTTCGCGCTGTGGGCCGGCGGGGCGGAGGCGGTCGAGGTCTGCCTGTTCGACGAGGAGGGGCGGGAGTCCCGCCGCACGCTGGTGGAGCGGACGGACGGCGTCTGGCACGGTTTCGTGCCCGGAGTGCTGCCCGGCCGCCGGTACGGCTACCGGGTGCACGGCCGCTGGGACCCGTGGACCGGGGCCCGCTGGAACCCGGCGAAGCTGCTGCTGGACCCCTACGCCCGGGCGGTCGACGGGGAGTTCGGCGGGCCCGGGTCGCCCGGCGCCGGGGACGGCCCGCTGCCGCCGGAGGTCTACGGGCATGTCCGGGACTGGCCGGAGCAGCACGTGGCGGACACCGTGCGGGACGACCGCGACTCGGCCCCGTTCGTGCCCAAGGGGGTGGTGGTCGGTCCCGCCGAGGCCGGGCCGGACGCGGCGCACCGGCGGCCGCGCACCCCGTGGTCGGAGACCGTCCTGTACGAGCTGCACGTCCGCGGCTTCACGATGCGTCACCCCGGCGTACCGCCCGAGCTGCGCGGCAGTTACGCGGGGCTGGCGCACCCGGCGGCGCTGGAGCACCTCACCCGGCTCGGGGTGACGGCCGTGGAGCTGCTGCCGGTGCACCACTTCGGCCACGAGGACCATCTGCTCCGCCGCGGGCTGCGCAACTACTGGGGCTACAACTCCATCGGCTACTTCGCGCCGTACTCCGGCTACGCGGCCACCGGCACCCGGGGCCAGCAGGTCGGGGAGTTCCGGCGGATGGTGCGGGCGCTGCACGAGGCGGGGGTCGAGGTGATCCTCGACGTGGTCTACAACCACACCGCGGAGGGCGGTGAGCTGGGCCCGACGTTCTCGCTGCGCGGTATCGACAACGCCGGTCACCACCGGCTCCAGCAGGACCCGCGCCGCTACGCCGACGTCACCGGCTGCGGGAACACCCTGGACGTGCCGCAGCCGCAGGTGCTGCGGCTGATCGCCGACTCGCTGCGCTACTGGGTCACCGAGATGGGGGTGGACGGCTTCCGCTTCGACCTGGCCACCGCGCTGGCGCGGAACGCGGACGGGGTGGACATGAACGGGCCGTTCCTCGCGGTCCTCGGCCAGGACCCGGTGCTGCGGCGGGTGAAGCTGATCGCCGAGCCGTGGGACGTGGGCCCGGGCGGCTACCGGGTGGGGGGCTTCCCCCGGCCGTGGGCGGAGTGGAACGACCGCTACCGGGACGCGGTGCGGGACTGCTGGCGCGGCGCGCTGCCGGATCTGCGGGACCTGGGCTACCGGCTGTCCGGCTCCAGCGACCTGTACGCCTGGAACGGCCGGCGGCCCGGTGCCTCGGTCAACTTCGTCACCGCGCACGACGGTTTCACCCTGCGCGACCTGGTCAGCCACGACCGCAAGCACAACGAGGCCAACGGCGAGGGCAACCGCGACGGCACCGACGACAACCGGTCCTGGAACTGCGGCGCGGAGGGCGGGACCGACGACCCGGCGATCCACGCGCTCCGGGCCCGCCAGGTGCGCAACCTGCTCGCCACCCTGCTGCTGTCCACCGGGGTGCCGATGCTGGTCGCGGGTGACGAGCTGGGCCGCACCCAGGGCGGCAACAACAACGCCTACTGCCAGGACAACGAGGTCAGCTGGCTGGACTGGGGGGCGGCCGCGGAACCGGACAACCGGGCGCTGACCGCCTTCACCGCCCGGCTGATCGCGCTGCGCCGCGCCCATCCGGCGCTCCGCCGCGACGCGTTCTTCACCGGCCGGCCGGCGGCCCCGGGCGGGCTGCCCGATCTGGCCTGGTTCACCGCGCGGGGGGAGCGGATGACCGACGCCGACTGGTACGCGCCGGCGGCCACCATCGGGATGTTCCTCTCCGGACGGGATCTGCCGCAGCGGGACGCGGAGGGGGCCCCGGTGACCGACGACAGCTTCCTGCTGGTGCTGCACACCGGCCCGGACCCGGTGGACTTCGTCCCGCCGGGCGCGCCGTGGGCGGGCGGCTACCGGGTAGTGGTCGACACCGCGCGGGACGACGCGCCGGCCGGGCCGCCGGAACCGGGCCCGGACGCCGGCGCGGTCGGCGGCGGGCCCGCGGGGGCCGCGCCCGGCGCCCCGGTGCCCGCCGGGGCGCCGGTGCGGCTGCCGGGGCGGTCGCTGCTGCTGCTGCGCGCGCTGCCCGCGGCGGACGGGGGCCGGAAAACCGAGTGAGCCGTGTCAGGGGTGAACCGTAGTCTCGCCCCTGATGTCTGACACCGGCCCACTCCCCCAGAGCCCCGTCCCCGCACCGCCGCCCGCCGCCGGCCCCGGCTCCCGGGCCGCTGCCGCCGCCCCGCCCGGCGCCCTTCCCGGCGCCGGCTCCGGCACCGACACCGACGTTGGTTCCGGCACGGATTCCGGCCCCCGGGGAGCGGGCGAGGACCCGGCGGTCGAGGCCGGGGCGCCCGCGGGAGGCGCCGCCCGGCGCCGGTCCGTGGTGCGTTCGCTGCTGCGCCTGTGGCCGTACCTCCGGCCGGTGCGGGTCCGGTTCTGCACCGCGGCGGTGGTGGCCATCGTGGCCTCCAGCCTCAGCCTGGTGATCCCACTGGTGCTGAAGTGGCTGGTGGACGGGCCGGTGGCCGACCGGGACCCGGGCGGGGTCTGGCTGGGCGGGGCGCTGCTGCTGGCGCTCGGGGTCACCGAGGCGGTGCTCTTCGGGTTCCGCCGCTGGCTGGTGGCCCGGCCGCTGGCGAGCGTGGAGGCCGCCATGCGGGCCGACCTCTACCGCCATCTGCAGCGGCTGCCGGTCTCCTTCCACGACCGCTGGCCCTCCGGGCAGCTGCTGTCCCGTGCCACCACCGACCTGATGCTGGTGCGGTTGTTCCTCGCCTTCCCGCTGACCTTCCTGGTCGTCAACGCGGCCACCATCCTGCTCGGTTTCGCGATCCTGCTGTCCCAGCAGTGGACGCTGGGGCTGCTGCTGCTCGCCCCGGTCGTCCCGCTGGTGGCGCTCTGCTCGTACTTCGAGGCGCGCTACTCCCAGGCGGCACGGACCGCGCAGGACCAGATCGGCGACCTGACGACGGTGGTCGAGGAGGGCGTGCTCGGCATCCGCATCATCAAGGGGTTCGGGCGGCACCGCAGCCAGGCCCGCGCGTTCCGGGCGCTCTCGCACCGGCTCCGCGCCACCGAGCTGCGCAAGGCGCGGCTGCTCGCCACCCTGTGGGCGCTGATCATGACCCTGCCGGAGCTGGCGATCGGCACCGCGCTGCTGCTGGGCACGGTGCGGGTCGCCGACGGCGACCTGTCGGCGGGCACCCTGGTCGCCTTCCTCTCCACGGCGCTGGCGCTGCGCTGGCCGGTGGAGTCGGTCGGCTTCCTGCTGGCGATGAGCCAGGACTCGGCGACGGCGACCGACCGCTACTTCGAGGTGATGGACGAGCCGGCCGCGGACGCGGCGCAGCCCGGCCCCGGACCGGCCGACGGCGACCGGGCGGTGGACGCCCCGGCCCGGGCGGCGGACGGCACGGACCCGGCGGCGGACGGCACGGACCCGGCGGCGGACGGCACGGACCGGGCCGGCCCCGGACCGGACGGCCCGGAACCGGACGGCCCGGGCGGCCCGGGTCGGGCCCCGGCCGCCGGCACCGGCCGCCTCGGGCTCCGGTTCGAAGGGGTGGTCTTCCGCCATGCCGACGCACCACCCGGCGAACCCCCCGTGCTGCGCGGGGTGGACCTGCACATCCGGCCCGGCGAGTCGCTGGCCCTGGTCGGCGCGACCGGTTCCGGCAAGACCACCCTGACCGCCCTGGTGCCCCGGCTGCACGAGGTGACCGGCGGCCGGATCACCCTCGACGGCCGGGACATCACCGCGATCGGCCGCGACGAGCTGCGCGGCCTGGTGGCGGTGGCCTTCGAGGAACCCACCCTGTTCTCGGCGACGGTGGGCGAGAACGTGCTGATGGGCGCCGCGGGCGCGGGTCCGGCGGAGCTGTCCCGGGCGCTGGAGGTGGCTCAGGCGGGGTTCGTCCACGCGCTGCCGGACGGTACCCGGACCCAGGTCGGCGAACAGGGGCTGAGCCTGTCGGGCGGTCAGCGGCAGCGGCTGGCACTGGCCCGCGCGGTGGTCGGCCGGCCCCGCTTCCTGGTGCTGGACGACCCGCTCTCCGCGCTGGACGTGCACACCGAGGCACTGGTGGAGGCCGCGCTCCGCGAGGTGCTGGCGACCACCACCGCGCTGATCGTGGCCCACCGCCCCTCCACGGTGCTGCTCGCCGACCGGGTGGCGCTGCTCTCCGAGGGCCGGATCGCCGCCGTCGGCACCCACCATCAACTGCTGCGGGACAGCGCGGAGTACCGGCTGCTCATGTCCGGCGACGAGGAGGAGACCCCCCGATGAGCACCTCCACCGGCGACCGGCCGGTCCCCGGTCGCGACGGGCGCCCGGCAGGTCCGGGCGCCGCCCCGCCGGCCTCCGGCGCCGCCACCGGTGGCGGCGGTCCGGAGCGTGACGCGGCCCGCCCGTCCACCGGCACCCCGGGCTCCTCCCCGGCCTCCGGGCCGGACGGCGCCTTCGACCACGATGTGCTGCCCGCGCCCGAGGGCGCCTCCCGCGACCTGCTCCGGTCGCTGCTGGCCCCCCGGCACGGCCGGGTCTGGCTGGCCGCGGTGCTGCTGCTGCTCCAGCAGGCCGCCGTGCAGGCCGGTCCGCTGCTGGTGGCGTACGCCATCGACAGCGCGGTGCCCGCGCTCCGCCGCGACGACAACGGCCCGCTGATCGCGGTCGGCGTGGTCTATCTGGGCTGCGCCGCGGCCTCCGGCGCGCTCCAGTACACGTTCATCCGCGTCTGGGCGGGCATCAGCCAGGACGTCCTGCTCGACCTGCGCGGACGCATCTTCCGGCACGCGCAGGCACTCAGCGTGGACTTCCACGAGCGGTACACCTCCGGGCGGCTGATCTCCCGCGCCACCACGGACGTGGAGTCGCTGCGCGAGCTGCTCAACGAGGGCCTGGAGGAGCTGCTCGCCGTCGGCCTGTCGGTGGTGTACATCTCCGCCATGCTGCTGTACCTGGACTGGGGGCTGGGCGCCGCGGCGGTGCTGTCCTTCTGGCCGCTGCACCTGCTCATCCGGCGCTTCGACCGGCGCTCGAACCGGGTGCACCGGAAGAAGTCCACCGCGATGGCCGCGGTGATCGTGAAGTTCACCGAGACCATGAACGGCATCCGCCCGGTGCAGGCGTTCCGCCGGGAGCGGGCCAACGACGCGCACTTCGACGAGCTGAACCGGAGCCACGAGCGGGTCAACGGCGACGCGATCCTGGAGATGGCCCGTTACGTGGTCGGCTCCCGGCTGGTGGCGAACACCGGACTGGCGGTCATCGTGCTCTGGGGCGCCCACCGGGTGGCCTCCGGCGACCTGGCGCTGGGGGCGCTGGCCGCGGCGGCCCTGTACCTGCGCCGCCTGTACGACCCGATCGACCGGCTCGGCATGTTCCTCAACTCCTACCAGGCGGCGGCCGCCTCGCTGGAGAAGATCGCCGGCCTGCTGGCCCAGCGGCCCTCCGTACCCGAGCCCGCGGAGCCCCGTCCGCTGCCGGAGCGGCCCGCCGGCCGGCCGGGCCGGGAGGTGGTGTTCGAGGACGTCCGGTTCGCGTACCGGACCGGTGGCGAGGTGCTGCCGCGGTTCGGGCTGACGGTGCCCGCCGGGCAGACGGTGGCGGTGGTGGGTTCCACCGGTGCGGGCAAGTCGACGCTGGCCAAGCTGCTCGCCCGGTTCTACGACCCCTCCGGCGGCCGGGTGCTGCTCGACGGGGTGGACCTGCGGGAGCTGGCCACCCCGGAGCTGCGGCGGGGGGTGGTGATGGTGACCCAGGAGGCGTTCCTGTTCTCCGGCACGGTGGCCGACAACATCGCCATCGGCCGGCCGGACGCCACCCGGGACGACATCGAGCGGGCCGCGAAGGCGATCGGCGCGCACGACTTCATCGCCGCGCTGCCGGACGGGTACGACACCGACGTCCGCAAGCGCGGCGGCCGCATCTCGGCCGGGCAGCGCCAGCTGGTCGCCTTCGCCCGGGCCCTGCTCGCCGACCCGGCCGTCCTCATCCTCGACGAGGCCACCTCCTCGCTGGACATCCCCGGTGAGCGGGCGGTCCAGCAGGCCATGCACACGGTGCTCAGGGGCCGTACCGCCGTGGTGATCGCGCACCGGCTGTCCACGGTGGAGATCGCCGACCGGGTGCTGGTGATGGCGGACGGGCGGATCGTCGAGGACGGCGCCCCGGACGAACTCGTCCGCGGTGAGGGGCGGTTCGCGGCGCTGCACCGGGCGTGGCGGGACAGCCTGGTGTGAGGTTCCTCCTGGTGTGAGGGTCCCCGGCCGCCGCGAAGGCCGGCCGGGGGCCCCAGCCCGCCCCAACCCCAACCCTAACCCTTGAACCTTCGTTGACAAGTTAGACGGAGGTGGTGTTGCCTTGCCCTCGGCCAACCACTCAACGCATCTACAGGGGTTAGACATGCCGGTACATCCGGTCCACCACCGCACCGTCACCGTGCACGGGCACGAGATCTTCTACCGGGAGGCGGGTGCCCCGGACGCCCCGGCACTCCTGCTGCTGCACGGCTTCCCGACCAGCTCGCACATGTTCCGGGACCTCATCCCGCGACTGGCCGGCCGCTTCCGGCTGATCGCCCCGGACCACCTCGGGTTCGGCTATTCGGCGGCGCCTCCGGCGACCGAGGCGGACTACTCGTTCGCGCACCTCGCGGAGATCACCGCCGAGTTCACCCGGCGGCTGCGGCTGGAGCGCTTCGCGCTCTACGTCCAGGACTACGGGGCCCCCATCGGTCTGCGGCTGGCCCTCGCGCACCCCGAGCGGGTGACCGCGATCATCACCCAGAACGGCAACGCCTACCGGGAGGGACTGGCGGCGCAGGCGTGGGCCCCGGTCCTCGCCTACCTCGACGACCCGTCACCGGAGAACGAGGCGGCCGTCCGGGGGTTCCAGAGCCCGGAGAGCATCCGCTGGCAGTACACCCACGGGGTGACCGACCCGAGCCTGCTCAGCCCGGACGCCTGGCACCACGACACCGCGCTGATGGCCCGGCCCGGCCAGGACGCCGTCCAGCTGCGGCTGATCGGCGACTACGGCAGCAACCTCGCGCTGTACCCGGAGTTCCAGGAGTACTTCCGCGGCAGCCAGGTGCCCCTCCTCGCGGTCTGGGGCGCACATGACGAGATCTTCCTCCCCGAGGGGGCGACCGCCTTCCGGCGCGACCTGCCGGAGGCGGAGGTCCATCTGCTGCCGACCGGGCACTTCGCACTGGAGACCCACGGGGCGCAGATCGCGGACCTGATCGGGGACTTCCTGCACCGCCGGGTGGCGGCCTGAGCCACCGGACCGGGCCCGCGCGACCGACCCGGCGCACGACCGACCGTGCGCGACCGGCCCGGCGCGCGACCGGCCCCGGCGCCCGGCTGACCCGGCGCCCGGCCGGCCGGCCGGGCGCACCGGAGTCGGGCCGGCGGGCGCGCCGGAGCCCCCGGCCGCGCCCCATCCCGGACGGGGACCGGGGCGCGGCGGGCGGGGTCACCCGCCCGCGGGGCCGGGGCCGCCGTCGCGCCGCGGCGGGGTGGCCGCCGCCTCGCCGACCCGGCCGTCCGCCAGTTCCCGCACCACGTCGAGGTGGCCGGCGTGCCGGGCGTACTCCTGGAGGACGTGGAAGAGGATCCAGCCGAGCGGGGGTGCGTCCGCCTCGGCCGGGAAGCGGCCGCCGACCGCCGACCGCCGTTCCGCGGGGATCCCGGCGACCAGCGCACGGGAGTGCGCGCAGGCCTCCTCGAAACGGGCCGTCAGGGTGGCGAGGGTGTCCTCCTCCGAGACGTGCCAGCGGCCGTCGGGCCCCCGGTCGCCCCAGGGGTCCGGGAATGGGCGGGCGGCGAAGCCCCACTGGAACCAACGGCGCTCGACCCACGTCAAATGCCCCAGCAGTTCGAGGGGGGTCCAGCCGGACGGCAGTCTGCTGTGGCGCAATTCGTGCTCCGACAGCCCGTCCAGCTTCCGCAGCACCACCGCCCGGTAGTAGTCGAGGTAGGCATCGAGCAGCTCACGCGGGTCGCCGAGCGAATGCGGCGGCTCGGTCAGGGATTTGGCGTCTTCCGTCATGGCCGGATCCTACGGATGCGCGGTCCTGGCGGGGGCCGCCGCGGGCCCGCACCGGACTCCGCAATACGAACACGACTGGTCCGTCAACGGACAGATTCCGGCCAACTTCCGGCAGCACTCCTGACACGTACATGGCGGAGATGGCACTCTTCCGGGAACCGATGCGCGGCTCCCCCACAGCACCCGCCGCGTCCCGGGGAACGTTCCGTCAGGTGCCGGTCGGCACCCGCACACTCCCCCACGCCTCGGGCCCTTCGGCCCGGACCGCTCCGGATCGCCTCACCGGAGTGCTCCGGCCGCGTGCCCGGGATGCACCGTGTTCTGCCTCGCTCTGCCCGGACGGCGAACCAACCGCCCGGTCTGATCCGGTCCGCGTAACCCGCGCGGCCACGCAGAAGGAGACAGCGTGAGATCCACCCCCCATCGGCGTACCGTAGCCACCGGCGCGCTGGTCGCCGTGACGGCCATGCTCGCCGTCGGCATCCAGTCAGGTTCCGCCTCGGCCCGCCCCGACACGCCGCCGGCCACCGCCGGCAAGGTCGTCGCCAAGGCCCGCGCCGGCGCGCTGCCGGTGAAGCTCACCCCCGCGCAACGGGCCGAGCTGCTCCGGGAAGCCAACGCCACCAAGGCCGACACCGCCAAGACGCTGGGCCTCGGCGCCAAGGAGAAGCTGGTCGTCCGGGACGTCACCCGGGACGCCGACGGCACCACCCACACCCGGTACGAGCGGACCTACGACGGGCTGCCGGTGCTCGGCGGCGACCTGATCGTCCAGGAGACCCGCGGCGGCACGGTCGAGACCGTCGCCAAGGCCACGAAGACCCGGGTCAAGGTCGCCACCACCAGCGCCAAGGTCACCCCGGCCGCCGCCGAGAAGGCCGCGGTGAAGGCCTCCGTCGCCGAGGGCTCGAAGAAGACGGCGGCCGAGCGGGCCCCCCGCAAGGTGATCTGGGCGGCCGACGGCACCCCGACCCTCGCCTGGGAGACGGTCGTCGGCGGCCTCCAGCAGGACGGCACGCCGAACGAGCTGCACGTCATCACCGACGCCGCCACCGGCAAGAAGCTCTTCGAGTACCAGGCGGTCCACAACGGCACCGGCAACAGCCAGTACGGCGGCCAGGTCACCCTCGGCACCGCGGGCAGCTCCGGTTCCTACACGCTGACCGACTCCACGCGCGGCAGCCACAAGACCTACAACCTGAACCGGGGCACCTCCGGCCAGGGGACGCTGTTCTCCGACGCGGACGACGTGTGGGGCGACGGCACGCCGTCCAACACCCAGACCGCGGGTGTCGACGCCCACTACGGCGCCGCCCTCACCTGGGACTACTACAAGAACGTGCACGGCCGCTCGGGCATCCGGGGCGACGGCGTCGGCGCGTACTCCCGGGTCCACTACGGCAACAACTACGTCAACGCGTTCTGGCAGGACTCCTGCTTCTGCATGACGTACGGCGACGGCGAGGGCAACGCCAAGCCGCTGACCTCGATCGACGTCGCGGCGCACGAGATGACGCACGGCCTCACCTCGGTCACCGCCAAGCTGGTGTACAGCGGCGAGTCCGGCGGTCTCAACGAGGCGACCTCCGACATCTTCGCCGCCGCGGTGGAGTTCGCCGCGAACAACAGCAAGGACGTCGGCGACTACCTCGTCGGCGAGAAGATCGACATCAACGGCGACGGCACCCCGCTGCGCTACATGGACAAGCCCTCCAAGGACGGCTCGTCCAAGGACAGCTGGTACTCCGGCATCGGCAACATCGACGTCCACTACTCCTCGGGCGTCGCCAACCACTGGTTCTACCTCGCCTCCGAGGGAAGCGGCCAGAAGGTCGTCAACGGCGTCAGCTACGACAGCCCGACCTCGGACGGGCTTCCGGTCACCGCCATCGGCCGGGCCAACGCCGAGAAGATCTGGTTCAAGGCGCTGACCCAGCGGATGACGTCCAACACCAACTACGCGGGCGCGCGGGACGCGACGCTGTGGGCGGCGGGCGAGCTGTTCGGCGTGGGCAGCACCACGTACAACAACGTGGCCAACGCCTGGGCCGGGGTGAACGTCGGTGCGCGGATCTCCGACGGGGTCACGGTGACCCCGCCCGGCAACCAGACCAGCATCCTCAACCAGGCCGCCAGCCTGCAGATCCAGGCGACCAGCAGCAACCCGGGCGCGCTGGGCTACACGGCGACCGGGCTGCCGGCCGGCCTGTCGATCAACTCCTCCACCGGCCTGATCTCGGGCACCCCGACCGCCACCGGCACCAGCAACGTGACGGTCACGGTGACCGACTCGGCCGGCAAGAGCGGCACCGCCTCGTTCACCTGGACGGTCAACACCAGCGGCGGCAACGTCTTCGAGAACACCACCGACGTCCAGATCCCGGACGCGGGCGCGGCGGTCACCTCGCCGATCAACGTCACCCGGGCGGGCAACGCCCCGAGCAACCTCCAGGTGGGTGTGGACATCGTGCACACCTGGCGGGGCGACCTGGTCATCGACCTGGTGGCGCCGGACGGTACGAGCTACCGGCTGAAGAACTCCAGCTCCTCGGACTCGGCCGACAACGTCAAGACGACGTACACCGTCAACGCCTCCTCCGAGGCCGCGAACGGCACCTGGAAGCTGAAGGTGCAGGACGTCTACTCGGCGGACACCGGCTACATCAACAGCTGGAAGCTGACCTTCTGACACTCCGCCGGGAGGCAGCGCGCTGACCGGCCGAACTGAACCAGGCGCCGCCCGAGGCGTGGTACCGGCCGTCCGGAGAGGGACACTCCCGGACGGCCGGGCCCCGGGCGGCGCCTTCGCGTCCGCTCAGGCCGGCTCCGGGCCGGCTCCGGGCCGGCTCCCCGGGGGCGCCGGCCACCGGGCCGGGCGCCCGGTATCCGGAATTCCGGCGGCACCCAACGGACAATTTCCGGCCTACCTCTCGCAATTCACGTGACATGTACGCAGCTTGTGTGACAGTCTGCCCACGCTAATCGCACCTCTTGTTCCGGACCGGACGGCACCCGCTGCCGCCCGGCCCAACCCCCCACAGCAACGAGGAGTACAGCGTGAGCAAGTCCTCTCGCATGCCCATATCCGGCACGGCGTCCCACGCGAGCGGCAAGCGCCGCCGCACCGCCGCGGCCGCCGGGGCGGCGGTCGCCGCCGCCGCGCTCATCGCCACCGGCATGACCACCGGCTCCGCCGGTGCCGCCCCCTCCGGCACGGACGGTGTCGACACCGGCGCCCTGTCCGTCAAGCTCTCCGCCTCCCAGCGGGCCGAGCTGCTCCGCGGGGCCGACGCCACCACGGCGCGGACCGCCGAGGCGCTGCGGCTCGGCGCCAAGGAGAAGCTGGTCGTCAAGGACGTCGTCAAGGACGCCGACGGCACCCTGCACACCCGCTACCACCGCACCTACGACGGCCTGCCGGTGCTCGGCGGCGACCTGATCGTGCACCGGTCCGGGGCCGGCAAGATCAAGGGCGTCACCAAGGCCACCAAGGCCACCGTCGCCGTCGCCTCCACCACCCCGAAGCTGGCGCCGGACACCGCCGCCCGCTCCGCGGTGAAGCTGGCCAAGGCCGACGACACCACCCAGGCCAAGCCCACCCGCAGCCCGCGCAAGGTGATCTGGGCCGCGACCGGCAAGCCGGTCCTGGCCTACGAGACCGTGGTCGGCGGTGTCCAGCAGGACGGCACCCCCAACGAGCTGCACGTCATCACCGACGCCGCCACCGGCAAGAAGCTCTTCGAGTACCAGGGCATCGAGAACGGCAGCGGCGAGAGCCAGTACAGCGGCAAGGTGGAGCTGGGCACCAGCAAGGAGGGCGCCGGCTTCACCCTCACCGACGCCGACCGCGGCGGCCACCGGACCACCAACCTGGACCACGGCCAGAGCGGCGAGGGGGCGGCGTTCTCCGACGAGGACGACGCCTGGGGCAACGGCAAGGGCGACGACCCGCAGACCGCGGCCGTCGACGCCCACTACGGCGCCGCCCTCACCTGGGACTACTACAAGAACGTGCACGACCGCTCGGGCATCAAGAACGACGGCAAGGGCGCCTACTCCCGGGTCCACTACGGCGACAACTACGTCAACGCCTTCTGGGACGACAGCTGCTTCTGCATGACCTACGGCGACGGCCAGGGCAACAGCCACCCGCTGACCTCGATCGACGTCGCGGCGCACGAGATGACGCACGGCGTCACCTCCAACACCGCGGGCCTGGAGTACAGCGGGGAGTCCGGCGGCCTCAACGAGGCGACCTCGGACATCTTCGCCGCGGGCGTGGAGTTCGCCGCGAACAACAGCACCGACACGGGTGACTACCTGGTCGGCGAGAAGATCGACATCAACGGCGACGGCACCCCGCTGCGCTACATGGACAAGCCCTCCAAGGACGGCCAGTCGCTCGATTCCTGGGACGAGAACGCCGGCGACGTCGACGTCCACTACTCCTCGGGCATCGGCAACCACTTCTTCTACCTGCTGTCCGAGGGCAGCGGCCAGAAGGAGATCAACGGCGTGCAGTACGACAGCCCGACGGCCGACGGGTCCAAGGTCGAGGGCATCGGCCGGGACAAGGCCGAGAAGATCTGGTACAAGGCGCTGACCACCTACATGACGTCGACGACGGACTACCACGCGGCCCGTGAGGCCACGCTGAAGGCCGCCACCGACCTGTTCGGCGCCGACAGCGCCGAGTACAAGGGCGTGGAGAGCGCCTGGGCCGGCGTCAACGTCAAGTAGCGGCCGGACCGTCCCAGGAGCCGGCGGTGCGCCCTGGGCCACGGAACCGCTGAACCGCTGATCCGACGAGCGGTGTCCGGAACTTACCCTTCCGGGCACCGCTCGTCGTGTTTTCGCGGATTTGATCAGCCCTTTACCGGACGTTTCCGGCGGTTTCGAAAATATCGCCCGTGACATGAACGTGTGTTTGATGGCAAGGTCTGGCTCCATGCGGCACCGCCGCATCTTTTGTTTTGGTTGGGGGGGCCGACCAAGCCCGCCCAACTCCCCACACAAAAACAGGGAGTCCTCGCGTGCCTTCCGGTTCCATATCCGGTCCGAGACACCGCCGCACCGCCCTCGTCGCCTCCGCGGCGACCGTGGCAGCAGCCCTCATCGCCGCTGCCGCCGCCACCGGCTCCGCCGGCGCGGCCCCCGCCGAGTCCGCCGCGACCGGCGCCTCGGCCACCACGCTCTCCGCCTCGCAGCGCGCCGAGCTGATCCGCACCGCCGGCGCCGGCACCGCCGACGCCGCCCGCTCGCTGCGCCTCGGCGCCAAGGAGCGACTGGTCGTCCGCGACGTCGTCAAGGACGCGGACGGCACCACCCACACCCGCTACGAGCGCACCTACGACGGCCTGCCGGTGCTCGGCGGCGACCTGGTCGTCCAGCGCTCGGCGGACGGCGAGACCGAGGACGTCACCAAGGCCACCTCGGCCGCCATCAAGGTCACCGACACCAAGGCCGCCGCCTCCGCGGCCGGTGCCGAGAAGACCGCCCTGGGCGCCGCCAAGGCCGCCGGCGGCGAGCAGGCGGACGCCGACCGGGCGCCGCGCAAGGTGATCTGGGCCGCCACCGGCAAGCCGGTGCTGGCCTACGAGACCGTCGTCGGCGGTTTCCAGGAGGACGGCACCCCGTCCCGGCTGCACGTCATCACCGACGCCGACACCGGCAAGAAGCTGTACGAGTACCAGGCGGTGGTCAACGCCACCGGCACCGGATACAGCGAGTACAACGGCACGGTGTCGCTGACCACCGAGAAGAGCGGCAGCCGGTACGTGCTGAAGGACACCGCCCGCGGTGGCCACCTCACGTACAACCTGAAGAACATGGGCAGCGAGGACGACTACCTCGACGTGCCGAAGTGGCGGTACTACGACGCCGACAACAAGTGGGGCAACGGCTCCCCCGCGAACGGCCAGACCGCCGCCGTCGACGCCCACTACGGCGCCGCGATGACCTGGGACTACTACAAGAAGGTCCTGGGCCGCAACGGCATCAAGAACAACGGCAAGGCCGCCCCGTCCCGGGTCCACTTCGGCAGCGAGTACGTCAACGCCTTCTGGGACGACGAGTGCTTCTGCATGACCTACGGCGACGGCGTGGGCAACCGCAACCCGCTCACCTCGCTCGACGTGGCCGCGCACGAGATGACCCACGGGCTCACCTCCGCCACCGCCGGCCTGGTCTACAGCGGTGAGTCCGGCGGCCTGAACGAGGCCACCTCCGACATCTTCGGCACCGCGGTGGAGTTCTACGCCAAGAACACCAAGGACGTCGGCGACTACCTCATCGGCGAGAAGATCGACATCAACGGCGACGGCACCCCGCTGCGCTACATGGACAAGCCCTCCAAGGACGGCGCGTCCTACGACTACTGGAAGCGCGGCATGGGGGCGGACGACCCGCACTACACCTCCGGCCCCGCCAACCACTTCTTCTACCTGCTGGCCGAGGGCAGCGGGCGGAAGGTCATCAACGGGGTGACCTACAACAGCCCGACCGTGGACGGCCGGACCGTCAAGGGCATCGGCCGGGACAAGGCCGTGAAGATCTGGTACAAGGCCCTGACCTCGTACATGACCTCGTCCACCACCTACGCCCAGGCGCGCTCCGCGACGCTGAAGGCGGCCAAGGCGCTGTACGGCCTGAACAGCACCGAGTACAAGGCGGTCAACAACGCCTGGGCCGGGATCAACGTCAAGTGACCCCGGCGGCCGCGGCGCGGTAGCGCCGCGGCACGGCCACCGCACCACGGGGGTGTCCGGACCGACGCGATCGGTTCCGGGCGCCCCCGTCCCGCTTCCCGCCCGGCCGGCCACGCCGGCCCCGGGGCCCGGGTCGGGCGGCCGTCCGAGCGTCCCGGGCCGGGGTGTCGCTCGCGGACCCGGCGGGCGGGGCGGTGCCATGATGCGCAGATGGGTCGCCGGATGGTCGTCGATGTGCAGACGCGGGTCAGTGGGCTCCTCGCGGAACTGGTGGACTCCGGCCGGGAGACCGGCCTGCAGGCCGCCGCCTACCTGGACGGCGTACCGATCGTGGACGCCTGCGCGGGCGCGGCCGGCCCGCCCGGTGGCGGCCCGCTCGGCCCCGGCTCCCTGATCCACAGCTTCTCCACCGGCAAGGGCTTCACCGCCACCCTGGTCCATGTGCTCGCCGAGCGCGGGCTGATCGGCTACGACACGCCCGTCTGCGACTACTGGCCGGAGTTCGCCGCCCACGGCAAGGACCGGATCACCGTTCGTCATGTCCTGACCCACACGGCCGGCGTACCGCAGCTCCCGGCCGGGGTCACCGCGGCCGAACTGTGCGACTGGGACACCATGTGCGCGCTCGTCGCGGGGCAGGAACCGCTGTGGGAGCCGGGCACCGCCACCGGATACCACGGCTGGACCTTCGGCTGGATCCTCGGCGAGGCCGTGCGCCGGGTCACCGGGCTGACCCCGGGTCAGGCCCTGCGCAGGTACGTCGGCGAACCGCTCGGCGTGTCCGGCGAGCTCCACTTCGGCCTGCCGGCGAGCGCACTGGACCGTACCGCTCCGCTGGTGGAGGGCAACTGGGCGGCGTGGCTGGCGTCCCTCCCCGCGTCCGCGCCGTTCCGCCGGCTGGTGGTGCCCAACCCCGAGGTGTGGACCACCGCCGAGCTGGCCAACCGCCGCGCCTACCTGCTCGCCGACCTGCCCGCGTGCGGCACCACCACCGCGCGGGCGGCCGCGCGCATGTACGCCGCGCTGCTGGGCGAGGTCGACGGGGTGCGCCTGCTCACGCCGGAGCGGCTGGAGGCCGCGGCGGGCGTCGCCGTCGACGGCAGGGACCGGATGCTCCTCGGCCGGTACGCCAAGGGCCTCGGCTAC
Organism: Streptomyces sp. NPDC018031; assembly: GCF_044327625.1. Taxonomy (NCBI): domain Bacteria; kingdom Bacillati; phylum Actinomycetota; class Actinomycetes; order Kitasatosporales; family Streptomycetaceae; genus Streptomyces; species Streptomyces sp. NPDC018031. The sequence continues at coordinate 304,394 of NZ_JBIRFT010000001.1, forward strand.
TTCCTGGGCCTGCCCGAGATGGCCGGTGAGGTGACGGCCTTCGGCCACCACGGCAGCGGCGGCAGCATCGCCTTCGCCGACCGCCGGCGCGGGCTGGCCTTCGCCCTCACCCGTACCCGCCTGGTCGGTGGCGCGGCGGACACGACGGCCCGTCTGGTGGCCGACGAGATCCGGTCCCTGCTGCCCGCGCCCGGCTCCCGGCGCACCCCCGCGGGGCGGCGGCGCGGCGGCCCGTCCTCCGACCGGGGCCCCTCCGGCGGCTGACCCGCGCCCCGGCCGCCTCTGGCGGAATCCGCACGGCCGGCCCGCCACGAAACGCGCGGGTCCCGGATTGCCCTCCCGCGCCCCGTGGAAGGCTTTCCTCCTGACCGCTTGAGGAAGAGGGCCGGAACTCTCATGGCCCACCCCATCCGCCCACCAGAGTGAACGCGGACAGGAGCAGTCATGCCCGCAACCTGTCGTCGGACAGTTGAGCAGATACAAAGGACAAACGCCTTCAAAGACCATAAACCCGCGACGCCGCCAGGTGATCCCATGATCGGACGTATCCCCGTCCTGGACATCCGCCCGCTCATCGACTGCGGGCGCCGCCCCGCCAAGGCGGTGGCCGGCGAGACCTTCCAGGTCAGCGCCACCGTGTTCCGGGAAGGCCATGACGAGGTCAGGGCCAATGTCGTGCTGCGCGACCCGTCCGGGCGGTCCGGCCCGTGGACGCCCATGCGCGAGCTGGCGCCCGGCACCGACCGCTGGGGCGCCGACGTCACCCCCACCGCCGAGGGCCACTGGACCTACACCGTCGAGGCGTGGAGCGATCCGGTGGCGACCTGGCGGCGGCACGCCGGGATCAAGATCCCAGCCGGGGCCGACACCGGACTCGTCCTGGAGGAGGGCGCCCGGCTGCACGAACGGGCCGCCGCCGGGGTGCCCAAGAGCGACGGGCGGGAGGCGGTGCTGCGCGCGGTCGACGGGCTGCGCGACGAACGCCGCACGGCCGCCGACCGGCTGGCCGCGGCGCTCGCCGCCGACGTGGTGGAGGCGCTGGACCGGCACCCGCTGCGCGAACTGCTCACCGCCTCCCGCGCGATGCCGCTGCGGGTGGAGCGGGAGCGGGCGCTGTTCGGCTCCTGGTACGAGCTGTTCCCGCGCTCGGAGGGCGCGGTGGTCACCGCCGGCGGGCCGCCGGTGAGCGGCACCTTCCGCACCGCCGCCGAACGGCTGCCGGCGGTGGCCGCGATGGGCTTCGACGTGGTGTACCTGCCCCCCGTCCACCCCATCGGCACGACCTTCCGCAAGGGCCCCAACAACACGCTGACCGCCGGTCCGCACGACGTGGGGGTGCCGTGGGCGATCGGCTCCGCCGCGGGCGGCCACGACGCGGTCCACCCCGACCTGGGCACCCTGGAGGACTTCGACCACTTCGTCACCCGGGCCCGGGAGCTGCGGATGGAGGTGGCACTGGACTTCGCGCTCCAGTGCTCCCCGGACCACCCGTGGGTGACCGCCCATCCGGAGTGGTTCCACCACCGGGCGGACGGCTCGATCGCGTACGCCGAGAACCCCCCGAAGAAGTACCAGGACATCTACCCGATCGCGTTCGACGCGGACTTCCGGGGCATCGTCCGGGAGACCGAGCGGGTGCTGCGGTTCTGGATGGACCACGGAGTGCGGATCTTCCGGGTGGACAACCCGCACACCAAGCCGGTGGTGTTCTGGGAGAAGGTCATCGGCGACATCAACCGCACCGACCCCGACGTGATCTTCCTCGCCGAGGCGTTCACCCGGCCCGCGATGATGCACACCCTGGCCGCGATCGGGTTCCAGCAGTCGTACACCTACTTCACCTGGCGTAACACCAAGCGGGAGCTGACCGACTACCTGCTGGAGCTGACCGGGGACGCGGCCTCGTACATGCGGCCCAATCTCTTCGTCAACACTCCGGACATCCTCCACGCCTATCTGCAGGAGGGCGGACGCCCCGCGTTCGAGGCGCGGGCCGTGCTCGCCGCCACCCTCTCCCCCTCCTGGGGCGTGTACGCGGGGTACGAGCTGTGCGAGAACACCCCGCTGCGACCGGGCAGCGAGGAGTACCTCGACTCGGAGAAGTACCAGCTACGGCCGCGTGACTGGGCGGCGGCCGAGCGCGAGGGGCGCACCATCGCCCCGCTGATCACCCGGCTGAACCGGATGCGCCGGCGCCACCCGGCGCTCCGCGGACTGCGCGGTCTGCACTTCCACCACGCCGACAACGACGCGGTCATCGTCTACTCCAAGCGGGCGCCCGGGCCGCGCGGCGACTGCGTGCTGACGGTGGTCAACCTCGACCCGCACCACACCCAGGAGACCACGGTCTCGTTGGACATGCCGGAACTCGGCCTGGACTGGGACGAGTCCTTCCCCGTGCGCGACGAGCTCACCGGGGAGACCTACCACTGGGGCAGGGACAACTACGTGCGCCTGGACCCGAGCCGGGAGCCGGCTCCGGCACACGTGCTGTCGCTGCGACCGTCCTCACCGATCGGAGGGTCACCCACCGCATGATCGTCAACGAGCCCGTCCCGGACAAGTTCGAGGACACCCCCGCCAAGGACCGGGACCCCGAGTGGTTCAAACGAGCCGTCTTCTACGAAGTGCTGGTGCGCTCCTTCCAGGACAGCAACGGCGACGGCATCGGGGACCTCAAGGGACTCACCGCGAAGCTGGACTATCTGCAGTGGCTGGGCGTCGACTGCCTGTGGCTGCCCCCGTTCTTCGCCTCGCCGCTGCGCGACGGCGGCTACGACGTCTCGGACTACACCGCCGTGCTGCCGGAGTTCGGCGACCTGGCGGACTTCGTGGAGTTCGTGGACGCCGCCCACCAGCGCGGCATGCGGGTGATCATCGACTTCGTCATGAACCACACCAGCGACCAGCACCCGTGGTTCCAGGAGTCGCGCAGCGACCCCGAGGGCCCCTACGGCGACTACTACGTGTGGGCCGACGACGACACCGGCTACCCCGACGCCCGGATCATCTTCGTCGACACCGAGGCGTCCAACTGGACCTTCGACCCGGTGCGCAAGCAGTACTACTGGCACCGTTTCTTCTCCCACCAGCCCGACCTGAACTTCGAGAACCCGGCGGTCCAGGAGGAGGTGCTGGCCGCCCTGCGCTTCTGGCTGGACCTGGGCATCGACGGCTTCCGGCTGGACGCGGTGCCCTACCTGTACGCCGAGGAGGGCACCGACTGCGAGAACCTGCCGCGCACCCACGAGATGCTCCAGCGGGTGCGGGCCGAGATCGACGCCCACTACCCGGACACCGTGCTGCTGGCCGAGGCCAACCAGTGGCCCGAGGACGTGGTGGACTACTTCGGCGACTTCGAGTCCGGCGGCGACGAGTGCCACATGGCGTTCCACTTCCCGGTCATGCCGCGCATCTTCATGGCGGTCCGCCGGGAGTCCCGCTACCCGGTCTCGGAGATCCTCGCCAAGACGCCCGCCATCCCCTCGGGCTGCCAGTGGGGCATCTTCCTGCGCAACCACGACGAGCTGACCCTGGAGATGGTCACCGACGAGGAGCGCGACTACATGTACGCGGAGTACGCCAAGGACCCGCGGATGCGCGCCAACATCGGCATCCGGCGGCGGCTGGCCCCGCTGCTGGACAACGACCGCAACCAGATCGAGCTGTTCACGGCGCTGCTGCTGTCGTTGCCCGGGTCGCCGATCCTGTACTACGGCGACGAGATCGGCATGGGCGACAACATCTGGCTGGGCGACCGGGACGCGGTGCGCACCCCGATGCAGTGGACGCCGGACCGGAACGCGGGGTTCTCCTCCTGCGACCCCGGCCGGCTGTACCTGCCGACCATCATGGACCCGGTCTACGGCTACCAGGTCACCAATGTGGAAGCGGCGATGAGCAGCCCGTCCTCGCTGCTGCACTGGACCCGGCGGATGATCGAGATCCGCAAGCAGAACCCCGCGTTCGGCCTCGGCAGCTACACCGAACTGCCGTCGAGCAACCCGGCGGTGCTCGCCTTCCTGCGGGAGACCCCGGCGACCGGCGGCGGGCCGGACGACCTGGTGCTGTGCGTGAACAACTTCTCCCGCTTCGCCCAGCCCACCGAGCTCGACCTGCGGTCCTACGCCGGCCGGCATCCGGTGGAGCTGATCGGCGGGGTGCGCTTCCCGGCCATCGGGGAGCTGCCGTACCTGCTGACGCTGGCGGGCCACGGCTTCTACTGGTTCCGGCTGCGCCGCAGCGATCCCGCCCCGGCGGTCGCCGCGGCTCCGGCGGTGGTCCGCCCCGGACCGGCCGCGCCGGCCGGCCCCGCCGCCGCCGGCTGACCCGGCGTCAGCCGGTGGCGGCCGCCCGCACGCCTCCGCCCGGGGCGCGTGCGGGCACGCCCCGCACCGCCGCCGAGGGCTGACCGCGCGCCACCCGGCGGCCGGCCCCGCCGGGGCGGCTCGATCCGGCTGCCCCGGCGGGCGTTTTCCGCCCCTGGGCGGACGGGGGCGTTTTCCCCCCGGGGCGGGGGGAAGTCTCCCGGTATCACCCCGGGCCGGGCGAACCGTTTCACCGAACGCGCCACGCGCCGTCTCCGAGGTCTTCGCTTCAGGTTCGCCGTACGGATGTTCGGGCGATCCCTCGTCCGGCCCGTTCCCGGACCCCCGTCCGGGAAGACCGCTCCCCGGACTCCGTCCGGGGGTACCGTCACCGCGCCGTCGCACTGCTAATGCCACAATCCGGGACACTTTTCGCTATCTGTCGTGTGCCCCGGGGAAAGGACGCGACGCCATGCCGGAAGCTCCCTTCACCCGGAGGACAGAGCACTCTCAGACGGTCGCACCGCGGGCCGCCGCAGTGACGCACGCCCATGGCCCGGCCGGGCTGCTGCCCTCGCTCGCACCGCTGCTCGCCGAGTGGCTGCCACGCCAGCGCTGGTTCGCGGGGAAGGGCCGTCCGGTCACCGGCTTCACGCTCGTCTCCGCCACCGAGCTGCTGCCGTGCCCCGCGGGCGGCGCCACACCGGGCCTGCTCCATCTGCTCGTCCGGGCCAAACAGCCCGGCTCCCTCGCGGGGGAGCCCTCCGCGGACTGCTACCAGATCCTGCTGGGCGTGCGCGCCGCCCTGCCGCCGCGGCTGGCACCCGCCCTGATCGGCCGGCCCGTCGGCGGCCCGCTGCACGGCTACACCGTCTACGAGGGGCTGTGCGACCCCCGGCTCGCCGCGGTGCTGCTGGAGCGGCTGCGGGTGCCGGGCCGGCTGGGTCCGCTGCTCTTCGTCCGCGAACCGTCCACCACCATCCCCTCGGTGCTCACTCCGAGGATGATGACGGCGGAGCAGTCCAACTCCTCCGTGGTCTTCGGAGAAACGTACATCCTCAAGGTGTTCCGCCGGGTCAGCCCCGGCGAGAACCCGGACCTGGAGCTGCCGCTCGCCCTCGCCCGCACCGGCTGCTCCCGGGTGCCCTCGCCCGCCGCGTGGTTCGAGACCGCCCCGGCCTCGGGCGGGTCCGCGCCGTACACCCTCGGGGTGCTCCAGCCGTATCTGGCGGGGTCGACCGACGGATGGCAACTGGCACTGGGCGCCCTGGCGCGGCACGCCGACTTCGGCTCCGCCGCGCACGCCCTGGGCCGGGCCACCGCCGAGGTGCACCTGGCGATGGCGGACGCCCTGCCGACCGCCGTGCTGCGGCGCCCCCAGATCGAACGCCTGGCGGCGGCCATGTCGGCGCGGCTGGACGCGGCCGCCGCGGCCGTGCCCGCGCTGCACCCCTACCGTCCCCGGCTGCGCACCGCCTTCGACGACCTGGCCGGGCTCGGCCGGGCCGGCCGCACCTGGGCGGCCCAGCGCATCCACGGCGACCTCCATCTGGGCCAGGTGCTGCGGACCTCCGAGGGCGGGCCGTGGTCACTGATCGACTTCGAGGGCGAGCCGTCCCGGCCGCTGGCCGAACGCCGCCGCCCGCAGCCCACCGTGCGCGACATCGCGGGCATGCTGCGTTCGTTCGAGTACGCGGCGGCGGTGGCCGGCCGGGGCCGGGCGGAGCCGGGCGGGAGCCGGCCCGGCTCCGGGCCGGAGGCGGGCCGGAGCGGAGCCGGCCGGGCCGGCGACGACTGGGCCCGGCTCACCCGCGCCGCCTACTGCGCGGGCTACGCCGAGGCGTCCGGCGCCGACCCCCGCGACGAGCCGGAGCTGCTGCGCGCCTACGAGACGGACAAGGCCGTCTACGAGGTGCTCTACGAGGCCCGGCACCGCCCCGACTGGCTCTCCGTCCCGATGTCCGCGATCCGCCGGCTCTCCGGCTTCACCCGTCCGGCCGGAGACCGCTGAACCGTTCCGCCACCCCTCTCGCTCCCCCGCCCCACCACTCCTCTCACTCCCCCGCCCCGTCTCCCTCGCTCCCCCGCCCCGTCTCCCTCGCTCCCCCCGCCCCACCCTTGCCCCCCACGTCCGCTTCCGCCACCGACCCCCGGCCCCGCCCGGCCGGGCCCCAGGAGGACCACCCCCGTGACCGCACCCCCGCCGTCCCCCGACCCGTCCGACGAGGTCACGGCCCCCGAGGCCGCCGCGTCCGGAGCCGACGCCGTGGCCGTGGCCCGGCCGGCCGCGCGCCACCGCTCCTCCTCGTACTCCGAACCCCCGGCCCCGCGGGCCCCGCGCCCGCCCGGCGCCGAGGTGCCCGGCGCCGAGGTGCCCGGCCCCGCCCCGGCACCCGGGGCCCGCCCGCTCACCGGGCGCCCGCCCGGCGCCGGCGCCGCCGCCCCGGCCCCGGCGCCCGCCGGGCACGGTCGCGGCACCCGGCCCGCCCCGCCGCTGGCCCCCGCCGACCGGGACCGGCTGCTCGACGGCTCGCACCACGACCCGCACTCCCACCTGGGCGCCCACCCGGTACCGGGCGGGGTCGCCTTCCGGGCGCTGCGGCCGTTCGCCCGTTCGGTCGCGGTGACCGCCAAGGGCCTGCGCGCCGAGCTGCGCCCGGAGGGCGACGGGTTCTTCGCCGCGGTGCTGCCGCTGAGCGAGGTGCCCGACTACCGGCTGCTGGTCGGCTACGACGGCGCCGAACTGGAACTGCACGACCCGTACCGCTTCCTGCCCGCCCTCGGCGAGTTCGACCTGCATCTGATCGGCGAGGGGCGGCACGAGCAGCTGTGGCAGGCGCTCGGCGCCCGGCCGATGACCCACCAGGGCGTCACCGGCACCCGTTTCACGGTGTGGGCCCCCAACGCCCGGGGGGTCCGGCTCATCGGGGACTTCAACTACTGGGACGGCACCGCCTTCCCGATGCGGTCGCTGGGCCGCAGCGGGGTGTGGGAGCTGTTCCTCCCCGAGGTCGGCGAGGGGGCGCTGTACAAGTACGAGATCACCGGCCGGGACGGCGGACGGTCCCGGCGGGCGGACCCGATGGCCCGGCGGACCGAGTGCCCGCCGGCCACCGCCTCGGTGGTCTACGCCTCGCACCACCGCTGGCAGGACGACGCCTGGCTGGCCGGCCGTACCGCCCGCCGGGTGCACGAGTCGCCGATGTCGGTCTACGAGGTGCACCTGCCGTCCTGGCGCCCGGGGCTGAGCTACCGGCAGCTGGCGGAACAACTCCCCGCCTACGTCCGGGACCTGGGCTTCACCCACGTGGAGTTCATGCCGGTCGCCGAGCATCCGTTCGGCGGCTCCTGGGGCTACCAGATCACCGGCTTCTACGCCCCCACCGCCCGCATGGGCGGCCCGGACGACTTCAAGTACCTGGTGGACGCGCTGCACCGGGCCGGCATCGGCGTCCTGGTGGACTGGGTGCCCGCGCACTTCCCCCGCGACGACTGGGCGCTGGCCGGTTTCGACGGCACCCCGCTGTACGAGCACGGCGATCCGCAGCGCGCCGCGCACCCCGACTGGGGGACCCTGGAGTTCGACTACGGGCGCACCGAGGTGCGCAACTTCCTGGTCGCCAACGCGGTCTACTGGTGCGAGGAGTTCCACATCGACGGCCTGCGGGTCGATGCCGTCGCCTCCATGCTCTACCTGGACTACTCCCGCGAGGAAGGGCAGTGGACGCCGAACGCCCGCGGCGGGCGGGAGGACCTGGACGCGGTCGCCTTCCTCCAGGAGATGAACGCCACCGTCTACCGGCGCTGCCCGGGCGTGGTCACCATCGCCGAGGAGTCCACCGCGTGGAACGGCGTCACCCGCGCCACCCACCATGTGGGGCCGGACGGCTTCGGCGGGCTCGGCTTCGGGCTGAAGTGGAACATGGGGTGGATGCACGACTCGCTCGGCTACGTGGCCCACGAGCCGGTGCACCGCAAGTACCACCACCACGAGATGACCTTCTCCATGGTCTACGCCTACAGCGAGAACTACGTCCTGCCGATCTCGCACGACGAGGTGGTCCACGGCAAGCAGGCGCTGGTGTCGAAGATGCCCGGCGACTGGTGGCAGCGGCGGGCCACGCACCGCGCGTACCTGGGCTTCATGTGGTCCCACCCCGGCAAGCAGCTGCTCTTCATGGGGCAGGAGTTCGCCCAGGGGGCGGAGTGGTCGCACGAGCACGGACCCGAGTGGTGGCTGCTGGACGACTCGTACCACTCGGCGGGCGACCACCGCGGGGTGCGCCGGCTGGTGCGCGACCTGAACCGGCTCTACACCGCGAACCCCTCGCTGTGGCAGCGCGACACCGTGCCGGACGGCTTCGCCTGGGTGGCCGGCGACGCGAGCGAGGACAACGTGTTCGCCTTCCTCCGGTTCGACGCCCAGGGGTCGCCCCTGCTGTCGGTCAGCAACTTCTCCCCCGTCGTCCGCCACGAGTACCGGCTCGGCGTGCCGGAGCGGATCGCCGCCTGGCGCGAGGTGCTGAACACCGACGCCGAGGAGTACGGCGGCGGGGGCGTGGCCAACACCGAACCGCTGAAGGCCGAACCGGTGCCCTGGCACGGCCGCCCCACCAGCATCCAGGTGGTGCTGCCGCCGCTCGCCACGCTCTGGCTCCGCCCGGGCTGACGGAGCCGGCCCCGGAAGCGGCCGGCGCGGGCCCCGGTCACCGAGGCGGCTCCGCGCGGCGGCCGCGCGGAGCCGGGGCCGGACCGGACCCGGGAGCGACCGCCACCGGGGGCGACCCGCTCAGAGCCCGGCGGGGATGGTCGTCCGTACCGCGTCCCCCAGCTCCACGAGCGCTTCGACGTCGCGGTACGCCGCCGGGATCGACACCTCGACGTAGACGCTGCGGAGGGCGGTGGTGCAGCGGTGGCTGCCGTCGTCCGGGCTCTCCAGCATCCAGTCCACGCCCTTGAGCCGGGCGCCCGGCGCACGGGGGTTGTTCATCTCGTCGGGCCGCGGGATACCGCACCGCAGGACGATGGCCGGATCGCCCCAGGCGGCGGTGTACCGCGTCGCCGGCCGGGTCTCGCGCCGCTCGGCACCGCCCAGTTCGTCCGGCACCGCGTCGATCAGCTCCGCGCACCGCCCCTCGGTGCCCGCCTTCGGCACGGGGGCGGCCACCCGCACCGCGTCGTCGGCGAACAGCCGGTTCCGCACCGCGTCACCGAAGGCGACGTACCCCGCCGCGAGCAGCAGCAGGGCCACGACGGGGGCGCCGCGTACCGCGAGGCGGCGCCGTCGCACCGCCCCGGCGTCCCCGGCCCGCGCGGTCGTCCCGGCGTCGGCGGCGCCCCCGCCCTTGGTGGGTTCTCCGGTGTCCCCGGTGTTCCCGGTGTTCCCGGTGTTCCCGGCGGTTCGGGCTTCTCCGGCGCTTCCGGTGCTCCCGGCCCGGGTGGTGTCCCCGGCGTCCCCGGCGGCTCGGGCTTCCCCGGCGTCCGCGGCCGAGGTCGGGGCGTGGTCGTCGGGCGGCCGCCCGGGCTCGTCGTCCGCCGGACCGGACTCACCGCGCGTCATCTCTGCTCCCTCCCCGGGCCGTGGTGGGGCGACCGTCCCCCGGGACGACTCGGCTGCCCGCGGCTGATCGTAGCCACCGTCCGGGAGCCGCCCGGCGCCCGGTCCCGCGGCCCGCGGCCCGGCGCTCGGGACGGCCGCGGGGACGGGGGACGGGCGGGCGGGGACGCGAGGGGCGAGCAGGCCCCCGGTGCGGTGGACACCAGTGGCCTGCCCGCCCTCGGTCGGGCCGGCCGGCTGCCTCGTCGTGAGCGGCCAGGCAGCCGGCCGGCCGGGCGGCGGGCATGTGCCGAGTGGGGCGGCGCACACCCGCGTGGCAGGGGTCGCGGTCAGAGGGCCGCGGTCGTCTCCTTGGACGCCGCGCCGCCGCGCGCAGTTCCGTTCCCGTCGCTCTTGATGATCTCCGGAGGGCCGTCCTGACCTGCGGCGCCGTCGTACGCCGAGGTGGCGTGGACGTCGTCCACGAGCGTCGTCTCGTCGAACGGCAGCCGGCCGGCGAGGACTTCGCCCATCCGCTCCTTGTCGATCTCCTTGGTCCAGGTTCCGACCAGGACCGTCGCCACCGCGTTGCCGGCGAAGTTGGTCAGGGCGCGCGCCTCGCTCATGAAGCGGTCGATGCCGACGATCAGGCCGACGCCGTCGACCAGTTCGGGCCGGTGCGACTGCAGGCCGCCGGCCAGGGTGGCCATGCCCGCACCGGTGACCCCGGCCGCCCCCTTGGACGCGATGATCATGAAGAGCAGCAGCGAGATCTGCTGTCCGACGGAGAGCGGGTCGCCCATCGCCTCCGCGATGAACAGCGAGGCCATCGTCAGGTAGATGGCCGTGCCGTCCAGGTTGAAGGAGTAGCCGGTGGGCACGGTGATGCCGGCCACCGGCTTGCTGACGCCCGCGTGCTCCATCTTGGCGATCAGGCGCGGCAGGGCCGACTCGGACGACGAGGTCGACAGGATCAGCAGGAACTCGCGGCCGAGGTACTTCAGCAGCGCGAAGATGTTGATCCCGGCCACCAGCCGCAGCACCGCGCCGAGCACCAGGAAGACGAAGAGGGCGCAGGTGACGTAGAAGCCGATCATGATGACGGCGAGGGACTTCAGCGCGTCCGTGCCGGTCTGGCCGATCACCGCCGCGATGGCGCCGAACGCGCCCACCGGGGCGGCCCACATGATCATCGACAGGACGCGGAAGACCAGCCGCTGGATGTGGCCGATTCCGCGCAGCACCGGCTCACCGGCCGGGCCCATCGCCTGCAGGCCGAAGCCCGCCAGCAGCGCCACCAGGAGCGTCTGCAGCACCTCGCCCGTGGTGAAGGCGGAGACCAGCGTCGTCGGGATGATGCCGAGCAGGAACTCCTCGGTGGACTCGCTGGCCCCCTCGGCCTGGCCCTGCCCGGCCTTCGCCGTCTCGGCGGTCAGGTGCAGGCCGCTGCCCGGCTCCAGGAGGTTGCCGACCAGCAGGCCGATGGCGAGCGCGACGGTGGACATCAGCAGGAAGTAGCCGAGGGCGAGGCCGCCGACCGCGCCGACCTTCGCGGCCTTGCGGACCGAGCCGACGCCGAGCACGATCGTGCAGAAGATGATCGGCGAGATCATCATCTTGATCAGGTCGACGAACCCGGTGCCGATGGGCTTGAGCTCGACGGCTGCGTCAGGAGCGGCGAAGCCCACCACTATGCCGAGCAGCACCGCGCCGATGACGGCGAGGTAGAGGTAGTGGGTCTTGTCCCGCTGGGCGCGCCCCGGGTGTTTCCGGTCCGGGGGCGGGGTCTGCGCAGCCACGGCTGCCTCCTCGAGTGTCCTGGGCGCAGTACGTGCGGCTCACACGTCCTGGACGTCCCGGTGACTATGCACTCCCGCTGTGACGGCGGTCACCCTTCCGTTCATTTCGTTCACGCGACCGCCCCCGGGCACACTGATCCGCATGCGCGTTCCCCGCCCCCGCAGCCTGGCCGGACAGCTGTTCGCGATGCAGGTCGTCCTGGTCGCCGTCGTCGTGGCGGGCTGCGCGGTGTTCGCGTACATCACCGACCTGAACCAGGCGGAGGCCGCGGCGCGGCGCCAGGTCACGGCGGCGGCCACCGCGGTCGCGGACTCCCCGTCCGTGGTCCGCGCGGCGCGCTCCGCCCACCCCCCGGCGGTGCTGCAGCCGTACGCGGAGCGGGTGCGCAAGGACACCGGCGTCGCCTTCGTCACGATCATGTCGCCGGCCGCGATCCGCTGGACGCACCCGGACCCGGCGCGGATAGGGGAACGCTTCCTCGGTCACACCCGTCCGGCGCTGGACGGCACCACCTTCACCGAGACCTACACCGGCACCCTCGGCCCCTCGGTGCGGGTGGTGACCCCGATCCGGGACGGCGACCGGATCGTCGGCCTGGTCAGCGCGGGCATCACGGTCGACGAGATCAGCGAACGCATCCGCAGTCAGCTGGTCGCCCTCATCGGCGTGGCGCTCGCCGCGATGGCGCTCGGCGGCGTGGGGACGTACGTGGTCAACGCCCGGCTGCGGCGGCACACCCACGGCATGAACGCGGCCGAGCTGAGCCGGATGCACGACTACCACCAGGCCACCCTGCACGCGGTGCGCGAAGGGCTGCTGATGCTGGACGGGCGGCGCCGGGTCGCGCTGGTCAACGACGGGGCGCGGGAGCTGCTCGGGCTGCCGCCGGACGTGGTCGGCCGGGTGGTGTCCGACCTGGGGCTGCCGACCCGGCTCACCGGGGCCCTGCTGGCCACCGAGGAGCGGGTGGACGAACTGCACCTGACCGCCGACCGGGTGCTGGTGGTCAACACCTCGCCGGTGAGCAGCGGGGAGCAGCGCGGCACGGTGGTCACCCTGCGCGACCACACCGAGCTGCAGGCGCTCTCCGGTGAGCTGGACTCGGTGCGCGGTTTCGCCGAGGCGCTGCGCTCCCAGGCGCACGAGGCGGCGAACCGGCTGCACGCGGTGGTGTCGCTGATCGAACTGGGGCGCGCCGAGGAGGCGGTGGACTTCGCCACCGCGGAGCTGGAGCTGGCGCAGGCGCTCACCGACCAGGTGGTGGCGGCGGTGGCCGAGCCGGTGCTGGCGGCGCTGCTGCTGGGGAAGGCGGCGCAGGCCAACGAGCACGGGGTGGAGCTGGTCCTGGCCCCGGACAGCCGGATCGACGACGGTGTGCTCCCGGCCGGGCTGCCGGCGCGGGACCTGGTGACCATCCTGGGCAACCTGATCGACAACGCGATGGACGCCGCGGCCGAGGACGCCCACCAGACGCACCGCGGCGGCGGGCCGGGCGGGGAGCCGCGGCCGGGGGACGGGGCCCTGCCCCGGCCCGGCGACGCGGCACTGCCCGGGGAACCTCCGCCCGGCGAGGGGGACCTGCCCGGGAGACCCCCGCCCGGCGACGCGGACCACGACCTGCCCGGGGAGCCCCCGACCGGCGACGCGGACCTCCCCGGGGGACCCCCACCCGGCGACGCGGACCACGACCTGCCCGGGGAGCCCCCGACCGGCGACGCGGACCTGCCCGGGGAGGCGGCCGGTCCCCCGGCCGCGGCGGCCCGCCGGGGGCGGGTGACGGTGACCGCCCGCGTCGCCGACGGCGAGCTGCTGCTGCGGGTGGAGGACACCGGGAGGGGGGTGGACCCGGCGGCGGTGGAGGAGGTCTTCGTCCGGGGCTGGAGCACCAAGGCCGAGCCGTCGGCCGGCCCGGTGGGCGCCGGCCGCGGCCTGGGGCTGGCCCTGGTACGGCAGGCCGCGCGGCGCAACGGGGGCACGGTGGAGGTCGCCGACTCCGCCTGCGGCGGCGCGGCCTTCACGGTGCGGCTGCCGCTGGGTGCCGGGAGCAGGCGACCGGCGCCGGTGTGACCCGTATGATCTGCGTCCCCCTCGGCACCGTCCGGCAGTCGGCGGCCGGTGGGCCGCCCCGCACCGGGCCCCGGTGCGGGCGCGACGCCCGCCGGCTGCCCGGGGCCGGCCGCCCGGCGGGTGTCCCCGGTGCCCTCGGTGCCCTCGGTGCCGTCAATGTCCCGCACGGCCGCCGCCACGGCGGACGCCACAGACCCTGAGCAGCCTCCCAGCCGCTGGAAAGGACCCCCATGAGCGGGCAGGCCGAGATCCGCGTGCTCGTCGTCGAGGACGATCCCGTCGCGGCGGACGCGCACGCCCTGTACGTCTCCCGGGTCCGCGGTTTCCGGGTGGCCGGTGCGGTCCACTCCGGGGGCGCGGCGCTGCGGCAGCTGGAGCGCACGGCGGTGGACCTGCTCCTGCTGGACCTCTACCTTCCCGACGGTCACGGGCTGCGGCTGATCCGCTCGCTCCGCGCCGCCGGCCACACCGCGGACGTGATCGCGGTCACTTCGGCGCGGGATCTGGCAGTGGTCCGGGAGGGGGTGTCGCTGGGCGTGGTGCAGTACGTGCTGAAGCCGTTCACCTTCGCGACGCTCCGCGACCGGCTGCTGCGCTACGCGGAGTTCCGGGCCAGCGCGGGCGAGGCCAGCGGCCAGGACGAGGTGGACCGGGCGCTCGCCGCGCTCCGCGCCCCCCAGCCCGCCGCGCTGCCCAAGGGCCTGACCCAGGCGACCCTGGACGCGGTGACCGGCACCCTGCGCGCCGCCGTGGAGGGCATGTCGGCGGCGGCGACCGGGGAGGCGGTGGGCATCTCCCGGATCACCGCCCGCCGCTACCTGGAGCACCTGGTGACCTCCGGGCGGGCCGCCCGCGCCCCCCAGTACGGGCAGGTGGGGCGTCCGGAGCTGGTGTACCGCTGGCTCGGCGCCCCGTGACGGCGGCCGCGGCGCCGGCGCCGCGGCCACCCCACGCGGGTTCGAGTCCCTTCAAGGTCACGGGGATTGATTTTCACTCACCGCGACCCTACGGTCACCGCACAGCCATCCGAGGCTCGTAGGAGGTTCGTGCCCGTGCGCCCCACCGCCCCACTGATCCTCGCAGCCGCCCTCGTCGCCGCCACCGGTCTCACCGCCTGCGGCGGTTCCGGTGGCGACCCCGACACCGTCAAGGTCGCCTACAACCGCAGCACCGACAACGCGAACCGCTTCAAGGACGAGTACCTCGCCGGCATCAAGGAGGAGTTCGAGGAGGCCAACCCCGGCAAGAAGATCAAACTGGTGCCCATCCAGGCGTCCGACAACGACTACGCCACCAAGATCCAGCAGATGATGCGCTCCGCGAAGACCGCGCCGGACGTGGTCTACGAGGACACCTTCCGGATCAACTCCGACATCGCCGCCGGGTACCTCCGCCCGCTCGACGACTACCTGGAGAACTGGCCGGAGTGGGACCAGTACCTGGAGACCGCCCGGCAGGCGGCCAGGGCCGAGGACGGCAGGACCTACGGGGTCCCGGACGGCACCGACACCCGCGCCCTGTGGTTCAACAAGGAGATCTTCGCCAAGGCCGGGCTGCCCGCCGACTGGCGGCCGCGGAACTGGGCGGACGTCCTCGACGCGGCGCGGACGGTGAAGCGGAAGGTGCCCGGTGTGGTGCCGCTGAACGTCTACACCGGCAAGGCCGCCGGCGAGGCGGCGGTCATGCAGGGCTTCGAGATGCTGCTGTACGGCACCGGGGCGGACCCCCTGTACGACCCGGAGGCGAAGAAGTGGGTCGCCGGCAGCCAGGGGTTCCGGGACGCGCTGGAGTTCGTCCGGACCGTCTACGCGGAGAAGCTGGGCCCGGACGTGTCCGACGCGCTGGACGCCAACGTGGGCACCAACGTGGCCAACGAGTGGCTGCCGGAGGGCAAGCTCGCCATCTCCCTGGACGGCTCCTGGATGGGCCAGCACTGGATCGAGTCCGGCGGCAAGCCCTGGCCGGAGTGGTCGAAGATGCTGGGCCAGGCGCCGATGCCGACCCGGGACGGCGATCCGCCGGGCAAGGTCAGCATGTCCGGCGGCTGGGTCTGGTCGATCTCCGCCAAGTCCGGCAAGCCGGACCTCGCCTGGAAGGTCATCGAGACCCTCCAGCGGAAGGACAACGCTGTCAGGTGGGACGTGGTCGGGGCGCAGATCGCGGTCCGCAAGGACGTCGCCGCCGACCCGGAGTACCGGCGGTCGATGCCCGGCATCGCGTTCTTCACCGGCCTGGTGCGCCACACCCACTACCGCCCGGCGCTGCCGGTCTATCCGCAGGTGTCGTCCGCGATCGGTGAGGCGATGGAGGCGGTGACCACCGGCGACGCCTCCCCGGCCGAGGCCGCCCGGGCCTACGACGAGCAGCTCGGCGACCTCACCGACGGCGCCGTGGTCGAGCGGGACCGATGACGGCCGCCGCCCCCACCGGCCCGGCGGCCGGGAAGGCGGCGGCACCGGAGGGCCGGCCGCGGCGGCGCCCGCCGTCCCGCGCGGCCGCCCGCCGGCGACGGCCGCTGCGCTGGCTGCCGCTCGCCCCCGCCACCGTCCTGCTGCTGCTCTTCCTCGGCGGGCCGATCTGCTACTGCGTCTACATCGCCTTCACCGACATGCAGCTGACCGGCTCCGCGACCACCGAGTTCGTGGGGCTGGACAACTTCCGGCGGGCCTTCGGCGACCCGGACTTCCGCAACGCGGTGGTGCTGACCCTGGTGTTCACCTTCGTCTCCTCGGTGATCGGCCAGAACACCCTGGGGCTGGCGCTGGCCCTGCTGATGCGGCGCGCGTCCCGCCCGGTGCGCACCGTGACCGGCTCGGTGGTGATCGCGGCGTGGGTGCTGCCGGAGATCGTCGCGGGCTTCCTGCTGTACGCGTTCTTCCGCCGCGAGGGCACCTTGAACGCGGTGCTGGACTGGGCCGGCCTGCCGTCCCAGAACTGGCTCTACACGCTGCCGATCCTCGCCGTCTCCTTCGCCAACGTCTGGCGCGGCACCGCGTTCTCGATGCTGGTCTACTCCGCGGCGCTGGCCGGCATCCCCAAGGAGGTGGAGGAGGCCGCCGAGGTCGACGGCGCGAGCGGGCCGCGCCGGCTGTGGTACGTCACGCTGCCGATGATCCGCCGTTCCATCGGCACCAACCTGATGCTCAACACCCTCCAGACGCTGTCGGTGTTCGGGCTGATCTGGGCGATGACGCGCGGCGGGCCGGGCAACCGCAGCCAGACGCTGCCGGTGTTCATGTACGACCAGGCGTTCCTCAAGAGCCTGATCGGCTACGGCACCGCGGTGGCGCTGCTGTTGCTGCTGGTGGGCGCGGTGTTCTCGGCGGTGTACCTGCGGCTGCTGCGCGAGGACGTCTGACGGCACCGGCCCCCGCCGGTGCACCGGAGCACGACCGGTCGAGTGTCGAGTACGGAGGTGGCATGTCCTCATTGACCGACCGCCGCACCCGCCGGCGGCTGGCGGCGGACGCCGCGCTGCTGGCGGTGGCGGCGGCCTTCGTGGTCCCGCTGCTGTGGCTGGTGCTGGCCTCGGTGGACCGGGAGGCGACCCTGCGGGTGGCCGCGCCCGGCTCCCCGACCACGGACAACTTCTCGGCGGTGTGGACGGACGAGATCACGTTCACGCCGATGCTCAACAGTCTGCTGCTGTGCGGCGGGGCGGCGGTGGTCACGGTGGGCTGCGCCGCGCTGGCGGCGTACCCGCTGTCCCGGTACCGGTCCCGGCTGGTCCGCCCCTATCTCCTGACGGTGCTCTTCAGCACCTGCCTGCCGATCACCGCGATCATGGTTCCGGTCTACGGTCTGTTCGTACAGGCCGATCTGATCGACACCGGCTACGGAACCGCGCTCTTCCTCGCCACGTCACAACTTCCGTTCGCGATCTGGTTGATGAAGAACTACATGGACGGGGTGCCGGTGGCCTTGGAGGAGGCGGCCTGGACGGACGGCGCCTCCTGGCTCCAGTCGCTCACCCGGGTGATCCTCCCGCTGATGGGACCGGGAATCGCGGTGGTGTCGATCTACAGCTTCATCATGATGTGGGGGAACTTCTTTGTCCCCTTCATGCTGCTGCTGTCTCCCGATCAACTCCCGGCCTCGGTCAGTATCTTCACTTTCTTCGGCAACTACGGCTCCATCGCATACGGGCAGCTCGCCGCGTTCTCGATTCTGTACTCGACACCCGTGGTTCTGCTGTACGTCATGATCGCGCGGCGGCTGGGCGGCGGTTTCGCGCTCGGCGGGGCGGTGAAGGGGTGAGGCCGGTCACCGGACGGTGGCAGGGTCATGACGTTGTCATAGCGTGATCAGACAAACATACGGTTCTGCCGATACGGTTCGCCTGTGCACCCGTCCTATACGGCCGAGCCCCGCAACCCGTCATTTGATCCCAATGCCGCGCGCCAGCTCCGCGAGGCACTGGGAATGACCCACGCCCACGTCTCCTACGGCATTCACGCCGCCTACGGACTGCAGGTTCCGCCGGCCGTGGTGGCCGCCTGGGAACTGGGTGAGGCATTTCCCAACGAGACGGAGCTGATGGCCCTCGCCGGGGCCCTGTGGTGTTCGCCGGGTGATCTGCTGGGCGCCCCCAGCACCCTGCGCGAACACCGGGTGGCCCAGGGCCTGGCCCCCATCGACGTCGCGATGCGCATCGGCATGGACGCCCAGGAATACGAGCGCATGGAACAGTCCGGCAAGTGGACCGGCAACGACAACCAGGCCGGCAAACTCGCCGAGGTCCTCAATCTGCCGCTGCGCCCGTTCTTCCAGGTGACCGGGCGGGACAAGCGCCTGGCCGAACTGCTGCAATCGGCGGTCGACACCCGCTGGCAGGCGTATGTGAAGAAGATCGGCAAGCTGGTCCCGCTGCCCAAGCCGCAGCTGGAGGCCGCCCTGAAGTCCCTGCACTCCGACTACCAGTCCAGGATCGCCGCGACCCTCAGCCGGGGCGCGGTGGCGGACAACGCCGCGGCCGACGCACGGGAGTTCCTGGAGCACATCGTGGACCACTTCTGGGAGCGGGCGGAGCGCGCCGGCGGGTGACCGCCGCGCCCCGGCGGGCCCGCCCCCCGGGGCGGCGGCCGTCGTCGCGCACCGCCGGCCCCGGGGGTCCGGCGCACCGGCCCGCCGGGCGGTCACCCGGCCGGCACCACCGGCACCGCGCAGCCGCGGGCCTTCGCCGAACGCTCCGCGAACGCCCGCAGGGCGGTCCGCTCGTACTCCAGGTCCAGCGGCCTGGTCTGCCGGTCCTTCCCGTCCAGCTCGATCATGTACAGGGCGGGCTCGCCACCGCCCGGGCAGTCGGCGCTGGTCCAGTAGCCGCTCTTGCCCAGCCGCCCGGCGGGCTTGTCGGCGGGGGTGACGTTCTCGTAGTCGTAGTCGCGGGTGTAGCGCGCCCTGGCCTCCTCGGCGAACGGCCCGTAGAACGCGTGCGCCTTGAAGCGCGGGGAGCCGTCCCGGGTGCCGAGCGCGCACACCTCGTGCAGCCCCCGGTCCCGGTCGGTCTCCCGGGCGGTGGAGATGCCCAGCCGCCGGGCCCCCGGCGGCACGCCCCGGCAGGTGCCCTCGGCGTCCAGCAGCGGCTCGTACTCGTCCGGGCCGACCGGCAGGCCGACGGACGGGGCCGGGTCGCCCAGGCGGGCGCCGCAGCCCCAGTGTCCGTCGGCGCCGGCGGCGGTGGCCGTCGCGACCCGGACGAACGCCGGGCGGGCGGCCGGGTCGTCCACGGTGGCGTCCGTCAGCTCCGTCTCCACCGTGACGAGCAGCCCGCCGCGGCCCTTCGCGCAGTCCAGCGCCAGGGTGGTGGTCGCCTTCCCGTCGTCGTCACCGGGGCGCAGTGACGGGGAGCGGAAGGTGCCGGACCAGCCGTGGCCGACCGGCGCGGGCAGGACGTCCTGGTAGAGGCTGTCGGTGTAGAGGGTGTCCACCCCGTGCTCGCGCTGCGGCCTGGGGACGCCCCGGATGGTCACCGCCACCCGGCCGGTGCCCGCGGCGGTCACGGTGCAGCGGACGGACAGCTCGTTGCCCTCCGGGTCGCCGAACGAGCCCTGGGCCCCGCTCCCGTCCTCACCGCCGTCCACCACCTCCACCTCGCCGTCGCCGAGCACCTTCCGCACCTCGGCCACCGGGAGGACCCCGGCGCACGCCTCGTCCAGTGCGCGGTCGTCGCTGCCGGAGAGCCACACCAGGGCGCCGGCCACCGAGGCGGCGGCCACCGCCAGCGCGCCGGCGCCCTGCCACCGCCGCCGGGTCATCGTCAGTGCCATTCCTCGACCTCCCCGAGCAGCGTGGTGTCCCGGCAGTGCGCGGTGCGCGGCCAGCCGTGCTCGGCCGCCAGGTAGCGGTCCAGCACCGTGCGGGCCGTCTGCGACAGCCGTTCGCGGTCGGCCCGTTTCAGCACCACCCGCCCGACGACGCCGATCTCGGGGCTGACGGACACCCGGTGGTACGTCGGGCCGCCGTCGCACACCGAACGGGCCCACAGGGCGAGCCGGGGGTCCGAGGCGGCGCCGTCGATCTCCTCGTCGCCGCTCGAGCCCGGCCGCTCGCCGCCGGCCGGCAGGTCCCAGCCGGGTACCGCGCCGGATCCCTCGTACTCGTCGTACGCGCTCCGGCCGAGCGCCCCCGACCAGCTGGCCGCGCTGACCCCGGAGACCTCCCAGCGCTCGGGGCGGCCGGGGTCCTCGCCCTCCGTCCAGTGGCTCTCGCAGGCGTTGAGCACCGGGGAGTCCTGCTGGTCCCCGACGGTGGTCCAGGCGCCCTCGGCGACCGGCAGCGAACCGGCGACGCCGATCCAGTCGCAGCTGCGCTGGCTCCGTCCGCGGCCGTCGTCGTCGGAGACCGCGACGATGCTCTCCGGGCGGGGCAGCGGGTCGCCGCCGCAGCCCTGTTCGCGGGTGATGGTGTTCGCCACGTGGACGGCGGTGCGCAGGGTGGTGAGCGCGGACCGGTCCCAGCCGCGGTCGGTGCCGGGGGCGACGGTGGCGGTGACGTACAGGTCGGTGGTCTCCCGGGCCCGGCCGCGCAGTCCGCCGAGGCACTCGGTGACCAGCCAGCCGCCGTGCGGGCCGTACTGGCCGGTGATGCCGGGGGCGGCGTACAGGTGGGGTCCGCCGAGTCCGGCGAGTTCGTCCGCCCGCAGCTTCTGCGGGACCTCCGACAGCAGTGCCTCCGCGTGCACCGCGATCCTCCGCCCGTCGCCCCAGTCGAGCGTGCAGTCCAGCAGGGAGCGGCTCTGCCGCCCGGGGTCGAGCATGGTGCCGTACTCGCGGACCCGGCCCGGGCTGTCGCCGGGCACCAGTCCGCTCAGCTCGCGAGCCGGCAGCGCCCCCTTGCAGGCCCGCTGTACCTGACTTCTGTTCTCAGCCAGATGCCCGCTTCCTCCGCTTCCTCCGCCGTCCCGCAGCGTGAGCCAGCCGCCTCCGGCGACCACGGCGACGAGCACGCCTAACGCCGTGTTGCGCAATCGGGTACGGGCCCAGAACCGTCGCATCCCCGCTCCTCGTTACCCTTCAGTTCAGGCCATGATCAGGCCGTGGAGGGTACACCAGGTCCGTACGTTCGTACGACTCGAGGGCTTGGTTGTTCGGCGACTGTTCCGAGGATCGGTACCGCACCTACGGTGTGCCGCGTGCACCAGCCTCCGCCGCCCTTCGACGCCACCGCCGCCCGCCGTATGCGCGAGGCACTCAACATGACCTGGGCGCATGTCGCGCACGGCATGTGGGCGGCGTACGGCCTGCGGGTGCCGCCGGCCACCGTGGCGGCCTGGGAGAACGGCGAGTCGGCGCCCGGCACCGCCGAACTGGCCGCGCTGGCCGGAGCGCTGTGGTGCGCCCCGGGCGATCTGATGGCCGCCCCGACCAACCTCCGCGAGCACCGGATGGCGCGCGGGCTGGCCGCCGACGACGTCGCCCGCCGGATCGGCATGGAGCCGGCGGTCTACCAGGAGGCGGAGCGGACCGGCCGCTGGCGCGGCGGCGAACGGCACGACGCGCTGCTCGGCGAGGTGCTGGGACTGTCGCTGCCGGAGCAGTTCCGGGTGACCGGCCGCGGCGAGCGGCTGGCGGAGATGCTGCGCGGCGCGGTGACCACCCGCTGGCAGGCCTACGCCCGGCCGGTCGCCAGGCTGGTGCCGCTGCCCAGGAAGCGGATCGACACCGCCCTGGAGCGGCTGCACGCCGAGTACCAGTCGCGCATGGTGGCCTCCCTCAACTGGGGCGAAGGGGGCAGTGCGGCGGCGTCCGGGGACTCCGGCAAGCGGTTCCTGGGCGAACTGGTGGACCGGTTCTGGGAGCAGGTGCTGCCCTAGCCGGCTCCGCGCCGGGCCGGTCGGCCGTTCGGAGCCGCCCCGGAGCGAACCGGCGGACCGCCCGCCCCCACCACGCCGTATCGCGCCCCGCCGTGCCCCCTGCCAGCCACCGGCGGCGGACGGCGGGCCGGTGCGCCAGGGGTGTTCTGTCCCGGGAGGTCATGGACGGGTGAGCCAGGTCTCGGCTGAGGGATCTTGAAGGGGTGTGACCCGGATACGCCGGAAACCTGCCAGAACTTGACCTCGGCCTGCTTGAGTGCCTGACGCTGTCGGGGATCTCGGCGATGACGGTCGGCCCCGCCCTCGACATCTCAGTCTCCAAGATCCCCGACCTCGTCACCCGCGATCAGCTCTGCGTCTCCTCGCGGCGTCCAACAGCGGCCGCATCGGGTACGACGAGCAGCTTGCCGGTGGTACGCCGAGCCTCCAGATCGCTGTGGGCCTGGACGGCCTCGGACAACGCGTAGCGGCCCGTCACGGTGACCTCAAGCGCCTTGGAGCGCACCCACTCGAACACATCGGCGGCCCGTCGGAGCAGTTCGGACCGATCGGCGATGAAGTCCCCGAGGCTGGGCCGGATCAGGGTCAGCGAACCGCCTTGGGCGAGCCGAATCGGATCAAACGGCGGCACGGCACCACTTGCCGCGCCGAAGAGCACGAGATGGCCGCGGGTTCGCAGGCTGGCGAGGCTCGCCTCGAAGGTGTGCGCGCCGACACCGTCGAAGACAACCGGCAGTCCCTCACCGCCGTTGAGCCGCCTCACCTCGGCCGCGAGATCGTCGACCGCGGAGGAAAGGATCACCTCGGCGGCCCCGGCACGCTTCGCCAGCTCGGCCTTCGCCGTGGTCGACGTCGTGCCGATCACCCTGCCGCCGAGATGGGTGATGAGCTGGGTCAAAAGCAGCCCCATGCCACCGGCAGCCGCATGCACGAGCACCGTGTCGCCCCCCTGAACCGGGTAGGCGTCCTTGACGAGATAGTGCGCGGTCATGCCTTGGAGGAGCACGGCGGCGGCTGTCTCGAAGCCGATATCGTCGGGCAGCGGCACCAGCCGGGAGGAGTCCACGACGGCCCGCTCGGCATACGTGCCGGGAATCTCCACCCAACCGACCCGATCCCCGACTGCGACGTCAGCGACGCCGGGTCCGACTTCGACGACCGTGCCGGCGCCCTCAGAGCCCGGGGTGAAGGGCAGCGGGAGGCTGTACCGGCCCTCGCGGTGGTAGACGTCGAGGAAGTTGACCCCGGATGCGGCGACCTCCACGACCGCCTCGCCCGGACCCGGCCGCGGCTGGTCCACCTCGGCCTCCTGCAGCACCTCGGGACCGCCCACTTCGTACACCTGAATCGCTCGCATGACCCCTCCAATAACGGCTCATCCCCCACCAACCCCGTTGATGGCGATCCGATTCCCGGCAAGCAGACCAGCCCACCGCCCCCGCCGAGAGCCGAGACGCCTGCTGCGCACCCGGGTCTGGGACAGGAGACCGAGGCCGTCAAGGGTCCAGGACCCGCAGGAACGCCGGCTACAGCTACCTGCACACCGCCGTCGACGACCACTCCCGCCTCGCCTACAGCGAGATCCACGCGGACGAGGAGAAGGAGACCGCCACCGCCTTCTGGCGACGGGCCCACGCCTTCTTCACCGGCGCTGGGATCACCGTCGAACGGGTTCCGACCGACAACGGCTCCTGCTGCCGCTCACGCGCAGCGCCCGGGCGAGGGCGTTCACGCTGCGCTGCAGCGGCGTCGCGTCCTCCGCGTCCTCGTGGAACGAGAGCCATCCTTCGTCGGACGCGCCACGCTGACGCGGCCGGCGAGGCGCTCGATCTCCCGGAGGTAGTCCGGTTCGCCCAGCTCGGGTGAGGTCATGACCCGAGTCCCGCACCTCGCCGGCCGGCGCCGGCACCGGTTGCCGGTCCGCCCCGCGGCACGGTGCGCACCGCGGGATCACGGTGCCAGGCCCCGGCCCGCCGCGCCGGCGGGGACCCGGCCGGCGGCGGCCAGGAAGCCGAGGATGATCTCCAGCCACTCCGCGGGCCGCTCCGCGAAGGGCAGGTGGCCGCTGGCCAGCCCGGTCAGCCGGGCCCCCGGGATGGCGTCCGCGAGTTCCCGGTGGAGGGCGGGGGTGACCAGGCTGTCCTGGGTCGTGGAGACGACGAGGGTGGGCACCGTGAGGCGGGGCAGGTCGTCGCGGACGTCGACCGCGTCGATCAGGTCCAGGTGGTCCGCCGTACCGGCCGGGACGCCGGCCGCGGCACCCCGCAGGGCGGCGTCGACGTCGTCCGCGCCGAGGCCGTCCAGGGTGGGCGCGCCCATGCCGACCAGGAGTCCGAAGGCGGCCAGGCGCCCGGCGTCCCCCGAGTCCAGGAGGTCGCGCCACAGCCGCACCGCGAGCCGCAGCCGGGGGTTGGGCGCGGCGAAGCTCGCGGTGAGCACGAGCGCGGTGACCCGGTCCGGGTGGCGGGTGGCCGCGCGGACGGCCACCGGCCCGCCCAGCGAGTACCCGGAGACGGCGAACGTCTCCAGCCCTTCCTCCACGGCGGTGGCGACCAGTGCGTCGGCCAGCCCGTCGAGGGAGAGCGGGGAGGTGGCGCGCGGGGTGCGCCCGGTGCCGGGGAAGTCCGGGCCGACCACGGTGTGGTGGGCGGCCAGACCGTCCATCAGCGGCCCGTAGTTGGGGTCGATACCGCCGCCCGCGCCGTGGGCGAGCAGCAGGCCGGGTCCCGCGCCGCGGACCACGCGGCCGAGCGAGGAGACGGGCGGGACGGACGGGACGGTGGTGTGTGAGGTCATGCCGCGACGCTAGGACCTGACACGGGTGTCAGGGTCAAGGCGGCCCGGCCGCTGCCGCGCCGGGGGCCGCGGACGCCGGTGCGGCCACCGGTCAGAAGACCGACTCCGCCTCGTACATCCGGTCGGCGGGCACGGTCTTCAGCTCGGTCACCGCGTGCGCGATCGGCACCAGGTGGATCTCCGTGCCGCGCAGCGCCGTCATCATGCCGAAGTCGCCGTTGTGCGCGGCCTCCACGGCGTGCCAGCCGAAGCGGGTGGCGAGGACCCGGTCGTAGGCGGTCGGCACGCCACCGCGCTGGACATGGCCGAGGATCACCGGGCGGGCCTCCTTGCCCAGCCGCCGCTCCAGCTCGACCGCGAGCCGGTTGCCGATGCCGGCGAAGCGCTCGTGGCCGTACTGGTCGATCTCGCCCTTCTGGTAGTCCATCGACCCCTCGGCGGGGTGGGCGCCCTCGGCGACGCAGATGACCGCGAACTTCTTGCCGCGGGCGAACCGCTCCTCGACCATCTTCACCAGGTCGTCGACCTCGAAGGGCCGCTCCGGCAGGCAGATGCCGTGCGCGCCGGCGGCCATCCCGGACTCCAGCGCGATCCAGCCCGCGTGCCGTCCCATCACCTCCACCACCATCACCCGCTGGTGGGACTCGGCGGTGGTCTTCAGCCGGTCCATCGCCTCGGTGGCCACGCCGACCGCGGTGTCGAAGCCGAAGGTGCGGTCGGTGGAGGAGATGTCGTTGTCGATGGTCTTCGGCACGCCGACCACCGGCAGACCGGAGTCGGAGAGCATCCGGGCCGCGGTCAGGGTGCCCTCGCCGCCGATCGGGATGAGTACGTCGATCCCGTAGTCGCGGGCGAGTTCCTTGGACGCGTCGCACGCCTCGCGGAGCCGGGCCCGCTCCAGCCGGGAGGAGCCGAGGATGGTGCCGCCGCGGGCCAGGATGCCGCTGACCGCTTCCAGGTCGAGCCTGCGGTGGCGGCCTTCCAGCAGACCCCGGAAGCCGTCCTCGAAGCCGATGACCTCGTCTCCGTGTCCGGCCACCGCCCGGTGCACGACGGACCGGATCACAGCGTTGAGGCCCGGGCAGTCGCCGCCTGCGGTGAGAACTCCGATGCGCATCGTGCTGTGTCTCCTGCTCCCGACTGGTACCTGTGAGCCAGTCCGATTGTTTCACGGGCCGGAGTGTGCCGCGTCACCACACTGGCGAGCGCACTATCCGGGGGCGCGGGTATTGTCAAGAGGAAACAAGAGCGAAGAAGCATTCTCGTGGCGCATTCCGGTGGTGTCATGTTCGGCTCGGCCGCGGGCGGCCTCCGGGATGCCCGCGGTGCGCGCCGACCGGGGGCCCCACGCGTGCCCGCGCACAGCCCGGGAACCATCCACTTCACCAGCAGTCAACGGATCGGAGAGCACGCGTGACACGCAGCGTGTACGTGACCGGGATCGACCGTGGCGACGGCCGTCAGGTCGTCGAGCTGGGGGTCATGGAGCTCCTGACCCGCCATGTCGACCGGGTGGGCGTCTTCCGCCCCCTGGTGCACGACAACCCCGACCGCCTCTTCGACCTGCTGCGGGCCCGCTACCGGCTCAGCCAGCCGCCCGAGACGGCGTACGGCATCAGCTACGAGGAGGCCGCCGCGCTGCAGGCCGAGCGGGGCACCGACGAACTGGTCGCGGAGCTGGTCGACCGCTTCCACGCGGTCGCCCGGGAGTACGAGTACGTGCTGGTGCTGGGCAGCGACTACGCCGCCACCAGCCTCCCCGACGAGCTGGGGCTCAACGCCCGGCTGGCCAACGAGTTCGGCGCCTCGGTGATCACCGTGGTCGGCGGCCAGGACCAGACCGAGGAGTCGGTGCGCGCCGAGGCCCGCAACGCCTACCGCGCCTACCGGGCCCAGGGCTGCGACGTGGCGGCGCTGGTGGTGAACCGGGTCGCCCCCGAGGACCGGGCGGCGATCGCGGAGCGGCTGGCCGCCCGGCTGCCGGTGCCCTGCTACGCGCTGCCCGAGGACGGCTCGCTCTCCGCCCCCACCGTCTCCCAGGTGGTGCGCGCGCTCGACGCGGTGGTACTGCTGGGCGACGACGCGGGGCTCTCCCGCGACGTCCGCGACTTCGTCTTCGGCGGCGCCATGCTGCCCTCCTTCCTGCCCGCGCTGACCGACGGCTGCCTGGTGGTGACCCCCGGCGACCGGGCGGACCTGATCATCGGCGCGCTCGCCGCGCACAGCGCCGGCGCCCCGGCGATAGCCGGGGTGCTGCTCACCCTCGACGAGCGGCCCGGCCCGGACATCCTGGCGCTCGCCTCCCGACTGGCGCCGGGCACCCCGGTGGTGTCGGTGCCCGGCCGCAGCTTCCCCACCGCCGAACAGCTGTTCTCCCTGGAGGGCAAGCTGCACGCGGGCACCCCGCGCAAGGCCGAGACCGCGCTGGGGCTCTTCGAGCGCCACGTCGACACCGCGGAGCTGACGAACCGGATCGCGGTGGCCCGCTCCGGCCGGGTCACCCCGATGATGTTCGAGCACGAGCTGATCGAGCGGTCGCGCTCGGACCGCCGCCGGGTGGTGCTCCCGGAGGGCACCGAGGAGCGGGTGCTGCGCGCCGCGGACGTACTGCTCCGCCGCGACGTGTGCGAGCTGACCCTGCTGGGCGCGGAGGACACGGTCCGCAAGCGCGCCGCCGAACTCGGCATCCAACTGGGTGACGCGCAGATCGTCGACCCGCAGACCTCGCCGCTGCGGGAACGGTTCGCCGAGCGGTACGCCGAGTTCCGCGCCCACAAGGGCGTCTCCTACGAGCTGGCGTACGACGTGGTCGCCGACGTGTCGTACTTCGGCACCCTGATGGTCCAGGAGGGGCTGGCCGACGGCATGGTCTCCGGTGCGGTGCACTCCACCGCGGCCACGATCCGTCCCGCCTTCGAGATCATCAAGACCGCGCCGGGCGCCCAGATCGTCTCCTCGGTCTTCTTCATGTGCCTGGCCGACCGGGTCCTGGTGTACGGCGACTGCGCGGTCAACCCGGACCCGAACGCCGAACAGCTGGCCGACATCGCCATCCAGTCGGCGGCCACCGCCGCCCAGTTCGGCGTGGAGCCGCGGATCGCGATGCTGTCCTACTCCACCGGGACCTCCGGGTCCGGCGCGGACGTCGACAAGGTGCGCAAGGCCACCGAGCTGGTCCGGGAACGGCGACCGGACCTGCTGGTGGAAGGGCCGATCCAGTACGACGCGGCGGTCGACCCGGCGGTCGCGGCGACCAAGCTGCCGGGCTCGCGGGTCGCGGGCCGGGCCACGGTGCTGGTCTTCCCGGACCTCAACACCGGCAACAACACCTACAAGGCCGTGCAGCGGTCGGCCGGCGCGGTGGCGGTCGGCCCGGTGCTCCAGGGGCTGCGCAAACCGGTGAACGACCTCTCGCGCGGCGCGCTGGTCCAGGACATCGTCAACACCGTCTCGATCACCGCCGTGCAGGCACAGAGCCAGGAGCGGCCGCGGCAGTCGCAGGCCCACCCGTCTCCCACCACCACCCTCAATCGAGACCCTTCGGGCCACCCCCGATGACACCCGTCTCCCACCACCACCCTCAATCGAGACCCTTCGGGCCACCCCCGATGACACCCGTCTCCCACCACCACCCTCAACCGAGACCCCTCGGGCCACCCCCGGTGAACCCGGCGCCCGCCCGATGACACCCGCCGACCCGTCCCCGTCCCCGGCCGCGCCCCGCGGCTCCGTCCCTGAACCAGAAGGACACCTCCGCGTGAACGGCTCCCGAGTCCTCGTCCTCAACTCCGGCTCCTCCTCCCTGAAGTACCAGCTGCTGGACATGGCGGTCCCCGAGGGGGCGGACCGGCTCGCCTCCGGCATCGTGGAGCGCATCGGCGACGGCCCGGTCGCCGACCACGAGGCGGCGCTGAAGCAGGTCGCCGAGGAGCTGGGCCGGCAGGGCCTGGGACTGGACTCCCCGGCGCTGGCCGCGGTCGGCCACCGGGTGGTGCACGGCGGCACCCGGTTCGCCGCGCCCACGCTGATCGACGACGCGGTGCTCGCCGAGATCGAGAAGCTGGTGCCGCTGGCACCGCTGCACAACCCGGCGAACATCTCCGGCATCAAGGTGGCCCGGGGGCTGCGTCCGGACCTGCCGCAGGTCGCGGTCTTCGACACCGCGTTCCACTCGACCATGCCGGAGGCGGCCGCCCGGTACGCCGTCGACATCGACACCGCCGACCGCTTCGGGGTGCGCCGCTACGGCTTCCACGGCACCTCGCACGCCTACGTCTCCCGGGCCACCGCCCGGCTGCTGGGCAAGGACCCGGCCGAGGTCAACACGATCGTGCTGCACCTGGGGAACGGCGCCAGCGCCTCCGCCGTACGCGGCGGGGTGTGCGTGGACACCTCCATGGGCCTGACCCCGCTGGAGGGCCTGGTGATGGGCACCCGCTCCGGCGACATCGACCCGGCCGCCATCTTCCACCTGGCGCGGGTCGGCGGGATGTCCACCGACGAGATCGACACCCTGCTCAACAAGCGCAGCGGGCTCGTCGGCCTGTGCGGGGACAACGACATGCGGGAGATCGGCCGCCGGATGGGCGAGGGTGACGAGGCCGCACAGCTCGCCTTCGACATCTACGTCCACCGGCTGCGCAAGTATGTGGGCGCGTACACCGCGGTGCTCGGCCGGGTGGACGCCATCGCGTTCACGGCCGGTGTCGGGGAGAACTCCGCCGCGGTGCGGGAAGCCGCGCTGCGCGGACTGGACGCGCTGGGCGTCGAGGTGGACGCGGTGCGGAACGCCATCCGGGGTTCCTCGGCCCGGCTGATCTCGGCGCAGCGCAGCCGGGTGGCCGTGGCCGTGGTGCCCACCGACGAGGAGCTGGAGATCGCCACTCAGACGTTTGCCCTGGTCAACCGCTAGGCATTGGTTCTTCGCACAGCTCAAAAATTCCGCTACGAAACAAACCGATAGGATCTGCCTCATGCGCCGTTCCAAAATCGTCTGCACCCTGGGCCCTGCCGTCGACTCCTACGAGCAGCTGAAGACGCTGATCGAGGCCGGCATGAACGTGGCCCGTTTCAACATGAGCCACGGCACCCACGCGGAACACGCGGAGCGCTACCACCGCCTCCGCAAGGCGTGCGAGGAGACCGGGCACGCGGTCGGTGTGCTCGCCGACCTGCAGGGGCCCAAGATCCGCCTGGAGACCTTCGCCGAGGGCCCGGTGGAGCTGGTGCGCGGTGACGAGTTCACCATCACCACCGAGGACGTGCCCGGGGACCGGACCATCTGCGGCACCACCTACAAGGGGCTGCCCGGCGACGTCACCAAGGGCGACCAGGTCCTCATCAACGACGGCAACGTGGAACTGCGGGTCACCGCGGTCGAGGGCGCCCAGGTGCGCACCATCGTCATCGAGGGCGGGGTGATCTCCGACCACAAGGGCATCAACCTCCCCGGCGCGGCGGTCAACGTGCCCGCGCTGTCCGAGAAGGACATCGAGGACCTGCGGTTCGCCCTGGAGCTGGGCTGCGACATGGTCGCGCTGTCCTTCGTCCGGGACGCGGCCGACGTGCGCGACGTGCACCGCGTCATGGACGACGTGGGCCGCCGGGTGCCGGTGATCGCCAAGGTGGAGAAGCCGCAGGCGGTCGCGAACATGGAAGAGGTCGTGGCGGCCTTCGACGGCGTGATGGTGGCCCGCGGCGACCTGGCCGTGGAGTACCCGCTGGAGAAGGTCCCGATGGTGCAGAAGCGCCTGGTGGAGCTGTGCCGGCGGAACGCCAAGCCGGTGATCGTGGCGACCCAGATGATGGAGTCGATGATCACCAACTCGCGTCCCACCCGCGCCGAGGCGTCCGACGTGGCGAACGCGATCCTGGACGGCGCGGACGCGGTGATGCTCTCCGCCGAGTCCTCGGTGGGCCAGTTCCCGATCGAGACGGTCAAGACGATGTCGAAGATCGTCCAGGCCGCCGAGCAGGAGCTGCTCTCCAAGGGCCTCCAGCCCCTGGTGCCCGGCAAGAAGCCGCGCACCCAGGGCGGTTCGGTGGCCCGCGCCGCCGCCGAGATCGCCGACTTCCTGGGCGGCAAGGCGCTGATCGCCTTCACCAAGTCCGGTGACACCGCCCGCCGGCTCTCCCGCTACCGCGCCACGCAGCCCATCCTGGCCTTCACCACGGACGCGGCCACCCGCAACCAGCTCACCCTGAGCTGGGGCGTGGAGTCCTTCGTGGTGCCCTACGTCGACAACA
Organism: Streptomyces sp. NPDC018031; assembly: GCF_044327625.1. Lineage (NCBI taxonomy): Bacteria > Bacillati > Actinomycetota > Actinomycetes > Kitasatosporales > Streptomycetaceae > Streptomyces > Streptomyces sp. NPDC018031. The sequence continues at coordinate 335,457 of NZ_JBIRFT010000001.1, forward strand.
CCGACGCGATGGTGGACCTGGTCGACGCCGAGCTGCTCAAGCTCAACCGCTACGCCGAGGGCGACACCATGGTCATCACGGCCGGCTCGCCCCCCGGCGTCCCCGGCACCACCAACATGGTGCGGGTGCACCACCTGGGCGGCGAGGGCTGAGCCCCGCCCGGCGACCACTCACGGCATGACGGCCGTGGCCCGGCGCCCCCGCGAGGGGACCGCCGGGCCACGGCCGTTCCGCGCCGCCGGGCGGGGCGGCCGTCCGGCGTGCGGATCCCGCGAGGCGCGGGGCGGGGACGCCGTCGGGCGCCACCCCGGTCCCACCGGTGTGGCGCCCGACGGTACCGCCCCCGCGCGGGGGGCGGTACGGCTCCCGAACGGGTCCGTGGCGGCGGCCGGTGTCAGCCGCCCGTCTTGTACAGGTGCATGCCCGGTATGGTCAGGTCGCCCCCGAACTGGCCCGCCTGGACGACCTTCACCTTGGTGAAGAACAGCTCCGGCAGGGTCAGCGGCGGCGGGCTCTTCGGGCTGAAGGTCACCGGGATGAGGCCGAGCAGGTTGCCGCTCAGTTCCTCGGTGTACATCGTCACCGTGCCGTTGTCGATGGTGGAGGTGCTGCCCTTGCGGGCCTCCACGTGCGAGGTGGTGCCGCCGGGGCCGACGACCAGCTGGTGCAGGTCCCTGATGTCGATGCCGGTGGCGGTGAACTTCAGGACCTTCTTCACCTTGCCGCTGTAGGTCTTCACCTCGACGATGCCGTGGTAGTCCAGACCGTGCAGGTCGAGCCGGGAGCTCTGCAGGATCCACGGGTCCTCGGGCAGCAGCGCCTCGGTGGCCTCGCCCTTGGCGTTCTCGTACGCCTCGGCGTCGAACTCCGGGCAGGGGTAGCCGGCCGGGTCGTCCGCGTCCGGGGTGGCCGGGCCGGAGGGCTCGGGGTCCGCCTCGTCGGCCGAATCCTCGGCCCCGGCGGCGTCCTCGGTGTCCTCGGCGGCGTCCTCGGCGTCGGCGACCGCGTCCTTGGCCGCGTCGGTGGTGTCCCGGGCCGTCTCGTCGGTCTTCGGGGGCGCCTCCTCGGCGGTGCCGTCCGGCTCGGGAGCCTTGGTCGTGGGCTCAGCGGTGGCCGTCGGGGTGGGCTCCGGGGCCGGCTGCTGCGTGGCCGTCCCGCCGCCGGTGAAGAGGTCCTCGATCTTCTGCCCGAGACCCAGCGGGTCCCACGGGTCGTAGGTCTCCTCGGGGGCCGGGGCCGGGTCCGCGGGCTTCTCGGCGGCCGGCTCGCCGGCCGGGGCGTCCGCCTGGTCGCCGTCGTCCGGCCGGCCGGACGGCGCCGGCTCGGGCGTGTCCTTCCCGGCCGGTGCGTCCGGGGTGGAGCTGGGACCGGGGGACGGCTCGCCGCCGTCCTTGCCGCTGTCCCGGGACGGGGCGTCCTTGCCGTCGTCGGTGCCCTTGCCGTCCTTGCTCTTGTTGCCGTCCTTGCTCTCCTGGACGGCCTCGGCGTCCTGCGCGACCTCGTCGGAGCGGCTGACGCACGGACCGGCCTTGAACCGGTCCTCGGCCCGGGGGTTGGCGTTGGCGAGCTGGGGGGTGAGCCCCATGCCCATCAGCACGGCCGTCGGCATGGCGGCCAGGGCTATGGCCTTGCCCGCGGGCACCTGGAGCCGGGTGAGTACCGACTTCCGCGGAGCCGCGTGGCGCGGTCCCGACTTCGCACGGCGCGGGGCATCGGCCTCCGCTTCCCGTGCGCCCGGCTTCTCATCGCCCCGCACGGTGCCTCCCATTCGTGGTGTCCTGGTCCGCCGCGGCTCCGGCGGCGGCCGGCTCCGGCGCGTCCTCGGCGTCCATGTCGTCCAGGCCGTCCATGTCGTCCGCGCCGTCCCCGGCGGCCGGCGCCGTGGGGTCCGCCTTCTCGGCGGGCTTCGCCTTCGGCGCCTCGCCCGGCCCCCAGGCGGTGCTCATACCGCCGCCGAACAGCGCGAGCAGGAAGCCCAGCAGGAAGCCCCCGAAGTTGGAGACGACCAGTGAGACGAGTCCGAGCAGGATCGCGGCGACGCCCGCGAAGACCCGCACCGCCGGCTGGAACCACATGCTCACGCCCAGCACCATCAGCAGCACGCCGATGATCAGGGACGCCGATCCGGTGGTGGTGGCCATGCGGAGGGTCAGCTGACCCATGGTGAGGTTGGCGTAGGGGAAGTAGGCGATCGGCACCCCGGCCAGGAGCGTCAGCAGCCCCGCCCAGAACGGTCGCTGCCAGCGCCAGTTTCTGAAGCCCAGACGCCAACTGGTCAATCGGTTCACTCGCGCCCCCGGCGACACGGCACTCATCGAAAACAGCTCCCTGGGGCTGGCCGATCTTCTCGATCGGAAGTCTTCCTGCGTAGTGACGGCTCTGAGCGAGTACGGGTGAGGGGCGGAATGGGCCCCCCACCCTCACTCAGCGCGTCAGTAGCACTCGTGCTTGCCCTTCTTGACGCTCAGCGAGAGGCCAGAGAGCTTGAACGTTCCCGCGCTGGTCGCCCAGGCGGTCTGCTTGACGTCGGTCAGGGTCGCCGAATCGGCTTCCTGGGCGAAGCCGCCCTCCACGATCCGGTCGCCCTTCTTGACGCCGGGGCCCTTGGTGGACGACTCGGCCGCCACACCGATGTTGATGTCGCGGAACACCGCGTCGGCGTCCAGCTGGTCAAGGTCGATGTAGAGGTTCTTCGCCGTGACCTTCTTGCCGTTCTGGCCGGCCTTCAGGTTCAGCGACACATCGCCGAACAGCGGCACCGGGATCACCACGGACTGGCACATGCCCTGGATGGTGGCGCTCTTGAAGGCCGACACCGCCACCGGGATGTGCTTCCCGTTGTGCTGGACCTCCATCGCTCCGTACTGAACGAAGCCCTTACCGTCGAGCCGCTCAGCGGTGACCTTGAACTGCTGGCCGGACACCGCGAACGACGCCGCAAGCGCACCCTGGGACAGGGCTACGCCGATCGCGGCCGTAGCAGCGACGCTCGGCACCATGACAACGGCGAACCGCTTCCATCTGGTCCCGCCACGAGCCACGGACTCCATGACTTTCCTCCTTCTCGGACGTACATCTCCGGCCGGGGCCACTGACCTCGAACCTGGGATGGGAGAAGTGCTACGTCCTCGGGAAGGAGAGCGCCCCGCCTCGGCCGGACAGCGCACCGAGACACCGACGATCACCCCCGAGCGACAACCACTGGCCACGCTCACGCGCGGACCTCCTGGACAGGCCCTGCCGATGGCAGAGACCCCCCTGTCCAAGGCCGGCGTCAGGCCGCCGACCTGCTCGGTGGGGACCCACGGCGGGCTGGAGCGCCGACCGGCTGCCGGGCTGTTCGCTGATGGACCGAGCTTGGCCGATCGTGGTCCATTCACGGCCGAGGCACAAGGGGTTCGTTACCAGCGAGTAACGGCCGGATAACCGCCGTGCTGCGGAGGGATTGAGGGCAGGCACTCAGGGTCGCCGCAACACCACCGGAAAGAAAGGGACATGTGGCATCATCAGCTCCGATGTCCCCCATGAATTGTTACCGGACGTAACAACGGCCGCGTTTACCAAGTTTTGGTAAAGCGCGGCCGCCGTGCCGTTTGGGTTCCGGAGGGTCAGAACAGGACGCGGGCCAGGGCGCCGCGGGCCGCGATCACCCGGGGGTCATCGGCTCCGACGACCTCGAAGAGGTCCAGCAGGTGCACCCGCGCGGCCTCCCGGTCGTCGCCGACCGTCCGCTTCACCGTGTCCACCAACCGCCCGAAGGCGTCCTCCACATGCCCGCCGACCAGGTCCAGGTCGGCCACCGTGATCTGCGCCGCCACATCGGCGGGCGCGTCCGCCGCGGCCTTGCGGGCCGCCTGGGCGTCGACGCCCTGCACCCGCTGGAGCAGCTGGGCGTGCGCCAGGCCCACCTTGGCCTCGGTGTTGCCCGGGTCGTCGGCGAGCACGTTCCGGTACGCCTGCACCGCACCGGCCAGGTCGCCCGCGTCCAGCGCGTCATGCGCGGCACCGAGCGCGGTGTCGTACGGCGTGGGGGCGGCGGCGGGCTGTACGTCCTCCGCGGCGGCCGCCGGGTCGACCGGGGCGCCGACGATGCCGAACTGCTGCTCCGCCGCGAGGATCAGCTGGTCCAGCACCCCGCGGATCTGGGCCTCCGGAGCGGCCCCCTGGAACAGCGGGATCGGCTGCCCGGCCACCACGGCGAACACCGCGGGGATGCCCTGCACGCCGAACTGCTGGAAGAGCATCTGGTTGGCGTCGACGTCGATCTTCGCGAGCACGAACCTGCCCGCGTACTCGGTGGCCAGCCGCTCCAGGATCGGCCCGAGCTGCTTGCACGGCTCGCACCACTCGGCCCAGAAGTCGATCACGACCGGCACTTCGGTGGAGCGCTGCAGGACGTCCTGCTGAAAACCCGCCTCGTCGACGTCGATCACCAGGCGGGAGGGCACGGGCGCGCCGGTCCGCGCCGCCTCGGCGCGGGCTCGCTCGGCCTTCTGCTTCGCTTCCCCGGCCGCCTTCACCGCGGCGAGGTCGACCACTCCACTCATGGACATGTTCCGTGGCTGCATGGCCCTATCCTCCCCCCTGCGCGCGGCAATCGGAAAAGCGCGGTACGGGATGCGCCCACCCCGGTGTGTACTGCGTGTATTTATCTGTACGGACTGCCTGTGCTGCTGCGAGAATCGCGCCGGGTCCCCACCTGGCGCCAGTGGTCATCACTCTTTCGCTACGCGTCGTAGCGTAACTGCACAGGGGGCTCCGGTGCGAGGTATCGGCGGTGATCTGCCTCACTCGCACCATCTTCCTTACTCGCGGGTATCGTCACCGGCATGAACCCGCCCACCCGCCGCACCGGCCGACCGCGCAGCGCCGAGGCCGACCGCGCCATCCTCGACGCGACCCGGGCCGCGCTGGTGGAGACGGGCTGGTCGAAGCTGACCATGGGCGATGTCGCGGCCCGCGCCGGGGTGGCGAAGACGACGCTCTACCGGCGCTGGGCGAACAAGAACGAACTCGTCGTGGACACCGTCGCGGCGGTCTTCGACGAGCACCTGGAACTGCCCGACCTCGGGGACCTCCAGGCCGACATCGAGGCGGTGGTGCTCCAGTTCGCCGGACTGCTGGAGCTGCCCGAGATCCGCGCCGCGCTGATGGCCGTGGTCGCCGAGTCCACCCGCGACGAGGGGCTGCGGCGGCGGATCCGCGCCGAGATCGTGGACCGCCAGAAGCGGCTGGTCCTGCTCGGCCGGGCCCGGGCCCAGGACCGCGGGGACCTCCCGCCGGACACCGACCCGGTCCTGGCCACCCGCACCACGGACATGATCTTCGACATGGTGGCGGGCGCGGTGGTGCACCGGGCCCTGGTCAGCGGAGAGCCGGTGGACGCGGAGTGGACCCGCGGCTTCACCACCGTGCTCCTGCACGGGCTGGCCGCCGCCACCATGGGCGACTGGCCGCCGGCGCCCTGAGCACCGTGCCCGCAGGCACCCCGAGCGGGCCCCCGCCACCGGACCGCGGCGGCCCGGACACGCAGGACCGCGGCCCCGGCCGGCCGGAGGACCGGCCGGCCGGGGCCGCGGTGCCGCGGACGGCGGGTCAGAAGCCCGCCGGTTCGGTGTAGACGCCCCACTCGTCGCGGAGGGCGTTGCAGATCTCGCCGAGGGTGGCCTCGGCGCGAACCGCCTCCAGCATCGGGGCGATCATGTTCGAGCCGTCCCGGGCGGCGGCCAGCATCGCGTCCAGCGAGGCGCGGACCCGGGCGTCGTCGCGGGCGGCCTTGCGGGCGGCCAGCTCGCGCACCTGCTCGCGCTCGACCTCGTGGCTGACCCGGAGGATCTCCAGGTCGCCGGTGACCGAGCCGGTGTGGCAGTTGACGCCGACGACCTTCTTCTCGTCCTTCTCCAGGGCCTGCTGGTACCGGAAGGCGGACTCGGCGATCTCGCCGGTGAACCAGCCGTCCTCGATGCCGCGCAGGATGCCGGAGGTGATCGGGCCGATCGGGTGCTGCCCGTCCGGCACGGCGCGGCGGCCGCGCTCCTTGATCTGGTCGAAGATCTTCTCCGCGTCGGCCTCGATGCGGTCGGTCAGCGCCTCGACGTACCAGGAACCGCCCAGCGGGTCGGCGACGTTGGCGACGCCGGTCTCCTCCATCAGCACCTGCTGGGTGCGCAGCGCGATCTCCGCGGCCTGCTCGCTGGGGAGCGCCAGGGTCTCGTCCAGGGCGTTGGTGTGCAGCGAGTTGGTCCCGCCGAGCACCGCGGACAGCGCCTCGACCGCGGTGCGGACGACGTTGTTGTACGGCTGCTGGGCGGTGAGCGAGACACCGGCGGTCTGGGTGTGGAAGCGCAGCCACTGCGCCTTGTCGGTCCGGGCGCCGTAGACGTCGCGCATCCAGCGGGCCCAGATGCGGCGGGCGGCCCGGAACTTCGCGATCTCCTCGAAGAAGTCGAGGTGGGCGTCGAAGAAGAAGGACAGGCCGGGCGCGAACGTGTCGACGTCCAGGCCGCGGGAGAGGCCGAGCTCGACGTAGCCGAAGCCGTCGGCGAGGGTGTACGCCAGCTCCTGTGCGGCCGTCGCGCCCGCCTCGCGGATGTGGTAGCCGGAGACCGAGAGCGGCTTGTACGCGGGGATGCCGCGCGCGCAGTGCTCCATCAGGTCGCCGATGAGGCGCAGGTGCGGCTCGGGCTGGAAGAGCCACTCCTTCTGCGCGATGTACTCCTTGAAGATGTCGGTCTGCAGGGTGCCGTTGAGCACCGCCGGGTCCACGCCCTGCCGCTCGGCGGCGACCAGGTACATGCAGAAGACGGGCACCGCGGGCCCGGAGATGGTCATGGAGGTGGTGACGTCGCCGAGCGGGATGTCCTTGAACAGGACCTCCATGTCGGCGGCGGAGTCGATGGCGACACCGCAGTGGCCCACCTCGCCGAGCGAGCGGGGGTCGTCGGAGTCGCGGCCCATCAGGGTCGGCATGTCGAAGGCGACCGAGAGGCCGCCGCCACCGGCGGCCAGGATCATCTTGTACCGCTCGTTGGTCTGCTCGGCGTTGCCGAAGCCGGCGAACTGGCGGATGGTCCAGGTGCGGCCCCGGTAGCCGGTGGGGTGCAGGCCCCGGGTGAAGGGGAACTCGCCGGGCCACCCGATCCGCTCGAAGCCCCGCACGGTGTCGCCGGGGGCGGGACCGTAGACCGGCTCCACGGGGTCGCCGGAGAGCGTGGTGAAGTCGGCGTCGCGCTTGCGGGCGGAGTCGTACCGGGCCTGCCAGCGACGGCGGCCCTCCTCTATGGCGTCAGCGTCCATACCCACGAATTTACTAGGACGTCCTAGTAAATGTCGATGGCTGACCGCCGTACGAGTGAGTACGGCGGCCGGAATCAGACCTTGACGGCGACCGGGGCGGCGTCGGTGATCAACGGCTCGACGTCCCGGGCGACCTTGCGCTCCACGAAGAAGGCCGCGGTCGGGATGGTGCCGGAGACCAGCACCCACAGCAGCCGGGAGAACGGCCACTTCGCCTTGGAGCCCAGGTCGAAGGCGAAGACCAGATAGATGATGTAGAGCACACCGTGCACCTGCGACACCACCAGCGTGGCGTTCTCACCGGTGTCGAAGCCGTACTTGAACACCATGCAGGCGCACAGCACCAGCAGCATGACGGCGGTGACGTAGGCCATCACCCGGTAGCGGGTCAGCACGCTCTTCTTCATGACGTCGAGGGTAACCGTCCGGTTTGGGGGATCTTCGCGCGGGTGCGACCGGACCCGCCGGCCCGCTTCCGCCTCCGGCCGGTCACCGGGCGGCGGCGGAACGTCACCCCGCGGGGAGGCGCGCCGGGTCAGGAGGGGACCCCGGCCCGGCCCTCCGCCTCGTCCCACGCCCCGGACATCGCGCCGGCGTCCTCCCCGTGGAAGTCCTCCGCGGCGATCCGCAGCGGCCGCAGCATGGCGAAGAGCGCCCGGCACTGCTCGTCGTCGTACGCCCCGAGGCCGAAGTCCATCGCCATCAGGTCACGGGTCGCCGCCTCGACGACCTCCCGGCCCGCGGCGGTGATCGAGGCGAGCGTGCCCCGCCCGTCGTTGGGGTTCGGGCGCTTGTCGACCAGGCCGGATCTGACCAGCCGGTCCACGGTGTTGGTGACCGAGGTGGGGTGCACCATCAGCCGCTCACCGATCTTGGACATCGGCAGCTCACCCGCCTTGGCGAAGGTGAGCAGGACCAGCGCCTCGTAGCGCGCGAAGGTCAGTCCGTACGGCTTGACCACCGCGTCGACCTGGCTCAGCAGGATCTGGTGGGCCCGCATGATCGAGGTGATCGCCGCCATGGACGGTGCTGCGCCCCACCGCTGCTTCCAGAGCTCGTCGGCACGGGCGATGGGGTCGAAGGGCAGACTGAGGGGTTTGGACACGTCTCGACCCTACCCGGCGGCCATATAACGAGCGGGCCGGTCTCGGTAATTGGACCGATCCGACGGGGCCACCGGGCGCCCCGGGCCCGGCCCGCCACGCGTCCGTCCGACGCGGGCCGGGAGACCGGCCGCGCACCGCCCGGCCCGCCGCCCGCGATGTCACCCGGCGGCCCGGGCGGTGCGCCGCACCTCGGCGACCACCAGCAGCACGCACACCGTGCCCAGCACCCCGGCCCCGGCCACCACCCGGTGCACCGGCCAGAACTCGGCGGCCACCCCGGCCAGTGCCATCCCCAGCCCCTGGGTCGTCATCAGCCCCGCGGTCATCAGCGTCATCGCGCTGCCCCGGATGTGATCCGGCACCGCCTCGATGAACCACTGGTCCAGTCCGAGCGTGTAGGAGATGCCGGCCCCGGCCAGCATCAGGCAGACCAGCGCCGGAACCAGCGAGGGCCGCGCGAGGAACCCCACGGCGGGCAGCATGGCCGCCACCGCCACCGGCAGCGTCAGCCGGGCCCGGGCCCTGGGGCTCAGCAGCGACCCCACCAGCACCTCGCTGGTGATCGCGCCGACCGGCATGCCGACCATCAGCAGCCCCAGCCCGGCCGGGCCGAGCCCCAGGGCGTCCGCGTACGGGGTCGCCAGCGCCTCGGGCGCCACCACGAACATCGGCGGCAGCCAGCTCAGCAGCAGCAGCGCGCGGATCCGCCGGTCCGCGAGGAGCGCCGCGGTCCCGGCGAGCGAGGAGCCGAGCAGCCGGCCCGGCCGCCCCGGGGCGGCCGCCGCGCGGGCGGGCCGGCGGCGGGTGCCGAACCGCAGCACCAGCGCCGAACCGAGGAAGGTGACCACCGTGATCATCAGCACCGTGCGCGGCGCCACCGCGACCAGCAGCACCCCGCCCACCGCGAACCCCGCCAGTTGGGCGCTCTGCGAGACGATCCGGATGACCGACCGCCCCAGCACGAACAGGTCCCCCTCGCCGAGGATGTCGCCGAGGGTCGCCGCCCGGGTGCCGCTGAAGACCGGGCCGATCGCCGCCGACAGGCAGCGCAGCGCGAGCAGCGCGGCGACCGGCATCCCGGGCACCACCATCGCGGCCGCGAGGCCGGCGGCGAGCAGGTCGCAGACCACCAGCACCCGGCGTGCCGGGTAGCGGTCGGCGATGCCGGCCAGCAGGGTGCCGCCGACCAGGTACGGCAGCAGGCCGAGCGCGAAGGTCAGCGCGCTCAGCAGCGGGGAGCCGCTGATCCGGTAGACCAGCACGGAGAGCGCGATCTGGCTGATCACCTCGCCGAGCATGGACGTCAGGTGCGAGGCGAAGACGGCCCGGAACTCCGGCACCGCGAACACGGCGCGGTAGCCGGACCGGGCCTCGGCGGCGGGCCCGGCGGCCGGACCGGCCCCGGTGCCGGCGGTGACCGGGGCGGCGGAGGCGACGGGGGGTGCGGGGGACGCGGGGTCGACGGGCGTGGACATGGGCGCAGCGTGCCGGGCCACCGGCGGCACCACTATCCTTTCGGGCCCAGCCGAATCCACCGCTGCCCGGGATGGTGGCCTTGCCCCTGCACATGTACTTCGGCCCGAAGGACCTGCTGCGCTGCCGGTTCGCCGTCTCCCCGCTGGGCCAGACGCACGAGGCGGTGCGGATGCTGCGGCGCCCGGAGCGGCACGGGTACCACCTGCCCTGGCTGCGCCGGATCCGGGACGCGCTGCGCGGGCTGGACCTGTCGGAGCTGTGGGCGCTGATGCCGTCGCCGGGGTACACCCCGGACTTCCTCGGCCCGCCGCCGGAGGTACCGTGCCCGTCCTTCGAGGACGAGCTGGCGCGGCTGCGGGCCAGCGATCCGCAGGCCGCCCGGGTGGAGCTGGCCCGGTCCCTGGCCACCGCCCCGGACGCGCCGGGGGCGCCGCTGGTGCGCGCGATGCTGGCGGACCCGGAACGGGCGATCCGGCGGCTGGCCGACGTCACCGAACGGGCCTGGACGGCACTGGTCGCCCCGGACTGGCCCCGGCTGCGGGACCTGTTGGAGGCGGACATCGCGTTCCGGTCGCGGCAGTTGGCCGGCGGCGGGCTGGAACGGCTCTTCGAGGATCTGCGGCCCGCGATGACCTGGGCGGACGGCCGGCTCACGGTCCGCACGACCGGCAACGTCCCACCGTTCCAGCGGCTGGACGGGCGGGGTCTGCTGCTGCTGCCCAGCGCCTTCGTGTGGCCGGACGTGGTGAGCGGCTTCGCGCCGCCCTGGCAGCCGACGGTCATCTACCCGGTGCGGGGCATCGGGGGGCTGTGGCAGCGCTCGTCGCCCGGCGCGCCGGACGCGCTGATCCGCCTGCTGGGGGCGAGCCGGGCCGCCATCCTGAGCGGGCTGACCGAGCCGGCGTCGACCACCGCGCTGGCCCAGCGGCACGGGCTGGCGGCGTCATCGGTGTCGGAACACCTGTCGGTGCTCCGCGGGGCCGGGCTGCTGACCGCCCGCCGCCAGGGCCGGCAGGTGCTCTACGAACGCACCCCGCTGGGCGTCACGCTCGCGGCGGGCTGACCGCGCCCGGCCGCCGGCCCGCCGCCGGGCCGGACGCGGACCTCCGGTGGCGCGGACGGAGGGCGGCGCCCCGCCGGACGGCCGGCGGGGCGGACGGCTCAGCCGCCCAGGTGCCGTTCCACCGTCTCGACCTTGGAGGTCAGGCCGTCGGTGACACCGGGGCGGATGTCGGCCTTGAGGACGAGCGAGACGCGCGGCGCGCGCTCCTCGACGGCGGCCACGGCGCGCCGTACGACCTCCATGACCTCCTCCCACTCGCCCTCGACGGAGGTGAACATGGCGTCGGTGCGGTTCGGCAGTCCGGATTCGCGGACCACCCGCACCGCTTCGGCGACGTACTCCCCCACGTCCTCGCCGACGCCCAGCGGGGTGACCGAGAAGGCGACAATCATGCGTTGACGATCCCTTCCTTGCGGGCGCGGGCCGCGATCACGCTCGCCTCGGCCTCCCGCTTGAGCTTGCGCTCGGCGAAGAAGCCGCCGGTGGGCAGCACGGAGAGCACGAAGTAGACCGCCGCGGTCTGCCAGTTCCACTTGGTGCGGTTCCAGGCGTCCGCCCAGAAGACGACGTAGAGGATGAACAGCACGCCGTGCACCATGCCCATCACCGGTACCGCGTCGAAGTCGGTGGTGCGCTTGAGCACCGAGCAGACCAGCAGCAGCAGGAACGAGACGGCCTCGGGCGCGGAGACCAGCCGGAGCCGGCGGAGCGCGGATGCGGTCTTGAAGTCCATTGCGGGGGCACCTCTTCGGGTGGGCTTCGGGGTACGGACGGGCGGGTCGCGCGGCCGCCGCGGGGCGGCGCCGGAGCACGACTGCTTGTGCTTGTCTTCACAAGCTCCGGTTCATTGTCGCAGGGCCGCCGGTGATCACGGTCGGAGGGGGGTTCGGGGTGCGCGGCGTCCCGCGATCCGGGGTGTGCCGGGCCACCAGCGGGATAACGTCTTTCCGTGGCTCTGTTTCGGCTCCAGGGGAGCAAGGTGCTCGCCGTCGAGCTGACCGGCGACTCCGTCAAGGCCAAGAACGGGTCGATGGTCGCGTACGACGGCGAGATGACCTTCAGGAAGAAGACGGGCGGCGGTGACGGGCTGCGCGGCATGGTCACGCGGCGGCTCACCGGCGAGCAGATGGCGGTCATGGAGGTGAAGGGGCACGGCACCTGCTACTTCGCCGACCGGGCGAGCGAGGTCAACCTGGTCTCGCTGCACGGCGAGACGCTGTACGTCGAGGCGAGCAACCTGCTGTGCACCGACGCCGCGCTGCGCACCGGGACCACGTTCACCGGGCTGCGCGGCTCGGCCCAGGGCAACGGGTTCTTCACCACCACGGTGGAGGGGACCGGGCAGGCGGCCCTGCTCTCGGACGGTACGGCGGTGGTGCTGCGGGTGACGCCGCAGACGCCGCTCCAGGTGGATCCGGGGGCGTACATCGCGCACACCGGGGACCTCCGGCAGCACTTCCAGTCGGGGGTGAACTTCCGGACGCTGATAGGCGAGGGGTCCGGCGAGGCGTTCCAGATCCGCTTCGAGGGCGACGGCCTGGTGTACGTGCAGCCCAGCGAGCGGAACACGATCGGGGGTGAGGTGTGAGCGGAGTGCGGATCGTCGCCGGGCGGCGTGGCCGGCGCGCGGCGGAGACGGACCGGCCGCACCGCCCGGCGACGGCCGGGGCGGCTGCCGGTGAGCGCGGACGGGGGTGCGTCTGATGGCGTTCACGGTGCTCAACTCGCGCATGGTGCGGGCCCGGGTGGCGCCGGGCCGGAAGCTGTTCAGCCAGCGCGGGGCGATGCTCGCGTACACCGGGGAGGTGCGGTTCACCCCGAGCATCACCGGTGGTCAGGGCGGCGTGCTGGGCATGGTCGGGCGGCGGGTGGCGGGTGAGGCGACCCCGCTGATGACCGTGGAGGGGGACGGCACGGTGATGTTCGGCCACGGCGGCCACCACGTCCAGGTGATCGACCTGTGGGGCGACACGCTGTACGTGGAGGCGGACCGGCTGCTGGCGTTCGACGGGACGCTGCGGCAGGGCACCATGTTCCTCGGCTCGCAGGGCGGGGTGATGGGCATGGTGCGCGGTCAGGTGACCGGGCAGGGCCTGTTCACCACGACGCTCGAGGGGCACGGGTCGGCGGCGGTGATGGCGCACGGCGGGGTGATCGAACTGCCGATCGCGCCCGGCCGTCCGGTCCATGTCGACCCCCAGGCGTACGTGGCGCACCGGGGCGAGGTGCGGAACAGGCTCTCCACCGCGCTCGGCTGGCGGGACATGGTGGGCCGGGGCTCGGGTGAGGCGTTCCAGCTGGAGCTGTCGGGCACCGGCACGGTGTACGTCCAGGCATCGGAGGAGAAGCTGTGACCGGACCCGCGGCCCAGGGGCCCGCCGGCGGACCGGGTGTCCACGGGCCCGTCATCCACGACGCGCACTCGCTGCCCGTCAACGACAACGTCAACCCGTACGCCTTCTGTGTGGACCTGGACGGTCAGTGGTTCCTCCAGAAGGGGAAGATGATCGCCTACTACGGGCGGATCGACTTCCAGGGCGTGGGGCTGGGCCGGCTGGACCGGCTGATCGCGGGCAGCTTCCACTCGCCGCTGCACGCGGCGGACTGGGTGGTGGCGGAGGGCCGGGGCAAGATGGTGCTCGCGGACCGGGCCTTCGACGTGAACTCCTATGACCTGGACGAGGGGAACCTGACGATCCGGTCGGGGAACCTGCTGGCCTTCGAGCCCTCGCTGTCGCTGAAACAGTCGATCGTGCCGGGATTCCTCACGCTGATCGGAACCGGGACGTTCGTGGCGGCGTCAAACGGTCCGGTGGTGTTCGCGGAACCACCGATCCGGGTGGATCCGCAGGCTCTGGTCGGCTGGGCGGACTGCCCGTCGCCCTGCCACCACTACGATCACCACTATCTGCGCGGGTTCCTGGGGGGCGTTCGGGCGCACACCGGGATAGGGGGAACCTCGGGCGAGGAGCATCAGTTCGAGTTCGTGGGGGCTGGAACCGTACTGCTGCAGTCGACCGAAACGCTCATGGCCGAGCAAGCCACCGGAGCCACCGGGGGTACCGGTTCGTGAGCGACAAGGTGCGGAGTGTAACGTCGAACGGGTGACCTCTAGCCCGACACATCCATTGGTTCGAAATTCAACTTCTCTAGGTAGAATACATCCTATGGAGACCGAGAACGGCACACGCTGGCTCAGCGACGAGGAACAGCGCGCCTGGCGTACCCACCTGGACGTCAACCGGCTACTCACCTACCAGCTCGAACGCGATCTCCAGCCGTTCGGACTGACCATGAACGACTACGAGATCCTGGTCAATCTGTCCGAATCGCCGGAGCGCAGAATGCGGATGAGCGACCTCGCCGCGGCCACCCTGCAGTCCAAGAGCCGGCTCTCCCACCAAATCACCCGGATGGAGACCGCCGGGCTGGTCCGCCGCGAGCACTGCGAATCCGACCGGCGCGGGCTGTACGCCGTCCTCACCGAGCACGGCTGGGACACCATGGTCAAGGTCGCACCGCACCACGTCGACTCCGTCCGCAGACACTTCATCGACCTGCTCTCGGCCTCCGACCTGGCGTGCCTGCGCAGCTCGCTCGTCCCGGTCGCGGAGCACCTGCGCACCCAGCGCAGCCAGCCCTGAGCACCCCCTCCTAGCGGCCCTCGGGACCGTCCGCCTCCGGCGGCCGGACCGCCGGGAGCCGCACCTCGAACCGGGCACCGCCGCCCGCCGCCTCGCCGACGGTGAGCGACCCGGCGTGCCGCAGGACGACATCCCGCGCGATGGCGAGGCCGAGACCGGCCCCGCCATCGTCGCGGCTGCGCGCGTCGTCGAGCCGGACGAACCGCTCGAAGACGCGTTCCCGCTCGCCCTCCGGCACCCCCGGGCCGTCGTCCTCCACCCGCAGCACCGCCAGGCCGCCCTCGGCGAGCACCGTCACCCGCACCTCGCTCACCGCGTGCCGCACCGCGTTGTCCACCAGGTTCACCAGCACCCGGGCCAGCTGCCCGCGCGACCCGGCGACCGTCACCTCGGCCGGCTCCCCGGCCCGCACCGGCACCCGGTCCGCCGGACGCTGCGCCAGCTCCCGGCGGACCAGCGACCCCAGCTCCACCCGGGCGCCGGACTGCGGCCGCTCCCCCGCGTCCAGCCGCGCGAGCAGCAGCAGATCGGCGGCGAGCCGCTGCAACCGCACCACGTCCGTCACCGCCCCGTCCAGGTCCAGCAGCCCGGGATGGGCCGCGCCGACCTCCAGCTGGGTACGGAGCGAGGCGATCGGTGAACGCAGCTCGTGCGAGGCGTCGGCGACGAACCTGCGCTGCCGCTCCACCGACGTCTCCAGCGCCGCCAGCGTCTCGTTGGTGGTGCGCGCCAGCCGCGCCACCTCGTCCCGGGAGGCGGGCTCCGGAACCCGGCGGCTCAGGTCCGCGCTGGCCGTGATCGCGGACATCTCCCGGCGGATGCCCTCCACCGGGCGCAGCGCCCGCCGGGTCATCAGCCAGGTCACCGCGGCCACCACCAGCAGCAGCGGGGCCAGGCCCGCCAGCATCGCCCGCCGGACGGTGCCCACCGCCTCCCGCTGCGCCGCCAGCGGCGCGCCCGCGTACACGGTGAGCTCCACATCGCCGGGGGTGGTCACCTCGACGGCCGCGAAGCGGTAGTCCGCCCGCTCCCCGTCGACGGTCGCGGTCCCGTCGGTGTACCCCTCCACGGAGTCCGGGAAGTCGCCGGCGGCGGGCGAGCGCCCGGCCCCGTCCCGCTCGCCGGCGTCGTCGTCGGCGGTGTCGGCGGTGTCGTCGGCGGTGTCGGCGTCGTCGGCGGTGTCGTCGGCGGTGTCGGCGTCGTCGGCGGTGTCGGTGTCGTCCGCGTCGTCGGCAGCACCGTCGTCGGTGTCGGTGCCGGTGTCGGAGTCGTTCGCCCCCGTGGCGTCGGGGTCGCCGGGGTCGCGGGTGTCATCGGTGCTGCCGGCGCTGCCGGTGGCGTCGCCCGCCACGCCGTCCTCCGCCGGGTCCGGGCGTCCGGGCCCGGTCGTCCGCTCGTCGTCGTCCGGGCGGGGTCCGGGCGTCCCGGCTTCCGGCGGGCCCGGGACCGGCTTCACCGAGCGGCTGCCCGCCCCCGACACCGCCTCCAGTTCGTCGCTGACCGCACGCACCCGCCCCGCGCCGTCCACCACCTGGACCGGCGGCTCCTCGTCGAGGTCCAGCCGGTCGGCGGCGACCCCCGCCGCGAGCTGCGCGGCGACCTTCTCCGCGGCCGCCCGGGACTCCAGGTCCGCCTGGTCGGAGAGGTTGGCCCGGAGCACTCCGAGCACCGCCAGGCCGGCCGCCACCAGGGCCACCGCCACCACCACGGTGGCACCGAGCGCCGCCCGGGAGCGGACCGAGCCGAACGGCCTACGCACGGTTCACCAGCCGGTACCCGGCGCCGCGCACCGTCTCGATCAGCCCCGGGCCCAGCTTCCGGCGCAGCGCGCTCACATAGACCTCGACGATGTTCGGGTCGCCCTCGTAGGCGAAGTCCCAGACGTGTTCCAGGATCTCCGCCTTGGAGACCACGTCACCGGCGCGTACCGCGAGCTGCTCCAGAACCGAGAACTCCCGGGTGGTGAGCGTGACCGGCACCCCGTCCCGGGTCACCTGCCGGGCGCCCCGGTCCACGGTGAGCGCGCCGGCCCGCAGCACCGGTGAGGCGCCCTGGCCGCGGCGCCGTACCAGGGCCCGTACCCGGGCGAGCAGCACCACGTAGGAGAACGGTTTGGTGAGGTAGTCGTCCGCGCCGGTGTCCAGCCCCTCGGCCTCGTCGTACTCGCCGTCCTTGGCGGTCAGCATGAGGATCGGCACGTCGTTCCCGGCCGCCCGCAGCGCCGCGCACACCCGGTAGCCGTTCATGCCCGGCAGCATGATGTCGAGGACGACCAGGTCGTACGGCCCCTCACCGGCCCGGTGCAGCCCCTCCAGGCCGTCGTGCACCACATCGACGGCGAAGCCCTCGGCGCCGAGCCCGGCGGCCAGCGACCGGGCGAGCCGTTTCTCGTCCTCCACGATCAGCACGCGCATACGGCCACCCTCCCAAACGCCGCCTGAAGAGATCTTCAGGCTCGTTCAGCAAGGCTTCAGCATCCGTCCGCGACGGTGGTGGACGTCAGCCGGACACCCCGTCCGGCGGGAACGAGCCGGAGGAAGCACTCATGAAGCGCAACATCGTCATAGCCGCCGTCGCCGCCGCCGCCCTGGTCACGGGGGGCACCGCGACCGCCTTCGCGGTCGCCGCGGACGACTCCCCGCGGCCGGCGGCCACGGCCACCGCGGACCGGGACGACGACCCGGCGGGCTCCGCCGGGGACGACGACCGGGACGACCGGGACGACGACGCGCGCACCGGCGCCGACCGGTCGGACGACGGCCGGGACGACGACGCCCGCGAGGCGCGCGCCGCCCTGAAGGACGCCCGGGTGGACGCCGCCGGGGCGGTCGCCGCCGCGGCCGAGCACGGCACCGTGACCTCGGTCGACCTGGACGACGACGGCGCGGTGCGGGCGTGGGAGGTCGAGGTCCTCGGCAAGGACGGCAAGGAGCGCGACCTGCGGGTGGACCTGAAGACCGGCAAGGTCACCCCGGACACCGACCGCGATGACGACACCGACACCGACGACGACACCGACGCAGCCGACGACGCAGCCGACGACCGGGACGACCGCGACGGCGACGACGACTGACCCGCCGGGCGGCCGTCAGCGGCCCGGGCGGCACCCGCCCGTTGGGCCGGACCGGCGGCCGGTCCGGCCCGTACCGGGCGGCGGCGGGCGGGGCGCCGGCGTGGTCAGCCGCCGGCCGGGGCCGGACCGCCCGAGGTCAGCTCCGCCACCAGTTCGTCGGCGGCGGCGTACGGGTCCAGCTCCCCGGCCGTGATCCGCTCCGCCAGCGCCCCCAGCCGCCGGTCGCCGTGGAGGTCGCCGATCCGCTCGCGGAGCGCCGTGACCGCGATCGTCTCGACCTCCAGCGCGGCCCGCCGGCTCCGCCGCTCGGCCAGCACGCCCCGCTCCTCCATCCAGGCGCGGTGCTTCTCCAGGGCCTCCACGACCTCGTCGACGCCCTCGGCGCGCGCCGCGACCGTCTTCACGATCGGCGGCCGCCAGTCGCCGGCGCTGCGGGCCTCGCCCAGCCCCAGCATGTGGTTGAGCTCGCGGACGGTGGCGTCGGCGCCGTCCCGGTCGGCCTTGTTGACCACGTACACGTCGCCGATCTCCAGGATTCCGGCCTTCGCGGCCTGGATCCCGTCCCCCATGCCGGGCGCCAGCAGCACCACCGAGGTGTCGGCCTGGGCCGCGATCTCCACCTCGGACTGCCCCACCCCGACGGTCTCGACCAGGATCACGTCGCAGCCCGCCGCGTCCAGCACCCGGATGGCCTGCGGAGCGGCCCAGGCGAGCCCGCCGAGGTGGCCGCGGGTGGCCATGGAGCGGATGTACACCCCCGGGTCGGAGGCGTGATCGCTCATCCGCACCCGGTCGCCGAGGAGCGCGCCGCCGGAGAACGGCGACGACGGGTCCACCGCCAGCACCCCGACCCGCTTCCCGGCCTTGCGGTAGGCGGTGACCAGCGCCGAGGTGGAGGTGGACTTGCCGACGCCGGGCGACCCGGTGAGGCCCACCACGTACGCCCCGCCGGTCAGCGGGGCCAGCGCGGCCATCACCTCGCGGAGCTGCGGCGACGCCCCCTCCACCAGGGAGATCAGCCGGGCCACGGCCCGGGGCCGCCCCTGCCGCGCCTGCTCCACCAGCTCGGGGACGTCAACCATGGTCTCTCCGCTCTCTCGTCGTCTCACCCGGCACCGTCGGCCGGTCGGGGCGGTGGCGCCCCGGGGCGGTGGTCACGTTCCGGCGCGACCGGGCCGGGCCGGTCGTGCGGGGCGCCGTCCGGGGGGCACCGGGACCCCCGGACGCGCCCGCTCGGTCACTTGCCGGGGACGCGGATGATCAGGGCGTCGCCCTGACCGCCGCCGCCGCACAGCGCCGCCGCGCCGACCCCGCCGCCCCGCCGCTTCAGCTCCAGCGCCAGGTGGAGCACGATGCGGGCACCGGACATGCCGATGGGGTGGCCCAGGGCGATGGCACCACCGTTGACGTTCACCTTTTCGGTGGACACGCCGAGGTCCTTCATGGACTGCACGGCGACCGCGGCGAAGGCCTCGTTGATCTCGATCAGATCGACGTCCTCGATGGTCAGGCCCTCCTTGCCCAGCGCGTGGGCGATCGCGTTGGACGGCTGCGACTGGAGCGAGTTGTCCGGGCCCGCCACGTTGCCGTGCGCACCGATCTCGGCGATCCACTCCAGGCCCAGTTCCTCGGCCTTGGCCTTGCTCATGACCACCACCGCGGCGGCGCCGTCGGAGATCTGCGAGGAGGTGCCCGCGGTGATCGTGCCGTCCTTGGCGAACGCCGGGCGCAGCCTGCCCAGCGAGTCGGCCGTGGTCTCCGGGCGGATGCCCTCGTCCTTGGCGAAGACCACCGGCTCGCCCTTGCGCTGCGGGATCTCCACCGGGGTGATCTCGGCCTCGAAGAGCCCGTTCTTCTGGGCGGCGGCGGCCCGCTGGTGGGAGAGCGCGGCGATCTCGTCCTGCTCGGCGCGGCCGATGCCCAGGCGGGTGTTGTGCTTCTCGGTGGACTCGCCCATGGCGATGCCCTCGAAGGAGTCGGTCAGGCCGTCGTGGGCCATCGTGTCCAGCATCTCCACGGCGCCGTACTTGAAGCCCTCGCGGGACTTAGGCAGCGCGTGCGGGGCGTTGGTCATGGACTCCTGGCCGCCCGCGACGATCACGTCGAACTCGCCGGCCCGGATCAGCTGGTCGGCGAGGGCGATGGCGTCGAGGCCGGACAGGCACACCTTGTTGACGGTGAGCGCCGGGACGCTCATCGGGATGCCGGCCTTGACCGCGGCCTGGCGGGCCGGGATCTGCCCGGCGCCCGCCTGCAGCACCTGGCCCATGATCACGTACTGCACCTGGTCGCCGCCGATGCCCGCCCGGTCCAGCGCGGCCTTGATGGCGGCGGCGCCGAGGTCGGCACCGGAGAAGGTGCGGAGGCTGCCGAGCAGGCGGCCCATCGGGGTACGCGCGCCCGCGACGATCACTGAGGTGGTACCAGCCGTACGAGTCATGGTGCTGCCCTTCGGGAGAAGGAAGGAAGTTAACGAGGGTTACCTGCAATGTACTGAGACGTACCGGCCGGGTCATCGGGCCATGGGTGTGATCGCGCGCACGTTGCGTAACCACGTGCCCGAGCGGTGGACTGGTGCCATGCTGACGCGAATCGACCACATCGGGATCGCCTGTTTCGACCTCGACAAGACCGTCGAGTTCTACCGTGCCACGTACGGCTTCGAGGTGTTCCACAGCGAGATCAACGAGGAGCAGGGGGTCCGCGAGGCCATGCTCAAGATCAACGGTACGGACGACGGCGGCGCCTCGTACCTCCAGTTGCTGGAGCCCACCCGCGAGGACTCCGCGGTCGGCAAGTGGCTGGCCAAGAACGGCGAGGGCGTGCACCACATCGCCTTCGGCACCGCGGACGTCGACGGCGACTCCGAGGCCATCCGGGACAAGGGTGTGCGGGTGCTGTACGAGACCCCGCGCCGCGGCTCGATGGACTCCCGGATCACCTTCCTGCACCCCAAGGACTGCCACGGTGTGCTCACCGAACTCGTGACCTCCGCGGCCCCCGGCACGGCGGAGCACTGACCTTCCCCTTCCCCGGCCGGTAGAGTGCAGGCTCGGCCGGGGTAACGGGAAACGGAAGCAGAATCGGGGCCCGGCCC
Organism: Streptomyces sp. NPDC018031; assembly: GCF_044327625.1. Classification (NCBI taxonomy): domain Bacteria; kingdom Bacillati; phylum Actinomycetota; class Actinomycetes; order Kitasatosporales; family Streptomycetaceae; genus Streptomyces; species Streptomyces sp. NPDC018031. Next base: position 356,212 of record NZ_JBIRFT010000001.1, read on the forward strand.
AAGCTTTGCCGATGATCTGACACCATTTCTTCGTCAAGGGCCAGCTCCGGTACGACCAACCACGCAGGACGGAGCCGGCTGCCAACGCGACCAGGGGACGGATGGGACCGCGCAGTGCGGGGCTACGACCGCTACGAGCCTGACGACCACCTCGCGAAGTTCGAGGCCGAGATGGAGCGGCTGAAGACCGAGCGGGAGAAGGCCGTCCAGCACGCCGACGACCTCGGCTACCAGGTCGAGGTGCTGCGCGCCAAACTGCACGAGGCGCGCCGCACCATCGCCAGCCGTCCCGCGTACGACAGTGCGGACATCGGGTACCAGGCCGAGCAGCTGCTGCGCAACGCCCAGATCCAGGCCGACCAGATGCGCGCGGACGCCGAGCGGGAGCTGCGCGAGGCCCGGGCGCAGACCCAGCGGCTGCTGCAGGAGCAGGCCGAACGGCAGGCCCGGCTCGAAGCGGAGCTGCACGCCGAGGCCGTGGCCCGCCGTCAGCGCCTGGACGAGGAACTGGCCGAGCGCCGGGCCACGGTCGAGTCGCACGTCAACGAGAACGTCGCCTGGGCCGAGCAGCTGCGGGCCCGCACCGAGTCCCAGGCCCGGCGGCTGATGGACGAGTCGCGGGCCGAGGCCGACCAGGTGCTCGGCGCCGCCCGCGCCGAGGCCCAGCGGGTGACCGACCAGACCCGGCAGCGGGCCGGCGCCGAAGCGGAAGCCGCGCGGGCCGAGGCGGAAGCGATCCTGCGCCGCGCCCGCACCGACGCCGAGCGGCTGCTGGGCGCCGCGTCCACCCAGGCCCAGGAGGCCACCGAGCACGCCGAGACGCTGCGCAGCAGCGCGGTCGCCGAGACCGACCAGGCGCGCCGCCAGGCCACCGAGCTGTCCCGCACCGCCGAGGCCCGCATGCAGGAGGCCGAGGAGGCGCTGCGCCGGGCGCGCGCCGAGGCGGAGGAACTCCTCACCGAGGCCAAGGACGCGGCGGCCAAGCGGCTGGCGGCCGCCGAGACCGACAACGAGCAGCGCGCCCGCACGGCCAAGGCGGAGATCGCACGGCTGGTCGGCGAGGCCACCAAGGAGGCCGAGGCGCTGCGCGCGGAGGCCGAGCAGGCGCGGGACGACGCCCGCGCCGAGTCGGAGCGGGTGATCGCCGAGGCGCGGGAGGCCGCGCGGGCCAAGGCCGTTGAGGATTCCGCGGCCCAGCTGGCCAAGGCGGCCCGGAGCGCCGAGGAGGTGCTCTCCAAGGCGTCCGAGGACGCCCAGGCCACCACCAGGGCCGCCGCCGAGGAGGCGGAGCGCATCCGCCGGGAGGCGGAGGAGGAGGCCGACCGGCTGCGCGCCGAGGCGCACGACACCGCCGAGGCGCTGAAGGGCGCGGCGCAGGACGACACCGCCGAGTACCGCGCCAAGACCCGGGAGTTGCAGGAGGAGGCCCGGCGGCTGCGCGGCGAGGCCGAGCAGCTGCGGGCCGAGGCGGTCACCGAGGGCGAGCGGATCCGCGGCGAGGCCCGCAAGGAGGCCGTCCAGCAGATCGAGGAGGCGGCCAGGACCGCCGAGGAGCTGCTGACCAAGGCCAAGTCGGACGCGGAGGAGACCCGTTCGGGCGCCACCGCGGAGAGCGAGCGGGTCCGCACCGATGCCATCGAGCGGGCCGCGACCCTGCGCCGGCAGGCCGAGGAGGCGCTGGAACGGGCCCGCGGCGAGGCCGAGGAGCTGGTCTCGGCGGCCGAGGAGCAGGCCGGCCGGGTCAAGTCCGAGGCGACGCGCGGCGCCGAGCAGCTCCGCGAGGAGACCGAGCGGGCCCTGGCCGGGCGGCGCGCGGACGCCGAGGCGGAGCTGACCCGCCGCGGCGAGGAGGCCGAGGCCAAGGTGGCCGCGGCCGAGGAGGCGCTGAGCGAGGCGCGGGCGGAGGCCGAGCGGCTGCGCCGCGAGGCGGCCGAGGAGACCGAGCGGCTGCGCACCGAGGCCGCGGAGCGGCTGCGCGGCCTCCAGGAGCAGGCCGAGGCGGAGGCCGAGCGGCTGCGCACCGAGGCCGCCGCGGAGGCGGCGGGCAGCCGCGCCGAGGGCGAGGAGATGGCGGCCCGGCTGCGCGGCGAGGCCGCCGCGGAGGCCGAGCGGCTGCGCACCGAGGCGCAGGAGACCGCGGACCGGGTGCGGGCGGAGGCGAACGCGGCCGCCGAGCGGCTGGCCGCGGAGGCCGCCGAGGCGCTGGCCGCGGCGCAGGAGGAGGCGACCCGGCGGCGCCGGGAGGCCGAGGAACTGCTCGGCGGCGCGCGGGCCGAGGCGCAGCGGGAGCGGGAGCGGGCGCACGAGCAGAGCGAGGAGCTGCTGGCCTCCGCCCGCAAGCGGGTCGCGGAGGCGCAGGAGGAGGCGCAGCGGCTGGCCGAGGAGGCCGAGCGGCGCGCGTCGGAGCTGGTCTCGGCGGCGGAGCAGACCGCCCAGCAGGTGCGGGACTCGGTGGCCGGGCTGCACGAGCAGGCCGAGCAGGAGGTCGCCGGACTGCGGTCGGCCGCCGAGCACGCGGCGGAGCGCACCCGCACCGAGGCCCAGGAGGAGGCGGACCGGGTCCGGTCCGACGCCCACGCCGAGCGGGAGCGGGCCGCGGCCGACGCGACCCGGCTGCGCGGCGAGGCGCAGGAGGCGGCGGAGACCGCCGCGGCACTGGCGGAGCAGACCGTCGCGGAGGCCCGCGCGGAGGGCGACCGGCTGCGGTCGGAGGCCCGCGAGGAGGCCAACAAGCGGCGCACCGACGCGGCGGAGCAGGCCGACCGGCTGGTCACCGAGGCGACCACGGAGGCCGAGCGGGCCATCACCGCGGCCGCCGCGGAGGCCGAGCGGCTGGTCACCGAGGCCACCGCGGAGGCGCAGCGGCTCACCGCCGAGGCGGAGCGGCACGTGGCCGAGTCGGCCGCGGAGGCCGAGCGGCTGGTCACCGAGGCCACCGCGGAGGCCCAGCGGCTCACCGCCGAGGCGGAGCGGGTGCTGGCCGACGCGGGCGCCCGGGCGCAGGCGCTGCGCACCGAGGCGACCGACGCGCGGGCGGCGGCCGAGCAGGACGCCAGCCGTACCCGGGCGGAGGCCCGCGGCGACGCCAACAACATCCGGTCCGAGGCCGCGCAGCAGGCGGACCGGCTGGTCACCGAGGCCACCGCGGAGGCCGAGCGGATGGCCGCCGAGGCCCGGGAGGACGCCAACAAGCGCCGCGCGGACGCTGCCGAGCAGGCCGACCGGCTGGTCTCGGAGGCCACCAACGAGGCGGAGCGGCTGCGCACCGAGGCGGCCGAGACGGTCAACTCGGCGCAGCAGCACGCCGCGCGGACCCGGGCCGAGAGCGAGCAGGCGGCCGCGGCCGCCGCGGCGGAGGCCGAGCGGGTGCGCGCCGAGGCGCGGGCGGAGGCCGAGCGCACGGTCGACAAGGCGCGCCAGGACGCCAACAAGCGGCGGGCGGACGCGGCCGAGCAGGCCGACCGGCTGGTCAGCAAGGCGACCAGCGAGGCGGAGAAGGTCACCAAGGAGGCCCGGGAGGCGGCGCTGCGGAGCGCCACGGCCGCCGAGGAGCAGGCCGACACCATGGTGGGGGCCGCGCGCCAGGAGGCCGAGCGGATCGTCGGCGAGGCCGGTGCCAAGGCCACCGCGCTGGTGGAGAAGGCCCGTACCGACGCGGACACCATGCTGGGTGAGGCGCGCGGGGACGCCACCGCCATCCGGGAGCGGGCCGAGGAGCTGCGCGGCCGGGTGGAGTCCGAGGTCGAGGAGCTGCACGAGCGGGCCCGCCGGGAGGCCGCGGAGCAGATGAAGGCGACCGGGGAGCGGGTGGACAAGCTGGCGGCCGCGGCCACCGCCCAGCTGGTCGAGGCCGAGGAGAAGGCGAAGCAGAAGGTCTCCGACGCCAACACCGAGGCGACCAAGGTGCGGGTCTCGGCGGTGAAGAAGGCCGAGGGGCTGCTGAAGGAGGCCGAGCAGCGCAAGGCCGACGCCACCCGGGACGCGGAGCGGATGCGCTCCGAGGCCCGCGAGGAGGCGCGCCGGATCGTCGACGCGGGCAAGCGGGAGCTGGAGGTGCTGATGCGCCGCCAGGAGGACATCAACGCCGAGATCTCCCGGGTGCAGGACGTGCTGGAGGCGCTCGGCTCGCTGGAGGCCCCGGCCGGCGGCGGCTCGGGCAAGGACGGCGCGAAGGCGGCGGCCGGGGCCGGGTCGGGCCGCTCGGGCGGCAAGTCCTCGGGCTCCTAGGCGGGGTCCGGCACCCGCCGGGCCGGGCCCCGGGGCCCGGCTCCCGGGGCCCCGTGCGGTACCGGTGCGGGCGGCCCGCTCCCCCGCGGCGACCGCCGCCCCGGCCGGCCTGCGGGCCGCCGCCCGGGCGGCCCGGAGGGCGGCCCGGTGACCGTGGTCCGCCCGGCCCGGTCCCGGGGCGGCGCGTACCCCGGGCGGGAGGCCGCGCGGACCGCGCCCGCACCGGCCGTGTCCGGATCGTCCGATTCCCTCCAAGGAGTGACAAGGGGCACGTGAACACTCCACTCAAAAGGCTGGACATTCTCCAGATCTCACGGGCGTTGACTCGATGACACGCCGCTGCGCCCCCTAGGATTCCCTCTATCACCTCACCGGTCTCTTTCGACAGGAACCCCATGAGCGACACTTCCTCCCCCTTCGGCTTCGAGCTCGTGCGGCGTGGATACGACCGCGGCCAGGTGGACGACCGCATCACCAAACTCGTCGCCGACCGTGACAGCGCGCTCGCCCGAATCACGTCTCTGGAAAAGCGCATCGAGGAGCTGCACCTCGAAACGCAGAACGCCCAGGCCCAGGTCACCGACGCCGAGCCCTCCTACGCGGGGCTCGGCGCGCGCGTCGAGAAGATCCTCCGGCTCGCCGAGGAGGAGGCCAAGGACCTGCGTGAGGAGGCCCGCCGGGCCGCCGAGCAGCACCGTGAGCTGGCCGAGTCCGCCGCCCAGCAGGTGCGCAACGACGCCGAGTCGTTCGCCGCCGAGCGGAAGCAGAAGGCGGAGGACGAGGGCGCGCGGATCGTCGAGAAGGCGAAGGGGGACGCCTCGACGCTGCGCGCGGAAGCCCAGAAGGACGCGCAGTCCAAGCGTGAGGAAGCGGACTCGCTGTTCGAGGAGACCCGCGCCAAGGCCGCCCAGGCCGCCGCGGACTTCGAGACCAACCTCGCCAAGCGGCGGGAGCAGTCCGAGCGGGACCTGGCCTCGCGTCAGGCCAAGGCGGAGAAGCGGCTGGCGGAGATCGAGCACCGCGCCGAGCAGCTGCGCCTGGAGGCCGAGAAGCTGCGGACCGACGCCGAGCGCCGGGCCCGTCAGACGGTGGAGACCGCGCAGCGCCAGGCCGAGGACATCGTGGCCGACGCCAACGCCAAGGCGGACCGGGTGCGCAGCGAGTCCGAGCGCGAGCTGGCGGCGCTCACCAACCGCCGCGACAGCATCAACGCCCAGCTGACCAACGTCCGCGAGATGCTGGCGACGCTGACCGGCGCGGCGGTGGCCGCGGCCGGTTCGCCGGCCGAGGAGGAGTCGTCCTCCCGCGGGGTGCCGGCCCAGCAGACCCGCTGACCACGGCGCGGTCCGGCTCCGGCCGGGACCGCCGGGCACGCTGATCCCGGGCGCCGGGTGCCATCTGAGGGTGGCGCCCGGCGCCCGGGCGCGTGTCCGGCCGCGGCGCGGTGCTCCGGTGGCGGGTGCGTCGGGGCCGTCTTAGCGTGGCGGCATGATCGAGCTTGAGGGGCTGACCAAGCACTACGGCGAGAAGCTCGCCGTGGACCACCTCACGTTCACCGTGCGGCCGGGCCAGGTCACCGGCTTCCTGGGGCCGAACGGCGCCGGGAAGTCCACCACCATGCGGATGATGCTCGGTCTTGACCATCCGTCGGCCGGGACCGTCCGGATCGACGGCAGGCACTACCGTCAACTGGCGGAGCCGCTGCGGTACATCGGGGCGCTGCTGGACGCCAAGGCGATGCACGGCGGCCGGACCGCGTACCACCACCTGCTCTGCCTGGCGCAGAGCAACGGCATCCCCCGGGCACGGGTCGGCGAGGTGCTGGACACGGTGGGGCTGACCCCGGTCGCGGGAAAGCGCTCCAAGGGTTTCTCGCTCGGCATGGGCCAGCGGCTGGGCATCGCCGCCGCGCTCCTCGGCGACCCGCGGATCCTGATGTTCGACGAGCCGGTCAACGGGCTCGACCCGGAGGGCATCCACTGGATCCGCAACCTGATGAAGGGCCTGGCCGCCCAGGGCCGCACGGTCTTCGTCTCCAGCCACCTGATGAGCGAGATGGCGCTCACCGCCGACCATCTGGTGGTGATCGGCCAGGGCCGGCTGCTCGCGGACACCTCGATGGCCGGCTTCATCGCGGAGAACTCCCGGACGTACGTCCGGCTGCGCTCCCCCGACCACCTGCGGCTGCGCGAGGCCCTCGGCTCGGCCGGCCACGCGGTGACGGCGGGCCCGGACGGCGTGCTGGAGGTGGACGGCGCGGACCCCGCCCGGCTGGGCGAGCTGGCCGCCCGGCACCGGATCACCCTGCACGAGCTGAGCCCCCAGCAGGCGTCCCTGGAGGAGGCGTTCATGCGGCTCACCGCCGGGTCGGTGGAGTACCACGCGCACGCGGCGGACGGCCCGGGCCCGGCCGCGGCCGGGCACCCCGGCGATGCGGAACTTCCGCCCGGCCGGCCGCCGGCCGGGCCGGACCGGTCCGCCTGGGGGCGGGACTGGCGGCGCGGGAAGGGGTCCTGAGGTGCCGGGCACCGGTCAGGTGCTGCGCTCCGAGTGGACCAAGATCAGTTCGGTCCGCTCCACGGTGTGGACCCTGGGGATCGCGCTGGTGGTCACCGTCGCCCTGGGCGCCCTGATCAGCGCGCTGGTGCGGAACGACTGGGAGAACATGTCGGCGCACGACCGGCTGACCTTCGACCCCACCTACGTGAGCTTCGCCGGGACCGGCCTGGGCCAGCTGGCGATGATCGTCTTCGGGGTGCTGGTGGTGTCCAACGAGTACAGCACCGGCATGATCCGCACCTCGCTGGCGGCGGTCCCGCGGCGCGGCCTCTTCCTGTTCGGCAAGATCGCGGTCGCCACGCTGCTCGCCCTCGCCGTCTCCATGATCACCAGCTTCGTCACCTTCTTCACCGGCCAGGCGATGCTGGGCGACCACCGGGCCGCGCTGGGGGACCCCGGCGTCCTGCGGGCGGTCCTCGGCGGCGGCCTCTACATGACCCTCATCACCGTGTTCGCCATGGGCATCGCCACCGTGCTGCGCAGTCCGATGCTCTCGCTCGGCGTCCTGATGCCCTTCTTCTTCCTCGTCTCCAACATCCTCGGCAACGTCTCCGCCACCGAGAAGGTCGGCGACTACCTCCCCGACCAGGCGGGCCAGCGGATCATGCAGGTGGTGACCGCCGGTGACGACGCCCCGTACGGCCCGTGGGGCGGCTTCGCGATCATGGCACTGTGGGTGGCGGCCGCGCTGGCCGCCGGATATCTGCTGCTGCGGAGGCGCGACGCCTGACCGGGAGGCCGACGGCCCGCCCCGCCGACGCCGCCCGGAACCGGACGTACCGGGACAGCCGGTCCGGCGAGGTCACGATGCGTTCACTTTCCGCCGTGACAGGAACCGCCCGTGCACGGTTATCCTCCTAACCCGCACGGGGGCACGTGCCCTGCGGCAACCTCGCGAAGGGCGGATAATGATCGAGGCAGTCGGCCTGACGAAGCGCTACGGCGCCAAGACGGCCGTGTACAACCTGTCGTTCCAGGTGCGGCCCGGTGCCGTGACCGGCTTCCTGGGCCCCAACGGCTCGGGCAAGTCGACCACGATGCGCATGATCCTGGGCCTCGACCAGCCGACGGCCGGTCATGTGACCATCGGCGGCCACCCCTTCCGCAAGCTGCCCAACGCACCGCGCCAGGTGGGCGCGCTGCTCGACGCCAAGGCGGTGCACGGCGGCCGCAGCGCACGCCAGCACCTGCTCTGCCTCGCCCAGCTGTCCGGCATCCCCGCCCGGCGCGTGGACGAGGTGCTCGGGGTGGTCGGTCTGCAGAACGTGGCCCGGAAGCGCTCCAAGGGTTTCTCGCTCGGCATGGGCCAGCGGCTGGGCATCGCCGCCGCGCTCCTCGGCGACCCCCAGGTGCTGCTCTTCGACGAGCCGGTCAACGGCCTGGACCCGGAGGGCATCCTGTGGGTCCGCAACCTGATGAAGCAGCTCGCCGCCGAGGGCCGCACGGTCTTCGTCTCCAGCCACCTGATGAGCGAGATGGCGCTCACCGCCGACCACCTCATCGTGATCGGCCGCGGGCAGCTGCTCGCGGACATGAGCGTGCGGGACTTCATCTCCTACAACTCCGCCGACTTCGCGCGGGTGCGGGTGCCGGACGGCCAGACCCAGGCGCGCGAGAAGCTGACCGCCGCGCTGAGCGAGGCGGGCGGGCAGGTGCTGCCGGAGACCGACGGGGCGCTGCGCGTCACCGGTCTGCCGCTGCCGCGCATCAGCGACCTGGCGCACGAGGCGGACGTGCGGCTGTGGGAGCTGTCGCCGCACCAGGCCTCGCTGGAAGAGGCGTACATGCGGATGACCCAGGGGGCGGTGGACTACCGCTCCACCGCCGACCAGCGGGCCGGGCTCCAGCAGCCCGGATTCGCGCCGGGCATGCCCGGCGGCTTCCCCGGCCAGCCGGGCCACCCGGGCCAGCCCGGGGCGCTGCCGCCGGGCGCGCTGCCCGGCTTCACCCCGCCGCCCCTGCCGCACCAGGCCGGGCCGGGAACGCACCCCGGGGCTCCGCTGCCGGGTCAGCCGGTGCCGGGCGCTCCGGTGCCCGGGCAGGCCCCGAACCCGTACGCCGCGCCGGGACAGGCTCCGCAGGCCGTGCCCCAGCCGCCGGCCCCGCAGGCCGCCCCGCAGCCGGCCGCCCCGCCGGCCCCCGCCGCTCCCCCGGCCCAGCCCACCGCCGCCCCCGCCGATCTGAACAAGCACGACAGCGAGGACGCCCGATGACCACCCCGTACCAGCAGCAGCCGGCCCCGACGGCCCCGCAGACGCCGCCCGCCGGGCCGGCCGGCGGGCCCGCGCCCGGCCTCGGCGTGTACACCTCGCCCATCCCGGTCCGCCCGACCCACCTCGGCCACGCCCTGACCTCGGAGTGGACCAAGATCAAGTCGGTCCGCTCGACCATGTGGACCCTCGGTGTGCTGGTCCTGCTGGTGGTGGGCATCGGCTTCGCCACCGCGGCCGGCCTGTCCGGCAGCGACACCGACCTGGAAGGCGAGACGCCGCTGACGTTCGGCTTCTTCGGCGTCCTGCTGGGCATCCTGTGCGTCATCACGCTCGGGGTGCTGGTCATCTCCTCCGAGTACGGCACCGGGATGATCCGCACCACCCTCACCGCGTGCCCCAGCCGCGGCCGGGTGCTGACCGCCAAGGCCGCGGTCTTCTTCCTGGTGGCCTTCACCACCACGCTGGTCTGCACCGGTGTGGTGGCGCTGATGAACGACAGCATGCTGAGCGAGAACCCCGGCGTGGTGGACCCGTCCGGCCAGGACTGGTTCAAGGCCACCGTCGGCATCAGCCTGTACGTCGCGACCCTCGGTCTGGTCGCGCTCAGCGTGGGCTCGCTCATCCGCCACTCGGCGGGCGCCATCACCATCATGATCGGCCTGGTCCTGCTGCCGCTGGTGCTGGCGATCTTCATGCAGGCCGACGGGCTGCACGATCTCCAGGAAGCGCTGCTGAACTACTCGGTGCCCAACCAGCTCGGCGTCCTGTACAGCAACTCCGTCAGCGACTCCGGCCCGTCGGGCTGGGAACCGCTGTGGATCATCATGGGTGTCGCCGCGGTGACGATGACCGGCGCCTACGCCGCGCTGGACAAGCGCGACGTGTGACGGTCCGCCCCCGGGACGCGCGCCTGCCCGTCCCGGGCCACCGGGGCCGGCCCGGGACTTCCCGGGCCGGCCCCGGGTGGTGTCAGTACCTCGGCGCGTTACGGGACCGCTGGAGCCGCGTGCTCCGGCGGTCTCTCGCGTTCCAGCAGGCCTTGTGCCAGTGCCGCCGGTCGTCGCCGCCGCCGTCCAGCTGCCAGGCCACCAGGTGCGGCACCCCGGGCGGGATCTCCTGGTCGCAGCCCGGGCAGCGGTAGTGCTTGGCCGCGGCGCCGCCGCTGATGTGCCGTACCGCCCACTCCTCGCCCTGCCAGCTCTCGGTCCGCTCCAGGCCGTAGCGGTCCGCTGGGGCCGCGTCGCGGCCGGCGGGGGTGTCACCGCCGCGCGGGCGGTTTCGGCGTGGGGACATGGTGCACCTCGGAAGGGCCTGCGGAACTGTGGGCACCCCCTGGGGCACCCCCCGACGGAGTCTGGGGGAGGTGGCCGGGGAGGTTGTCACCAGCGTACGCGCCGATGTCCGGGCCACCGCCCGGACCATCGGCCACCAGCTGTGATCATCATGAAAACCTCATGCCGGGCCGTGCCTTTGGCACGTGTCAGGCGTTATTGCCTATGCAGGGGGTGCGCTGGGGGGGGCGCGAGCCGTCATCAGGAAGGCAGTAGGCGAGATGCGCGTTGGGGCTTTCATTCTGGCCGCCCAATTCCCAGGCCAGGGACCGGGAGAGGCACTGCACCGGGCGGTGCGGACGGCGGATGCCGCCGAGGAGGCGGGGCTGGACGCGGTCTGGATCGCCGAGCACCACTTCGTCCCGTACGGGGTCTGTCCGTCCGCGATCACCCTCGCCGGTCTGATGCTCGGCCGCACCCGGCGCATCGGAGTGGGCACGGCGGTGAGCGTGCTGCCGAGCGCCCACCCCGTCGCCCTGGGTGAGCAGACCGCGCTGCTGCACCTCACCTCCGGCGGGCGCTTCACGCTCGGGGTAGGGCGCGGTGGGCCCTGGGTCGACCTGGAGGTCTTCGGCGCGGGGCTGGAGGCGTACGAGCGCGGCTTCCCCGAGTCGCTGGACCTGCTGCTGCGCTGGCTGCGCGAACCGCGGGTGGCCGCCGACGGCGAGCGCTTCAGGTTCCGCGAGGTACCCGTGGTGCCGCGGGCCGACGAGTTGCTCACCGGCCCGGAGGCGGGCGGCGGCCCCGGGATGCCGGACGTCACCGCGTCCCGGCCGGGGGCGCCGGGCGCCGGGCCGGGCGCGGCGGGCGGCGCGCGGTCGGCCGCGCCACCGGTGGTGGTGGCCTGCACCTCGGCGGGGAGCGTCCGGCTGGCCGCCGAGCGCGGGTTGCCGATGCTCCTCGGCATGCACAGCGACGACGCCGAGAAGGCCGAGATGATCGCCCTGTGGCGGGGCTGCGCGCTGGCGGCCGGGCACCCGCCGGAGGCGGTGGACGCCGCTGAACACGTGTCGGCGGGTGTGGCGCAGGTCGCCGACAGCCGCGCGGACGCGGCCGAGACGCTGATCAAGGCCATGCCCGGCTGGCTGCACCAGGGGCTGTCGGCCCACATCACGGTGGACGGGCGGTACCGCAGGATGCGCGACCCGCAGGCGTACACCGAGATGCTGTGCGGGATCCATCCGGTGGGCCCGCCCCGGCTGTGCGCGGACCGGCTGGCGGCCACCGCGGAGCGCACCGGCATCCGTCGGTTCGCACTGCTGACGGAGGGGTCCGGCGAGCTCGCGGCCACCGAGGAGAACGTGCGGCGGCTGGGGCGGGACGTGCTGCCCCTGCTCGACTGAATGCGGCGGGGCCCGGAGGATCCTCCGCCCCGCACTGGAGATCATTTCCGACATTTGGCGCGGATTGAGCGTTTCGCGGGTGATGGAGCGTACGACCGTGGATGCTGCCGCTCCTGATCCGATGCACCTCCCCCCGTGGAGCGGCAGCCAAAACGGTTCAGCAGTCGCGCAGTTCCGGTGACTGATTGAGCAACTGGCCGCGTATGGACGTGAAGCGGGTCAGTCGCTCGTCGGCCGAGGCGTCCAGCGGGAAGACCGCCACCCGGTGACAGTTCTGGAACGCCAGCCGTACCCCGAAGTGCCGCTGCAGTGCACCGCGTATGGCGTCACTCGCCAGTGCCCGCAGCAGCTGGCCGCGCGCCTGCTCGTCCGGCGGCGGGGTCTGGTTGTCGGCGAACTCGCCGCCGTCAACCTTCAGCTGGGCCACCAACGAGCTGATCATCTCCCAGGCATACGGCAGGGAGGTCCGGACGCAGTCGACGAAAGCCGCTTCGTCGACCTCGCCTCGCTCGGCCTGTTCGAGGAGGGCCGGTGAGACGTCCAGCGACATGGGTTCTCCTCTCGCGACCCCAAGGACGGGGTCTCACGGATGGACGGACGGCCGCGACGCAGCGTGCACGTCCGACGACCGCCCGCTTCAACGGTATTCCGGCCACTGTCCCGGCACCAGAAGAATGCACCCACAACCAGCCAAGGCCGAACGGGGTCGTCCCGGGACCAAGGGGGCGTCCGGGAGCCGCTCCGGCCGCCGGGAGCGGCGCGGTGGCCGGCCGCCGGAGGGCCGTCCGCGGGGCCCGTGGCCCGGGGCGGCGGGGGTGGCACCGGACCCCGGGTGCGCGAATCGCGTGCACGGCCCCCGGTCGAGTAGCGTTGCGGACCATGCGTCTCGTCATCGCCCGTTGCTCCGTGGACTACGCGGGCCGGCTCACCGCCCACCTGCCCACGGCCCCCCGCCTCATCCTCATAAAGGCCGACGGCAGTGTGTCCATCCATGCGGACGACCGCGCCTACAAGCCCCTCAACTGGATGTCCCCGCCGTGCACCCTGAAGGAGGGCGACGGCGACGTGTGGACGGTGGTGAACAAGGCGGGCGAGAAGCTCATCATCACCATGGAGGAAGTGCTCCACGACTCCTCGCACGAGCTCGGCGTCGACCCCGGCCTGATCAAGGACGGGGTGGAGGCGCACCTCCAGGAACTCCTCGCCGATCGCATCGAGACGCTCGGTCCGGGCTGGACGCTCATTCGACGTGAATACCCCACCGCCATCGGGCCGGTGGACATCCTCTGCCGGGACGCGGACGGCGCCACCGTCGCCGTCGAGATCAAGCGGCGCGGCGAGATCGACGGTGTGGAGCAGCTCACCCGCTACCTGGAACTGCTCAACCGCGACCCGCATCTGGCGCCGGTGAAGGGGATCTTCGCCGCGCAGGAGATCAAGCCGCAGGCGCGGGTGCTCGCCACCGACCGCGGTATCGGCTGCGTCGTGCTGGACTACGACGCGCTGCGCGGCATCGAGGACGACAAGCTGCGGCTGTTCTGATCCGCCGCGCCGCGGCCCGCCCGGGCCCGGTCGCCGGCGGGAACCGCTCGACGCGGAAGGCCGGTGGCACCACCTGAACGGTGGTGCCACCGGCCTTCCGGTGTGTGCCCGCCGGCGGCTACGCCGGGCTGCCGGTGTCCGCCCCGGTCCCGGCGGACGGGGCGGGGCCGCTCGCCGTGTTCGACGAGCTGCTGCTGGGCGGGGTCGACGGCGGGGTGGTCGGCGGGGTCGTGGGCGGGGTGGTCGGCGGCTTCGTGGGCGGCTTCGTGGTCGGGGTGGGGCTCGTCGGCGGCCTGGTGGTGGAGGACGTGGGCCGGGAGGAGGAGCTGGTCGGCGGCGTGCTGCCGGGCTCCGACGGCCGCCCGCTGGTCGAGGGGGAGGTGCTGGTGCCGGGCGACGCCGTGCCGGTGCCGGTCGGACCGGTCGTGGACGGTTCCATCGGGTCGCCGCTCCGGCCGGGCTGCGGCGAGCCGGTGTCGCCGGGCGTGGGGGTCCCGCTCGCCGGGCTGCCGCCGTCGTCCCCGGGGTCCTCCTGCCGGACGGTGCTCCGGTCGCCGGGGCGCACGGTCTCGGCGGGCTTGTCGTCCTCCCCGGAGGTGACGCCGAGGGTGACGACGGTGCCGAGCACGGCGAGCAGCAGCGCGCCCGCCCCGGCCGCGGCGACGTTGCGGCGGGTGGCGTGCACGGCGAGCCAGGCCGGCCCGCGCTTCCGCCGGGCGGCCGGTGGCCGCACCGGGGAGGCCGGGCCGCCGCCGGACACCGAGCCGAGGGAGGAGGCGAAGGCGGAGTCGAAGGACGCCCCGGCGGACGAGCCGGAGACGGTGCCGGCGGACGACGGGCCGGAAGCCGGCCCGGCCGCGGCCCCGGTGACAGCGGGCAGCTCGGTGGTCTCCGCGGCGCCGGCCGGCCGGCCGGGGAGGGCCGCGGGCTCCGCCGGGGTGATCGCGGGCAGCTGCTCGGTGACGGCCGAGCTGCCCGGCTGCTCGGTGCCGAGGGGCGGGACGGGCGGCACGGCGGGCGGCGGCACCGGCTCGCCGGCGGTCGCGGGCCAGGGCGCGGGGCCGGTCACCGGGCGGCCGGGGCGGTCGCCGGTGAGCGCCGGGGGCGCGCCCGGTGAGCCGTTCGCCGGGAGGGCGGGACGGTCTCCGGGCAGGGCGGGGGCCGGGGTTCCGGAGCGGTCGGCGACCAGGGCGAGCGCGCGGCGCCCGGAGACCGCGCCGCGCCGGTCGGCGAGGACCCCGCGCAGCCCGATCGAGGCCTCCAGCTCGGCCCGGGCCCGGTCGAGGTTCCCGTTGCACAGGGCGAGGACGCCGAGTTCGTGGTGGAAGTACGCCTCCTCGGCGACCTCCCCGGACAGCCGCGCGGCCTCCGCGCCGTGCCGCAGGGCCCGCTCCCAGGCGGTCCAGGCGAGCCCGGCGGCCAGCGCCGGGGCGGCGGCCCGGGCCAGCGGTACGGCGGCGCCCGCCGGCTCGGCCTCGCGCCCGGCCACCAGGGCGGCGAGGGCGGCCACGATCACGTCGGCCTCCTGGGCGACCTGGTCGGGGGTGACCGAGGGGTGGCCGGCCCACCAGGTGTAGTGCCGCGCCGCGCCGCGGGCGCGGGCGTCGGCGTCGTCGGCGTATCCGGCGGCGGCCAACTGCGCGGCGACGCCGGCCGCCAGCCGGTGGCGGGGGCCGGCTTCGGTGGTCAGGCCGCAGTCGGCGAGTTCGCCGAGGGCCGCGTCGGCGTCGGCGCCGGAGTCCTCGATGAGGGCGCGCAGGTGGGCCGGGTGCGGGCACTCGCCGCCGAGCGCCACCGCGATCCGCAGCGCCTCGCGGGACGCCGTGCCGAGCCGGTCGGCGAGCAGCGCGGCAGGGGCCGCGGCCTCGGCCACGGTGGGCAGCCGGTGCCGTCCGGCAGCGGGCGCCGGTGCGCCGGTGCCGGCGTCCGGCGTGCCCGCCCGCAGCAGCGCCCCGGCCTGCACGAACCGCAGTGGCAGCCCCTCGGACTCGAACCACAGGTCGGCCGCCCAGGCCGCCTCCGCCTCGTCCAGCGGGCGGCCCAGGGCGTGCTCCAGCAGTTCCAGGCAGGCGGTGCGGCCCAGCCCGCCGAGGACGACCTCCTCCAGGGGGGAACCGGCCGCCGGCACGGGGTCCTGCGGGGTCGCGGAGATCAGGAAGGCGCACTCGGGCGTGGCGTCGAGGAAGTCCTCCAGCGCGGTGCCGCCGAACTCGATGTCGTCCAGCACCACGACGGCGCCGACGCCCCGGACCGCCGCCAGCAGTTCCGTCCGGCCCAGCCGGTGGCGGGGGGTGTCGAAGACCGCGGCGTGCAGGTCGTACAGCAGGTCGGTGGGGGTGCGGTGGCGGCCGCTGAGCCGGATCACGCCGTCCGGGGCGAGCTCCGCGCAGTCGGCGGCCACCGCGGCCAGCAGGGTGGTCCGGCCGGACCCGGAGGGGCCGGTGAGCCGGACCGACCGGCCGCGGGACAGGAGCCGGGACAGCCGCTCGCGTTCCTCGGCGCGCTCCAGCATCGGCGGCGCGTGGCCCTGTGCGGGCGGCGCGGCGGCGGCGCGGCGCAGCTCGGCCCGCCGCCCGGGGGCGTGGCGGACCGGGGCGGGCGGCCGCTCGCCGGGCGGGCAGGGTTCTATCTCGCTGCCGTCGACCGGGTTGACGGTGACCAGGTCGCCGTCGACCACCAGCCGTGCGGTACGGGCCGGACCTGGGGGCGGGGACAGGTCGCGGGGCGGCAGCGGCGGGATGCCGCCGCCCGCCGGGCGCGCCGGATCTCCCGCGGGCCCCGTCCCGGGAGCCCGCAGACCGTGCTCGTCCGGTCCGCTGTTCGTCGGTGCCATGGTGAATGCCCCCAGATGAGTGGCGTACTGTCTGCCTCCCCGCCCGCCGGCGCCCGCCGGCCGCGGGGAGGCTGTCGCCTCGTCCCGTGGCGTCCGGTCGGGTGCCGTCGAGGGCATGGGTGTACGGCGCAGAGCCGAACCCTAGACCGATTCACACTACCCAGCGAGCCCGGGGGGTGCGGCGCCGCCCTGGGATTGTCCGGATATGCGGCCGGGGCTCCGCTTCCGTTCCCTTTCCGGGGCTGTTCCGTGCCTGTTCCGTGTCCGGTCGCGTCCGCTTGTGCTCCCTCAGGGGTGCCGGGCGCGGCGGACGGGATGCGCGGGCGCCGCGGGGCGGCGGGCCTGGGAGGGTCAGACCCGCGGCACGGTCTCCGCCTCCAGCCCGCCCTCGATCGCGAGGATGCGGTGCAGTCTGGTCGCGACCAGCAGGCGCTGCATCTGGGGCGGTACCCCGCGCAGGACGAGCCGGCGGCCGGTCCGGCCGGCCCGGCGGTGCGCTTCCATGATGACTCCCAGCCCGGTGGCGTCCCAGGAGTCCAGTGCGGTCAGGTCGAGCACCAGGTCGCCGCGACCGGAGTCGACGGCGGTGTGCAGGACCGTGCGGGCGTCCGCCGCGCTGCGAACGTCGAGGCGGCCCCCGACGACCAGCTCGGCGTGGTCGCCCCTGATGTACATATGCGCTCCCGTGTTGTGCTGCGACGCTGTCGTGGTGCGCCTATGTCTACAGAACTGACTGCCTCTCACACAGCGAAGTTGCCGCCTGTAAGCGAACCGATACCCAAATCACTCGCGAGGGTGAGTGCCCGGACCTGACGCTGCCTCAGGTCCGGGACCACGCGGCGCCCCTACCCTCGCGAATAACGGCATAAACCCGTCAGTACTGGTAGAAACCCTGTCCGCTCTTGCGGCCGATGTCACCGGCGTCGACCATGCGGCGCATGATCTCCGGCGGCGCGAACTTCTCGTCCTGGGTCTCGGTGTAGATGTTGCCGGTGGCGTGCAGCAGGATGTCCACGCCGGTCAGGTCGGTGGTGGCGAGGGGGCCCATCGCGTGGCCGAAGCCCAGCTTGCAGGCGACGTCGATGTCCTCGGCGGAGGCCACCCCGGACTCGTACAGCTTGGCCGCCTCGACCACCAGGGCGGAGATGAGCCGGGTGGTGACGAAGCCGGCGACGTCGCGGTTGACGACGATGCAGGTCTTGCCCACCTCCTCGGCGAAGGTACGGGCCGCCGCGAGGGTCTCGTCGCTGGTCTTGTAACCGCGGACCAGCTCGCACAGCTGCATCATCGGCACCGGCGAGAAGAAGTGGGTGCCGACGACCCGCTCCGGGCGGCCGGTGACCGCGGCGATCTTGGTGATCGGGATGGCGGAGGTGTTGGACGCCAGGATGGTGTCGTCCTTCACCAGACCGTCCAGGGTCCGGAAGATCTCCTGCTTGACCTCGATCTTCTCGAAGACCGCCTCGACCACGATGTCCGCGTCGGCGACGGCGTCCAGGTCGGTGGTGGTGGTGATCCGGGCCAGCGCCTGCTCGGCGTCCTCCGCCGCCAGCTTGCCCTTGGCGACGAACTTCTCGTACGACGCCTGGATCCCGTTCCTCCCGCGGGCGAGTGCCTCGTCCGTGACGTCGCGCAGCACCACCTCGTACCCGGCCTGGGCCGAGACCTGCGCGATACCGGACCCCATGAGTCCGGCCCCGATGACGGCGAGCTTCTTCGCCACGACACACACCTCTCTTCGACGCTACTGGCCGGACCTTAACGTCCGTTCACCCCCGGCCGCAGCAGTAAGTAAGGCGCGTCACGGTGTGTTCTTCACCGCAGTCACCCGGCCCCCGCCGGCGGCCCGGCCCGGTGTCCGGGGCGGCTCCGGCGCCCGGGCCGCCCCGGTGCCCGGCCGGGGTCGACGAGAGCGGTGACGCCCGCCTCGGTCCAGTGGTCCGCCGCCCCCGGGGACCGGGCGAGGTAGGCGGCGATGGCCGGCGGCCGCCACGCCCCGGCCTCGCCGAGACCGGCGCCCAGGTGCTGGAGGTAGGCGGCCGACGGCGGGTTGAGCGCGGCCTCGGTCAGCCGCCACGGCGCGGTGAAGGTGAGTACCGGCGTCCCGTCCAGGAGCCCCGGGCAGACGAGCGTCTCGTAGCGGCCCGGACCGAGTGCCGCCCGGCCGTGCGTGAGGACCTCCCGCAGGTCGAGGTCGTCGCCCGGCTCCCGGTACATCTCCTGGGCCGCGATGTCGGAGAACTGACCGGTGGTCACCAGGTGGGCCCGCGCCCACAGCTCGCCCCGGGCGGCCGGGTCGTAGAAGGCCCGGCCGCCGGTCCACACCGGGGACTCGGTGGCGAAGTACAGCCGTCCCGGCAGCACCAGCGGGACCGACCCGGCCGGGGGCCGCCCGTCGCGGCACCCGGGGTAGTCGCGGGTGGCCCCCGGCGGGCGCCCGCCGGAGAGGTAGCAGCGCAGGCGCTCCAGGTGCATGTTGGACCCGTAGGAGGCGTACCAGACGCGCTGCCGGGGCGCGCGGCCCGGCAGCACGCGTTCCACCCGGCGCGCCGCCCCGGCCACCGTCACCCCGCCGCCGCACGGCGGCCGGCCGGCCGGTCCGCGCGGCACGCCCCGGCCGGTCCGCGGCGTCCCGCCGTCCCGGGGCGCGCGGACGGCCTCATCCGGCGGCCTTCACCGCGTAGCCCAGGGTGCGCTCGCCGAGCAGGGTCTCGATGATGTCCAGCCTGGCCAGCACGTCGCGCGCCACCTCGTCGGGGTCCCGCCCCTCGGCCATCAGGCGGAGCACGCTGTTCTGCACCGCGCTGGCGGCCCAGGCCAGCTGACTGGCGATCAGCCCGAGGAGCGGGTCGGCGGGGTCGTCACCGGTCTCGTGGGCCAGCGTGGCCTGCGTCGAGCGGCAGATCTCCTCGTGCATGACCATGAGCCGGGCCATCAGGGCCGGCGAGGAGTTGATGACCGCCACGAAGCGGTGGAAGGCGGGGTCGAGCGCTTCGGCGGACCGCTCGGTGAGGCTGGCCCGGAGGGCACGCAGCACGGCGCGGGCCGCGGACTCCCCCACCGCGCGCCCTTCGATGGCCCGGGACAGGCGCGTCACCATCTCCGCCTGGCGGTCGAAGAACAGGTCCTCCTTCGCCGGGAAGTAGTTGTAGACGGTGTTGACGGACACCTGGGCGGCCTCGGCGATCTCGGCGATGGTGACCGCCTCGAACCCGCGCTCCAGGAACAGCCCGGTCGCCACGTCCGAGATGTGCTGCCTGGTCTGGCGCTTCTTCCGCTCCCGCAAGCCCTCGGGCCGTGCCGTGCCGTCCATGCCCCCCATGCTAACTTCGCTGGCCTCGGTTGAATTTTGGAGTCATTGCAAACTTTAAGTCATTGTGTTTTCCTGGGCCGCATGCCGAACCAGCCCTGCCTCACCACCACCGGACTCGCCCACACCTTCCAGACCAGGCGCGGCCCGGTCGAAGCGGTCCGGGGAATCGACCTCACCGTCGCGCGCGGTGAGATCCTCGGCTTCCTCGGCCCCAACGGCGCCGGCAAGACCACCACCCTGCGCATGCTCACCACGCTGCTGCCGCCCACCGGGGGCAGCGCCACCGTCGCCGGGCACGACCTGGTCCGCGACCCCTCCGGGGTCCGCATGCGGATCGGGTACGTCGCCCAGTCCGGCGGCGTCGACCCGGCGGTGCCGGTACGGGAGGAACTGGTCACCCAGGCGCGCCTGTACCGGCTCACCCGCGCCGAGGCCGCCGACCGCACCGACCGGCTCGCCGCCGACCTCGGCCTCACCGGCCTGCTGGACCGCCCCTGCGCGGCCCTCTCCGGCGGCCAGCGCCGCCGGCTGGACATCGCCATGGGACTCGTCCACCGGCCCGAGATCCTCTTCCTCGACGAACCGACCACCGGTCTGGACCCCGGAAGCCGCGCCGACCTGTGGGAACTGATCCGCCGGCTGCGCGCGGAGTCCGGCATGACGGTGTTCCTGACCACCCACTACCTCGACGAGGCCGACGCGCTCGCCGACCGGCTGGTGATCGTCGACGGCGGGCGGATCGCCGCCGAAGGCACCGCCCGGGAGCTGAAGACCCGCTACGCCGGCTCGCCCGACGCCTCCCTGCAGGACGCCTTCATCGCCGTCACCGGGCGCGGCGCGGACGCACGGGACGCCACCCCGGTCGCCGTCTGAAGCCCGCGGACGAAGCCCGCGGACCGCGCCCCCGCGAGGCCCCGCCGCGCTCCCCACCTCACCGAACGGAAGAAGAACCCGACCATGTCCCATGTCGTCTCCGACACCGGTCTGATCCTCGGCCGCCACCTCCGCCAGCTGCTCCGGTCGAAGCTCGGCCTGGTCTTCGGGCTGCTGCAACCCCTGCTCTTCCTGGTGCTGTTCGGCCCGCTGCTGGAGCGGGTGCCGCTCGGCGGGCCCGGGGACTCCTGGCAGACCCTGGTACCCGGCCTGCTGGTCCAGCTCGGCCTGTTCAGCGCCGCGTTCGCCGGGTTCGGCATCCTGATCGACAAGCAGCACGGGATCATCGAGCGGATGCGGGTGACCCCGGTCAGCCGGCCGGCCCTGCTGCTGGGCCGGGTGCTCAAGGACGTCGTCGCGCTCTCCGCCCAGTCCCTGCTGCTGGTGGTGGTCGCGGTGGCGATGGGGCTGCGCGCCCCGGTGGCGGGCGTACTGGTGGGGTTCCTGTTCGTCGGCGCGCTCACCCTCGCGCTGGCGTCCCTGTCGTACGCACTGGCCCTGCGGATCGACTCCCCGCAGGGCTTCGCACCGGTGGTCAACGCGGTCAACCTGCCCGCGATGCTGCTCTCCGGGATCCTGCTGCCGATGGCGCTGGCCCCCCGGTGGCTGGACACCGTCTCCCACCTGGTGCCGTTCCGCTACCTGGTCGAAGGGGTCCGGGCCGCGTACGTCGGCGACTACACGGACGGCGACGTCGCGCTGGGCGCGGTCTGCGCCGCCGGGCTCGCCGCGGTCTCGGTGGCCGTCGGCTCCCGGGTGTTCCGGAAGGCGTGAGGCACCGGGCGGCGCAGTAGTCTCGGCTCATGGTCAATCTCACCCGCATCTATACGCGTACCGGGGACCAGGGCACCACCGCCCTCGGCGACATGAGCCGCACCGCCAAGACCGACCTGCGGATCGCGGCGTACGCCGACGCCAACGAGGCCAACGCCGCGATCGGCGTGGCCATCTCCCTGGGCTCGCTGCCCGCCGAGGTCGTCAAGGTCCTCGTCCGGGTCCAGAACGACCTGTTCGACGTGGGCGCGGACCTGTCCACCCCGGTGGTGGAGAACCCCCAGTACCCGCCGCTGCGCGTCGAGCAGAGCTACATCGACAAGCTGGAGGCGGACTGCGA
Source organism: Streptomyces sp. NPDC018031 (assembly GCF_044327625.1). Lineage (NCBI taxonomy): Bacteria > Bacillati > Actinomycetota > Actinomycetes > Kitasatosporales > Streptomycetaceae > Streptomyces > Streptomyces sp. NPDC018031. The sequence goes on from NZ_JBIRFT010000001.1 coordinate 377,620, forward strand.
CCGCTTCCTGGAGGACCTGGAGAAGCTGCGCAGCTTCATCCTCCCGGGCGGCACGCCCGGGGCGGCGCTGCTGCACCAGGCGTGCACCGTGGTGCGCCGGGCCGAGCGCTCCACCTGGGCCGCGATGGAGCGGCACGCGGACAGCATGAACCCGCTCACCGCGACCTACCTCAACCGCCTGTCCGACCTGCTGTTCATCCTGGCCCGCACGGCGAACAAGGAGCTCGGTGACGTGCTCTGGGTGCCGGGCGAGAACCGCTGAGGCGGTCCCGGGAGCCGGGCCGGAACCACCGAACCGCGGACGGCGGTGGTCCGGGGCGCCGCACGGCACCCCGGACCACCGCCGTCGATCAGTGCTTGCTCAGGGCCTCGGTCCGCTCGCCGTCCCCGGCGGGGGCCCCGGCCCGCGGGTCCCGCTTCGGCCACAGCGTGTAGCTGCCCGCGATGACCACGTTGATGCCGACGACGAAGAGCATCTTCAGCTGCCAGTCACGCAGCGAACCGATGTCGCCGTCGTCCCCGACGTACCAGACCGCGCCCTGCAGCAGGGCCATGGCGATGCCCGCGGCCAGGATCCAGCGCCCCGCCTCCTTCCACTCGTGGACGGTGCGCGCCAGGCCGTACTTCGGCTTCGGCACCGGCGGCGGGCCGCCGGCGAAGCGGTGGGCCACCCGGACGTCCACCCAGGTGATCACCCGGTGGCCCATGGTCACCGAGAAGCCGATGTAGACCGCCGCCAGACCGTGCTTCCAGTCCGGTACCGCCCCGTTCTTCAGATCCACCGCGGTCACCACCAGCAGCACCAGCTCCAGCACCGGCTCGCAGAGCAGGACCGCGACGCTGGTCTTGCGCATCTTCGCCAGGTAGCGCAGGGCCAGTCCGGCGGCCAGCAGCACCCAGAAGCCCACCTCACAGGCGATGATCAGCCCGACGATCACGGCTCTCCCCTTCCTCGCTCTTCTCGCGGCCGTTTCCACCGTCCCGCACCGCGCGGCGCGTTTCGTCGTCGCGGCTGACGAACCCGGACTGCATCCTTCGATGTAGGGCACCCGGCGTGGTGCCCGACCGTACGGCGACGTCCGCACCCCTCCGCCGTGCTGTGATGGACCCATGCCGTCCAGCTCGCCCGCCACCCGCCCCGTGCACACCCGGCACCGCGACGACTATCTGATCGCCCTGGCCGGGCTGCTCGGCGGGCTGCTGCTGCTGGCCCTCGGGCTGACCAACGGGGAGCCGCTGCTCGGGCTGCCCCGGTGGCTCGCGGTCGTGGCGCTGGTCGCGCTCTCCGGCGCCGAGCTGCTGCGCCGTACCGCCCCCCAGGCCGGGCTGGCCATCGGCACGCTCGCGCTGGCCCTGGACACCCTCACCGGCGGTCTCATCGCGAGCATCGTGATGTTCACCGACCTGATGTACGCGGCCGTGCTCTACGGCACCCCGGCCGCCGCCCGCCGGATCCCGCGCACCACGGAACTGATCACCGTGCTGGCCACCGTCGTGCCGCTCGCCGTCATCCAGCGGCCGGAGGCGCTGCTGATCGGCATCGCCACCGGCATCATCACCGCGGGACCGGCCTGGACCGCGGTTCTGATCCGCAATCACCGGGAGGCCGCCGAGGCGGCGAAGCTGCGCGCCGAGCAGACCGCGCTGCTCGCCGAGATGGACCGCCGGGAGGCGGTGACCGCCGAGCGCGCCCGGATGGCGCGGGAACTGCACGACATGGTGGCCAACCACCTGTCCGCGATCGCCATCCACTCCACCGCCGCGCTCTCCATAGACGAGCCGGCCGCCGGCCGGGAGGCGCTGTCGGTGATCCGCGAGAACAGCGTGCAGGGCCTGGCCGAGATGCGGCGGCTGATCGGGCTGCTCAGGGATGCCGGCGGCACCGGCGAACCGGCCGCCGCGCCCACCCTGGCGGCCCTGGACTCGCTGCTCCGGCAGGCCCGCACCGCGGCCGCGGCGGCCGGGGGCACCGGGCCGGAGGACGGCGAGGGGGGCCGGCGCCTGGAGTTCCGGCTGCGCGACGACCGCTCCGCCCAGGCCTGGCCGCTGCCCGCGCCGGTGGAACTGGCCGCCTACCGCATCGTGCAGGAGGCCGTGACCAACGCCCTCAAGCACGCGGCGCCCGGCGAGGTCCTGGTGGAACTGGTGCGCCGGGCGCCCGGCGAGGACGACGGGGCGCTGCGGGTGCGGGTGGTCAGCCCGCTGGGCGACCGGCCCGGTCCGCGCGCCCCGGGGTCCGGCGCGGGCCTGGTCGGCATGCGCGAACGGGTGGCGCTGCTGGGCGGCGAGTTCGAGGCGGGCCCGGTGACGGTGGACGGCCCGGCCGGGGCCGAGGTGAAGGCGTGGCGGGTACGAGCCGTACTCCCCGTGAAGGAGGGAGAAGAGAGTTGACGATCCGGGTACTCGTCGCCGAGGACCAGCTGGCGGTGCGCACCGGTCTGGTGCTGATCCTGCGGTCGGCGGCGGACATCGAGGTCGTGGGTGAGGCCGCGGACGGCGAGGAGGCGGTCCGGATGGCCCGTGACCTGCGGCCGGACGTGGTGCTGATGGATGTGCAGATGCCCCGGCTGGACGGGGTGAGCGCCACCCGAGAAGTGGTCGCGGAGGGGCTCGCCGACGTGCTGGTGCTCACCACCTTCGACCTGGACGAGTACGTCTTCGGCGCGCTGCGCGCCGGGGCCGCGGGCTTCCTGCTGAAGGACAGCGACGCGGCCGCGCTGGTGGACGCGGTGCGGACGGTGGCGCGCGGCGAGGGGCTGATCGCCCCGTCGGTGACCCGGCGTCTGATCGCCGAGTTCGCCCGCCCGCGGCCGGTGCGCTCCCTCGGTCCCGGTCCGGCGGCGCTGGAAAGCCTCACCCGGCGGGAGCGGGAGGTGCTCGGCTGCCTGGGTCAGGGGCTCTCCAACGCGGAGATCGGCGAGCGGCTGTCGATGGCCGAGGCCACGGTGAAGACGCATGTCAGCAGGCTGCTGGGGAAGCTCGAACTGCGCAGCCGGGTGCAGGCGGCGGTGCTGGCGCAGGAGTTGGGCGTCTGACCGCGCGTCAATGTCAAGTGGTCCAGACCTCTTGACCGATGGTCCAGACCTTTCTACGCTCCCCAATCACTGCGGTGGGCGTCCCCACGCACGCTCACCGGGCGGCGCAGGTTCCCCCGTACTCCCCCCGCACTTCCCGACCCCGCTCGAGGAGCACCCGTGAGATCAGGAACCGCCATACGTACCAGGCCGGTACGGCGCAGGGCCACCGCGGCCCTCGCCGCGCTGGCGCTCCCCGTCACCGCACTCGTCGGCCTGGCATCGGCGAACACCGCCCACGCCGCCGAGTCGGCGACCGCCACCTACGCCAAGGCATCGGACTGGGGCAGCGGCTTCGAAGGCCGGTGGACGGTGAAGAACACCGGCACCACCACCATCAACAGCTGGACCGTGGAGTGGGACTTCCCCTCCGGGACGTCCGTCACCTCCGCCTGGGACGCCAACGTCACCAGCAGCGGCACCCACTGGACCGCCAAGGACAAGGGCTGGAACGGCACCCTCGCCCCGGGCGCGAGCGTCACCTTCGGCTTCAACGGCACCGGCACCGGCGCCCCGAGCGGCTGCAAGCTCAACGGCGCCCCGTGCGACGGCAGCACCAACCCGGGCGACAACCCGCCCTCCGCGCCCGGCACCCCCACCGCCTCGGACATCACCGACACCTCGGTGAAACTGTCCTGGACCGCGGCCACCGACGACAAGGGCGTCAAGAACTACGACGTGCTGCGCGACGGCGTCAAGGTCGCCACCGTGACCGGCACCTCGTACGGCGACAGCGGCCTCACCGCGGGCACCGACTACTCCTACACCGTGCAGGCCCGGGACACCGCCGACCAGACCGGTCCGGCGAGTGCGGCCCGTGCCGTCCGCACCACCGGTGACTCCGGCCCCGGCCCGAACCCGGGCGCCAAGGTCAAGCTCGGCTACTTCACCGAGTGGGGCGTCTACGACCGGAACTACCACGTCAAGAACCTGGTCACGTCCGGCACCGCCGAGAAGATCACGCACATCAACTACTCGTTCGGCAACGTGCAGGGCGGCAAGTGCACCATCGGCGACTCCTACGCGGCGTACGACAAGGCGTACACCGCGGACCAGAGCGTCGACGGCAAGGCCGACACCTGGGACCAGCCGCTGCGGGGCAACTTCAACCAGCTGAAGAAGCTCAAGGCGAAGTACCCGCACATCAAGATCCTGTGGTCGTTCGGCGGCTGGACCTGGTCCGGCGGCTTCGGTGACGCCGTGAAGAACCCGACGGCCTTCGCGCAGTCCTGCTACGACCTGGTCAACGACTCCCGCTGGGCCGGCCTCTTCGACGGCATCGACCTGGACTGGGAGTACCCCAACGCCTGCGGTCTCACCTGCGACACCAGCGGCGCCGCCTCGGTCAGGAACATGATGCAGGCGATGCGCGCCAAGTTCGGCAACAAGCTCGTCACCGCCGCGATCACCGCCGACGCCTCCAACGGCGGCAAGATCGACGCGGCCGACTACGCCGGAGCCGCGCAGTACGTCGACTTCTACAACGTGATGACGTACGACTTCTTCGGCGCCTGGGCCAAGAACGGCCCGACCGCGCCGCACTCCCCGCTCACCTCCTACAGCGGCATCCCGCAGGAGGGCTTCAACTCCGACGCCGCCATCGCCAAGCTCAAGGCCAAGGGCGTCCCGGCCACCAAGCTCAACCTGGGCATCGGCTTCTACGGCCGCGGCTGGACCGGCGTCACCCAGAAGGAGCCCGGCGGCACCGCGACCGGCCCGGCCGCCGGAAAGTACGAGCAGGGCATCGAGGACTACAAGATCCTCAAGACCAGCTGCCCGGCCAACGGCACCGTCGCCGGCACCGCGTACGCGCACTGCGGCAACCAGTGGTGGAGCTACGACACCCCGGCCACCATCGCCGGGAAGATGGACTACGTGAAGAAGCAGGGCCTCGGTGGCGCCTTCTTCTGGGAGTTCAGCGGCGACACCACCAACGGTGAGCTGGCGACCGCGATCGACAGCGGGCTGAGGTAACCCCCGGACGGCCCGGCCCATGACCGGCCGGGGAGGCGGTGTCGCCCCCGCCTCCCCGGCCTTTCAGCCGCCCCGGGGATCCCGTTCCCACCCGGCGCCGGACACGCAGAAGCCCTCCACCGGACTGTGTCCGGGGAGGGCTTACCCCTCTCACACACGGTCAGGCCGCGGGACCCGGCCGCCGGCTCCTGGTACCGGTCCGCGGCCATCCCCCGGCGCCGGCCCCACGGGCGAACGCCTCCGGGCCGGCCCGGGACGCGCGCCGCACGCACCCAGGCCGCGGGGCTGCCACATCAGGCGGCGCCGAACCCGCCCGGGGCCACCGTGCACCCGGACCGCTCGGCCAGGCGACGTTGACCCTCCCCCAGACTCCGTCCGGGGGCACCCCCAACCAACGGGACCCTCAATCAAGTCAATCAAGCAACATTGACCCGTTGGCCGGGCGGGGCCGCTTCCAGCCAGGCGAGGAAACCGGTCAGCGCGTCCTCGCTCATCGCGAGCTCCAGGCGGGTGCCGCCGTGCAGACAGGCGAGCACCACCGCGTCCGACAGCAGGGCGAGTTCCTCCTCGCCCTTCGGGGTGCGGCGCTCCAGCACCTCGATGGAGGCACGCTCCAGGGCCCGGCGCGGCCGGGGCGCGTAGCTGAAGACCCGGAACCACTCGACACGGTCGCCGCTGTACCGCGCCACGCCGTACACCCAGCCCTTGCCGCTGGGCTCGGCCCCGGGCTCCGGGGCGTTCCAGCGCAGACTGCAGTCGAAGGTCCCGCCGGATCGCTGGATCAGCCGCCGCCGCAGACCGAAGACGAAGAGTCCCACCAGAACCAGCGCGACGACCACGCCGCTCACGAGCAGAGCGAGGACCATCTTCACCGACCTCCTCGCGTCATCCGGAAAAACCGCACCTGCATCGCCTCAGCCGCGGACCGCCCTGGAGAATTCCAGCGCGGTCCGCGGCTGAGGATCTGTACTGTCCGTGACGGGCTCAGTGCGCGCCCGTCACCGCCCGCAGGCGGACGTCGGCGCGCCGCTCGGCGGCGGCGTCCGCCTCCGACTTGGCACGCTCCAGCGCCCGCTCCGCACGCTCGACATCGATCTCGTCCGACAGCTCGGCGATCTCCGCGAGCAGCGAGAGCTTGTCGTCCGCGAACGAGATGAATCCACCGTGCACCGCGGCGACGACCGTCCCGCCGTCGCCGGTACGGATGGTCACCGGGCCCGACTCCAGCACACCGAGCAGCGGCTGGTGGCCGGGCATGACGCCGATGTCACCCGATGTGGTGCGCGCGATGACCAAGGTGGCCTCGCCGGACCAGACACTTCGGTCCGCCGCGACCAGCTCGACGTGCAGCTCAGCAGCCAACGTGGCTCCTCGGGTCTGACACCCGCCGGGCTCGGCGGGTGTTGTGTCAAAGAATAACGGGCGTTCGGAGAGGGGCGGGCATGACCCACCCCTCTCCGGTGAGCACGGGGCTCAGGAGACGCCCAGCTCCTTGGCGTTGCCCTTGAGGTCCTCAAGGCCACCGCACATGAAGAACGCCTGCTCGGGGAAGTGGTCGAACTCACCGTCGCAGATCGCGTTGAACGCGGCGATGGACTCGTCCAGCGGGACGTCCGAGCCGTCGACACCGGTGAACTGCTTCGCCGCGTGGGTGTTCTGCGACAGGAAGCGCTCCACCCGACGGGCGCGGTGCACGACCAGCTTGTCCTCTTCGCCGAGCTCGTCGATACCGAGAATGGCGATGATGTCCTGGAGGTCCTTGTACTTCTGCAGGATCCCCTTGACGCGCGAGGCACACGCGTAGTGGTCCTGGGAGATGTAGCGCGGGTCCAGGATCCGGGAGGTGGAGTCCAGCGGGTCCACCGCCGGGTAGATGCCCTTCTCCGAGATCGGACGCGACAGAACGGTGGTCGCGTCCAGGTGGGCGAAGGTGGTCGCCGGCGCCGGGTCGGTCAGGTCGTCCGCGGGGACGTAGATCGCCTGCATCGAGGTGATCGAGTGACCACGGGTCGAGGTGATGCGCTCCTGGAGGAGACCCATCTCGTCGGCCAGGTTCGGCTGGTAACCCACCGCGGACGGCATGCGGCCGAGCAGCGTGGAGACCTCGGAGCCGGCCTGGGTGAAGCGGAAGATGTTGTCGATGAAGAACAGCACGTCCTGCTTCTGCACATCGCGGAAGTACTCCGCCATGGTCAGACCGGCCAGGGCGACGCGCAGACGGGTGCCCGGGGGCTCGTCCATCTGGCCGAAGACCAGCGCGGTCTTGTCCAGAACGCCGGACTCCTCCATCTCCGCGATGAGGTCGTTGCCCTCACGGGTGCGCTCACCGACACCGGCGAACACGGAAACACCCTCGTGCAGCTTGGCCACACGCATGATCATTTCCTGGATGAGGACCGTCTTGCCGACGCCCGCACCACCGAACAGACCGATCTTTCCACCCTTGACGTACGGGGTGAGAAGGTCGACGACCTTCAGGCCGGTCTCGAACATCTCGGTCTTCGACTCGAGGTCCTCGAACTTCGGGGCCTTGCGGTGGATCGCCCAGCGCTCGGACTCCTGGCCGTTGGCCTCCGGCTCGTTCAGCACCTCGCCGAGGGTGTTGAACACCTTGCCCTTGGTGAAGTCGCCGACCGGGACGGTGATGCCGTCGCCGGTGTCGGTGACCACGGCCTGACGGACCAGGCCGTCGGTGGGCTGCATGGAGATGGCGCGGATCAGGCCCTCACCGAGGTGCTGCGCGACCTCGAGGGTGAGGGTCTTGGTCTTGCCCTCCTCGGTGGGGTCCATGACCTCGACGGTCAGGGCGTTGTAGATCTCCGGCATCGCGTCGACGGGGAACTCCACGTCGACGACCGGGCCGATCACCCGGGCGACGCGGCCCGTAGCAACGGCCGTCTCAACAGTGGTGGTCATAGCTCTCAGTCACTCCCCGCGGTCGCGTCGGCCAGGGCGCTGGCGCCACCGACGATCTCGCTGATTTCCTGGGTGATGTCGGCCTGGCGGGCCGCGTTGGCAAGCCGCGTGAGCGACTTGATGAGTTCCTCGGCGTTGTCGGTCGCCGACTTCATCGCGCGGCGGCGGGCGGCGTGCTCGGAGGCGGCCGACTGCAGCAGCGCGTTGTAGATGCGGCTCTCGACGTACCGGGGCAGCAGGGCGTCGAGGACGTCCTCGGCCGACGGCTCGAACTCGAAGAGCGGAAGGATCTCGCCCTTCTTCTCCACCTGCTGCTCGTCAGCGCTGAGGCTGAGCGGCAGCAGCCGGCCGTCGACCGGGGTCTGCGTCATCATCGACACGAACTCGGTGAAGACGATGTGCAGCTCGTCGACGCCACCCTCCGCCGTCTCCTGGGTGACGGCCTCGATCAGCGGGGCCGCGACCTTCTTGGCGTCCGCGTACGAGGGGTTGTCGGTGAAGCCCGTCCACGACTCCTCGACCTTGCGGTCGCGGAACCCGTAGTACGACACACCCTTGCGGCCGACGACGTAGGTGACGACCTCCTTGCCCTCCGCGGTCAGCCGCTCGGTGAGCCGGTCGGCCGCCTTGATGGCGTTGGAGGAGTAGCCGCCCGCCAGACCGCGGTCGCTCGTGACGAGCAGGACCGCGGCGCGGGTGGCCCGCTCCGCCTCGGTGGTCAGCGGGTGCTTGGTGTTCGACCCGGTGGCCACCGCGGTCACCGCGCGGGTGAGCTCACTCGCGTACGGCGTCGAGGCGGCGACCTTGCGCTGCGCCTTGACGATCCGCGACGCGGCGATCATCTCCATCGCCTTGGTGATCTTCTTGGTGGCCGTGACGGACTTGATGCGGCGCTTGTAGACCCGAAGCTGGGCGCCCATGCTCAGCCCTCACCCAGCAGCTTGCCGTCCGAGGTCTCGAACTGCTGCTTGAACGCGGCGATGGCCTCGGCGATCGCCTGGAGCGTGTCGTCGGACATCTTGCCGCCCTCGCGGATCGACGTCATCAGACCCTTGTGCTCGCGGCGCAGGAACTCCAGGAGCTCACGCTCGAAGCGGCGGATGTCCTCGACCGGGACGTCGTCCATCTTGCCGGTGGTGCCGGCCCAGATGGAGACGACCTGGTCCTCGGTGGCGTACGGGGCGTACTGGCCCTGCTTGAGCAGCTCGACCATGCGCTTACCGCGCTCCAGCGCCGCCTTGGACGCGGCGTCCAGGTCGGAACCGAAGGCGGCGAACGCCTCCAGCTCGCGGTACTGGGCGAGGTCCACCCGGAGGCGGCCGGAGACCTGGCGCATCGCCTTGTGCTGGGCGGAGCCACCGACACGGGAGACCGAGATACCGACGTTCAGCGCCGGCCGCTGGCCCGCGTTGAACAGGTCGGACTCCAGGAAGCACTGGCCGTCGGTGATGGAGATGACGTTGGTCGGGATGAACGCCGAGACGTCGTTGGCCTTGGTCTCGACGATCGGCAGACCGGTCATCGAGCCCTTGCCCATCTCGTCGGAGAGCTTGGCGCAGCGCTCCAGGAGGCGGGAGTGCAGGTAGAAGACGTCACCCGGGTAGGCCTCACGGCCCGGCGGACGGCGCAGCAGCAGGGAGACGGCACGGTAGGCGTCGGCCTGCTTGGACAGGTCGTCGAAGACGATCAGCACGTGCTTGCCCTGGTACATCCAGTGCTGGCCGATGGCCGAGCCGGTGTACGGGGCGAGGTACTTGAAGCCGGCCGGGTCGGACGCCGGGGCGGCCACGATCGTCGTGTACTCCAGGGCGCCGGCCTCCTCCAGCGCGCCGCGCACGGACGCGATGGTGGAGCCCTTCTGGCCGATGGCGACGTAGATGCAGCGGACCTGCTTCTCCGGGTCGCCGGTGCGCCAGTTGTCGCGCTGGTTGATGATCGTGTCGACGGCCAGGGCGGTCTTGCCGGTCTGGCGGTCGCCGATGATCAGCTGACGCTGGCCGCGGCCGATCGGGGTCATGGCGTCGACGGCCTTGAGGCCGGTCTCCATCGGCTCGTGCACCGACTTACGGGCCATGACGCCCGGGGCCTGCAGCTCAAGGGCGCGGCGGCCCTCGGTCGCGATCTCGCCGAGACCGTCGATCGGGTTACCGAGCGGGTCGACGACGCGACCCAGGTAGCCCTCGCCTACGGCGACGGAGAGAACCTCGCCGGTGCGCTGCACCGACTGGCCCTCCTCGATGCCGCTGAACTCACCGAGGACGATCGCACCGATCTCGCGCTCCTCGAGGTTGAGGGCGAGTCCGAGCGTGCCGTCCTCGAACTTCAGCAGTTCGTTCGCCATGGCCGAGGGAAGACCCTCGACCTTCGCGATGCCGTCGCCGGCAACGCTGACCGTACCGACCTCCTCGCGCGAGGCCGCGTCCGGCTTGTACGACTGGACAAAGTTCTCCAGCGCGTCCCGGATCTCCTCCGGCCGGATCGTGAGCTCCGCCATCTGGGTTCCCTGCTCTCCTTGTTGGGCCCGAAGTGTTTCTGGGGGTCTGGGGACTGCTTCCCGCGGCGTTCTCGCCGCGGGCCCCCAGGACTGCGTCGGCCCAACTCGGGCCGCTTACATGCTTGTTGAGTTGGTGGCTGCGTCAGCCGGCCATCCGGCGGGTCGCCTCTTCGAGGCGGTCCGCGATGGTGCCGTTGATGACCTCGTCGCCGATGCGCACCAGGACTCCGCCGAGGACCGCCGGGTCCACGTCGAGGTTCAGGTGCACCTGCCGGCCGTACAGCTTGGCCAGCGCGGCACCCAGGCGCCGCTTCTGCCCGTCACTGAGCGGAACCGCGCTGGTGACGACCGCGACCATCCGGTTGCGGCGCTCCGCCGCCAGCTTGGACAGCGCGGTGAGGCCCGATTCCAGGCTACGTCCCCGCGGGTGCGCGACGAGCCGGACCACGAGCCGCTCGGTCACCTGGTGCGCCCGACCGCCCAGCAGGCGGTGCAGCAGCTCGGCCTTGGCCGAGGTGCCGGCGACCCGGTCGGTGAGCGCGGCGCGCAGCCCGGGCGAGGAGGTGACGATCCGGGAGAACCGGAACAGCTCGTCCTCGATGTCGTCCAGCGCCCCGGCCCGCTCGGCGGCGACGAGGTCGGCGATGCTGGCCAGCTCCTCAATCGCGTCGACCAGGTCACGCGAGCGCGACCAGCGGGACCGGACCATGCCGGAGACCAGGTCGACGGTCTCGCCGCCCACCTGGTTGCCGAGCAGGCGGCCGGCCAGCTCGGCCTTGGCCTCGCCGGGCTGCGCCGGGTCGGTGAGGACCCGACGCAGCGACACCTCACGGTCGAGCAGCGCGGTGACGGCGGCCAGCTCCTCGGCGAGCTTCGCCGCGTCGACCGACGTGTTGTCGGTCAGCGCGTCGAGACGCTCGCGTGCGGAGGCCAGTGCCTCGCGGCTCGCTCCATTCATCGGGCCGCCTCGGCCTTCTCCTCAAGCTCGTCGAGGAAGCGGTCGATGGTCCGCGACTGCCGGTCGGAGTCCTGGAGGGACTCGCCCACGAGCTTGCCGGCCAGGTCGGTGGCGAGCTTGCCCACGTCCTGGCGGAGCGTGGCCGCGGCCTGCTTGCGGTCGGCCTCGATCTGGGCGTGACCGGCGGCGACGATCTCCTCGCGCTGCCGCTGCCCTTCGGCCCGCATTTCGGCGATCAGCGCGGCGCCCTGCTCCTGCGCCTCCTGACGCAGGCGCGCGGCCTCGTGCCGGGCGTCGGCGAGCTGTGCGCGGTAGTCCTCGAGGACCTGCTGAGCCTCGGCCTGCGCGGCCTCGGCCTTCTCCATCCCGCCTTCGATCGCGGCACGACGCTCGTCCAGAACCTTGTTGATGTTCGGGAGGAGCTTCTTGCTGAGGAAGAAGAAGACGATGGCGAAGGCGATCAGGCCGATGACCAGCTCTGGGATCGGCGGGATGAGGGGGTTTTCCGCTTCCCCCTCGGACGCCAGCTGTACCAGGTCGATCACGTCAGTGCCTTTCGTCGAAAACGTCTGGTCGAACGCCGCGATCAGCTGGTCGGGTAGACGAACGGCATGACCAGACCGATCAGGGCGAGCGCCTCACAGAGGACGAAGCCCAGGATCTGGTTGGTGCGGATCAGGCCGGCCGCCTCGGGCTGGCGGGCCAGCGCCTGGGTGCCGTTACCGAAGATGATGCCGACGCCGACACCCGGGCCGATGGCCGCGAGACCGTAACCGATCGAGCCGAGGTTGCCCTTGAGCTCGACAGCGGCGAGGGACGTCTGGAGAGCAGCAGACATGCTCGTTCTTCCTTCTCTTTCACGGACCGGTGGGGGTTGGCCACCGGACGTCTGTTGGTTTGTGGTGGCGTGAGGTTCAGTGGTGCTCGGCGAGAGCGCCCTGAATGTAGGAGCAGGCCAGGAGGACGAAGACGTACGCCTGAAGGGCCTGGATGAAGAGCTCGAAGGCGGTCAGCAGGATGACCATCACGAACGAGATGCCCGCGTAGGCGATGCCGATCCCGTTCAGCAGGTACCAGCTGGCGATCGTGAAGATCAGCAGCAGCACGTGACCCGCGAACATGTTCGCGAAGAGCCGGACCGCGTGGGTGAAGGGCCGGATCAGCAGGTTGGAGAAGAGCTCCAGCACCATGACCAGCGGCAGCACCCAGCCGAGGGACTTGTCGTAGCCGGAGACGTTCTTCAGTCCGCCGACGAAGCCGTGCTTCTTGAACGTCAGGCTCAGCCACAGGATGTAGACGATCGCGGCGAGCGCCACCGGGAACGCGATGATCGACGTGGCCGGGAACTGCGCGACCGGGATGACCGACCAGAGGTTCAGGATCCAGACGAAGAAGAACAGCGAGACCATGAGGGGGACGTACTTCTCCCCCTCCTTCTTGCCGAGCGTCTCGTAGACGATGCCGCGCCGCACGAAGTCGTAGCCGGCCTCGCCCACCATCTGGAGCTTGCCGGGGACGACCTTCGCCTTACCGAAGGCCATCCAGAAGAACACCACGATGACGAGGGTGCCCACCAGGGCGAGCAGCATCGGCTTGTTGAAGTCGAAGCTGCCGACGGAGAACATCGGCTCGAACGTGAACGAGTGAAGCCCTGGGGCCGGGAAGCCGCACCCATCGAAGATGTGGCAATCGGTCTCGAAGGCGAGCGTCTGGTCAGAACTCACCGCGAGCTCCTTCAGCGTGGCGCATGGGTACGGCAACCTCGTTGTGTCGGCGCGGCGCACAGCCGCGGAACGGCACTGGACTGGTCTTACGGGTGTGAGTGCGGCTCGTCAGCACGAGGCCGGGGGTCTGGTCGGGCAGCAGCTGCATGGGCCGCCGATTCCTTCCCGGGTGTTCCGGGAGTTCAGCCGCCTGCGCCCGCTGTGCCTCAGATGGCACCGGACGATAGCAGGTGAGCGTTGAGCGCCTTATACCGGCCCTACAGATCACGACGGTGACCCGGCGGGCGCGGCGCTCTTCGCCCCCTCGGACTTCCGTTCGTCCTCGGCTTCCGGCTGCACGTAGAAGATCTTGGCCTTCATGTGGGAACGCACCTGTGCCGCGACCCACACGATGGTCCCGGCCAGCAGCGAGAAGGCGAATGCCCTGGTGTTGAACAGGGTGGTGTCCTTGAAGACCGCGAGCACGACCGCGACCAGGAGGAACTGCACCATGTAGAGGGCCAGCCCCATCATCTGGAAGATCTGGGGGTGGTTCTTGGCGGTGCGCTCCAGCACGGTCAGGTCGATCGCCATGACGGCGGACACCAGGATCACACCGAACGCGGCCCCGAGGGCACCCTTGCCGCCGGCGAGCACGGAACTCACGGCGACGGCGACGACACCGACCGCAGCGGTCGGTACGGCGCAGTGCAGAAGCGTTCGGGCGTCGTTGGACTGCATGAAGGGATCTCCGGCCGAGAGTCGGAAGCAGACGGTTCGTCGTGGACGAGCGTAATCCCCGGGGGTGAGTGGAACCTCGCGGCGAAGGTCCGTCGCACTACGGTCCTTCGGCTCTAGCACCGGGTTTAGTGAACGGTATCACAAACTATTTGATGAGGTCTTTACCTAGTTTGTGTGCCGACTGTCACACGTGAGAGCTATTTTCCGCACGTTGGGCTGACGGGCTGCAAGTTCTCTGCTAGGCACCGATCTTCCGGCGGGAGAACCGGGACCGGTCGCCGATCGCGGTGGCCCCGTGGATCCCGGCAGGAACCGGCTCCGTGGACTCCGGCGACGCGCCCGGGGCGGCGGCAACATCACCGGAACCGGCGGTCGCGACCGCCCCGTTGACCGCGGCGGGAGTGACGTCGGCCGCGGCCGCCGCCGCCCGGCGCCGCTCCCGGCGGTACCGCGGCGGGACGAAGCCCTCCGCCCAGCGCGGCGTCCGCGGGGTGAAGCGCGGCAGCAGGAGCAGCACCAGGCCGACCGCGCTGAGCGCCGCGATGGTCAGCACGATCCACATGCTGGACGACTTCACCGAGAAGGCCACCGCGCCGAAGGCGATCAGCGCCGACCAGAAGTACATGATCCACACGGCCCGGCTGTGCGAGTGGCCGATCTCCAGCAGCCGGTGGTGCAGATGCCCGCGGTCCGCGGCGAACGGCGACTGGCCGCGCCAGGTGCGCCGCACGATCGCCAGGATCAGGTCGGCGATCGGCACCGCGATCACCGTCAGCGGCAGCAGCAGCGGGATGTACACCGGCACGGTGGCGTGCACCGCCTCCCGCTCCGAACCGCCGAAGTCGAGCTTCAGGGCGTCCGGGTCCACCTGGCCGGTGATGGAGATCGCCCCCGCGGCCAGCACCAGCCCGATCAGCATCGAGCCGGAGTCGCCCATGAAGATCCGCGCCGGGTGCATGTTGTGCGGCAGGAAGCCCAGGCACATGCCCATCAGGATGGCCGCGAACAGGGTCGCCGGGGCGGCCGCCTCCAGCCCGTAGCCGAACCAGATGCGGTACGCGTACATGAAGAACGCGGCGGCGGCGATGCACACCATGCCGGAGGCCAGACCGTCCAGCCCGTCGACGAAGTTGACCGCGTTGATGGTGATGACGACCAGCGCCACCGTCAGGAGCGTGCCCTGCATCGGCGTCAGCGAGACCGTGCCGATACCGGGCACCGGGATCCACAGGATGGTGAGGCCCTGCAGCACCATCACGCCCGCGGCGATCATCTGACCGCCCAGCTTGATGAGCGCGTCCACGCCCCACTTGTCGTCCAGCACGCCCAGCAGCCAGATCAGGCCCGCACCGGAGAGCAGCGCCCGCGGCTCGTTGGACAGCTCGAAGACGTCCTTGAGGTTGGTGAGGTGCGAGGCGACCAGCAGACCCGCGCAGAGCCCGCCGAACATCGCGATGCCGCCGAGTCGCGGCGTCGGTTCGCGGTGCACGTCACGGGCCCGGATCTCCGGCATCGCGCCGGCCGCGATGGCGAACTTCCGCACCGGCCCGGTCAGCAGGTACGTGACCGCAGCCGTGACGCACAGAGTCAGCAGGTATTCACGCACAGGCTGCCCCAGGGGATTCGCTGGCCATCACAGCCCCACACCATATCGCCGTGCACACCGGTCCCCGGCCGTCAGGTCACCGCCGGTACCTGTGCAGACACTCAGCAGGCCGATCCGGTTGCGGTCCCGCCCCGCTCCGCCGGGCCCCGGCGGGCCGCCGCCCTCACTCCGGATACGGCCGGAACGCACCGGTCAGCTCGGCCACCTCGCCGCGTACCCTTCCCTCCTCGTCCCGCAGCGCCGCCGCCAGCAGCACCGCGACGCGCGCCATCTCCGGCTCCGCCATGCCCTGGGTGGTGACCGCCGCGGTGCCCAGCCGGATCCCCTTGACGCAGCCCTCGGGGCGCCGGGGCGCGGGCACCGCGCAGGTGTCCAGCACGATCCCGGCGGCGGCGCAGCGGCCCCGCGCGGCACGCCCGTCCAGTCCCAGCGGCGCCGGGTCCGCGGTGATCAGGTGGGTGTCGGTGCCCCCGGTGGTGACGGTCAGGCCGGCGCCGGCCAGTGCCTCGGCGAGCACCCGCGCATTGGCCACGACCTGGTGCGCGTAGGCGGCGAAGGCGGGGGTGGCGGCTTCCCCCAGGGCGACCGCCTTGGCCGCCACGCTGTGCATCTGGGCGCCGCCCTGGGTGAACGGGAAGACCGCCCGGTCGATGCGCTCGGCCAGCTCGGCACCGCACAGGAGCAGTCCGCCGCGCGGCCCGCGCAGCACCTTGTGGGTGGTGGCGCACACCACGTCGGCGTACGGCACCGGGCTGGGCGCCGCGCCGCCCGCGACGAGTCCGATGGGGTGGGCGGCGTCGGCGATGAGATAGGCGTCGACCTCGTCGGCGATCTCCCGGAACGCGGCGTAGTCGGGGTGCCTGGGGTATGAAATCGAGCCACATACGATCGCTTTGGGGCGATGGGAAAGCGCCAGCGCGCGAATCCGGTCGTAATCGAGCAGACCGGTCACCGGGTCCACGCCGTAGCCGACGAAGTCGAACCAGCGGCCGGAGAAGTTGGCCGGTGACCCGTGGGTGAGGTGGCCACCTTGCGGCAATGCCATGGCCAGCACGGTGTCACCGGGGCGCAGCAGTGCGGCGTACGCGGCGAGCACCGCCGAGGACCCCGAGTGCGGCTGCACATTGGCGTGCTCGGCGCCGAACAGGCGCTTCGCCCGGTCGACCGCCAGCCGCTCGGCCAGGTCGGCCACCTCGCAGCCCCCGTGGTGCCGGGCGCCCGGATAGCCCTCCGCGTACTTGTTGGCCAGCGGTGACCCCAGCGCGGCGAGGACGGCGGGCGAGGTGAAGTTCTCCGCGGCGATCAGCTGCAGGTCCTGCTGCTGCCGGCGAAGCTCGGCCAGCAGCACGTCCGCCAGTTCCGGATCCTGGCGGCGGAGCGCCTCCGGAGCGGCCCAGAGGGCGGGGGCGGCGGCTCCGGCGGATGCCACCGGAGGGCCGCCGGCGGACACCGCCCGGGGGCTCCCGGACGCGGCGGTCCGGGGGTGGTGGCCGGAGGAGGGTGCGGGAGTGACAGCCATCGCCGCTCACAGCCTTGGGGAGGGGGTCACCGGGCGTCACACCCAATGTAGGCCCGGGGCGGCGGCCGTGCGCGGTGTGACGGACCCGGAACACCGGCGTCCGGCCCCGGCCCGGCCCGACGGCGCCGGCGGGGCCACCGGTCATGCCGCGCCCGGTGCCGGCGGCACCGGGGTCACGCCCGGGCCGGCACCCCGGTGAGCGCCGTGACCACCGGATCGAGCGCCTGCTGGATCTCGTCGCCGATGCTGCGGAAGTAGGTGATGGGCGCGCCGTAGGGGTCGTGCACCTCGTCGGCCTCCTCGCTGGGAGCCAGCAGCCAGCCGCGCAGCGCGGCCGCCGCCTGCACCAGGGCACGGGCCCGCTCGACCACGCCGCCCGCCTCCTCCGGGTCGGGCAGCGTCGCCGGGTCTATGGCCCGGACCAGCCGGGTGAACTCCTTGAGCGTGAAGGTGCGCAGCCCCGCCGAGTGCCCCATGGAGATGACCTGGGCGCGGTGGTCCCGGGTGGCGGTCAGGACCAGGTCGGCGCGGATCACGTGCTCGTCCAGCAGCTCCCGGCCCAGGAACCCGCCCGGGTCGGCGCCGAAGTCGGCGAGCACGGTGGCCGCGTGCGCCTCCATCGGGGCGCCCTCGTGGCCCCAGGTCCCGGCGCTCTCCACGATCAGCCCACTGGTCCGGGCCGGGCCGAGGCGGTGCACGAGGGCGTGCCGGGTGAGCCGCTCGGTGATCGGCGAGCGGCAGACGTTGCCGGTGCTGACGTGGAGGATGCGGAAGCAGTCGCCGCCGGTGTCACCACCGGTGTCGTGGGAGAGCCGCCCCGCTATGCCACGCCCCTGCGGGGGTGTCAATTGGCCACCTCAAGGTCGGGTACGACCTCGCGGAGCTGCTCCGCGGAGAGCGCGCCGGCCCGCAGCAGGACCGGCACCTTGCCGGTGACGTCGACGATCGAGGACGGTACGGCCGCCGGGGTGGGGCCCCCGTCGAGGTAGACCGAGACGGAGTCGCCCAGCATCTCCTGGGCGGCGTCGCAGTCCTGCGGGGACGGGTGGCCGGTCAGGTTGGCGCTGGAGACCGCCATCGGCCCGAACTCGGTGAGCAGCTCGATGGCGACCGGGTGCAGCGGCATCCGGACCGCGACCGTGCCGTGCGTCTCGCCGAGGTCCCAGGTGAGCGACGGCTGGTGCCGGGCGACCAGGGTGAGGGCGCCGGGCCAGAAGGCGTCCACCAGCTCCCACGCCTGCTCGGAGAAGTCGGTGACCAGGCCGTGCAGGGTGTTCGGGGAGCCGACCAGGACCGGCGAGGGCATGCCCCGGCCGCGGCCCTTGGCCTCCAGCAGATCGCCGACGGCCTCGGCGTTGAAGGCGTCCGCGCCGATCCCGTAGACGGTGTCGGTCGGCAGCACGACCAGTTCGCCCCGGCGGACGGCGGACGCGGCCTCGCGCAGACCGGTCTTGCGGTCGGTCGCGTCGCCGCAGTCGTATCGCCGTGCCATCAGCGGACCTCCTTGTACGGAGTCTGGAAGAGTTCTCGGTGCCGTGTCGTCAGGCTCACGGCATGGCCTTGCGTGCGGTGGCGAAGCGGGGCCGCTTGTTGAGGTCCGGGTGGTCGGCCGCGTCGGCCCAGCCCCGCTCCTCGGTGAAGATCCACGGCACCTGCCCGCCCTGGGTGTCGGCGTGCTCGACGACCACCACTCCGCCCGGGCGCAGCAGCCGGTGGGCGGTGCGCTCGATGCCGCGGATGGTGTCGAGACCGTCCTCGCCGGAGAAGAGCGCGAGCTGGGGGTCGTGGTCGCGGGCCTCCGGGGCGACGTACTCCCACTCGGTCAGCGGGATGTACGGCGGGTTGCTGATGACCAGGTCCACCTGGCCGTCCAGCTCGGGCAGCGCGGTCAGCGCGTCGCCGTGGTGGAGAACGACGCGACTGCCCTCGACGTTCTTGCGCGCCCACTGGAGCGCGCCCTCGTCCAGTTCCACGGCGTGCACCCGGGACCGGGGCACCTCCTGGGCGAGCGCCAGGGCGATGGCCGCGGAGCCGGTGCACAGGTCGACGATGAGCGGCTCGACGACGTCCATGGCGCGGACGGCGTCTATCGCCCAGCCGACGACCGACTCGGTCTCCGGGCGGGGGACGAACACGCCCGGCCCCACCTGGAGCTCCAGATAGCGGAAGAAGGCGCGGCCGGTGATGTGCTGCAGGGGTTCGCGGGCCTCGCGCCGGGCGACGGCCTCCCAGTAGCGGGCGTCGAAGTCGGCGTCCGCCACCGCGTGCAGCTCACCCCGCTTGACGCCGTGCACGAACGCGGCCAGCTCCTCGGCGTCGAAACGCGGAGAGGGCACGCCGGCGTCGGCCAACCGCTGGGTGGCCTGCGCCACCTCGGCGAGCAGCAGGTTCACGATGGTCCTCTCGCATCGTCGTCGATTCCGCCCCCGGCCCTGGGCCCGGCCCGTTGCCGGGGCCGGCCCGCGGGGCCGCCGGGCGGCTTGCCCGGCACCAGTTTCTCAGTCCCGCGGCCCTGTGGTCCCGCGGTCCCGGACCTCAGCTTCCGTCGCCCGCCGCCGCCAGCTTGGCGGCGGAGTCGGCGTCCACGCACGCCTGGATCACGCTGTCCAGGTCGCCGTCGAGCACCTGGTCCAGGTTGTACGCCTTGAAGCCCACCCGGTGGTCCGAGATCCGGTTCTCCGGGAAGTTGTACGTCCGGATCTTCTCGGACCGGTCCACGGTGCGCACCTGGCTGCGGCGGGCGTCCGCGGCTTCCCGCTCGGCCTCCTCCTGGGCCGCGGCCAGCAGCCGCGAGCGGAGGATGCGCAGCGCCTGCTCCTTGTTCTGCAGCTGGCTCTTCTCGTTCTGGCAGGAGGCGACGACGCCGGTGGGCAGGTGGGTGATGCGCACCGCGGAGTCGGTGGTGTTCACCGACTGGCCGCCCGGCCCGGAGGAACGGTAGACGTCGATGCGCAGGTCGTTGGGGTTGATCTCGACGTCGATCTCCTCGGCCTCCGGGGTGACGAGCACGCCGGCGGCGGAGGTGTGGATCCGGCCCTGGGACTCGGTGGCGGGCACCCGCTGGACGCGGTGCACCCCGCCCTCGTACTTCAGCCGGGCCCAGACGCCCTGACCGGGCTCCAGGGCGCCCTGGCCGCCCTTGGTCTTCACCGCGACCTGGACGTCCTTGTAGCCGCCCAGCTCGGACTCGGTGGCGTCGATGATCTCGGTCTTCCAGCCGACCCGCTCGGCGTACCGCAGGTACATGCGCAGCAGGTCGCCGGCGAAGAGCGCGGACTCGTCGCCGCCCGCCCCGGCCTTGACCTCGAGGATGACGTCCTTGTCGTCGCTGGGGTCGCGTGGCACCAGCAGCAGCCGCAGCTTCTCGGTGAGCTCCTCGCGCTGCTGTTCCAGGTCCTTCACCTCGGCGGCGAAGTCGGGGTCGTCGGCGGCCAGCTCCCGGGCGGTCGCGATGTCGTCGGCCGTCTGCTTCCAGGTGCGGTAGGTGCCGACGATCGGGGTCAGCTCGGCGTAGCGCTTGTTGAGCCTGCGGGCTCCCGCCTGGTCCGCGTGGATGGCGGGGTCGGCGAGCCGCTTTTCCAGGTCGGCGTGCTCACCGACCAGCTCTTCGACTGCCTCGAACATCAAGTTTCCCTCGGTGGAAGTGACGGGGCCTGGGACGGGCCTGGGAGGGACCGGCCTGCTGGACGACAAAGCGCCGGTCCGGTCGCACAGCCGGGGCTGAGCGACCGAAGACCGGCGCGGTGTGGGGCGCTACTTCTTCGCGGCCCCGGCGGTCTTGCCGAAGCGGGCCTCGAACCGCGCCACACGGCCACCGGTGTCGAGGATCTTCTGCTTGCCCGTGTAGAACGGGTGGCACTCGGAGCAGATGTCGGCACGGATGGTGCCGTCCGCCACGGTGCTACGGGTGGTGAACGAGGCGCCACAGGTGCAGCTGACCTGGGTCTCCACGTACTCCGGGTGGATGTCGCGCTTCAAGGGAATCTCCTATGGTTCGGGAGGGCGCCGGGTCGGCAGGCCGATTGCCTGACGTGAACCGGAGCCGACGTACCAGTCTGCCAGCACTGGCCGCATCCCCCAAAACCGGGGGTGAGGGCCAGGTATTCCCGGGCCGCCACGGCGGGACCCGGCGGCGCCGGGCGGCGGGGCCGGCCGGGCCCGTGCGGGTCCCCGGCGGGGCCGGGCGGCACCCGGTCAGGGCCTGGTGACGACCTCGTCCACGTCGGTGTCGTCGCCCGCCGAGCCGTCGGTGGCCGACTTCGGGATGGCCCGGTCGTGCCGCAGCGCCCGCCACACCCGGTCGGCCTTGGCCTCGATCGGCAGCACCCGGTTGGGGTCCTGCGGGTCGTAGACCACCGGCAGGGTGACCATGTGCATGTCCTCGGCGCCGATGCCGCGCAGGCTGCGCGAGAAGTCGAGCAGCTTGTCCACCGAGGCCAGCTCCGAGTCCGTGGTGAGGGCCTTGGTGGAGGCGTCGGCCACCCCGTAGAGCTTCTTCGGGCTGCTGAACAGGCCGACGTCCTTGATCTGGTCGATCAGGGCCTTGATGAACGCCTGCTGGAGCTTGATGCGGCCCAGGTCGCTGCCGTCCCCGACCCCGTGCCGGGTGCGCACCAGACCGAGCGCCTGCTCGCCGTCGAGGGTGTGCCGGCCCGGCGGCAGGTCCAGGTGGCTCTTCTTGTCGTGTATCGGCTCGGTGGTGGTCATCTCCACCCCGCCGAGCTCGTCCACCAGCTTCCGGAAGCCGGAGAAGTCCACCTCCAGGTAGTGGTCCATCCGGATGCCGGTCATGGACTCGACGGTCTTGACCGCGCAGGCCGGGCCACCGACCTCGTAGGCGCTGTTGAACATGGCCCGCCGGGCCCGGGGCACGTCCGTGCCGCCCTTGCCGCGCTTGGCGCACCGCGGGCGCTCGATCAGGGTGTCGCGCGGGATGCTGACCACGCTGGCCCGCTTGTGGCCCTGGTGGACGTGGACCACCATCGCGGTGTCCGAGCGGGAGGTGCCCTGGTCCTTGCCGTACTTGCGGTTCTTGCCGGCCCGCGAGTCGGACCCGAGGACGAGGATGTCCAGGGAGCCGTTGTCGACGTCGTCGGGGCGGTCCCGGCCCAGCGCGCCGTTGATGTCGATGCCGGTCAGGTTGCCGTTGAGCCGGTAGTAGAGGTAGCCGAACCCGGCTCCGCCCAGCACCAGCAGGGTGGCCAGCGTCCAGACGGTCGCCACCAGGGCTCTGGGCCGGCCGGTGGCTCGTCCCGCGGAGCGGCGCCCGGCGCCCCGCGTGCTCTTGCTCTTGTCGGCCATGTGCTCCTCTGCTTCCGCCGCCCCCCGGCTCGCCCACCGCCCCGGACGTCCGGGGCGGGGTGGGAATTCGCTTGGTGTCGGTTTCCGTCATCGGCTGAGACGACGGGTCGAGCGTCAGGGTTGCATACGGCCCGTACCTGGATTTCTCAGGACGTGTTCCGTGTCCCGTCCCGCGCGTCGCCCGGCTCCACCCCGGCGACCTGCGGTTTCGTCCCGCAGCCGGGGGCGGTCGGGCCCCGGACGGCCGACACTCTCCTGTGTCATGTCTCTCAGCGCCGGAGCCCGGCCGAGGGGGCCGGTAGGGCGCTCCGGGCGGGAACCGGCGAGGGCCCCGCCGTCGGGTGACGGCGGGGCCCTCGGGGCGCGGAAGGTACGCGGATCAGTCGCCGTTCCCCGGGGCCGGGGTGGTCTTGGCGATCTGCATCAGGAACTCGGCGTTGGACTTGGTCTGCTTCATCTTGTCCAGCAGCAGCTCGATGGCCTGCTGCGAGTCCAGCGCGTGCAGCACCCGGCGGAGCTTCCAGACGATGCCCAGCTCCTCCGGCGCGAGGAGGATCTCCTCCTTGCGGGTGCTGGACGCGTCCACGTCCACGGCCGGGAAGATGCGCTTGTCCGAGAGCTTGCGGTCCAGCCGCAGCTCCATGTTGCCGGTGCCCTTGAACTCCTCGAAGATCACCTCGTCCATTCGCGAGCCGGTCTCGACCAGCGCGGTGGCCAGGATGGTCAGCGAGCCGCCGTCCTCGATGTTCCGCGCCGCGCCGAAGAACTTCTTCGGCGGGTACAGCGCGGTGGAGTCGACACCACCGGACAGGATGCGGCCCGAGGCCGGGGCGGCGAGGTTGTACGCGCGGCCCAGTCGGGTGATCGAGTCCAGCAGGACCACCACGTCGTGACCCAGCTCCACCAGGCGCTTGGCGCGCTCGATGGCCAGCTCGGCGACGGTGGTGTGGTCCTCGGCCGGGCGGTCGAAGGTCGAGGAGATGACCTCGCCCTTGACCGACCGCTGCATGTCGGTGACCTCTTCCGGACGCTCGTCGACCAGGACGACCATCAGGTGGCACTCGGGGCTGTTGCGGGTGATCGCGTTGGCGATGGCCTGCATGATCATGGTCTTGCCGGTCTTCGGCGGGGCCACGATCAGACCGCGCTGGCCCTTGCCGATCGGCGCGACCAGGTCGATGATCCGGGTCGTCAGCCCGCCGGACTCGCTCTCCAGGCGCAGCCGCTCCTGCGGGTACAGCGGGGTGAGCTTGCCGAACTCGGGCCGTCCGCGACCGGTTTCCGGCGCCATGCCGTTCACCGAGTCCAGGCGGACCAGCGCGTTGAACTTCTCGCGCCGCTCGCCCTCGCGGGGCTGCCGGACCGCGCCGGTGACGTGGTCGCCCTTGCGCAGGCCGTTCTTGCGGACCTGGGCGAGGGAGACGTAGACGTCGTTCGGGCCCGGCAGGTAGCCGGAGGTCCGGATGAAGGCGTAGTTGTCGAGGATGTCCAGGATGCCCGCGACGGGGATCAGCACGTCGTCCTCGGCCACCTGCGGCTCGCCGGCGAACTCCTCGCGGCCCCGGCGCCCCCGGCGGTCGCGGTAGCGGCCGCGACGGCCCCGGCGGCCGCCGGCCTCGTCGTCGTAGTCGTCGTCGGCCCGCTGCTGGCCGCCCTGGGCCCGGCCGTCGCGCTGCTGGCGGCCGCCGCCCTGCTGGCCGTCGTCGCCCTTGCCGCGGCGGTCGCCGCGCTCGCGCTGGGCGCCCCGCTCACGGCGGTCGCCCTTCTGGCCGCGGTCCCCGCGGTCGCCCTTGCCGGCCTTGCCCTCGGCGGTGTCGGCCGCGGCCTCCGCCCGGGCCTCCGGGCGGGCCTCGACCTTGACGTCGGTGCCGCCCTCGGCCTTCTCGGCGGCCGCGGACTCCGGGCTGCCGGAGGGCGCGGTGGCCCGGCGGCGGCGGCGCTCGGCGACCGGCTGGTCCTCGCTCACCGGCTGGCCCGGGATGTCGATCTGCGCCTGGGTGCCGGCCTTGTCGGCCGTCTTCTCGGGCGCCTCGGCGGCCTTCTCGCCGCCGTCCTCGCCGGTGCGGGCCTTGGAGGTGGCCCGGCGCTTGGGCTTGGCCGGGGCCTCGGCGGGCGCGCTGTCGGCCTTGGCGCTCCCCGAGCCCTGGGCCTGCTTGTCCTTGATGACCTCGATCAACTGGCTCTTACGCATCCGCGCGGTGCCCTTGATGCCGAGGCTGGAGGCGAGCTGCTGGAGCTCGGCCAGGACCATGGCGTCGAGGCCGGTGCCAGAGCGGCGCCGCCGCGGGGCGCTACCAGTGGCAGCACCGGTGGCAGGCGCGGCGGGAGCGTCCGCGGCGGGCGCGGCGGCATTGCCGACACTGCTGTCGGAGGTGCCGGTGGCGTTCACGCCCATCAGATCGGTGGTGTCGCTCACGAAGGGTCCTTCCCTGGAGCGGGCGTCGGCCTGTCTGGCTCGGCGACCGGTTGTGCTGTCCGGCTGTGGTCCTTGACGTGCGGACCGGGCCGGGGCGGTGGTCCGCCAGGTGCGGCGGAAAGATCAAATTCATGGTTCCGGCGGGACGGGAAGTCGTTGCTGGATTCCGTCACACCGTTCCGGAGCGTGCTCGACACTGCTCAGGCAGGCTGCTCAGGCAGTCGGGGAGGCTCCCGGAAGAAGATGGTCCCGGATGGGGACACTGGAGCACTTCGCCTACGAGGCCATTCCCCATCGGCATCGTGAGGCTTCAAGTGCAGACTTGAGATTAACACTACCGGATCCAACAAACATTCCCCCTCTCCAAGTCCGGCGATCTCTTCACCCACGCCGGCGGCGGCCCGGACCGACACCGCCGGCGCCGTTTTTTCAGGTCAGCGGCAGGACGCTCGCTCCCTGGACGTCGAGAGCCAGCCGGTTGGCCGCCCACCCCTCGCCCGCCAGCAGTGCGACCTTCTCGGCCGCACCGTCCTCGACCAGCGCGAGGACCGTGGGTCCGGCGCCGGAGATGACCGCGGGGACCCCGTCCGCCCGCAGCCGGTTCACCAGGGCGACGCTCTCCGGCATCGCGGGGGCGCGGTACTCCTGGTGCAGCCGGTCCTCGGTGGCCGCCAGCAGCAGCTCCGGCCGCCTGGTCAGGGCCTCCATGAGCAGCGCCGCACGGCCGGCGTTGACCGCCGCGTCGACGTGCGGCACCGACCGGGGCAGCAGTCCGCGCGCGGTGCGGGTGAGCACGGGCTTACCCGGCACGAAGACCACCGGAACGATGGAATCCGACGGATCCATCCGGATCGCGCGGGCGGCACCGGCGTCCGTCCAGGCGAGGGTGAAGCCGCCGAGCAGGCAGGCGGCGACGTTGTCCGGGTGGCCCTCGATCTCGGTCGCCAGCTCCAGCAGTGCCGCGTCGTCCAGCCGCTCGGCGCCCCCTATCGTCACGGCGCGGGCGGCCACGATCCCGGCGCAGATCGCGGCGGAGGAGGAGCCCAGGCCGCGGCCGTGCGGGATGCGGTTGGCGCAGACGACCTCCAGCCCGCGGGGCTGGCCGCCGAGCAGGTCGAAGGCGGTGCGCAGGGACCGTACGAGCAGATGGCTCTCGTCCCGGGGCAGGCTGTCCGCTCCCTCGCCGGCGATGTCGATGTGCAGGCCGGCATCGGCCACCCGGACCACTACGTCGTCGTAGAGC
Source organism: Streptomyces sp. NPDC018031 (assembly GCF_044327625.1). Taxonomy (NCBI): domain Bacteria; kingdom Bacillati; phylum Actinomycetota; class Actinomycetes; order Kitasatosporales; family Streptomycetaceae; genus Streptomyces; species Streptomyces sp. NPDC018031. Next base: position 403,565 of record NZ_JBIRFT010000001.1, read on the forward strand.
CCCAGGGCCAGGCCGAAGGCATCGAAGCCGGGGCCGAGATTGGCGCTGGATGCAGGGACGCGCACCCGGACGGCGGCGGCGCGGAACGCTGGACCGGCCATCGCTCGATGACTCTCCTTGTGTGACTGCGGGTTTTTTCCACGAGGTACGGAACACCGCCATGGGCCGTGACGGAGTACGGCGACGCCACGCAGAGCCGACTGGAGCGGGGCTCTGCGGCGGGGCGGATTCAGTACAGCCTATCGAAGGAAGGTTCTGCGGCGACATAGGGCGCACGGGAGGCGCACGATGCGTGTCGCACGCCGCCTGTGCATCAGCTGTACCCGCACCGCTGGTTACTGGCGGTAACACTTGCTGGCGGGGGCCGGTCCCCGAGCACCGCCGGGGCCCGCCCCGGGAACCCACGAGTCCGGCGCGGCGGGCCCTCCCGGGCCCCCGGCGCCCCCCGCCCGCGCCACCGGACCGGAACGGCCGCGGCCGCCGCCCGGGCAGCGCCGCATCCCCCTGCGGACACCCACGGACACCCGCGGCCGGCCCGGGTGCGCACCGGCCGCGGGGCGCCCGTCAGACCATGCCGAGCCGCTCGGCCGCCGCCGCCGCGTCCACCGGCACCGGGACGGCCTGCGGCGCGCCCGCCACCGCCCAGTCCGGGTCCTTGAGGCCGTTGCCCGTGACGGTGCAGACGATGCGCTGGCCCGGGTCGACCTTGCCCTGCTCGGCGGCCTTCAGCAGCCCGGCCACGCTCGCCGCCGAGGCGGGCTCCACGAAGACGCCCTCCTGCGCGGCCAGCAGCCGGTAGGCGGCGAGGATCTGGCGGTCGGTCACCTCGTCGATGAGGCCGCCGGATTCGTCCCGGGCCCGCTCGGCGAAGGCCCAGGAGGCCGGGTTGCCGATCCGGATCGCGGTCGCGATGGTGTGCGGGTCCTTGACCGGCTCACCGCGCACGATCGGCGCCGAGCCGGAGGCCTGGAAACCCCACATCCGGGGCGCACCGGAGGACACGCCGTCCGCGGCGTACTCCTGGTAGCCCTTCCAGTAGGCGGTGATGTTGCCCGCGTTGCCGACCGGCAGCACATGGATGTCGGGGGCGTCGCCCAGCATGTCGACGATCTCGAACGAGGCCGTCTTCTGCCCCTCGATACGCGCCGGGTTCACCGAATTCACCAGCGCCACCGGGTAGTTCTCGGAGAGTTCCCGGGCCAGCGTCAGGCAGTCGTCGAAGTTGCCGTCGACCTGCAGGATCCGGGCGCCGTGCACCAGCGCCTGGCCCAGCTTGCCCAGCGCGATCTTGCCCTGCGGGACCAGGACCGCGCAGACCATGCCGGCCCGCACCGCGTAGGCGGCGGCCGAGGCGGAGGTGTTGCCGGTGGAGGCGCAGATGACGGCCTGGGCGCCCGCCTCCTTGGCCTTGGTGATGGCCATGGTCATGCCCCGGTCCTTGAAGGAACCGGTGGGGTTGGCGCCCTCGACCTTGAGGTGCACCTCGCACCCGGTGCGCTCGGAGAGCACCTGCGCCGGAACCAGCGGGGTGCCGCCCTCACGCAGGGTGACCACGGGGGTCGTCTCGCTGACCGGCAGCCGGTCGCGGTACTCCTCGATGATGCCCCGCCATCCGCCGCGGCGGGTGTCGGTCATTCGCGGGCGGTCTGCAATAGCGTTCATGACTTCCTCTGATTCCCCTGACGCCCCGATCGCGCCTGGTTCGCCTTCATTCGCCCTCACTCGCCCTCGACGCGCATGATGCTGGCGACGCCGCGGACGGTCTCCAGGCCGCGCAGCGCCTCGACGGTGGCCGACAGCGCGGCGTCGGCTGCCCGGTGGGTGACCACCACCAGCGACGCCTCGCCGCCCGCCCTCGCGCCCTGCCCGCCGTCCTCTGCGGAGCCGCCTTCCACCGCCGCGCTGAGCGCCTTGCTCTGCTGCCGGACGGTGTCGATCGACACCCCGTGCTCGGCGAAGACGGTGGCGACCTGGGCGAGCACACCCGGCTTGTCCGCCACGTCGAGGCTGATGTGGTAGCGGGTCACCACGTCCCCCATGGGGCTGACCGGCAGCCGGGTGTACGCGGAGTCGCCCGGCCCGGTGGAGCCGGCCAGCTTGTTCCGGCATGCGGCGACCAGGTCGCCGAGCACGGCGGAGGCGGTCGGCGAACCGCCCGCGCCCGGCCCGTAGAACATCAGCTGCCCGGCGGCCTCGGCCTCCACGAACACCGCGTTGTAGGCCTCCCGGACCGAGGCCAGCGGGTGGCTCAGCGGGATCATCGCCGGGTGCACCCGGGCGGTGACCGAGCGGCCGTCCGCGGCCCGCTCGCAGATCGCCAGCAGCTTGACGGTGCAGCCCATGCGCTTGGCGGACGCGATGTCCGCGGCGGTCACCTCGCTGATGCCCTCCCGGTGCACGTCGTCCAGCCGGACCCGGGTGTGGAACGCGATGCCGGCGAGGATCGCGGCCTTCGCGGCGGCGTCGAAGCCCTCCACGTCGGCGGTCGGGTCGGCCTCGGCGTAGCCGAGCGCGGTGGCCTCGTCCAGCGCCTCGGAGTAGCCGGCGCCGCTGGAGTCCATCTTGTCGAGGATGAAGTTGGTGGTGCCGTTGACGATGCCCAGGACACGGTTGACCTTGTCGCCCGCCAGCGACTCGCGCAGCGGCCGGATCAGCGGGATGGCGCCCGCCACCGCCGCCTCGTAGTACAGGTCCGCCCCGCGCTCCTCGGCAGCGGCGTGCAGCGCCGCCCCGTCCTCGGCGAGCAGCGCCTTGTTGGCCGAGACCACGCTGGCGCCGTGCTCGAAGGCGGTCATGATCAGGCCGCGGGCCGGCTCGATACCGCCGATGACCTCGACGACCACGTCGATGTCGCCGCGTTTGACCAGCGCGGTCGCGTCGGTGGTGATCAGGTCGGCGGGGACGCCCTCCCGGGTCCGGCCGGGCCGCCGGACCGCGATCCCGGCCAGCTCGACCGGTGCCCCGATCCGCGCCGTGAGGTCGTCCGCGTGCGTCGTCATGATGCGCGCCACCTCTGAGCCGACCACTCCACAGCCCAGCAGCGCCACTTTCAGCGGACGCGTACGCATCATCCGACCTCGTTTCTCATTCACCCGGGTGTGTGCACCCGGGGTTGTATCCAGCTGTTGAACCAGTCTCACCCACCGGAAAGGGCGCTCCGCACCCCGTCCAGTATTCGAGACCTCGGTTACCCGACGTCGAGACGGAGGAGGTCTTCCTCGGTCTCGCGCCGGACGATCACTCGCGCCTGGCCGTCCCGGACCGCGACGACCGGCGGGCGCAGCGCGTGGTTGTAGTTGCTCGCCATGGACCGGCAGTACGCGCCGGTGGCGGGCACCGCGATCAGGTCGCCGGGGGCCAGGTCGGCGGGGAGGAACGCGTCCCGCACCACGATGTCGCCGGACTCGCAGTGCTTGCCGACCACCCGGCTGAGCATCGGCTCGGCGGTGGAGGTGCGGGAGACCAGCGCCACCGAGTACTCCGCGTCGTACAGCGCCGTCCGGATGTTGTCCGACATCCCGCCGTCGACGCTCACATACGTCCGCAGGCCGGCCAGTTCCTTGACGGTGCCGACCTCGTACAGCGTGAAGGCGGTCGGCCCGGCGATCGCCCGGCCGGGCTCCACCGACAGCCGGGGCACCGCGAGCCCCGCCGCCCGGCACTCCCGGGTGACGATGTCGCGCAGCGCCCTGGCGATCTCATGCGGCTCGCGCGGGTCGTCGGCGGAGGTGTAGGCGATGCCCAGACCGCCGCCGAGGTCGATCTCGGGCAGTTCCACCCCGTGCTCGTCGCGGATCTCCCTGAGCAGGCCCACCACCCGGTGCGCGGCCACCTCGAAGCCCGAGGTGTCGAAGATCTGGGAACCGATGTGCGAGTGGATGCCGATCAGCTCCAGGCCGTCGAGCTTCAGCGCCCGCCGCACCGCCTCCGCGGCCTGGCCGCCGGCCAGCGCGATGCCGAACTTCTGGTCCTCGTGGGCGGTGGCGATGAACTCGTGGGTGTGCGCCTCGACGCCCACCGTGACCCGGATCTGCACCCGCTGGCGGCGGCCCAGCCGCTCGGCGATGTGCGCCACCCGCACGATCTCCTGGAACGAGTCGAGCACGATCCGGCCGACACCGGCCTCCACCGCCCGCCGGATCTCCAGGTCGGACTTGTTGTTGCCGTGCAGCGCGATGCGCTCGGCGGGCATCCCGGCCGACAGCGCGGTGGCCAGCTCCCCGGCGGAGCAGACGTCGAGGTTGAGCCCCTCCTCGTGCAGCCAGCGGACCACCGCCCGGGACAGGAACGCCTTCCCCGCGTAGAACACGTCGGCGTCGTCCCCGAACGCCTCCCGCCAGGACCGGCAGCGGCCGCGGAAGTCGTCCTCGTCGAGGATGTACGCGGGGGTGCCGAACTCCTCGGCCAGCCGGCGTACGTCGAGCCCCCCGACCCGCACGCCACCGTCCTCGGCGCGGCTGACGGTACGGGCCCACACCTGCGGGTCCAGTGCGTTGAGGTCGGCGGGCGGGCCCGAGTAGTGGCCCTCCGGCAGCACGTCGGCGTGGCGGGGCCCGGCGGGGTGGGCGGAACGGCTCATGTCGTGGTTTCGCTCTCTACTCTGCTCACTCAGAGGATGTCAGGTGCGCTGATGCCGAGCAGGGACAGGCCGCCCGCGAGCACCGTCCCGGTGGCGTCGGCGAGCGCCAGCCGGGCACGGTGGGCGGCCGAGGGTTTCCGCTCGCCGCACGGCAGCACCGGGCAGCCGTCGAGCCAGCGGAAGAACGTGTCGGCGGTGGTCTCCAGATGGCGGGCGAGCCGGTCCGGCGCCCGGTGCCGGGCGGCGGCGGTCACCACCCGCGGATGGTCGGCGAGCGCCGCGATCAGCGCCCCGGCCCGCGGATCGGCGTACGGATCCGGCTCCGGCCGGCAAGCGCTGTCCGTCACGAGCCGGCCACCGGCGCGCTCCGCGGGCTCCCCGGCCCCGGGGGGGCGCCCGGAGCCGGCCGGCTCCTCGGGCCCGAACCCCAGGTCCCGGGCGTTCCGCAGCAGCGCGCGGCAGCGGGCGTGCGCGTACCGGACGCGGAACAGCGGATTGGTCTCCCGTTGCGCGAGCAGCCGCGCCGGGTCGAGCACCGGCGCGTCATGGGCCGCGGGCCGCAGCAGCGCCCACCGGGCGGCGTCCGGCCCCAGCCGCGCGAACACGTCCCCGGCCCCGTCCGGCACCGGGACCGCCCGGACCCGCTCGCCGCCCGCCGCGACCGACGCCGCGGCCCCCTGGGAGCGCAGCAGCTCGACGACGGCATCGGTGACCACCCGGGCGCGCACCTCCCCGGCGGGCGCGAACGTCGCCGCCACTCCGGCCAGCGCCGCACCGCGGCCGTACGAGGTGCCGCGGGCCCGCACGGTACGGATCAGTCCGGCGTGCGACCCGGCGGCCAGCGTGATGTTGAGGAAGCCCGGTCCGGCGATCTCGACCCCGGCGATCCCCGGCTCCCGCACCAGCCTGCGCCTGAGCACCTCCGCGACCTCCCGCGCCCCGTGCCCCGCCCCGTCCGGGCGGCTCTTCGCCAGCCGCAGCGCCACGTTGGTCGCGTAGTCCCCGCAGCCCGGCCGGGGCGGATTCTGCACCTGCACCCGTTCCGGCACCGCCACCCGCAGCTCGTCCGCCTCCACGGCACGCCGCACCGAGTGCAGCACGATGCGGGACAGCTGGTCGGGGGTCACGGCACAAGCGTATGGGAGGAGGCGGTCGACACCGCGAACCATTTCGCCCATCGGACTGCGGCACCCGGGCGCGCCGCCCGGCAACCCGTGGGCGGCGCCGCGGCCACCCCCGGCCGGTCAGACCCACCGGGCACTCCCCGCCGGACCCGTTCAGCCGGCGGGACCGCCGCGGGCTCCCCATCCAAGGCGCACCGAACCGGTCCTTCCCACTCGGACACCTTCAGCCGCCCGGACCACCGCGGGCGCCGCCCCAAGACGCACCCGACCGGGGTCTCCCCGTCGGCCACGTCCAGTCGGCAGGACCACCGAAAGCTCCCCACGCCGAAGGCGCACCCGCCCTGGGCAGGCCGCCGGGCACCCCGCCGGACGCGCTCAGCCGGTGGGACCGACCACCGGCGCCGCGTCCCCGGCCGCCGCCGCCCCCGGCATCCCGCCGGCGCCTTGGCGTATCAGGTCCTGCACCAGCCGCACCAGACGAGCCGGCTCGAACGGCTTGGCCAGGAAGGCGTCCACCCCGACCGCTCCGCCACCATCCAGCCCGAGGTGCGTGCAGGCACTGACGATGGCCACCGGCACACGGCAGGTACGCGCATCGGCACGCAGCAGCGCGGCGGTACGCAGCCCGCCGAGCCGGGGCATCACGGCATCGAGGGTGATCACATCGGGCCGGACCTGGTTCACGATCTCCAGGCACTCGGCACCATCGGCCGCGGTCACGACCTCGAAACCCTCAAGCTCAAGGTTGACCCTGATCAGCTGCCGGATGACCTTGTTGTCGTCGACCACAAGGACCCGGCCGGTCACGCCAGGCACATCTCGAAGGGTAGGCGCGCCGCCACCGCGCCGTCCGGGTTTTGCCCACTTCCGCCCCGTGCGAGGGAGCTTTCCCGGACACCCCGCCGGGCCCGCCCCGGATGCGCTAGGGAAGCCCTTACCATCCGCGGCGGGGGTGCGGCCGGGGTGCGGCCGGGGTGCGGCGGGGGTCGACGGGCCGGGCGGCGGGACCGCGGGCCGCCCCCGGCGGGGCAGGCAGGCCCGGCCACGCCCCGCCCCGCGCGACCCGGGGTGCCGGGGCGGGCGCACTCGGCGCCCGCCGAGGACCCGGCCCCGGGGGCGGGTTTCGCCCACGGCATCCGCCGGGAACGGACGAGGATTCCGGTCGTCCGCCGAGCCCGACCGCGCCGGTCGTCCGCCGATGCCCAACCACGGTTCCGGCGGATGCCCGTCCGCGGTTCCGACGGCTGCCCGACCGCTGCTCCGGCGGACGACCCCACTGCTCCCGGGTGGGTGACCCGCCGCTCCGCCGGGCCGACCGAGCCCCCGCCGACAGCCCCGGAGGACTTCGCTGAAGAGCCCGGCGGCCCCCGGACCGCTGCCCGGCGGCCGCCGGCCGCCCCCGGGGTGCACTGCTCCGATTACCCGTTCCTGATCACCCTCCCGGAGCTGGTAGTGTTCTACCCGTCGCCGCGAAACGCAGCGAACGCCCCCGTAGCTCAGGGGATAGAGCAACGGCCTCCGGAGCCGTGTGCGCAGGTTCGAATCCTGCCGGGGGCACTTCGCGAGAAGTGCCGGAAGACCCCGCCACCAGCCAAGTCGCTGGAAGCGGGGTCTTCGCGTATGTGCAGCCGAATGCCGCCGAGAGCAGCCTTATGACAGTGGTCGCGTTGTAGTGACGTGATGATCTTGAGGGTCTTCCCCGCTGGTCAGAGCTGCTTTTGGACCCACACCGGCGCCGAAGTCCCAAGCGCGACGAAGCCCCGGATCTCTCCGGGGCTGACGTCGGCCTGTGGGCGGTGGACAGGCTCAGTCCTGGGAACTGTCCCCCGCCGACTCCTCCTCTCCAAGGCCCTTCATGATCCGGTCGTTCATCTCCGCTTCCTGGCCATCAATGCACTTGGCGTAGATCTTGAGCAGCACGTCCACGGAGTGCCCTGCGCGAGCCGCGACTTCCGGAGCCGGCACCCCGGAGTTGAGCCACTGGGAGACGCAGGCATGCCGCAGGTCATACGGCTTGGCCGCCAGAACGGATGCCACCTGATCGGGCAGGAGGCCAAGCTCCCGTGTCTGCTGCCAGACCCGGTAGTACGACGAGGACGCCACCACGTTGCCCCGCTCGCTGGAGAAGATCCGCCCGTCCTCCGCCGTGCCGAACTCCTCCAGGTGCTCCCGGAGCATCCGGACCAGCGGCGGTGGGATGGGGACGAGGCGCACCTCGCCGGAGCTCCGCTGCTTCAGACCGCGCCGATCATGGGCTTCGCCGGAGTCGGTCCAGGTCTTCCCCGCCGATGGTCGAGTCTCCTGCACCGTGATGCGGCCCCACCCCTGGTCCGGGAGTTCGCAGTCAGAGCGGCGTAGCCCCAACGCCTCCCCCGGCCGGGTCGCCGCGTAGTACATGCAGCCGAAGAACGCACGCAGCCGCCGTCCGCTGGCCCTGTCGTAGCCGCCGACGTACGTCACAGCGTTCAGCAGCTCGCGCGCCTGCCGCGGATTCACCACCACCCGCCGGTCCACTCCCTGCACCGGCTGCTGTCCGCGCTTTCGCCGTACGCGGGCAAGGGGATTGGAAGGCAGCATCTCCAGTTCCACCGCGTATTCGAGCACGTTAAAGGTCAGCGCTCGCCGACGGCGGTACGTCTGGTTTGCTGCCCGCTTCCCATCGAGCTTTCGTGCCAAGGCGTCCGCGAGCTCCCGCGCACGGTCGATCTCGGTCAATTCCGCGACGGGTAAGGATGCCTTCTCGACCCATCGGATTGCAGCCACGACATCGTCCGGGCGCTCTCGCTCGCGACGAGTGACAGGCAACAGGTACGACCGTAAAGCCTTCCGCAAGATCGTCGGCTCGGGCCTGCCCCGGGCCGGCTTAACCAGCGAGGGAACTGCCACAGCCAGGGAGTCCGTCATGCTGTCCCGCTGCTTGGCCGAGGCATCGGCCCATCGGTTGTCGACGTACTGGAGAGCCAGTTCCAGCAGGGTCAGCGATGCCTTCCCTCCACGCAGTGAGTCAGGCAGGCCCGTCACCGTGTCGAACGGTTCGCCCGCGTCCACTGCCCGAATGAGTTTGGCCCGGAAGCGATCTGCCAATGCCTTCGTCTTGTACGACTCGCCAAACGGCGATCCATCGACCGACCAGCGCACGACGTACGAGGGCTTCTTCGTGGTGCGGTTGATGCTGATCTTCCACACGGAGACCTTGTACGACTTCATGCCGTCCCCTCCGCTCGGTCCTCCAGCCAGGAATCCAGCACGTCTCGCCGGACCCGGAGTTCACCATTCGGCAGCCGGATGCAACGCGGCGCGAGTTGCAATTCGCGCCAGCGGTAGAAGGTGCGCTTGGAGACACCGCCCAGCTCTTCGAGGACCTGGCGCACGGTGAGCAGGTCTGCCCTCTCACGCGCCATGACCGTCACCGCCCCTCCGGACCGAGGCCGCGATGAGAGCCGCCTCCGGGCTGTAGCCGCGTCCGGCGAAGCGCCACTGCCCCACGGCGATCGTCGGACGGTTGGCATGGCCGAGGACGGCGCGTTGCTGCTGCGCGCGATGCTCGGCGCGCGCGTTCCTGAGGGCCGTCAACGTGGTGGAGTAGCGACGGGACTTCGTGGAGAAGTGGCCGCGATAGCCGAGCATGTGAGCCCACCGCCGCAGCATCAGCGGCTCGAACTGCGGCAAGCCGCCCAACCACCAGCACGTGCCGATCATCCGACGCGTGTGGTGCCGTACGGGCAGGGTGGCCAGGTCGCTCGCATGCTGGATCCGGCGGTCCATGGCGCCGGCGGACTCGGCGCCCTTGGTCGCGTACTTCGCGATGTAGCCGGCGACCGCCGACGAGGTGAGCCGGTCCTCCGTGCCGAGGCCTGCAACGGGCCGCACGTCGACCTGAGAGCCGAACCGGAGCAGCCGCCGCCCAACGATTTCCGCCCCAAGCGCTGGAAGTCGCACGAGGCGCACGACCTCCCTCACTGCGTCCCCCAGCAGGACCGTCGTCGCCCAGCCCGGCGGAGGCGAGCCCGGACCGTCCGGTCCGTCGAGCCGGATCACGGCATGGAAGTGGACGAGGCCGCGCCGCTGGTATTCGGCGACCTTGGCGTAGGACAGCCGAGCAGCCTGGCTGAACGCCGTGCGCGACAAGCCGGCCCGACGCGCCAGCTCCCGCCGAAGCTCCAGCACGAAGCGGTGCCACAACTGCCCAGCGTGCGCCTGCCAGAGCACGGCTCCGGCGTAGTCGTAGCAGCGCGGACACAGCGGCTCGCCGAGTCGCGGGTCCGCCTCCGCATGCCGGAGGTGACACCCGACCCGAACGCCGTGCGAGCAACGCTCCCCCGTCCGACGTGGGCGGCATGCCGGCACCTGGCCGCCGCGGTCGCGGCGCGTATGGACAGGGCCGAAGCCTGGCGCGGTGAGGGTGGCGAACACCTGGGGGTGCTTGCTGACCCCAGCCCCGACGCCCTTGCCACCGACGAGCCCGGCACGCACCAGCTGGTACGTGTCGGCACGGTAGACCCGGGAGCATGCCGGGCAGACCGTGGCGCGGCGATTCCCGCAGGCGATGAGCAACCGCCCGCCGTCCATGACGGGGAAGTACGAGTCGATCACCTCCCCGGTCCCTGGATCGGTCAGGGTGACGCCGCCGACCAGGTGAATCGGATTGGTACAGCCCCCAAGACGGACGATGCCGCGACGCCAGGCGTTGAATCCGGGCTGGGCCGCCCTCGCGAGGAGAGCGGCGACGCCGTCCGGCATGGCGCCGGTTCCAGCAGTGGCCGTCATCGCGAGCCCCCGAAGGCGTGCTGCATCACGGCGGCAATGGCCTCGGGCCGCGTCTTGGCCGTGAAGCGCAGCGCCGGGACCGTGAGCCAGAGGGCCGCGGCGTGAGCGGGGCATACGCGCTGTTCGCGCCCATCTAGCCCGGCGAGGACGACCTCAGCCCGGCCGACGCATGTGGGGCGCTCTTCCTCGCGCAGCTCGCACAGAGGGGGCGGAGATTTGCGCGAACGATTCGCGGTGGACAAAGTGTGAGTACTCCTTTCACTGCTTACGTGGCGGATGGAGTGGGTTCCTGACGGGGTCGGGTTTGGCGACTTCGCGCCCCGTCGGGAGCCCGTCTTACGGGCGATCGCTGTTGGCCCTTGATCCCGTGGTCGGGTCATGGATGGCCTCCCTCTCGTTCGGGGAGTGGAGTCAGACCTGGAGCTGCCCGAGGAAGGCGGCGACTCCGGTGATGGCCGTCTGCACGACCGGCGCGGCAGCGCTCTCGGCGAGCAGGAAGCCGAAGGTTCCGCAGAGCAGGAACAGCGACCACCGCAGGTAGCGGATGTGGAGCAGGAACCAGATCAGCAGCCCGAGCAGGAGCACGGCTGACATCGAGATGAGCACGCTTCCCCCTCTCACTCGGCCCGGTCGAGACGTTCGAGGTGCACGGCGAGGCCGCCAGCGGCTTCAGCCAGGGCAGGGAGGTGCGGACTGACGTGCGCGAACTCCACCGCGATGGCCTCCGCCTCCCCTTCAGAGACCAGTTGGGACCGGGCCCGCTCCCAGCCATTGGCCGAAGCCAGCACAGCCGTCCCCGCTTCTTCGGGCGCAATGGCCTGAGCCGCATGCAGCGCATCGGAGTCGAGGTCTCCGAGCGTCATCTCCGCCGTGGCGGGATCGGTCACGCGATGGCAGACCCGGCCGGCCAGCTGGGCACGCAGAGCGGTGGCCCCTGGCCCGAGGTCTGAACCCACCCGCTGTCCGGCGACGATCAGATAGATGCCGAGTGCCGCGCCGAGCTGAGCCAGCCGCACCAGCGACGTCGCCGCCGCCTGCGCCTCGTCCTTCTCGTTGCGCCCGGCAACGAGGAATAGCTCCGCGATCTCGTCCACGATCACGACGATGGGCACCGGGCGTGCCTCGTCGGGCAGCCCCCAAATGCTTCGGACGCGCCCCGTACGGCAGAGCGCCATCCGGTCATGGGTCTCGTCCACCAGCGCGGCGAGCAGCTTCACCGCCTGACCGCGGTTCGTCGCCAACGCCGACAGCCGGGGCCCGTAGAGCGAAAGCTCCATGCCGCCCTTGCAGTCGATCCCGACCAGTGCGACGGGTTGCGGAGCCAGCCCCGCGACGAGCGCGTTGATGAGTGTCGACTTCCCGGACCGCGTAGCTCCGACGATCAACCAGTGGGGGATGCGCCGCAGGTCGAGCACCCACTGAGCACCGGTCTCCAACACGCCCACGGCCACGCGGAGCAGGTGCTCGGCCCCGCGCTGCTTGGGTATGCGCGGTTCCTTCAACGGGTCGGCGACCAAGGCCGCTATCCGTACGACACCGGGCTTCACAGTGGCGACGCGGACGGCGTGAACCTCCCAGTCATGGGCCATGGCCGGGGCCGCCTTCACGAAGTCCTCCGGCACCTGCCCGGGGAGCAGCCGCACCAGGAACCAGAAGCCACCGGGAGCCATGCGGATGACACCTCGTCGAGGCACGCGCGGCCGAGGAGGCGGAGCGCCGTTCCCGACGAGGCCGGAGACCACAGTGAGCGCGGCCTTTCGGCTCACAGCCAGCCCACAGCCGGCCATTAACGGTTGCCAGGTTCGCGCAACCCGAAGGCATGCGGCCGGGAAACCGACGCACATCCACCAGGCGTCCGGGTAGCGGCGGCGGAGCGCCGGGCCCGCGATGAGCAGGCCCGACACCAGCACTGCGGCCACCACCAGACCCCAACTCAGCAGGGTCATCCCGGTGGAAGGGGCGGAGGCCAGGTGAGTCATTCCCCTGCTGCCTTCCGCGGCGTGGCGGATGGGGCCGGGACGCTCAGGGGCTTGATCTCAGCGGCACGGAAGGCGATCCCGTGCCGTCCCTCGTTCTCCCACGGCGTGGCGTACAGGTCTCGCACCTGCACGGGCATGCCGTTCTGCACGCCGGTCGGCTCGCCAGGCACGCTCACGGTCACGACGTCGGCGGACGTCCCGGCCATAAGGCACAGGCCGACCTGGTAGACGGTCAGGCCAGTCTCCCGGTCCACCCGGAGCTGACCGGTCTCCCGGTTGGCGACACGCGGGGTCGGCGCAACCGCGCAGATGATCCCCGTGAACTTCGCCGTATCGATAGGTAGGGCTACCACTGCTGAACCTCCTTGTTCTGTCACACCCGAAGCGAACACTTCGGGATGGCTTCCACCCGTAGTACGGGTTGGTTCAGAGTGCAGCCCGTAGTACGGGTTGTCAAGTGACGTTGTTGTAAGGGAGCCTGTAGGCCGACGACACGAAGCAGACTCCGGAGACAACATGCCGACCGAGAAGCCCAGGGCCAAGTACCGGCAGATCGCCGACCACCTGCGAGAAGGCATCCTCAGCGGCACGTACCCAGCCGGTCAGCCACTCCCCTCCGAGGAAGTGCTCGCCAAGCAGTTCGGCGTTACGCGCCCGACCGTCCGCCAAGGCATCTCTGAACTACGGGCAGCCGGCCTGGTCGAGGTGATGATGGGCCGAGGGATGTTCGTCCGCTCGCCGCACAGCCGCCCAAGCCTCACGCGCCCGCGCGGGGTCCGTCGCGAGCCGGACGGCCGATACGTCGAGTCGGATGCCCTTCGCTGGGAAAACGCCGAGGAGCCTGTGGCCACCCGTACGGACGCGCCGCTCACCCTGGCCGATCTGCTCCGCATCCCGCCGGGTGAGCCGCTGTACACCTACGACGTACTCCAGACCGCTGATCGTGGCCGCCTCCGCCAACTCCACCGGACCTACGTGCCATTCTCGATCCTGCTCGGCACGAAGTACGAGGAGCAGGCACCGCCGCCAGCGCCACATCTCTACGACGCCCTCGCCGAGCTCGGCCACGAGCTCCACTTCACGGAGTACGTACGCACTCGGATGCCGCTCCCGGACCAGGCCCAGGCGCTGCGCCTACCCGATGGAGTCCCGATGCTCCACATCGCCCGGGTGGCACTCAACGAGGCCGGCAAGCCGCTCGCCCTGGAGGAGCTGCGTCTCCCGGGCGACGATCTGGAGCTCTCCTACTCGCTTTGACCCTGCCTTGGGCCTGGCTCAAACTTTCTCTACGTCTTCAAGGCGGCTCGCTGCCGCTCGCCGCGCGCGGCCCGGCTCCCCGGGCCGCCGCTCTTGTCTCCGCCCCGCTCCGGCCCGGTCCGCCAGGCCGCGCGGCAGCAGCGAGCACCTTGGCTCAGGAGAAGAGCGTCGTCGTGGCTGGGGTCGGCTCCACGGCTTTAGGCACCTCCCCGGTCCGGGTCCCGCGTCGAGCAAGACCAGGGGGCCACTCGTGCTGATTGCGGGCAGGGGCAAGCCTGCCCGAGTTGCCGGGCCAGCGTACGGCCCCCTGATCATGCTCGACCCCAGACCGGGCAGGACACCGCCCAAACCCGCTCCACCGACCGCGACAGCGCCCCGCCACGTGGCGACGTCCGTAGTAATGGGGAACTCATGCCCCATTGTGATGGCTCAGGCCAGAGCTGAGCTCGCGAACCTGACCGCGCCCGTCATCGCACGATTACTCATTCATTTGGCCGCTCCGCATGGGCCGGGCCACGCAACGAGTACTCCCCAAGCGATGCACCTTTCAGACGCAGAGCCCGCTGCAGTAGATCTTCCAGACTCGATTGCAGATCAGTATCGCCTTCGCCAAACACTTCCTTTGCGATCTCTTCGAAAGAGCTGGCAACAGTCGAAGAAAGAGGCTTCACGCAACGCATAGATTCCACCATGACGAGGCTAGCCAAGGCGTCTAGCGCATGTCCTCTGGCCGTGTATTGGGCACTCGGACTTTCTCCGTCTTGCTGAATCTTCACGAGAATATCCCTTGCTCCCTCTAGTCGGACTTTAGCATGAAAGTGCGCGAATTCCCCAAGGGCTTTATTTAGTGACTGAAGGCGACCAAGACCCGACGCATTCAGCCAGTCCTTTGGGGTGGCGGCGGTCGCGGCTTCCAGTTTTGCTGCTTTCTCAGGCTTATTCGCCCAAGTTCTCAGCCTTGCGCATTGCTCCAGAACGACGCGCAGAAGTGACATTGCCCGGTCATCATCTTCCAGCCACAGCCAATGCGCCGACCGCAGGGCCGAGGAACACAGGCCGGCAGCATTACCTTGCGGCGTATTCCCAAGCCAGCTCGAAGCAATGCCCGCCATCTCGGCCGCCATCACGTGCATAGTGGTGCGCGCACTCAACCCGTCCAGCCTAAATTCGTCTTTGAGTAGCTTCTTTTCCGACTCGAAAGACTTGATAGCCCATGCTGCTGCACGCGCGCGACGCTCATAGAAATACAGAAGGGTCATTTCGTCGTCGCGATACAGCCTTCCCGCAGGTCGCTTTCCTTGCAGGACCTGCTCGTACGCGTGAGCAGCTCCCTGGATTTGACTGACTATGTGCGGTGACAGGCCAGTCTCGGGGAGTAGCGGAAATAGACTTGAAGAGATTGGGCCAGAACTTCCAGCGTAAGTAAGCTCCGGCAGAGCGAAAAGCCCTGGCGCTAGTTGAGTGTGACCTTCTTCTTCTGCCAAAGTAGCGAGACACAAGCGCACTTGGCGCAAGTTAAGCATGAGGACATCTGACAGCAATTGCGAAGCCTCCGTAAGGGCAGGAGGCTCGTTTTCCAGAAGGCGAGAGGCTTCCCAGTGAATAACGTCAACGAAACGATCACGCCCATGCAGCAACTCTGACATGAATTCCATGAGTGTCGCCGGATGGACGCGATAGCTTTCACCTATGAGAACTTCCGGACCTCGGAAACTGCTGGACTCTCTTTCGTCCTCCCAGAATTCCACATCCGCCAGCGCTGGCCCAAAGTTGAATCCGCTCGTTTCCTCATGGAGTCTGAGGGATGACGGGTAGCCTTGATGGCAGCTCGACCATGCCCGTGCCGCGAAACTTGATGCAGATTCACCCTTGCCGTGGTGAACACCAGCATTATAAGCGGCATTCTCAGTCCACCGCTCAAATTGCGAGCGTAGCACAGCTGCCGCTCCCACAAACTGGCCACTAAAGATAAGTCGAGCCGCGACGAATGCGCTATCTGCGCCCCACCCTAGGTGATCTACCCAGGAATCGCCGTAATCCGCCGGATGCCTGTTCTTCGTGGCGCCAAGCTTGCGGAGTGCCGCATCAGTGAAGCCAAAAGACAAGAGCGCGGACATAATCGGAGCAATAGCATTGGGTGGGATTTTCGACATGTTATTCATGCGTTTATTGTGGCGAGCAATCAATGCTTCACCAACATGCCTGTGTGAACTCGAGGCCATTTGCTCGTACTCTGCCAGCGATGAGCCACGAGAACTACCGCGCCGCTCCGCCCTTTTCGCGTGCCGGACCTCCCGCCTTCTGGCTTCCTCTTCCGACTTGGGTGCCTTGCGCAGGTCTGCCCTACGCCTACTCGCCTTTCCCACATGCCCTCCTGGAGCAGCATCCGTCTAGGGGTTTTTCGTAATGACAGGAGGCAACCTCGGTGTTACCAGTTCGGAAGGATCTCCACGCCCCCGCCTGCGCCGAACATGCTAATGGGAATGGTATCCTCGCTCACGATTGACCATCCACTACTGCTCATAATTCGATAGTCGATCGAGTCTGTCCGAGATTTCCAGTCTGCAAATCCCCGATCACCCAGTTCTACAATTCCTTTTGCTCGCCTGCTGTGTCGCAGAGAATGCAGCAGAGCATCAAAGCAGGCGCCGAGAGCATCGGAAGTTCCAGCGGAATCATCGACGGAACTATAGGTGAACTGCACGTGATGGGGATTACTTACAAGCATGTGAACGATGAGAGGGCGAATGCCTCGGATTTCATTCCACAGTGTGCAGACATCCACCGCACGGTCCCGAATGTAGAAATCTGCGTGCCAGAATAGCCCCTGCGCATTTTCCAGATCTTCTGGCCAGGACGCCCAGGGTCGCCGGCTGACCCCTACTTCCAAACCTACCCCATACTGGTAGTCCGCGTGCCGGATAAGGCGGCGAGCAGTGGGATGCTCCGCCGAAATCCACCCAGCAGTCATGGCATCGTTGAACTGCTCCGCTTTAGGAACTGTACGCCTATTGTACGCGGCGCAAGCGATAAAAGCCCCCCGCTCTAGATCGCGAAGGGTTTGCTCAATACGAGCGAGATCATCCCTATGCGGCTTGCGAATATGGCCGATCCGGTGGCGCACCCTTTTCAATTCTTCTTGACGGCCATTCCATGAGCGACTTTCCAGCAGCGCATATGCAAATTGATCCCAATGAGCTTCGATCACCTGTAAAAGTTGACTGTAGTCAAGGTAGGCGAGCGGATTTTCGCTATCAGCAGTTGACATGTGCCTATATGCCGCATCTTGTGCCTGTCGACCCGAAGCAACTCTCAAGTTGTCGAGCCAGGTTGCGCCATAAAGAGCACGCAGTTCTACGTAGATAAGCTCTCGAAGCCATGCTTCCAATTGCCACCATCGAGCATAGAGAGCTAGCGACTGAGCGGGCATAACGCTGGGGACGACGGCGCGCAATGCGTCGTAGCTCTGCCTGTCGAGCCAACTCTCCAGAAGCTCGGGATGCTCCTGGGGCGGGTTTTCGTCACTCATAGCATGTTTCTACTACACGCAGGGGGTCGGCGTGGGTTGTTCTGTGCACTTGGTCATGGACTAGCTGCCTCCCCCAAGCGATGCGCCAGTCCGAGCGATCTTGAAGATCGCCATACTCCCCAAGAGTGGAGACGGGCCACCACCGAGGGGATAGCTGTCTTTTATCCCGGCATAGAGGGCGAGCCCATTCTCATGGAGCTCGTTCAAGATGGCGGTGATGCTGCGTTGGGCGTCGCGCACTGAAGCACGAGAGTGCTCTATGTCGGACGAGATGTCGCTCCAGTCCCGGAAGGTCTGCACAGCACCATCGATGAGGTCCTGCTCCTCGTCGGTACAGTCATTCGGCTCAACATGCTCGAACCACCCGAGGCACCCGGAGAGGATCGGCCAGAGGTCCCGTCCCGTTCTCATGTAACTGAGCGATACGACTTCGAACTCAGGTTCTTCAGTCGAGATGATGTCAATGATTCGGTCGACCTGCTCACGCCTGAGCTTGCAGATCTCAAGGGCGAGCGTCTTGAGCCCCCAAACCTCGATGGTGACACCGGGGTACAGGGGACGCAGCTCATTGTCTATGAACTGGTCAACCTCACCCGGCACGGTGTCGTTGGTGAGGAAGCGCCACACATTCACATCCCGGTGCTCCTGCAGGCAGCCCTCCAAGTCACTGCGAACCTTCGCCTTGGTCTTGTCGAGGCGTTCGTTACGCGTCGCATGCGCTGCAAAGAACACCCTGGCCTTCGGGCAGTAGCCATCGTTCTTAGTGTCACCCCTCGGCCCGGCCGCCCGCACCGGTTGGTAGTCACCGGGGTACAGCTCTAGCCCAAGCCGATCCATACAGTCCTGGAAGGCGTTGCCCTCTAGGCGGATGAGCTGGCCTTCAACGACCTTCCGCAGCGAGTTCTGGTCCACGGGAGTCATTACCGCACAGCCGCACCACTTGGCGCAGCTAGGTAGGACTGATCGAGCAGCCGTGGCCGGCGCAGTGCCGCGCACTCGTTCGTCTGTGCGCCCCACCACGAGCGCACCAGATGGAGCGGGGACGATCGGGGAGTCACGGTAAGGACGCTGAGTCCGACGGGGGACGCGCCAGGCGTAGGACCAGGTCAGCGCCCCACCCAGCCACAAATGATCGCAGCTTCCCAAGCTGAGGGCCCGCACAGCGATGAGACCGAACACGCTCTATCTGCATCAGCTAGTAGCTTGCGGCTGTCAGCCATGGCGCACTGGAGGTTTCCTGGGAACTACTGTTCCCGCCAGTCCTAACCGACTGTGGTCGGCACAGAACCACGGCTATCAGCATGGCGAAGCCCCGCACGGCGGCCACTGCTCAGCGGCACCACACGGGGCTCTGCATCCAGTCAAGAGAGATCGCGACCCTAACCCGATTCGGTCGCCATGGGTTGCTACACAGGTTTCAGGACGTGATCCGCACCACGGCTGCACGCCGAGCTATCAAGGGCGTTTCGGTGTCGAGCACCACGGTCATACCGTTGTCGAGGAAGAGCCGCTTCCGGCCACCGTGCAGCGCGAGCATGTCGCGGACACGCAACTGAGTACGCTCGATGTTCACGATGTCGCCCCGGCGGACAGTGCTCGCATAGACGGTCAGGACTTCCATCAGGACCGCCCTCATGCCGCCTCAGTCCGGTTGGACTCGAGTGCCATCTCCGCCGTTAACCCCGTCTCCAGCAGCCGGACGAGGAGTTGTACCGCCTCCGGCCTGACCGCGCCGAGGCACACGATGCCGTCACCGTTAATGTTCACGTCGGCTCTGAGTCCGGGGAAGTCCGCGTCCAGGCCGAGCGCCTGGAGCTGGCCCGCGAGGGCATCTGCGCCCTGCTTTGCTGCCGACCAGCCGCGTACATACGGCACCCCGGGCACCAGGGCTTCCGCTCGTTTCGCGCAAACGCCTCTGGGGTCAGTCATGCCTTCCACCCTTCGCTTAGAAGTCAGTCAGCTTGGTTGCTGGGCTTGCCGCAGTTGCTGCGGGCTTCAGAGGATTCCTGGCAGTCGAGTGCGCGCTGCAGCAGTTCCGCGAGACGTTTGGCCACCTCCGGCGAGATGCGGCCGAGTTCGATGAAGCCCTGTCCGAACGCGTTGATGTCCGCGCGCAGGTAAGGGAACTCGCGTTCCATGCCCGCGGCGATCAACACATCCCGTAGAGCCGCCGCCGCGTCGCGGGCCGCGTACCATTCACGGCTGTCGATCGGCGACCACCTCGCCGCGTCGGACGGCTCTCCGCTTCCCTCACGCACGGGCCGGCCCCTGCTGCGAGTCCCCAGCCTCCGAAGCCGCCGCGGTCAGAGACTTCTGTTCCTGCCCGTATCGGTCCGCCCGTGCCACCAGGGCAGCCGAGGCGACGAACATGGCAGCCAGCGCGGCAACCCGTGACGGATTCGCCTCCGGACGCCTTATGGGGGCTCGCAGCCATGCGTAGCGGTCGCCGCTCAACGGCATGGGTCCCGGGGCCACGACGACAGAGCCCGTGTCGAGATAGCGGTACTTCGGCGGTGTCGCCACCTCCGACTCCAGCATGGTCACGAACCGCGCCCGGGAACGGGACGGGAGGAAGAACCCGACCTGATGCGCTCCCCAGTCGACCATCACGGGCCCCATGGGCATTCCCTGCCGGTCGAGCTGGTCGAACGTCTCCATGCCGATCCGCTGGTCGATCACCACGACGTCGAAGTAACGGCCGGTCGACAGGGTGACCGGCCGACGAGGGTCACCTGCCCAGGCCGCTCGGCACACTTCCGGATCGTCCGCCGCTGCGGACAGCCATTGCATCCCCCGCTTCGTCATCAACTGCACGGCAATCTCACCTCGCTCGCTCTATGACGGCTGGCCAGCCGCCGTGCAACCAGAGTCGGGCCCGGGCCTCTGAGCTGGGCAGATGATGAGAGGTGACGAGGGGTGACGCCTCCAGTGCAGGCGTGTCATCCCACGTCACCTCACGCATCGGAGTCCGCTGATGACATACAGGCCCCAAGAGCGCCTTTGATTCCGTACATTCAGGGGAAGGCCACCGGCACAACCCGCCTTGGAGGAGGCGAGCACCACGGACTCGACCCAGCCCTTCGGCACGCTTCTGCGCGACGCCCGGAAGTCCCGCGGGTGGGGTCAGTTGCGCCTGGTGAGTGAGCTGAGATCTGCCGCAGGGCGGCAAGGGGCGGCCCTGCCGACCGACGCCAGCGTGAAGCGGCGCATCGCCAGCTGGGAGAACGGGCACAGCCTTCCGGATGACTTCTACGGCCCCTTGATCTGCGAGGCCCTGGGCATGACCGCCGCACAACTCGGTCTCAATCACCTCACGGGGCAGGATGCCCGGCTTCTCGAAGCCCGCTACTCGCCGACTCCCGAGGCAGCCTTCATCGCCGTCGACCAACTGTGGCGTGCTGATCTCCATGGCTACGAGCCGCTGGTACTTGCCGAGCCGTCACAACCCGCCTGGAGCGAAGCGTCTCTTCGGTGGCTCGTTGCGCCAGAGCCTGGCTTCCCCGCGCCTCCGCGTACGGGCGCCGTTCGTGTCGGGTTGGCCGACGTGGCCGTCATCAGGTCGACCAGCACCATGTTCGCCCAGCTGGATGACCAGTTCGGAGGAGAACACGCTCGTCACTCCGTCATCCAGTACCTGAGCAGAGATGTCGCGCCCCTGCTCACCGGCCAGTACACGGAAGCCGTAGGGCGCGCGCTGTTTGCCACAGTCGCGGAGGCGACGCTCCTGGCCGGGTGGATGTCGTACGACTCATGCCACCACGGCCTTGCCCAGCGCTACTTTCTCCAGGCCCTTCGCCTCGCCCAGGACGGCAACGACCGCCGATTGGCGGGGAGCATCCTCTCTGCCATGAGCCACCAGGCCACCTTCCTCGGTCACTTCACGGAGGCGGCCACCCTGGCCCGCGCCGCGCGGATGGGCATCTCGGGAGTCGCGACTCCGACGCTCATGGCTCAGTTCCACGCGATGGAGGCCCGCGCCCTGGCCCGTACCGGCGATACCCGGGCGTGCGAGCTCGCGCTCGCGGAGGCGAGCAAGGCCATGGAGAGCCGCAACAGCAGCGACGAGCCGGAGTGGATCACTTACTTCGACGAGGCCGAGCTTGCGGCCGAGGCCGCCCACTGCTTCCGCGATGTGAACAGCGCACGGCAAGCCGTCGCGCACGCCGAGAACGCGATGAGCGGGAACCACGTCCGAAGCGACTTCTTCGCCACCATGGTCCTGGCCGACGCCCACCTCCGCGCCGGTGAGCCCGTGGAAGCCTGCCGGGTGGCGCTGGACGCGCTTGATCTTGGCGAACAGCTCAGGTCCGCTCGGTGCGTGAGCTATCTCGCCGAATTCCGTCAGCACCTGGCGGAGGCCGGCGAATCAGCCGCTATCCGCGACTTCTACGAGCAGGCGTCCGATCAGCGGCTGTGGCGCGCGACTGACAGAGTCGTCGGGCAACGCTCCCGCTAGAAGGGTCGCCAGTCCCGGCGGCTGCCATCCGTCTTCAAGGCGTTCAGCCGTCGTGCGAACTCCTCCGCGGATTTGGTGCTCGTCGTCACCTGCTGGCCAAGCCAGACGACCATCATCAGTTCCCGGAGGTCGGCGAGGACCGGATAGCCCGGCCAATTCATCAGGTCGAACCCGTAGTGGTAGACGAAGGACTCGTACTCACTCCGCGTGTGCCAGCCATAGCGGTCGTAATAGATCGCGGTGAGGATGAGATCCCACTCTCGCGGAGCCAGCGCGAAGCCGTCGAGATCGATGAAGATCGCTTCGCCGGTTCGGTGCCGGATTACGTTCCCTATGTTCGCGTCACCGTGGATCATCCCGAACGGGAGTACGAAGTCGAGCCGGTCGTACTCCTTGTGCAGCTTGGTGGCGCGATCTTCGAGAAAGGCTCGGTCTTCCTCTGCGACGCCGTCCAGCCGGCGCAGTGAAGCACCCAGCCGGGCGAAGGGGTCGAAGTACGGCAGGCCCAGCGACTCCGGTTCCTCCAGCCAGTGCAGCCGCCGCAAGAGCTTGGCGAGCTCATTGAGGGTCGCGTACTCCTCGCGCTCCTGGGCGCTCTCCCAGAAGGTCACCACCCTGCCACCGGCCAGCACCGGCTGACGGACGTCGGGCAGCACCCGGGTCGCGGGAAAGCTCTCCGTCTCCAGCCACCGGGCGACGCGGACCGCCCGCTGCATCTCTTTCAGGCTGTCGGGGTCTCTGGCGATGCGGATGATCACTGGCGCGGATGCGAGGCGGTAGACAGCATTGGAGCCGAGCCTCAGCAGCTCAGCACCCGCGGGGTTGAGTCCAGCCGCGAGGCAGCTCTCTCCCAGGACCCCCCTCGCGCTCTCCTCTGTGAACTCCGTCGCCCCGTTCGGGGCCCCGCCATCGCCCGAGATCATGCCGTCGACGCTACCGCCCGCCCGGAGCGCCGCGACAGACGGCCACGTCATAATGGCGTGATGATCTTGCTGTGAGCGGGGCCAGCCAGGCACTCCGCCGCAGGTCAACCGGTTCGGGGCGTCTTGAGCTCTCCCGGCCTCCGGAGCCGTGTGCGCAGGTTCGAATCCTGCCGGGGGCACTTCGCGAGAAGTGCCGGAAGACCCCGCGATCAGCGAGTCAGCTGAAGCGGGGTCTTTTGCGTATTCGCGGCCGGATGCGGCTGCCGGCCGTCTCATGAGGGTGATCACGCACAGGCGGTGTGCGGGGGCGGGCGTGGCTCCGGGAGGGCCGCGGCAGTCGCGGCGGGCGGCCTCGGCGGCCTTGACCTCGACCGCGGTTGAGTTTCTAGGGTCGGCCGCATGATCTTCACTGAGAAGGAGCGCGAGTACCTCGCCGCCCAGCCGCTGGCCCGGCTCGCCACCATCGGACCCGACGGGGGTCCGCAGGTCCGCCCGGTGGGCTTCCGGCTCAACGACGACGGCACCATCGACATCGGTGGGCCCGACATGGCCCGCAGCCGGAAGTACCGCAACGCGCAGGCCCGTCCCGACGTCTCCGTGCTGGTCGACGATCTGGCTCCGGCCGATGACCCGGTCGCGGGCGGGTGGGGGCGCGGGGTCGAGATCAGGGGCCGGGCCGAGGTGCTGACCGTCGACGTGCCACCCGTGGCACCCGACTACTTCAGCCGGGACATCATTCGCGTCCACCCCCGGAAGGTCGTCGCCTGGAACCTGGAGGCGCGGGGGACCGACTCCCGCGAGGTCGGGTGAGGCAGGACCGGAAAGCGAATCGGCTCGGTTCCCGCGGGCTCCGGAAGCGGTCGCGGACCGAGTGACCCCCGGACCCTCCGAAAGGCCGTCCGCAGGTTCACCATTGCGCGTTTGCGGCATGGTTCCCGCGGCCCGACAGCGGCCGATGTCCGGGAATCGTGCGACGGTCCGACGCGAGGGTTCCGGCGGGGTTATTGCTGGGGCGGGGCTTCGGCCCGAAGGAGGGGGAGATTCTCGGTCATCGCCGTGTCCCAGGCCCCGTCCGCCGTCATTTTCCGCAGCGCTTGGCGGATTCCGTTCCTGAGGTCGCTGCGTTTGGGAACGCCGATGCCGTAGCGCTCGTAGGTGAGTTCCAGGCCGGCCAGCTCGTAAGTGCCGGGCTCCCGGGCGGCCCAGCCGGCGAGTACGGCGTCGTCGGCCGTGACGGCGTCCACTTCGCCGTTCGCCAGTCCGGCCAGGCACTGCGGAATGGTGTCGCGCTCCAGGAGCTGGGCCCGGGGGGCGAACTTGGTCTTCATGTTGAGTCCGGGGAGGGAGCCGGTGACCGAGCAGAGCTTCTTGTCGTTCAGGTCCGCGGGCTTGTCGACGGACGGGCCGTTCGCGCGGGTCAGCACGTCCTGGTGGGCGACCAGGTAGGGACCGACGAAGTCGACTTTGGTGGCCCGCGCGTCGGTGATGGCGTAGGTGGCGACGATGAAGTCGACCTCGCCGCGTTGCAGCAGACGTTCGCGGTCGGCGCTGGGGGCCTCCTTCCACTCGATGTCGCGGGGGTCGTGGCCCAGTTGCCTGGCGATGTACGTGGCCACGTCCACGTCGAAGCCGCTGTGCCGGCCGTCCGGGGTCTTGAGTCCGATCCCGGGCTGGTCGAACTTGACCCCGATGGTGATCTTCTTGCCACCGGGGGTGCCGCTGCCGCCGGAGGCGCCGGCCGGGTCGCCGCCGGGTGTGCCGGAGGTGCCCGGGCTGCGGGGTGTGCGGCCTTCCGCCTCTCCGCCGCCCGGGTCGCCCCAGGGCAGCAGGGTCCACAGCAGGACGCCGACGACGCCCAGCGCGCCGAGCGCCGACGCGTAGACCCGCCCGTGGCGCAGCCGGGCCGTCGGCGGCCGGGCCGGCGAGGGCGGCGGCGGGGCGGCGGAGGCGGGCGGCGGCGGGGCGGGCGCGGGCGGCGGCGAGGCGGGCGCGGGCCGCGGCGGGGCGGGCGCGGGCGGCGGCGGGGCGGCGGAGGCGGGCGCGGTGGCCGGCTGGGTGGGGGGTCGCGGGCCGGTGGGGCCGGGCGGGTCCGGGACGGGGGCGTCGGGGGACGCGTGGGCCGGCCGGGCCGCGGCCATCGCGGCGGCCTCGGCCTCGGCCAGCAGCCGGTCCAGGGTCGGCGCGTCCGGGCGCCGGTCCGGGTCGCGTACCAGGACCGATGTCAGCACTCCGGTCAGCGGTCCGGCGTGCCGTGGCGGCGGGACGTCCTCGCTGAGGACGGCGGCGAGCGTGGCCAGGGTGTTGCCGCGGCGCAGCGGGTTGTGCCCCTCCACGGCCACGTAGAGCGTCATGGCCAGCGACCACAGGTCGGCCGCGGGCCCGCCGTCCTGGCCGGCGACGCGTTCCGGTGCCATGTAGTCGGGGGTGCCGATGATCGAGCCGGTGGCGGTCAGGACGGTGGAGTCCAGGACGGCGGCGATGCCGAAGTCGGTGAGGACCGGGCGGCCGTCGGGGCGCAGCAGGATGTTGGCGGGCTTGATGTCGCGGTGCTGGATGTCCGCCGCGTGTGCCGCGCGGAGGCCGTCCAGCATCCCGCGGCCGGCCCGGGCCGCCTCGGCGGGCGCGAGCAGGCCGCGGTCGAGCCGGTCCTGGAGCGATCCACCGGTGACGAGTTCCATGACGAGCCAGGGGTAGGGATGCTCACCGCCGTCCACGATGTGGTGGATGGTGACGACGTTGGGGTGGTCCACGCGCGCGAGTGCCCTGGCCTCCCGGAGGACGCGGGCGCGCAGGGCGCGGGCGGCCTCGGGGTCGTACTCGGCGAGTCCCGGGTCGGGTGGGCGCACTTCCTTGAGTGCCACTTCGCGGTGGAGCGCCAGGTCACGCGCTTTCCACACGGTTCCCATGCCGCCGCCGCCGAGCCGCGCCAGCAGCTCGAAACGGTCGTCGATCACCCGCGCCACACGGCCCCCTTCACCCGGACGAGGGCCCCGGGCAGGGTCGTCTGCGAGGATCCGCGGGCCCTCGGGCCGAAGCCCGGGCCAACTCTGCCACAGCTGCCCGGTCGCGGGCAGGCGAGCGGTGAACCCGGCAGTCGGAGGCGCCGCGGCCGGGAGCGGCGGGAACGGATGGGCGTTTTGTCCATCGATCGGGCGGCGCGGCGCCCAACTCATTGACACAAAACGGACTTTTAATGACTCATGCCCTTATAGCTGGCCCGGGTGAGGGAGGTCACGGACGGGGGCGTCAACCCGTGACCGCTCCGTCGCGTCCCGCGCACTTTGCGTCAGGTCGATTACCGGGCGCTTTTCCAGGACGCCATTGTGCAAGATCTCCATTTCGGTACGGAAGAGATCCGGAGCGCAGCGTGACGTAAAGCGGAAGTAATTCGGAGAATGGATCTTTGACGCAGGTCACGTGGCTTGTGGCGGCGAATTCGTTCTGATTACGGTGGCGCCCGCTCCCTTCGGCAATCACTGCTCGGGAGCCTGTAACCGGAGCGCCTAATCCTGCCGCCGGTTGCGGATCCCACGACGCATCACGGCAGGAGCGGGGGAACCAGGTAAGTGCCGGACCGGGCATTCGCACGGCCGGCTTGGGGTGAAGACGCGTTGCGGTGGGATGACCGCTGCTCAGGACGCGGCCGGGCAACTCCAGCCCGAACCCGACAGCTCACCTCGCAGGCGTAGGAGAGGAACACCCCTATGTCTCGCGGACGTCACCGTCGCTATAACCCCGGCCGTATCGCCAAGGTCTCGCTCGCGCTCGCCGCGGGCGGTGCCGGTGTGGCCCTTCCCTTCGTCGGCGCCACTTCGGCGAGCGCCGCCTCCGTCGAGACCTGGGACAAGGTCGCGGCGTGCGAGAGCACCAGCAACTGGAGCATCAACACCGGTAACGGCTTCTACGGTGGCCTGCAGTTCACGCAGTCCACCTGGGCGGCGTTCGGCGGCCTGGACTACGCGCCGCGTGCCGACCTCGCCACCAAGGACCAGCAGATCGCCATCGCCGAGAAGGTGCTGGCCGAGCAGGGCCCCGGCGCCTGGCCGGTGTGCTCGGTGAAGGCCGGCCTCACCAAGGGCGGGCCGGCCCCGGCCATCTCCCCCGACGGTGAGAAGAAGGAGGCGGCTCCCGCCCCGGCGAAGCCCGCCCCCAAGCCGGTGGCCGCCGCGCCGAAGGCCGCCCCGAAGCAGGACGCCCCCGCCACCAAGCCGGCCGAGGGCTCCGAGTACACCGTGGTCCGCGGTGACAGCCTGTTCAAGATCGCCGAGTCGCACGACGTGGACGGTGGCTGGAAGGCCGTGTACGACGCGAACCGCGAGGTCATCGGCGGCAACCCGAACCTGATCTTCCCGGGCCAGGAGCTGGCGCTGACCGCCGAGGCCCCGAAGCAGCAGGCCCCGAAGCCCGCGGCCCCCAAGCAGGAGGCCCCGAAGCCGGCCGCGAAGCCCGCCGCCGCCCCGGCCGAGGCGCCGTCCGCCTCCGGCTTCACCGCGCCGGTCGCCAACCTGGTCCTGGGTACCCCGTACCACCAGGCCGGCAGCGCCTGGTCCAGCGGCTACCACACCGGTGCGGACTTCCCGGTCCCGACCGGCACCACCGTCAAGGCCATCGGCCCGGGTGAGGTCGTCTCGGCCGGCTGGGGCGGCTCGTACGGCAACCAGGTCGTCATCCGCCACGCAGACGGCAAGTACAGCCAGTACGCCCACCTGTCGTCGCTGTCCGTCTCCGCCGGTCAGACCGTCTCCGGTGGTCAGCAGATCGGCCTGTCCGGCTCCACCGGCAACAGCAGCGGCCCGCACCTGCACTTCGAGGTCCGCACCGGTGCCGGCTACGGCTCCGACATCGACCCGATCGCCTACCTGCGCGCCCACGGCGTCAGCATCTGAGGTGCCGACGTCCTGACGGCCGACGTGCCGTAGTCCGGAGTGCCCGGTCCGCCACCGTGCGGGCCGGGCACTTCGGCGTTCCGCCGACGGGTGGTCAGGCGGGTGGCGGAGCGGGGGAATCGCCGGTGACGGCGATGTCGGCGACGGTGTCGTAGAAGGACAGGTGGTCCTTGAGCTCGGCGACGGCGGGGATCGGGTCCGGGTAGGCCCACACGACGTCGCGGTGCGTCCCGCCCGGGCCGGTGTAGGACCAGTACGAGGCGGTGCCCTTGAAGGGGCAGACGGTGTGGTGGGCGGTGGGCTCGAAGAGGCTCAGGTCCACGTCCTGGACGGGCAGGTAGTAGCGGACCGGCAGGCCGGTCTCGTGCACCAGCAGCGGCCGGGTGGACTCGGCGACCACCTGGCCGGCGATCTCGACCCGTACGCGCTGCGAGCCGCGCACGACCTCGACGCGGTGGGCGGTGGTGTGCTGGTCGCTCATGACGGGTTCCCCCTCGGATGGCGTCCGCTCGGTGTCGTTGGGGGAACACCGGGGGGCGGGTTGGGATTCCCGGCCGGTGCGCCCCGCGCGCAGACCCCGGTCCGGTCGCCCGCACGGAGGCCGGCCCGGTCGCCTCCGTGCGGGCCCCGGCCACCTCGGGGGCCCGACCGATCGTCTCCGCGCGGGCCGCGTGCCACGTGCCGGGGCGTTTGAAGGGCCCGGGCTGGGGTGCGTCGGGCTCGCCGGCTGCCCGGCGGAAGGTGCGGCCGGCTCGCCGACCGCCGCGGGCGGAGGGTGCGGTCGACTGCCGGGAGGCGAGGCCCGGTGGGCTGCCGGGCGGCGTGCGCCGGCAGCTGCCGGACCGCGGGGTTGCGCCGGGTGCCGGACCGCGCGGTTCCGCCCGCCGCCCGAAGACTGGTGCCGGCGGGGCCGATCGGCTGCCGGGCCGCGGGGGCGCGCCGGGTGCCGGGAGGCGCGGTTCCGCCCGCTGCCCGAAGACTGGTGCCGGCGTGCGCCGGCAGCTGCCGGACCGCGGGAGCGCGCCGGGTGCCGGGCGGCGGGGGCCGGTCAGTCGCCGGGCGGCGGGGGCTCGGTGTTCCGGCGGGGCCAGTCGCGGCCCTCGTACTCCTCCACCACCCGGTTGAAGCGGGTCAGGGCCGCCTCGAAGTCGGCGAGTTCGTCCGGGGTCCAGTCGGCCAGGATGCGTCCGAGGCCGTCCCGCCGCAGGGTGCGGTCGGCCGCCAGCCGCTTGGCGCCCACCTCGGTCATCCGGAGTTTGCGGGCGAGGCCGCCGTCCGGGTCCGGGATGCGTTCCAGGAGGCCGAGCCGGAGCAGCCCGGCGGTCTGCCGGTTGACGGTGGAGACGTCCAGCTGGAAGGCCTCCGCGAGCCGGCCGATGCTCATCGGCCCTTCGGCGTCGAGCCGGGACAGCAGCACGTAGGCGGAGCGTTCGAGCTGGTACGGGCGGTCGGAGCGGCGCTCACGGGGCGTCATGACATGGCACCGGGCGAGCAGCATCAGCTCGCGCTCCAGCCGTTCGAGGCGGTCCGCCACGCACTTCTCCTCGCTGCCGCCGCCCGTCCTCGGGCCATCGGTCCCTTGACCATGATTTTGCCTTATGCACAGAACGGAGTGCACCCCTCCGGTACTGGATATGCACGATACACATTGTGTGTATGATGCACATCCCGACCGTCCGGCATGTACGCGTCGGCGATGTCGTCCACCCGCTCCACCCCGGGCCCCGGCACGGGCCGCCGGGCCCCGCAGCGCACTGCCTGAACCCACCTCATGGAGGCGGCCCCGAATGTCCGAGAAAGCCAGCGACCCCGTCGGCCCGGCGGAACCCCCTCCCCCGGGGGCTCCGGACGGGCGCACGGCGACGGAGCGCCAGGCGGGCGGCGCGTTCGTGGCCGTGCTCGCCTTCTGCGGCATCGCCGTGTCCGTGATGCAGACGCTCGTCGTCCCGCTCCTCACCGACCTGCCGCGGCTGCTCTCCACCTCGACCTCCGACGCGTCCTGGGTGGTGACCGCCACGCTGCTGGCCGGCGCCGTCTCGACACCCGTCATGGGCCGGCTCGGCGACATGTACGGCAAGCGGCGGATGCTGCTGGTCGCGCTCGCCCTGCTGGTCACCGGCTCACTGGTGTGCGCCATGACGTCCGACCTGGTGCCCATGGTGGCCGGCCGGGCGATCCAGGGCGGCGCCATGGGCGCCATCCCGCTCGGGATCAGCATCATGCGGGACGAGCTGCCGCCGCAGAAGCTGGGCTCCGCGATGGCGCTGATGAGCTCCTCGCTGGGCATCGGCGGCGCGCTCGGACTGCCCGCCGCCGCGCTGGTGGCCCAGCACACGGACTGGCACACCCTCTTCTACGGTGCCGCCGGGCTGGGCACGGTGGCGATCGTGCTGGTGCTGCTGGTGGTACCGGAGTCGTCGGTCCGCACCCCGGGGCGCTTCGACGTCGCGGGCGCGCTCGGGCTGTCGGCCGGGCTGGTGGCGCTGCTGCTGCCCATCACCAAGGGCGGCGACTGGGGCTGGACCAGCGGTGTCACGCTGGGTCTCCTGGGCGCCTCGGTGGTGATCCTGGTGGCCTGGGGCTTCCTGGAGCTCCGCGTCAGCCGGCCCCTGGTCGACCTGCGCACCACCGTGCGCCGCCAGGTGCTGCTGACCAACCTCGCGTCGATCCTGGTCGGCTTCTCGTTCTACGGGATGTCCCTGGTCTCGCCGCAGCTGCTGCAGCTGCCCGGCGCGACCGGCTACGGCCTCGGCCAGTCGATGGTCATGGCCGGTCTGTACGTCGCCCCGATGGGTGTGGCGATGATGCTGGTCGCGCCGCTGTCGGCCCGGATCAACGCCACCCGCGGCCCCAAGGTCTCGCTGATCATCGGCCTGGTGGTGATCGCCGCGACCTACGGCGGCGGCACCGCGATGCTCGGTTCGGTCTGGCAGGTCGCGCTGCTGGCCACCGCGCTGGGCGTCGGCGTGGGCATCGCGTACTCGGCGATGCCGACCCTGATCATCAGCGCCGTGCCGGCCCGCGAGACGGGGGCGGCGAACGGCCTCAACACCCTGATGCGGTCGATCGGCATGTCCACCTCCAGCGCGGTGGTGGGGGTGATCCTGGCGCACCGGACGACCTCGTTCGGGTCGCTCGAACTGCCGAACCTCGACGGGTTCCGGGCGGCGTTCTGGATCTCCTGCGGAGCCGCGGTCCTGGGGCTGCTCATCGCCCTGTTCCTGCCCGCCGGCCGGCCGGGAGGGCTCGGCGCCGGGACGGGACCGGCGGCCGGCGGCACCGGCTCGGCCGCCGGCGGGGACCCGGTGGCGGGCGCGGTCCCGGGCGCGGCCGGTCAGCCCTCCTCGGGCAGGCTGTCCCAGGCCTCGCCCTCCTCGCGCAGCTCGTAACCCTCCGTCTCGGCCACCGACCGCGCGTGCGCCCGGCTGCGCAGCGGCACCTCGTGGGTCTCGCTCTGGACCTCGGCGTGTACGCCCGCGCGGTCGGCCACCGCCTCGATCGAGTGGGTCTCGTAGATGACACGCCCCGGCTCCGCGGCGCTCCGGACCACGTACATGCTCACTGCCATCGGGCTCACTCCCCGAATACGCGTCCCCTGGATTCAGCATCCCACTCGGCGGCGATCTCCTCCCCTCCGTTGGGCCATCCAGGCGTGTCCCGCCGCGAGGGGACCGGCGCGCCGTGTCACGGCGGCGGGACACGCCTGGAAGGCCCGTGCCACCGCGGCCCGGCGCCCTCCGGTCCGCGCGTCACCGCGGCCCGGCGCCCTCCCGGCCCCGTGTCACCGCGGCCCGGCGCCCTCCGACCCCGGACCGATGTCCGGTATGCGGACGTCGCTCGGGGGGCAGCGCGAGGCCCGGTGGGGGCCCGGCAGAGGGTCCGGCGGGGTCCGGTGGGAGACCCGGCGGGGGTTGCGGGCCGGTCCCCCGCGCCGCCCGCCGCGGGTCCGTCCGGCGCCGGCGGACCACCGCCCGGCGCATGATCCGGGCGGGAGCTTTCCCCCGGGACCGAACGGGGGGAAGGTGGGAGGTGACCCACTCGGGAGGCTGCCCCATGCGCAAGGTCCTCGATTGCCGGGATTACCCGGGCGAAACCCACTGCACGCTGACGATCGCGGGCGACGAGGAGGACGTGCTGCGCGCGGCCACCGAGCACGCCGTCTCCGCGCACGGCCACGTCGACTCGCTGGAGCTCCGCGCCACGCTGCGGAAGATGCTGCGGGACGAGGTGCCGCCGACCGGGTGATCGCCGGGATGTGTCCGCCTGACGTCCGCCGACGCCGGTCCGGGTGGCTTCCGGCATGCCCGGCCCCGTACCGTCCTTGTCGGAACACGCTTACCCGGTGCGGCAGATGGCCGGCCGGGCCGATGAGGGGGAACACGAGCATGACGAGCAACACCGGCGACTGGCTGCGGAAGTTCCAGGCGGCCCCGAGCAGTGAGATGCGGCTGGTCTGCTTCCCGTACGCGGGCGGGGCGGCCAGCTACTACTTCCCGTTGGCCAAGTCGCTGGCACCGGCGATCGAGGTGCACGCGGTGCAGTACCCAGGGCGTCACGACCGGTACCGCGAACCGGTCATCGACGACATCAACCAGCTGGCCGACGCCGTCTTCCCCGCGGTGCAGGAGCTGACCGACCGGCCGCTGGCGCTGTTCGGGCACAGCATGGGCGCGGTGGTGGCGTACGAGATCGCGCTGCGGCTGGAGGACCGGCTCGGGGTGAAGCCGGTGGTGCTGTTCGCGTCCGGGCGGCGGGCGCCGTCCCGCTACCGGGACGACGACGACGTGCACAACTGGAGCGACACCCAGCTGCTGGCCGAGATCCAGTCGCTGGAGGGCACCGACAACGCGGTACTCCAGGACCCGGAGCTGCTGCGGATGGTGCTCCCGGCGCTGCGCGGCGACTACCGGGCGATCGGCACCTACCAGCACGTCCCGGGCCGCACGGTGAGCTGCCCGCTGGTCACGCTGATCGGCGACGTGGACCCGAAGGTCACGCTGGACGAGGCGCGCGACTGGGAGCGGCACACCAGTGACGAGTTCGACCTGCGGTCGTACTCCGGCGGGCACTTCTTCCTCACCGACCACATGGCGGGGGTCACGGAACTGATCCAGGAGCGGCTGAACCCGGGCGCGGGCGCGTAGGCACGCCGGGCGGGCCGGGCGCGGGCCGGCACCCGGCTCGCCCGCGCCAGGTCCGCCCGCACCCGGTCCGCCCGCGGTAAGCCGGTGCCACCGCGGTGGGCCGGTGCCACCGCGGTCGGTCAGTGCCACCGCGGTCGGTCGGTGCCGGTTCACTTCAGGCCGGTGCCGGTTCACTCCGGCCGGTGCCGGTTCACTCCGGGCCGGCCGCCGCCTCGGCCCGTGCCGGGCGGCGGTCCGGCACGGCGGTCGCGATCAGGGCGGCCACCGCGAGCGCGCCCCCGCACCACATCACCGCGGTGACCGTGGCCCGGTCGGCGACCTGGCCGCCGAACAGCGCGCCGGTCGCGATGGCCAGGTTGAACGCCCCGGCGAACAGCGCGGACGCCGCCTCGCGGGCCTGCGGGACGGCCCGCAGCACCCAGGTCTGGGTGGTGACCGAGACGCCGCCGTACGCCAGGCCCCACAGCACCAGCAGCGCCACCGCCCCGGGGGTGGACCGGCCGAGCAGCGGGACGAGGAGTTCGGCCGCGGCGAGCAGTCCGCAGAGCACGGCCAGGGTGCGGCGCGGGTGGCGGTGGGCGGCCGTGCCGGCGAGGAAGTTCCCCGCGATGCCGGCCAGCCCGTAGCAGAGCAGCAGGGTGCTGATCAGGTCCGGCTCGACGCCGGAGACGTCCTCCAGGACCGGCCGCACGTAGGTGTAGGCGCCGAAATGGCCGACGACCAGCAGCACCGTGACGATCAGGCCGGTCCGCAGCGGGCGGACGCGCAGCAGCCCGGGGACCTCGCCGAGGCGCACCGAGCGGGTGGCGGGCAGCGGGGGCAGCAGGACGGCCATGGCCACCATGACCGCCACCGCCAGGGCGCCCACCACCGCGAACGCGGTCCGCCAGTCCGCCAGGTCGCCCATGAGCGTTCCGGCGGGGACCCCGAGGACCGAGGCCACCGCGATGCCGCTGAAGATCAGGGCGGTGGCGGCGCCCACGGACCGCTCCGGCACCAGCCGCCCGGCCAGACTCGCGGCGATCGACCAGACACCGCCGATGCTGATGCCCACCAGGACGCGGGCGACGAGCAGCACCGGGAAGGCCGGGGCCAGGGCGGAGAGCAGGTTGGCGGCGGCGAGCAGCCCCATCAGCCCGCAGAGCACCAGCCGCCGGTCCAGCCGGCCGACGGCGGCGGTGAGCAGCGGGGCGGCGAGCGCGGCGACGACGCCGGGGACGGTCAGGGTGAGGCCGGCGGTGCCGTCGGAGACGCCGAGGTCGGCTCCGACGGAGGTGAGCAGGCCGACCGGCAGCATCTCGGTGGTGACGACGGAGAAGATGCCGACGGCGACGGCGCAGACCGCGGGCCAGCCGGTGCGGGGGGTGGAGCGGGGGCCGAACGCCGTCCGTGAAGTGGGGAGTTCCGTGGTTCCGGGCATGGCTCCAGCGAACCGCCGGGCCGGGGGCGGGAACAACGCCGAAGTGCTCATCCTTGTATGAGGCACACTCATCGATCGCGCGCCCTCCCCCGCGCCCGGCGGCGGACGGAGCCGGCCGGGCGGGCGGGACACGGCGGGAGGGCGGCGCGCGTCGGGCGGATCGTGGGCGCCGGACCGGTGGGCGGCGTCCGCCGGGGAGGGTCGGATGACGGACGGCGGCGGTCTGGAGATACGCGAGCTGGAGTGCTTCCTCGCGCTCAGCGAGGAGCTGCACTTCGGCCGGGCGGCCGAGCGGCTGTACGTGTCGCAGAGCCGGGTGAGCCAGCTGCTGCGCGCGCTGGAGCGGCGGATCGGCGGGCAGCTGGTGGAGCGGACCAGCCGCCGGGTGCGGCTGACGCCGCTGGGCGAGCGGTTCCTGGCCGACCTGCGCCCCGCGTACGCCGCGCTGCACGGGTCGGTGCGGGCCGCGCGGGCGGCGGCGCGCGGCGTGCCGGGCAGGCTGCGGCTCGGTTTCCTGGGCAACGCCGACGAGCGGGTGCTGGGCGGCATCAACGCCTTCCGGGACCGGTACCCGCGGTGCGAGGTGGACACGGTGGAGATCCCGCTGGCCGATCCGTTCGGCGCGGTGCGCGGCGGCGCGGTCGACGCGGCGGTCGTGCTGCTGCCGGTCGCCGAGCCGGACCTGGTGCTGGGGCCGTCCTTCTCCCGGCAGCGGCAGACCGTGGCGGTGCCGGTCCGGCACCCGTTCGCGGGGCGGGCCTCGGTCCTGGTGGAGGAGCTGGCGGACTGCCCGCTGATCGGGCCGGCCGGCCCGGCGCCCCGGTACTGGCGGGAGTTCATGGCCCCGACGCTGACGCCGGGCGGGCGGCCGGTGCCCCGCGGGCCGGAGGTGCGCACTCTGCAGGAGGGGCTGACCGCGGTGGCGGCGGACCGGGGGGTGATGCTCTGCTGTGCGCCGACCGCGCGGTACCACGGGCGGTCGGACGTGGTGTTCGTACCGGTGGAGGGGCTGCCCGCCTCGACGCTGGGGCTGGTCTGGCGCCGCTCCCACGAGACCGAGGGGGTACGGGCCTTCAGCCGGGCACTGGCGGAGGGCGTGGTGACGGTGGAGGGGGTGGCCGTGGAACGGACGGCCGAGGAGAGGGCCACCAGGGAAGGGACGACGGCGGACAGGGTGACCGCGGAAGGGACGACCGCGGAGGGGACGGCCGGGGAAGGGGTGGCGGTGGTGCCGGCCGGACCGGACCGCGCCTTCGACCGGGGTGCGGCCGGACCGGCCCGCGCCCTCGCCCGGGATGCGGCCGGACCAGCGGCTCCCTGACCGGCGGCTCCCTGACCGGGTGCGGCCGGTCCGGACGCACCCGCCGCCCGGCGGGGCGGCCCGCCGTCGGGTCCGGCCGGGACCGGCGACCGTACGCTGCCGGGACCGCTGACCGTACGCTGCCGGGACCGCCGACCGTCCGCTGCCGGGGCCGCGCCGCCGCCGGTCCATCACGGCCGGGCCGGGGGCGGCGGCCGCACCGGGCGGGACCGGCGGAACGGGCCACCGGTCCCGCGCCGCCGATGAGCCGCCGGCCCGGCAGTACCGGACGGACAGCCGGTCCGCCCCCGCGACCGGCCGCACCCGGCCGGCCCGGACCCACATCGGCGCCGCCCTTCGGCCCGGCCGCACCAGGCCGGACCGGCACCCGGCCGGACCACACCAGAAAGTCATACATAAGGGACTTACCGCCCGCCGCTTGCTAGATTCCCGGCCATGGGCGCTACGACCACCGACGCTCCCCCGTCACCGCTCCGGGTCCCCCGTCGCCGTGGCGTGGAGCTGGGGCTGATCGTCGGCGCCGTGCTGATCTGCGTCGCGGGCTACGCCGTGGTCGGTCTGGCGGTCGACGGCGCCGTGCCGCGGGACGCCGCCCGCCACGGGGCCGGCCTCGGGCTGCTCGCGCTGCTGGCCCACCTCACCGTCAGGTTCCGCGCGCCGTACGCCGACCCGCTGCTGCTGCCGATCGCGGTGCTCCTCAACGGCCTGGGTCTGGTCCTGATCCACCGGCTGGACCACGCGACCCCCGGGGAGGCGGCCGCCCCCGCCCAGCTGGTCTGGTCGACCCTCGGGGTGGCGCTGTTCATCGTGGTGGTGCTCGGGCTGCGCGACCACCGGGCACTCCAGCGGTACGCGCACCTGTGCGCGGCCACCGCGCTGGTCATGCTCACCGTGCCGATCTTCTTCCCGGCGGTGAACGGTGCCCGGATCTGGGTGCGGTTCGCCGGGCTCTCGTTCCAGCCCGGCGAGTTCGCGAAAGTCCTGCTCGCGGTGTACTTCGCCACCTATCTGGCGGCCGGGCGCCACGCTCTGGCGTACAACCGCCGACGGGTGTGGCGGTTCCGGCCCCGGCTGCCGCCCGGCCGGGTGCTGGGTCCGGTGGTGGCCAGCTGGCTGGCGAGTCTCGGGGTGCTGGTGCTGGAGCGGGACCTGGGCACCTCGATCCTCTTCTTCGGACTCTTCGTGATCATGCTGTACGTGGCCACCGGCCGGATCGTCTGGATCGTGCTGGGGCTGGTGCTGGCGGCCGGTGGTGCCACCGCGGTCGCCTCCGTCGAGCCCCATGTCCACGAACGGGTGCACACCTGGCTCCATCCGCTGGCGGGTACCGAGCCGGGCGGCGCCGGAGCCGGGCAGCTCGCCCAGTCGCTGTTCTCGTTCGCCGCCGGCGGCACGCTCGGCACCGGTCTGGGCGAGGGCCACTCCGCGCTCATCGGCTTCGCCATGAAGTCGGACTTCATCCTGGCCACCGCCGGTGAGGAACTGGGGCTGCTGGGGCTGACCGCGCTGCTCCTGCTGTACGCGCTGCTGGTGGCGTGCGGCTACCGGGCCGGGCTGGCGCTGCGCGACCCGTTCGGCCGGCTGCTGGCGGTGGGGCTGGCCACCATCGTGGCGCTCCAGGTGTTCGTGATCGCGGGGGGCGTCACCGGCCTGATCCCGCTCACCGGCATGGCCATGCCGTTCCTGGCCCAGGGCGGCTCCTCGGTGGTCACCAACTGGGTCATCGTCGCGCTCCTCATCCGGGTCAGCGACAGCGCCCGGGCGCACCAGGGGGTTCCCGGGTGAGCCGCTGCATCCGGCGGCTGACCGCCTTCTGCGCGCTGCTGCTGGTGGCGCTGCTGGCGCACGCCGGCCGCCTGCAGACCGTCACCCGGGACACCTACGACGACAATCCGGCCAACCGGCGGTCCGCGATCACCCGTTACGGCCAGCCGCGCGGCGACATCCTGGCCGGGAACGAGAGGATCACCGGCTCCCGGGACACCGGGCAGCGGCTGCGCTACGAGCGCACCTACCGGCACGGCCCGCTCTACGCCCCGGTCACCGGCTTCGCCTCGCAGACCTACGGCACCTCACTGCTGGAGGCGGCCGCGGACGGCGTCCTGGCCGGCACCGACAGGCGGCTGGACGTCTTCCCGCTGTGGCGGGAGCTGACCCGGACGCGGCGGCCCGGCGGCTCGGCCCGGACCACCATCGTGCCCGCCGTACAGCGCGCCGCGTACACCGCGCTGGCCGGGCGGAAGGGCGCGGTGGCGGCGCTGGAACCGGCCACCGGCCGGATCCTGGCGCTGGTCAGCACGCCGAGCTACGACCCCTCCGAGCTGTCCGGCAACGGGCCGGGGACCATCCGGGCATGGGCCCGGCTGACCGCCGACCCCGACCGGCCGATGCTCAACCGGGCCCTGGACCGCACCTATCCGCCCGGCTCCACCTTCAAGATCGTCACCGCGGCGGCGGCGCTGGAGCACGGCGTGGTCGGCGACGTCGACGCGCCGACCGAAGCCGCCGGTCCGTACACCCTGCCGGGCACGGTCACCCGGCTGCGGGACCCGTCCCGCGGCTGCGCGCACGCCTCGCTGCGCCGGGCGCTGGCGATCTCCTGCAACACGGTGCTGGCCCGGCTCGGGGTGCGGGTGGGGCTGGACCGGATGGTGACCACGGCCCAGGACTTCGGGTTCAACGACGACCGGCTGACCGTCCCCTCGCCGGTCGCGCGCAGCACCTTCGCCACCGGGATGGACGGCGCGCAGCTGGCGCTCTCCGCCATCGGCCAGTACGACACGGCCGCCACACCGCTGCAGATGGCGATGGTCGCGGCGGCCGTCGCGGGCGACGGCGATCTGATGCGCCCCTACCTGGTGGACCGGCTGACCGACGCCCGGGGCCGCACGGTGGCCTCCACCCTGCCCACCCTGCTGCACCAGCCGATGAGCCCGCGCACCGCGGCCACGCTGCGGCGGATGATGGTGGACGCGGTCACGGACGGGACCGGCGCCAAGGCGGCGGTGCCGGGGGCCACGGTCGGCGGCAAGACGGGCACCGCGCAGCACGGGGTGGGGAACGCCAGCACGCCGTACGCCTGGTTCATCGGATGGGCGCGGCGGCACGGGGCGGCCGACCCGGAGGTCGCGGTCGCGGTGGTGGTGGAGGACGCGGCGGCCCGGCGCGGGGACATCGCCGGCGGCGGCCAGGCCGCTCCGGTGGCGCGCGCGGTGCTGGGCACGGCGCTGCGGTCCTGAGCCGGGGCGCGGCCCGCCGGGCCGTCACCGGTGCGCCGCCCGCCGGGCGGTCAGTTCCCGGCGGGCCGGATCTCCGGGAAGTCGAACCCGTACCCCTGGCTCTTGAGCCAGGGCAGCACCTGCCGCAGCGCCTCCACGGTCTGGCCGCGCGGACCGCCGCCGTCGTGGAAGAGGATGGTCGGCCCGTTGGACAGTTCGTCCTTGACCGTGCGGACGATCCGGTCGGTGCCGGGCAGCTCGAAGTCCTTGGTGTCGACGTTCCAGCCCAGCGGGCGCATGCCGCGGGCGGCGGCGATGCGCCGGCTGTCCGGGGTGAACGCGCCGCCCGGTGCCCGGTAGTAGTGCACCGTGGTGCCGCCCGCCGCCTCCTCGATCATCTTCTGGGCGTCGAGGATCTGCTGCTTCTGGTAGGCGACGGACTTGTGGTCCATGGTGACGTCGTGGCCGATGGTGTGGTTGCACAGCCGGTGCCCGGCGGCGACCACCTGCTTGACCAGGTCC
Source organism: Streptomyces sp. NPDC018031 (assembly GCF_044327625.1). NCBI lineage: Bacteria > Bacillati > Actinomycetota > Actinomycetes > Kitasatosporales > Streptomycetaceae > Streptomyces > Streptomyces sp. NPDC018031. The sequence continues at coordinate 442,690 of NZ_JBIRFT010000001.1, forward strand.
GGGTGGGCCTTGGCCTGCGGACCGATCATGCAGAAGGTGGCCTTGACCCGATGGTCCTCCAGAACGCGCAGCACCTGCGGGGTCCAGGTGGGGTCGGGGCCGTCGTCGATGGTGATGTTCACGGCCTTGCCGCCGTTCTCGGTGGCGTGCGCGATGTCCTCCGGCACCGGCCGCTCGACCGGCCGCGCCGGGGGCCTGGCGTGCGGCCCCTTGCCGGCGCGCGGGCCGTCGCCGGCGTCCTTGCGCGCTTCGTTTCCCCGTTCACGGCCGGTCGAGCCACCGTTGACCGCGAGCGTGACCGCGACGGTGGCGATCAGGGCGAGCGCCGAGGCGATGATGATGGCCAGGCGCCGCTGCTGTTCGTTCAGTCGTGCCATGTCCGGGTAGATGGTCGAGCGCAGCGCCGGGTTCCGTGGCCGGACGGACGAGCCGGTGTGGGCCCGGTCACCCCGGCCGCGGCGCCGTCCGGTGGAACGTTGTTTGCGCTCGTGATCCGGAGTGCAGCCGAACTGTCCCACGGAGCACGTTTGCATCCCTGGTTTTCCGCTGCCCCGCTGTGAAACGCTCGTTCGCGGCGCCGTTGCAATTCCCGGAACGTGAACGAATCTATGGCAGGAAATTCCGTGCGCATAACAGCTCCGCTCGCCGCCGCGACCTTCGCCGTGCTGTCCCTGTCCCTCACCGGCTGCGGTGACGGTGACGGCGACTCCGCGGCCTCCGGCCCGTCCGCCACGAGCGCGCGCCCCACGGCCACCGCGAGCAAGAGCCCGTCCACCGGCCCCGACCGCGCCCAGGGCACGAAGTCGCCGAGCGCGCGCCCCACCCAGAGCCGGGCGAGCGCCCCGGCGCGCACCACGGCCCCGGCCCCCACCCGCACCAGCACGCCGCCGCGCACCCGGACCACCGCCCCGGCCGCTCCCCCGACCGGCTCGGGCAGCCGGTCGGGGGTCCAGGGCACCTGGTACTTCTCGCTGCGTGCCCCGGACGGGGGGATCCCGGTGATGACGGTGAGCGGCGGTTCGTTCACCATCGCCCATGGCGACCGCTCGGTGACCGGCACCATCGACGCCGCCCTGAACGTGCGGGCGGACTTCCAGGGGCAGGTCAACACCGGCAAGGCCACGCTCGGCAACGGCGGTCAGAGCCTCACCTTCACCTGGAACGACGGGACCCCGCCGGACCGGTTCAGCCGCACCAAGCCGGCCTGACCGGCCCGGCCCGCCCCTGGCGCCGCCGGGCCGCGGGACACGGCCGGTGCGCGCCCGGAGCTGGTCCGGCAGGCGTGACGGGGGTGCGGCCGGCTGTCCGCCGCACCCCCGCCCGGCCGCCTCAGGCCGTTCTCAGGCTGCTCTCAGTCGGTCCTCGGTCGGTCCTCGGTCGGTCCTCGGTCGGTTCTCGGTCGGTTTCCGGGACGGCCTCGTGCCCGGGTCAGTCCGCCGCACCCTGCGCGATCGCCTCGGCCACCTCCTCCTTGCGGGCGGCTTCCTCGGCCGCGAAGCGTTCGGCGTCCAGGCGGTCGGCCTTCTCCTCGTCGTCGGCCATCAGCAGGTCGAGGTTGCTGTCCCCGAGGTCCAGCACCCCCATGTCGACATAGGCGCGCTGGAGCCGTTCGCCCCACAGGCCGATGTCCTTCACGCACGGCACGATCCGGCTGAACAGCAGCTTGCGGAACAGCCGCAGGAAGTCGGACCGTTCGGTGTACTCCATGGCCTGGTCGTGCGGGACCCCGAAGTTCTCCAGCACCTCGACGCCGCGCAGCCGGTCGCGCATCAGATAGCAGCCCTCGATGACGAACTCCTCGCGCTCGCGCAGTTCGGCATCGGTCAGCTGTCGGTAGTAGTCGCGCAGTGCCATCCGGCCGAAGGCGACGTGCCGGGCCTCGTCCTGCATCACATAGGTAAGGATCTGCTTGGGCAGCGGCTTGTTGGTGGTGTCCCGGATCAGGCCGAACGCGGCCAGCGCCAGGCCCTCGATCAGCACCTGCATCCCCAGGTACGGCATGTCCCAGCGGGAGTCGCGCAGGGTGTCGCCGAGCAGGCTCTGCAGGTTGTCGTTGATCGGGTAGACCATCCCGACCTTCTCGTGCAGGAACCGGCTGTAGACCTCGGCGTGCCGGGCCTCGTCCATGGTCTGGGTGGCGGAGTAGAACTTCGCATCCATGTCCGGCACCGACTCCACGATCCGGGCCGCGCAGACCATGGCGCCCTGCTCCCCATGGAGGAACTGGCTGAACTGCCATGCTCCGTAGTGTCTACGTAATTCGCCTCTGTCCTTGTCGCTCATCTTGTCCCACAACGGGGTCCCGTGGATCATCAGGGCCTCGTCGGGTGAGCCCAGTGGGTCGTAGGGATCCACCTCCTGGTCCCAGTCGATCCGGGTGACCGCGTCCCACTGCTTGTCCTTGCCCTTCTGGTACAGGGCGAGGAGCCGTTCACGCCCTTCGTCGTACTGCCAGTTGAAGCGGGCGGCCCCGGAAGCGGGCACCTCCCATGTGGGTTCCTGGGGTGGCTGCGTGTAGTGATCGAGCGTCGACACCGACGCCTCCTTCGACGTCTGTTCCCCCGTGCGGAAAGGTCATTGCGCAGGCTCACACGCCGGTTGACACCGGTCAACAAGGCCCCGCAAGGGGATTGACGGGCTTACTGACACGCAGTCTCATAAGGGGAGACCCCCGGGCAGCCTGACGACGAGGTGCGACTGAGCCATGACTTCCACGATCGACCCACCCCTGCGGCGGGACGCACTCGGGCTGCTCAAGGACCGCGAGCAGGTGGCCGAGCGGCTGCTGGAGTCCTCCGCCAAGCACTCCTTCGACCCGGACACCGAGCTGGACTGGGACCTGCCGCTGGAGCCCGGGAAGTGGTTCTGGCCGCCGGAGCTGGTCTCGCTCTACGGCACCCCGCTGTGGAAGCGGATGCCGGAGGAACAGCGGATGGAGCTGGCGCGGCACGAGGCGGCCGCGCTCGCCTCACTGGGCATCTGGTTCGAGATCATCCTCATGCAGTTGCTGGTGCGGCACATCTACGACCGGCCGGTGACCAGTGCGCACGTGCGGTACGCGCTGACCGAGATAGCCGACGAGTGCCGGCACTCCAAGATGTTCGCCCGCCTGATCGAGAAGTCCGGCGCGCCCACGTATCCGGTCTCGCCGTTCCACCACAATCTGGCGCGGGTGCTCAAGACCATCTCCACCACCCCCGGTTCGTTCGCCGCGACCCTGCTCGGCGAGGAGATCCTGGACTGGATGCAGCGGCTGACCTTCCCGGACGAGCGCGTCCAGACGCTGGTCCGCGGCGTCACCCGGATCCACGTGGTGGAGGAGGCGCGCCACGTGCGGTACGCGCGGGAGGAACTGCGCCGCCAGATGGCCGGCTGCCCGCGCTGGGAGGCCCAGCTGACCCGGGTCAGCTCCGGCGAGGCGGCGCGGGTCTTCTCGGTCGCCTTCATCAACCCCAGGGTGTACGAGAACGTGGGCCTGGACCGCCGGGAGGCGGTGGCCCAGGTGCGGGCGAGCGGCCACCGGCGCGAGGTGATGCAGTCCGGCGCCAGGCGGCTCACCGACTTCTTCGAGGACATCGGGCTGATGCGCGGCGTCGGCCGCAGGCTGTGGCGGAGCTCCGGGCTGCTGGCCTGAACCGGCGGCGGCCGGGCCGGCGGTGGTGCGCGGCACGGCCCTGAGCGCGCCGCCGGGCCCGGACCGGCCGGGCGAGGGGCCGTACGGCAGGTCCGCGAAAACCGGACACCGTCCGCGACCGCCCGGCCACCGTCCCGCGACCGCCCGGCGGCCGTCCGCGGGCGCCGGTTACGCTGCCTGTCATGACGACTGGCAGCACCGTCCCGGCGGCCCCGCGGCGCGGCGCGTACCGCAGGCTCAGCGTGGAGGAGCGGCGCGGCCAGCTCATCTCGGCGGCCCTGGACCTCTTCGCGCACCGGGCCCCGGAGGACGTCTCGTTGGACGACGTGGCCGCCGCGGCCGGTGCCTCCCGCCCGCTCGTCTACCGCTACTTCCCCGGTGGCAAGCCCCAGTTGTACGAGGCCGCGCTGCGCAGCGCGGCGCAGGAGCTGCGGGACTGCTTCACGGTGCCGCCGGCCGGCCCGCTGACCGAGCGGCTGGCCGGAGCGCTGGACCGCTACCTCGCGTTCGTGGACGGCCATGGCACCGGGTTCAGCGCGCTGCTGCAGGGCGGCACGGTCGCCGAGACCTCCCGCACCACCGCGATCGTCGACGAGGTGCGGCGGGCGGCGGCCGAGCAGATCCTGCGGCACATGGAGGTGGCCGAGCCGCGGCCACGGCTGCGGATGATGGTCCGCACCTGGATCTCGGCGGTCGAGGCCGCCTCCCTGATCTGGCTGGACGAGGAGAAGCAGCAGGACGTGGCGGGGCTCCGCGACTGGCTGGTGGACCACTTCACCGCGCTGCTCACGGTGACCGCGGCGACCGACGAGCAGGCCGCCGCGGTGGCGCGTGCGGCGCTGGACATGGAGGCCGCGGAGGGCCGGGTGGCGCGGCTGGCCCGGGGGGTGCTGCCGGTGGTCGCCGGCGCGGCCCATCTGCTGGCCGAGCCCGGCACCGGGCGGACCGACGGCGCCACGGGCGGTGCCGGCGGAGCCGCGCACACCCCCTGAGCGGTGCGCGCCCCGCCCGTCGGCGCCGGATCGCCGGAGGTCGGGTGGTGACGGGGCGGACGGTGACGGGGCGGGCGGTGACCGGGCGGGCGGCTCGGGGAACGCGGTGACCATTGCCTGGTGACCAGCGCCTGGTGTCCGCCGCCCGCCATGGCGCCGGTCCGGGACGGCATCCCGGCGGTCCGGGACACCACCCACGTCGAACACGACGCCCCCGGCACCCCCGGTTCCACCCCGGCACCCCAGGCTCCCCCGGGCCTCATCCCGCACCCCGGCACCCCGGCGTCGCCCGGAGAGCGGGACCCGACCGACCCGACCGACCCGACCGGCCCGAACAGCCCGACCGGCCCGGCGGGCGGCGGTGGGCGAGACTGGTGGGGTGAGAAGCGAGAACACGCCCTTCGTCGGCGGCCCGATGGACGGCCGGGTGCTGCCGGTACTGGTCGGCCCCACCGGGCAGCCGCCGAAGACCTACGAGATCCCGGTGGCGGACGAGCACGGCGGCCCGCCGGTGGTCCACGTCTACCGCCGGGCGCCCGCGGGCACCACCAAGCGGCTCGGACTGGTGAGCGGCTGGCGGTACGAGTACCAGCCGGAGGGCACCCCGCGCGGCCGGCTCAAGTGGCCCTGGTCGAAGCCGGATTCACCCCCGGCCCCCGGTCCCGGACCGGGCGCGGCCGACTGACCTCCTCATACACGGTCCCCCGCACCGGGCCCGCGCGACACGCACGGGCCGGGCGCGGCCTCCGTCGGACGAGTGACCGTGTTGACCTGACTTACCCATAGTTATGACGATTATCTGACCACTCGTGGCACGCTCCTGCTGTGGTTCCCCCCAGCCGGAGGTGAGTACATGTCAGGACAGTTCGCCCGTATCGTCTGCACGGCAACCCTGGCCGCCGCCGCGGTCGCCGCACCGCCGCCGACGGTGGCCGCGGCCGACCCGGCCCCCACCCGCCCCTCGGTGGCCGACCTGCTCACCCGACTGCAGACCCTCTACGCCGAGGCCGAGGAGGCCGCCGAGGCGTACAACGCCACCGAGGAGAAGCTGACTTCCCAGCGGCAGCGGAGCGGCCGGCTCGACCGGCGGCTGCGCCTCGCCCGCGCCGAACTGGCCGACGGCCGGGCGCAGGCCGGCCGGCTGGCCCGCCAGCAGTACCGGGACACCGCCGGGCTGACGGCCCCGGTGCGGTCCGTGCTCAGCGGCGACCTGCGCCGGATCTCCGACCAGCGGCACGAGCTGCGCCGCGCCGCGGCCCGGCAGGGCCTGGCGGTGGCCCGGATGACCCGGGCCGAGGCCCGGGCCGACCGGCTGGCCGGCCGGGCCAGGACCGCCCTGGAGGAGCGGCGCACGCTCACCACCGAGCGGCGGAAACAGCGGGACAAGGTCACCACCCGGCTGCGCACCATCGAGAAGACCCTGGCCTCGCTGAGCGAGGACGAGCTGCGGACACTGCGGCAGCGGGAGCGCCGGCGGACCACCACCGCCCAGCGCGCCCCGGTCTCCACCCGCGCGCTCGGACGGGCCGGCAAGGCGCCCTCCCGGGACGGCGACAAGGCCCTGCGGTACGCCGTGCAGCAGCTCGGCAAACCGTACGCCTGGGGGGCCGAGGGGCCGGCCGCGTTCGACTGCTCGGGGCTGACCTCCCAGGCCTGGGCGCACGCGGGCCGCCCCATCCCGCGCACCAGCCAGCAGCAGTGGCGCCAGTTGCCCCGGGTGTCGCTGAGCGAGCTGCGCCCCGGCGACCTGGTGATCTACTACCCGAGCGCGTCCCATGTGGCGATCTACGCCGGGGACGGGATGGTGGTCCAGGCGCCCCGGCCGGGCGGCTCGGTGAAGGTCTCGCCGCTGGCCTCGAACCCGGCGATCGGCGCGGTACGGCCGGACGCCGGCACCCCGCCGATGGACGGTTACGTGCCGCCACCGCCGCTGAAGACGGCGTGAGCCCGGCCGGGCGCGCCGCGGCCGCCACCGCCACCACCGCCGCCGCCAGTCCCGGCCGGCGGTGCGCCCGGGCTCCGGCCCGGGCGCCGCCCCGTCAGCCGGCCGGCCGGGCCCCGGCCACCGACTCCAGGTAGGCCGCCGCCTTGGCGGGGTCGTAGAAGAAGTCCTCGAAGTCGGCCGGGTCGGTGAAGCCGGCCGCGATCCGGCGGGCGACCGGGGGGAGCTCCCCGGCGGCGCCGAGCAGGTTCACCACGTGCTCCGGCGGCGGGGCCAGCATGGTGTTGGTCCAGCGCGTGACGTGCCGGGCGGACTCCCAGTAGCGGTCGAAGGTGGCCTGCATCCAGTCGGCGTCGAAGGGCTTGTCCCCGTGCTCGACGATGCTGTCCAGGTAGTCGGCGGCGCACCTGGCCGCGGAGTTGGCCCCCTGGCCGGTGATCGGGTCGTTGGCGACCACGACGTCGCCGACGCCGAGTGCCAGGCCGCCGCCGGGCAGCCGGCCGACGGGCTTGCGCACGGTCGGGGCGTACCGCCCGGCGAGGGTGCCGCCGGCGTCGGTCAGCTCCACCTTGGTCGCCCGGTCGTACTCCCAGGGCGTGTAGACCTTCATCAGTTCCAGCGTCGTGGACAGGTGCTCGGCCGGGTCCTTGATGCCCTGGAAGACGTCGAGCGGGCCGCCGGGCAGCCCTTCCCAGAAGAGGATGTCGGCCCGGCCGGAGGTGGTGAGCGTCGGTATGACGAACAGTTCGCCGACGCCGGGCACCAGGTTGCAGCGGACCGCGTCGAGGTCCGGGTGCTCCGGCCGTCCCTCCAGGCCGTGCACATAGGCCACGGCCAGCGCGCGCTGCGGGGTGTCGTACGGGGAGCGGGCCGCGTCCCGGGCGAACATCGAGACCAGCTCGCCCTTGCCGGCCGCCACCAGCACCAGGTCGTACTGGCGGGCGAAGTAGTCGAGGTCGGAGACGGTGGCGCCGTGGACGACCAGCCGGCCGCCGCGCTGGGTGAAGGCGTCCAGCCAGCCGGCCATCTTCAGCCGCTGGTCGACGGAGAGGGCGTACTCGTCCAGCCGTGCCATCCAGTCCACGGCCCGCCCCCAGCCGCCGGCCTCCGCGGCCCAGGCTCCACCGGGGGCGTCCGGGGCCGCGATCGAGACCCCGAGCCCCTCGATGCGCGGCGCCCGGCTCTCCCAGAAGCCGAGCCGCAGGTCCCGCTCGTACCGCAGGGCGGGGTGGAACATGCACTGGGTGGACATCACCCGCCCGGTGCGGATCTCGTCGGCGGTGCGGTTCGACATCAGGGTGACGTCGTACCCCCGGGCCTGGAGGCCGTGGGCGAGCTGGAGCCCGGACTGCCCGGCTCCGACGATGAGTATCTTCCGCATGACGAGTGCCTCCGAGCTCAAGACAGCAAAGGGAACCGGCAGTTCCGGATCGGCCGGGCCCGAGGTTACGTCACTCGGGGGTGACGTCAAGCGCGTGCCCCACCAGTGCGAGCAGCGCCTCGACCACGGTGTCCCGACGCCGCGCGTCCATGATCACCACGGGCACCTCGTCCGGCACGGAGAGCGCGTCGCGCACGTCCTCGGCCGCGTACGCCGGGGTCCCCTCGAAGTGGTTGACCGCGACCACGTACGGGAGTTCACAGCTCTCGAAGTAGTCCAGCGCCGGGAAGCAGTCCTCCAGCCGCCGGGTGTCGGCCATCACCACCGCCCCGATCGCCCCGCGCACCAGGTCGTCCCACATGAACCAGAAACGTTTCTGTCCGGGGGTGCCGAAGAGATAGAGGACCAGGTCCGAGTCGAAGGTGATCCGGCCGAAGTCCATCGCGACCGTGGTCGTCGCCTTGTCCGGCGTCGCCTCGGTGTCGTCGACCTCCTCGCTGGCCTGCGTCATCAACGCCTCGGTCTGCAGCGGAGTGATCTCCGAGACCGAGCCGACGAAGGTGGTCTTGCCGACCCCGAAGCCCCCGGCCACCACGATCTTGGTGGCGATCGGGGCCCGGCTGCGGTCGGTCTGCCAGCCCTGGAGACCCTCCTCGGTCCCGCCCTCCCCGGTACGGCCGTCCGCGATGTCCGGCGGTATCGCCGTCATGGTGGCCGTCCGGGTCGCCTCAGAGGCTGCGAAGTCCACTCAGAACCCTTTCCAGCAGCGCGCGGTCCGGCTGACCCGGGCCGCGCCCGGTGCCGTAGACGCGGATCTTTCCCTGGTCGGCCAAGTCACTGAGCAGCACCCGCACCACACCCAGCGGGATCTTCAGCAGCGCGGAGATCTCGGCGACCGAACGCATCCGGCGGCACAGCTCCACGATGGCCCTGATCTCCGGCGCCATCCGGGCGCCCCGGCCGCCGTCGGCCTGCTCCCGGCGGTCCTCCGGACCGTCCAGCGCCGCCACGAACGTCTCGACCAGCAGCACATGTCCACCCCGGGTGCGGCCCCCGGTCAACGAGTACGGCCGCACCCGGGAGGGCTTGCGGGACGGCAGGCCGCGCAGCGGCAGCCCGGCGGAGACCGTCACCGACCGGACTCCAGCGACTTCCGCAGCTCACTGCGGAGTTCGGGGGTCAGCACATGTCCGGCGCGCCCGACGAAGAGCGCCATGTGGTACGCGACCACGGTCATGTCGCAGTCCGGCGTGGCGTGCACGCCCAGCAGCGACCCGTCGCTGATCGACATCACGAAGAGGCTGCCCTCCTCCATGGCGACCATCGTCTGCTTGACCCCGCCGCCGTCCATCAGCTGGGAGGCCCCCAGGGTCAGGCTGCCCAGCCCCGAGACGATGGTGGCCAGGTCCGCGCTGGAGCCCTTGGGCCCGTCCTGGGCCGTGGGGTCGTACGCCGGCGACTTGCGCTCCGGATCCGAGGAGAGCAGCAGCAGACCGTCGGAGGAGACCACGGCCACCGAGCGGACGCCGGGCACCTCCTCGACCAGATTGGCGAGCAGCCAGTGCAGATTGCGGGCCGCGTTGCTCAGCCCGTACGTACTACTGGGCGCATTCAATCCCGTGCCTCCTCAACAGTGCCTGCCTCGTCCTGCGCCCCCGGGTGCGGTCCCGGCCGGTGGCGCGGCCCCGCCTGTCCTCTCACCCGCGGCGCCTGCGCCGCCGGCTCCGGACGTCCCTCGCGGGCGTCCCGTCGTGCGGTGACGTCATCCTGCGGTCCCGTGCCGTCGCCGCGGCCGCCCATGGCCTCGGCCTCGGCGTCCCGCCGCCCCTCGCGCGCCCCCTGCTGGAAGCCGCCCAGCCGGCGGCGGAGTTCCTCGGCGTTGACTCCCCGGGCGCGCTCGCGCCCGGCGGGCGCCGGGCGGGCCACCGTTCGCGGGGTGCGCTTGGGCAGGCCCTTGTCCGTCAGCCGCCGCTGGGGCGCGGCCGGCCCGTCGGGGGCCGGGTCGCCGTCGGGGGCCGGGTCGCCGTCGGCGGCCGGCTTGCGGCGGGGCAGCCCGGCCGCGGGGGCGGCCTCTGCGGCCGGCCCGGCGGGGCCGGGGACGGTCCCCCCGGTGGCGCCCGGGGCGTCACCGGAGCGGCCGCCGTCGGGGACGGACTCCGCGGCGGGCGTGGCGCCGGGCCAGTCGTCCGCGCCGGGGGACCGCCGGGCGGCCCGCCCGGGCCGGGGGCGGGACGGCAGCGGCGGCGGTGTCCGGTCCGCCGGGTGGTCGTGCCCGTCCGCACCGGCCTTCCGGCGCGCGTCCGGCGCGGGGTTCCCCTCCGGCGCCGGGGGCGCGGAGGGCGCCGGGGTGCCACCGGGGGCGGCCGGGTCGCCCGGCTGCCGCCAGGCGACGCCCGCCGCCGGGGTGCCGTCCGGCGGCGTGGGCTCGGGGTCCGGGACCGACGGCCGGGCGTCGCGCCCGGCGTCCGGTCCGGAGCCACGGCGGGGGCGGCGCGGCAGCGCCGGGCCCGGCGAACGCGACGGGTCCCCGGCGGCCCGCGGCACGCTCCAGGCGCGGCCGGCGACGGGGGCACCGCTCTCCGGGGCGCCGCCCGGCAGCGGACCGCCCGTCCGGTCACCGGCGGGCGCGTCCGGCAGGGTGCCGGTCGCGGGCCCGGGGTGTCCCTGGCCGGTGCCGGGCGCGGTCGCCCCGGTCCCGGAGCGGGGCTCCGGGTGGCCGCCGTCCCGGCCGGTGTCCGCCCCGGACGGGGCACCGGAGCCGTCGGCCGGGCCGCCGCCGGGGCGCGGGTACCCGTCGGCGCCGTATCCGTCGCCCGTCTCCGGGCCGGCGGCCGGCGCGTGGTCCGCCGGCTCTTCGTGCTCGGGGTGCCCGGGGGCCGCGGCGTGGCCGGGGGCCTGCTCGCCCTCGGGGTGCCCGGCGCCCGGCTGCCTGCCGGACCGCTCCGCGGTGTCGCCCGGGGCCGCCGGCTCCGGGTGGTTGGGGCGCAGGTCACCGCGGAGGGCGGCCAGCTGGATGGTGCGCTCGGCCGCGGCCACCAGCGGGTCCACACCGGGCGCGACGTCCACCTCGATGTCGGGGACGAAGTCCGGTTCGCCGTCGGCGTGCGGGCCGTCCGGCGCCGCCGGGGGCGCCGCGCCCGCCGGGTCGCCGGTTTCCGCCGGACCGTCGGCGGCCCAGGGGCCGCGGGTCCGCGGAATGGCCTCCTCGGCCGCCGGGCGCCCCTCCGGGCGCACCGGTTCCGGCCGGTCCGTCCCCGGCTCGCCGGGCCGCGCGGCCCGCGACCGGGCGTGCCCGGTCAGGGTGTTGGAGTTGGCCTCGGCGGCGGAGCCGGGCAGCCCGGGGCCACCGGCCGGCGCGCCACCGGTGGCCGGCCGGGCCGGGGCGGGCTCGGGCACCGCGCCGGCGGGCGGCGCCGGGAGGATCTTGGTCGGCAGGATCACCACGGCGGCGACCCCGCCCTGCTGCTGTTCGCGCAGCTGGACCTGCACGCCGTGCCGCGCGGCGAGCCGGGTCACCACGTACAGGCCCAGGCCGAGCGGGTCCTCGGCGTTGGGGCCCTGGCAGTAGTCGGGGACCGGCTCGGCCAGGCGCTCGTTCAGCTCGTCGAACCGGGCCGGCGTCATGCCGATGCCCTCGTCCTGCACCGACAGCAGCAGCTCGCCGGTCTCCAGCAGCCAGCCGGAGAGCTGCACATGGGAGTCCGGCGGGGAGAAGGTGGTGGCGTTCTCCAGCAGCTCGGCGACCAGGTGGCTCATGCTGTCGGCGGCGAACCCGGCGACATGGGTGTGCGGCGGCAGGGACTGGATCTGCACCCGGTCGTACCGCTCCACCTCGCTGATCGCGGCGCGCAGCACATCGAGCAGCGGCACCGGGCCCGGGTGCGTGGCCTTGTTCTCCGAACCCGCGATGACCAGCAGGTTCTCGCTGTAGCGGCGCATCCCGGTGGCGAGGTGGTCGAGCTGGAAGAGGGTCTCCAGCCGGTCCGGGTCCTGCTCCCGCTCCTCCAGGCCCTCGATCACCGCGAGCTGCCGTTCGATCAGACCGAGGTTGCGCAGCGCGAGGCTGACGAAGCTGCCGTGCACCCGGGCCCGGAGGCCGTCGAGACGGGCGGCGATCTCGTCCCGCTCGCGGCGCAGTTCGGTCCGCTCGTCGGCCAGCCGCCGCCGCTCGCCGACCACCCGGGCGCGGTCGGCCTCGGCCTTGGCGGCCCGCTCGTGCTCCCGGCGCGCGGCCTCCCGGAGCTCGTTGACGCTCCGCACCGCCTCGGCGAACTCGTCGTCGCGGCCGCGGTACTCCACCGGCTCCTCGGCCACCGGGTCGGCGGCGACCCGCCGGGCGCCCAGCCGGAGCGCGGCCAGCGGCCGGGTCATGGAGCGCGCGGCGGAGACGCCGGCGCCCAGGGCGACCAGCAGACACGCGGCGACCAGGGCGATGTGGATCTCCAGGTCGGTGACGTCGTCGTCGCGCAACTGCTCCAGCCGGTCCACCTCGGCGGTGGCCAGGGCGGACTCCACGCCGCGCATCCGGTCGATACGGGCGGTCAGGATCGCCCCGACGCGCTCCGTCTCCAGGAGCAGGTCGGTGCCGGACAGCTCGGCGTCGTCGGTGAGCCGGTCCAGCTGGCGTTCGGCGGTGGTGACCTCGGTGCCGTTGACGGTGCGGGTGAAGCGCTCCCGGACGTCGGCCGGGGCGAGCTGCTCGAAGTCGGCGACCGCGGCCTGCTCGCGGATGCGGCCGCGCTGGGCGGCCTCGGTGAGGCCCGGCTGACCGCCGTCCGCGGCGAGCGCGCCGAGCAGCAGGCCGCGGGTGGCGGACGCCTGCTCGTTGGCCCGGCCGAGGGAGGCCAGGGCGGCCGCGCTGCCGGTGTCGGCGCGCTCGGGCATCCTGCGGGCCAGGGTGCCCGCGAGGTCCTGCAGCGCCTGGACCGTCTCGGTGTACTTCCTGGCGACGTCCAGCGCGGAGCCACGGCCGGTGAGGGCCTGCTGGCGCAGCCGGGGCAGGTCGTCCAGCAGCCGGCGCAGCGCGCCGGGCACGTCGCCGCGGAGCGCGCCGATCCGGCGGTCGACCCGGGCCCGCTGGTCCTCGGAGACCCCGGCGCCGGAGGCGGAGCTGCGGCCGGCGGCGACGAACTCGGTCATGGCGTCGCGCTCGTCGGCGAGCGAGTGGGCCAGCACCACCGCTTCGCGGTTGGTCCTGGCGAGGTCGACCAGGCGCTGCGAGTCGTGGGTCTGGTCGATGGCGGCGGCGATGGCGGGCGCGCCGGCCGCGGCGACGGCGATGGAGACCACGGCGACCGACAGGACCAGCCGATTACGTACCCGCGCGGTACGCCGGGCCGGGCGGGTGGTCCGCTCGCCTTGTTCGTTCCGCGTCGGTTCGCCGCCGTGCTCGTCGTTGCCGCCCCGAAGCCGCTTCTTCCGCACCGGTGCTCACAATCTTTTCTCGCCCGATCCGTTGTGGACCCAGGAGGTGGTGACGACACTTCAACATGTGTTCGAACGCCACCCCTGGTACGGAATCCGACCATTCCAAGTACCACTGTGAGGCGGACGCGCAACACCGGCCCGGCCACCTGAACGAGTGAACATCATTGCGAAGTTGACCATCAACTTCCGGTTGGGTCCATACCCGTCCATGAGGTCTCCACAGTTGGAAATCGCTTCCGCCTCCTGGCAGTATTCGCGCCCACAACCGGCCTGAAGTGCCAATTCCGACGCCAATCCGGCATCCGTCTCCCAGGTATGTACCAGACCTCGCCGCCGCCGTCCGCCGACCCGGCCGACACCGGTGGTCCGGCAGACTGCCCGGATGCGCATCGAACTCGCCACCGCCCCCGGGGACCTCCAACGCCCCAACGAGGACTACGTGTCAGTAGCGCTACCAGCGTCGGGGCGGGGCGGCGTACTCGCCCTGCTGGACGGCGTGACTCCACCACGAGGGGACGACGGGTGCGCGCACGGGGTGCCCTGGTTCACGGCCCGGCTGGGCGGGGCGCTCCTCGAACTGTCCGGTTCGCGGCGGGATATGACGCTGGCAGACTGCCTCGCGGCCGCCATCGAACAAACCGCCGACAAACACCGGGCTACCTGTGACCTTTCTCACGTCCTCACGCCGCAGGCCACCGTGGTCCTCGCGCGCTGGGACGACGAGCGGGTGGAGTACCTCGTGCTCTCCGACTCGGTGCTGCTGCTGGAGGGCGACGACAAAGAGGTGACCTGCGTCCGGGACGACCGGATCGACCGCCTCCGCGCGGCCGGCCGGCTCCTCGCCCCGCTGCGCAACGCCGAGGACGGCTTCTTCACCGCCGCCGCGGACCCGCTGGTGGCCGGCCGGGCGGTGACCGGGGAGCTGCCCCGGACCCGGATACGGGCGCTGGCCGCCCTCACCGACGGGGCCGCCCGCTGGGTGGAGGTGTTCGGCGAGGGCGACTGGACCCACTGCTTCGGGGTGCTGCGCAAGGAGGGCCCGCAGGGGCTGATCGACCGGGTGCGGGCGGCGGAGCTGGCGGACCCGGCGGGACGGCGCTTCCCGCGCGGCAAGGCGCACGACGACGCGGCGGCGGTGTTCGTCGAGCCGTAGCCGTGCACCCTCCGGCCGGATGGCCCGGCCGGAGGCCGGGTCGCGGGGGCGGGGGCGGCCGGTCAGGACCGGCCTGCGGCGACCACCCGGCCGGTCAGGTCCCGGCCTGCGGCGACCGCGCGGCCGGTGGCGCGTCCTGGCACGGGCCGGAGTCGCGGCACGCCCCGCCGTCCCGGCAGGGGTCCGCCCGGGGGCCCGGGTCCTCGCCGGCCTGGGCGCCGTTCAGCCGGTGCAGCAGCCGGGCCAGTTCGGACACCTCGCCCCGCTCCCAGGAGGCGAGGCGGTTGGCGTACTGGGCCCGCCGGGCGGTGCGCACCCGCCGGAACCGCTCGCGCCCCTCCCCGGTGAGCTGCACCAGGAAGGCGCGGCCGTCGGCGGGGTCCGGCTCCCGGGCGACCAGCCCCAGGTCCTCCAGGGCCCGCAACTGGCGGCTCATGGTGGCCTTCCCGACCCCGAAGTACGCGGCCAGGTCGGTGGCGCGCTGCCGGCCGCCGTCCTCCAGGCGCATCAGCAGCCCGTAGGCCGCCGGCTCCAGATCGGGGTGGACCTCCCGGGCCAATTCCCCCGAGGAGGCGCGGGCGCGGCGCAGAAAGACGGCCAATTCGCGCTCAAGGGCCAGGAATGCATGGTCTACACCCGTAGTGCCCTCGATGCGTGAGCCTCCCGGCTCGGACGGCTCATGGCCGGTATTGTCCATGTCAGCGCCCTCTCCGGATTTTCAGCTGAATGAAACTTTCCGATGGCTGCGCACGTCACCGCAGCTCCGCCAGTATTTCGCAGGATTAGACCAACGGCAGCACCCGGACCCCTTCCCTACCGCTATCTACGCCCGTAGCGTCGTACATGACATGGACACCCCAAATCCGTGTCACTCCTCCCACACTCCCCCTCGGAGGCACCCCATGCCTGCGCACAGACCTGCATCGGCCCGGCGCACGGTGACCGCGATCGCCGGGGTCATCGCCACCCTCCTGACCGTGTCGCTGACCGGCACCGCCTCGGCGGACGAACGCAAGCCCGCCCCGCACCCCGAGGACCACTGGGCCGGCTCCCAGATCCTCAAGCACGAGGGCGGCGCCCGGGGCGGCGACCCCCGGGGCGGCACGGCCGGGACCCCCTCGCTGCTCGCCTCCGTGGAAGGCGTCGACGTCAGCAGTCACCAGGGCAACGTCGCCTGGTCCACGCTCTGGAACAGCGGTGTCCGGTTCGCCTACGTGAAGGCCACGGAAGGCACCACGTACAAGAACCCGTACTTCGCGCAGCAGTACAACGGGTCGTACAACGTCGGCATGATCCGCGGGTCCTACCACTTCGCCCTGCCCAACGTCTCCAGCGGCGCGACGCAGGCGAACTACTTCGTCGACAACGGCGGAGGCTGGTCCCGGGACGGCAGGACGCTGCCCGGCGCGCTCGACATCGAGTACAACCCGTACGGGGCGACCTGTTACGGCAAGTCCCAGAGCGCCATGGTCAGCTGGCTCAAGGACTTCGTGAACACCTACCGGGCGCGCACCGGGCGCGACCCGGTCATCTACACCTCCACCAGCTGGTGGAAGACCTGCACCGGCAACAACGGCAGCTTCGGCTCCATCAACCCGCTGTGGATCCCGCGCTACGGGTCCTCCGTCGGGGAGCTGCCGGCCGGCTGGGGCTTCCACACCATCTGGCAGTACACCTCCACCGGCCCGACCGTCGGTGACCACAACCTCTTCAACGGGGCGTACGACCGGCTGCAGGCCCTGGCCTACGGCTGATCCCGAAGTCCGGCCCGGTGCCAGGGGCCCGGCGGACCCTGGCACCGGGCCGCTCGACCGGCACGGCGGTCGGCCCGCCGCCGCGATCATGGCGGCGGGCGCCACCGCCGTGCCGTGCGGGGTTTCCCCGACCGGCTCCACGGAGCACCGGCCGGCCGCCGTCGTCCGGGAGGCCCGGCATCCCGGTGAGCGTCAGGCCCGCCCCGCCGGAGACCGAGCGGTGGTCTCCGGCGGGGCGGGCGGCCCGGGCAGGCCGGGCGGGAGCGGAGGTCAGGCCGCCAGCGGGACCCGGCTGTCCGCCGTGGCGGGCTGGAGGGCGAGCTCCAGCACCTGGCGGACGTCGGAGACCGCGTGCACCGACAGCTTCTCCAGCACCTCGGCCGGGACGTCGTCCAGGTCCGGCTCGTTCCGCTTGGGGATGATCACGGTGGTCACCCCGGCGCGGTGCGCGGCCAGCAGCTTCTGCTTGACGCCGCCGATCGGCAGCACCCGGCCGGTCAGCGAGACCTCACCGGTCATCGCCACCTCCGGCCGCACCTGCCGACCGGAGAGCAGTGAGGCGAGCGCGGTGGTCATGGTGATGCCGGCGCTCGGTCCGTCCTTGGGCACCGCACCGGCCGGGACGTGCAGGTGGACACCGCGCTCCTTCAGATCCGCGACCGGCAGCTCCAGCTCCGCGCCGTGCGAGCGCAGGAAGCTCAGGGCGATCTGCGCCGACTCCTTCATCACCTCGCCGAGCTGGCCGGTGAGGGTCAGCCCCGCGCCCCCGGTCTCCGGATCGGCCAGCGACGCCTCGACGAAGAGGACGTCGCCACCCGCGCCGGTGACCGCCAGCCCGGTCGCCACGCCCGGGACGGCGGTGCGCCGCTCGGCCGGGTCCTGGGCGGACTCGGGGGTGTGGTGCGGACGGCCGATGAGCGGGCGCAGCTCGTCCGCCCCGATGGTGAAGGGCAGTTCGCGCTCGCCCAGCTCGTGCTGGGCCGCGACCTTGCGCAGCAGCCGGGCGAGGGACCGCTCCAGGGTGCGGACGCCCGCCTCGCGGGTGTACTCCCCGGCGAGCCTGCGCAGCGCCGCGTCGTCCACCGTCACCTCGCCGGGCTCCAGTCCGGCTCGCTCCAGCTGGCGCGGGAGCAGGTGGTCGCGGGCGATGGTGACCTTCTCGTCCTCCGTGTAGCCGTCCAGCCGGACCAGCTCCATCCGGTCCAGCAGCGCCTCCGGGATGGCCTCCAGCACATTGGCGGTGGCGAGGAAGACCACGTCGGACAGGTCCAGTTCGACCTCCAGGTAGTGGTCCCGGAAGGTGTGGTTCTGCGCCGGGTCCAGGACCTCCAGCAGGGCGGCCGCCGGGTCGCCCCGGAAGTCGGAGCCGACCTTGTCGATCTCGTCGAGCAGCACCACGGGGTTCATGGAGCCGGCCTCCTTGACCGCCCGCACGATGCGGCCGGGCAGCGCGCCCACGTAGGTACGCCGGTGGCCGCGGATCTCCGCCTCGTCCCGGACGCCGCCGAGGGCGACCCGGACGAACTTCCGGCCCATGGCGCGCGCCACGGATTCGCCGAGCGAGGTCTTTCCGACACCGGGCGGCCCGACCAGGGCGAGGACCGCGCCCCCGCGCCGGCCGCCGACCACCCCGAGGCCGCGGTCGGCGCGCCGCTTGCGGACCGCCAGGTACTCGGTGATGCGCTCCTTCACGTCCTCCAGGCCCGCGTGGTCGGTGTCGAGCACGGCCTTGGCGCCGGGGATGTCGTAGGCGTCCTCGGTGCGCTCGGTCCAGGGCAGCTCCAGCACGGTGTCCAGCCAGGTACGGATCCAGCCGCCCTCGGGGCTCTGGTCGCTGGCCCGCTCCAGCTTGTCGACCTCCTTGAGGGCGGCCTCGCGCACCTTCTCGGGCAGGTCGGCGGCCTCCACCCGGGCCCGGTAGTCGTCGGACTCGTCCTCCGGATCGCCGTTCAGCTCGGCCAGCTCCTTGCGGACGGCCTCCAGCTGGCGGCGGAGCAGGAACTCGCGCTGCTGCTTGTCGACGCCCTCCTGGACGTCCTTGGCGATGGCCTCCGCCACGTCCTGCTCGGCGAGGTGGTCGCTGAGGCGGGTGATCGCCAGCTTCAGCCGGGCCACCGGGTCGGTGGTCTCCAGCAGCTCGACCCGCTGCTGGAGGGTGAGGAACGGCGAGTAGCCGGAGTTGTCGGCGAGCTGCGAGACGTCGTCGATCTGCTCCACCCGGTCCACGATCTGCCAGGCGCCGCGCTTCCGCAGCCAGCTGGTGGCGAGCGCCTTGTACTCCCGCATCAGTTCGGTGACCGAGCCGGGCAGCGGGCTGGGCACCTGCTCCTCGATCGCGGTGCCCTCCACCCAGAGCGCGGCGCCCGGGCCGGTGGTGCCGGCTCCGATGCGGACCCGGCGGACGCCGCGGATCAGCGCGCCGGGGTCGCCGTCGGAGAGCCGGCCGACCTGCTCCACGGTGCCCAGGGTGCCCACCGCGGCGTAGTTGCCCTCGATCCGTGGCACCAGCAGCACCTGCGGCTTCCCGCCGCCTGGCGCGCGGCCCGCGGCGCGGGCGGCGGCCTGGGCGGCCTCCACCGCGGCCCGTACGTCCGGGTCGGAAAGGTCGAGCGGAACCACCATGCCGGGCAGCACCACCTCGTCGTCGAGGGGCAGTACGGGCAGGGTGAGCGATGCGGACGACGAAGCCATGGTCTCCCCTTCGGCAAGCAACTTGAGCTGTATCGACTCAATGCACCTGCGCCCGCCGGTGTTCCCCACGCCGCGTTCGCTCTCAGCGAACGGGGTGATACACACAGAAACCGGCCATGCCTCACGGAACGGGCGCCGATCCGGCGTGAGGCCGCCCGGCGCAGGTGGCACGAGGCTGCCGGGCGCCGGTGACACGAGCCCGGGCGCCGACCGCTCAGCCGGTCCGGCCGACCGGCAGTCCGCCGGCACACCCGGGCGGCGGCGAGGTCGGCGCGCGGCCACACACCACACGCCCCGCACCGCGGCCGGCCCCGGCCACGCGCCGGCCGCCCCGCACCACCGACCGGCCCCGGTCACTCCCCACCACCTCCGGCCCGCCCCACCCGTGGCGAGCCACCGACCGGACGGGGCGGGCCACCGACCAGGCGACGACCGACGCCGGGGCGGCCCGGACCGGCCCGGCCACCGGCCGAGTGATCACCGCCCCCCGGGCGGGAGCCACAATCGACCATGAAGGCGGCACACGGCATCAACCTGGTGTGATTTCCGTCACGTTGGGCAACCTCTCCACCGCCTCGTTCGTCCCTGTCCGATCACTGGAGGCCCTCATGCACCACCCGCTGCACGACACCGCCGACGACCGGTCGCCGCGGGTCCTGGACCGCCGCGACGGCCCGTACGGCGAAGTGGTGCTGCGGCGCCGCGGCACCGATCACGCGGTGTACGAGATCATCGCCAACGGCTGCTTCCTGATGGACACCTCCGACGGCCGCTCCGAGCGGCTGCTGGTCCGGGCCGCCCTCGCCGCGCTGCCCGCCGACCGGCCGGCCCCGGCGCTGCTCATCGGCGGGCTGGGGGTCGGCTTCTCGCTGGCCGAGGCCGCCGCGGAGCCTCGCTGGGGCCGGATCACCGTGGTGGAGCGCGAGGCGGCGGTCATCGACTGGCACCGCACCGGGCCGCTGTCGGCGGTGTCGGCCGGCGCGCTGGCCGACCCGCGCACCGAGATCGCGCGGACCGATCTGGTCCGGTACGTCCAGGAGGCCGGCGACCGCTACGACGCGCTGTGCCTGGACATCGACAACGGGCCGGACTGGACCGTCACCGAGGGCAACGAGAGCCTGTACTCACCCGCCGGGCTCGCCGCCTGCGCGGCCCGGCTGACCCCCGGCGGAGTGCTCGCCGTGTGGTCCGCGCAGCCGTCCCCGGCGTTCGAGGAAGCCCTCCGTAATGCCGGTTTCACGGGCGTACGGACCGAAGAGATCGCGGTTGCCCGGGGTGTCCCTGACGTGGTCCACTTCGCAACTCGGGGTGCGTAGCCGAGCTACGCACGGTGGCTTTACGCTTCTTGCCTACGAGTGCGGCCGGGCAGGTGACCAGGCACGAGGCCGCCGGTTTCACGGAACGACGCAGGGGCGGGCGTATGGATCAGACTCACACCACCCAGAACGGCGCCGCCGCGACCACGCCCGGGGCGCAGCGCCGGGTGCTGGTCGTCGAGGACGATCCGACGATCGTGGACGCGATCGCCGCCCGGCTCCGCGCGGAGGGCTTCCAGGTCCAGACCGCCGGGGACGGCCCGGCCGCCGTGGACACCGCCGAGGCATGGCAGCCGGACCTGCTGGTCCTCGATGTGATGCTGCCCGGCTTCGACGGGCTGGAGGTGTGCCGCCGGGTGCAGGCCAGACGTCCGGTGCCGGTGCTGATGCTCACCGCCCGGGACGACGAGACCGACATGCTGGTCGGCCTCGGGGTCGGCGCGGACGACTACATGACCAAGCCGTTCTCGATGCGCGAGCTGGCGGCCCGGGTGCACGTGCTGCTGCGCCGGGTGGAGCGGGCCGCGCTGGCCGCGCACACCCCGCGCAGCGGCATCCTGCGCCTGGGCGAGCTGGAGATCGACCACGCACAGCGCCGGGTGCGGGTACGTGGCAACGATGTCCACCTCACCCCGACCGAGTTCGACCTGCTGGTGTGCCTGGCCAACACCCCGCGCGCGGTGCTCTCCCGGGAGCAGCTGCTCGCCGAGGTGTGGGACTGGGCGGACGCCTCGGGCACCCGGACCGTCGACAGCCACATCAAGGCGCTGCGCCGGAAGATCGGCGCGGAGCGCATCCGCACCGTGCACGGTGTCGGCTACGCTCTGGAGACCCCCGCGGCATGAAACCGGTGCCGGTGCGGGAGCTGTGGAGCCGACTGTGGGAGGCGCTGCGGCCCATCGACCCGTACCGCTCGGTGAAGGCCGCGCTCGGCGCGCTGGTCATCGGCTCGGTGATCATCACCACGCTGCTGGTGTTCGTGGCCGCCCACTCCGACACCGAGCTGCGCATCATCACCATCTTCTCGATCATCGCCTCGCTGCTGATCACCCAGTTCGTGGCGCACGGCCTGTCGGCGCCGCTGGACGAGATGACCGAGGTCACCCGGGCGATGGCGAACGGCGACTACACCCGGCGGGTGCGGGCGGCGGAGCGGCGGGACGAGTTCGGCGACCTGGCCGCCGCCTTCAACCGGATGGCCGCCGACCTGGAGGCGGTGGACACCCACCGCAAGGAACTGGTGGCCAACGTCTCACACGAGCTGCGCACCCCCATCGCGGCCCTGCGGGCGGTGCTGGAGAACGTGGTGGACGGGGTCTCGGAGCCCGATCCGGAGACCATGCGGGTGGCGCTGCGGCAGACCGAGCGGCTGGGCCGGCTGGTGGAGCAGCTGCTGGACCTGTCCCGGCTGGACAACGGGGTGGTGCCGCTGCACTCCCGGCGCTTCGAGGTGTGGCCCTACCTCGCCGGGATCCTGAAGGAGGCGAGCATGGCCCGCAGCGCCAGCTCCGACCACCGCTCGGGCACCCATGCGCGCAAGGACGTCCACCTCAACCTCGACGTCTTCCCCTCCGACCTGACCGCGCACGCGGACGCGGAGCGGCTGCACCAGGTGGTGGCCAACCTGATCGACAACGCGGTGAAGCACAGCCCGCAGCACGGCCGGGTCACGCTCCGGGCGCGGCGCGGCGACGGCCCGCAGAGCCTGGAGCTGGAGGTGCTGGACGAGGGACCGGGCATCCCGGAGGCCGAGCGGTACCGGGTCTTCGAGCGGTTCAACCGGGGCGGGCCGAAGGCCGCGGCGCCGGGCAAGGGCCCGGGCGGCGACGGCGGCACCGGGCTGGGGCTGGCGATCGCCCGGTGGGCGGTGGATCTGCACGGCGGCCGGATCCGGGTGGCCGAATCTCCGCGAGGTTGCCGGATCAAGGTCAGCCTTCCGGGCACCACTCGGGACCAGGGTTGACGTAGGGTCGTCAGCGGAAGCACACACGCGGGCGTGTGGGCGGCTCGGTGTCCTCTCGCGTACGGAAAACCAGGGGTGTTTCCCGCCAAGTCACACCCCGAAACCCGTCGATCAATGTGATGTGCGCGACGATGACCAGTGCGGCCTGCACGTAAGGTGCCGGAAGGCGTAGCCTTTATTCCCGCTGTCCACCACCTTAGGAAGCGGAAGAGGGCGGTTGCCGCCGTGTCGCCACAGTCCCCCAACACCTCGAGCGTCTCGACCGACCAGGACGGGCAAGGGAAGAACCCAGCCGCCGCGTTCGGTGCCAACGAGTGGCTCGTCGACGAGATCTACCAGCAGTACCTCCAGGACCCGAACTCGGTCGACCGAGCCTGGTGGGACTTCTTCGCCGACTACAAGCCGGGCAAGGACACCAGCTCCGCTGTGGCCGCCCCGCAGCAGCCGGTGAGCGGAGCCGCGGCTCCGGCCCAGGCCGCCCCGGCGGCCCCGGCGAAGCCGGCCGCCCAGGCCCCCGCCGCTCCGGCGCAGCCCGCGCAGGCCCCGGCCGCTCAGCCGGCCGCGGCGGCGCCCGCCGCCAAGCCGGCCGCTGCGAAGCCCGCACAGCCCGCCGCCGGTGCGGCCGGCGGTCCGGAGTTCGTCACGCTGCGCGGCCCGTCCGCGGCCGTGGCGAAGAACATGAACGCCTCGCTGGAGCTGCCGACCGCCACCTCGGTCCGCGCGGTGCCGGTGAAGCTGCTGTTCGACAACCGGATCGTGATCAACAACCACCTCAAGCGCGCCCGGGGCGGGAAGGTCTCCTTCACCCACCTCATCGGCTACGCCATGGTGCAGGCGATCAAGTCCATGCCGTCGATGAACTGGTCCTTCGCGGAGAAGGACGGCAAGCCGACGATGGTCAAGCCGCCGCACGTGAACCTGGGCCTGGCCATCGACCTGGTCAAGCCCAACGGTGACCGGCAGCTGGTCGTCGCGGCCATCAAGAAGGCCGAGACGCTCAACTTCTTCGAGTTCTGGCAGGCGTACGAGGACATCGTCCGCCGCGCCCGGGCGAACAAGCTCACCATGGACGACTTCACCGGGGTCACGGTCTCGCTGACCAACCCGGGCGGCATCGGCACCGTGCACTCGGTGCCCCGCCTGATGCCCGGCCAGTCGGTGATCATGGGCGTGGGCGCCATGGAGTACCCGGCGGAGTTCCAGGGCACGTCCCAGGACACGCTGAACAAGCTGGGCATCTCCAAGGTCATGACGCTGACCTCGACCTACGACCACCGGGTCATCCAGGGTGCCGCCTCCGGCGAGTTCCTGCGGATCGTGTCGAACTGCCTGCTGGGCGAGGACGGCTTCTACGACGACATCTTCGAGGCGCTGCGCATCCCGTACGAGCCGGTCCGCTGGCTCCGGGACATCGACGTCAGCCACGACGACGACGTCACCAAGGCGGCGCGGGTCTTCGACCTGATCCACTCCTACCGGGTCCGCGGCCACGTCATGGCCGACACCGACCCGCTGGAGTACCGCCAGCGCAAGCACCCCGACCTGGACATCGTCGAGCACGGCCTCACCCTGTGGGACCTGGAGCGCGAGTTCGCGGTCGGCGGCTTCGCCGGCAAGTCCATGATGAAGCTGCGCGACATCCTCGGCGTGCTGCGCGACTCGTACTGCCGCACCACCGGCATCGAGTTCATGCACATCCAGGACCCCAAGCAGCGCAAGTGGATCCAGGACCGGGTGGAGCGCCCGCACACCAAGCCGGAGCGCGAGGAGCAGCTGCGGATCCTGCGCCGGCTCAACGCCGCCGAGGCGTTCGAGACCTTCCTGCAGACCAAGTACGTCGGCCAGAAGCGCTTCTCGCTGGAGGGCGGCGAGTCCGTCATCCCGCTGCTGGACGCGGTGCTCGACGCGGCGGCCGAGTCGCGCCTGGACGAGGTCGTCATCGGCATGGCCCACCGCGGCCGGCTGAACGTGCTCGCGAACATCGTCGGCAAGTCGTACGCGCAGATCTTCCGCGAGTTCGAGGGCAACCTCGACCCGAAGTCGATGCACGGCTCCGGCGACGTGAAGTACCACCTGGGCGCCGAGGGCACCTTCACCGGTCTGGACGGCGAGCAGATCCAGGTCTCGCTGGTCGCCAACCCCTCCCACCTGGAGGCGGTGGACCCGGTCCTGGAGGGCGTCTCGCGCGCCAAGCAGGACATCATCGGCAAGGCGGGCACCGACTTCACCGTCCTGCCGGTCGCGCTCCACGGCGACGCCGCCTTCGCGGGCCAGGGCGTGGTCGCGGAGACGCTGAACATGTCGCAGCTGCGCGGCTACCGCACCGGTGGCACCGTGCACATCGTCATCAACAACCAGGTCGGCTTCACCGCCGCCCCGGCGGCGTCCCGCTCCTCGATGTACGCCACCGACGTGGCCCGCATGATCGAGGCGCCGATCTTCCACGTGAACGGTGACGACCCGGAGGCCGTGGTCCGGGTCGCGCGGCTCGCCTTCGAGTTCCGCCAGGCGTTCAACAAGGACGTCGTCATCGACCTGATCTGCTACCGGCGCCGCGGTCACAACGAGACCGACAACCCGGGCTTCACCCAGCCCCTGATGTACGACCTGATCGACAAGAAGCGCTCGGTGCGCAAGCTGTACACCGAGTCGCTGATCGGTCGCGGCGACATCACGCTGGAAGAGGCCGAGCAGGCGCTGCAGGACTTCCAGGGCCAGCTGGAGAAGGTCTTCGCGGAGGTCCGCGAGGCCACCTCGCAGCCCGCCCCGGCCGAGATCCCGGAGCCGCAGCCCGAGTTCCCGGTCGCGGTGAACACCGCGGTCAGCCAGGAAGTCATCAAGCGGATCGCCGAGTCGCAGGTCAACGTCCCCGACCGGGTCACCGTCCACCCGCGTCTGCTGCCGCAGCTGCAGCGCCGCGCGGCCATGATCGAGGACGGCACGATCGACTGGGGCATGGGCGAGACCCTGGCCATCGGTTCGCTGCTGATGGAGGGCACCCCGGTCCGGCTGGCCGGCCAGGACTCCCGCCGCGGCACCTTCGGCCAGCGCCACGCGGTGCTGGTGGACCGGGAGACCGGCGAGGACTACACCCCGCTGCTGTACCTCTCCGAGGACCAGGCCCGGTACAACGTCTACGACTCGCTGCTCAGCGAGTACGCGGCGATGGGCTTCGAGTACGGCTACTCGCTGGCCCGCCCGGACGCGCTGGTGATGTGGGAGGCCCAGTTCGGTGACTTCGTCAACGGCGCGCAGACCGTCGTGGACGAGTTCATCTCCTCCGCCGAGCAGAAGTGGACCCAGACCTCCGGCGTCACGCTGCTGCTGCCGCACGGCTACGAGGGCCAGGGCCCGGACCACTCCTCCGCCCGGATCGAGCGGTTCCTGCAGCTGTGCGCGCAGAACAACATGACGGTCGCCATGCCGACGCTGCCGTCGAACTACTTCCACCTGCTGCGCTGGCAGGTCCACAACCCGCACCACAAGCCGCTGATCGTCTTCACCCCGAAGTCGATGCTCCGGCTGAAGGCCGCGGCGTCGAAGGCGGAGGAGTTCACCAGCGGCGCCTTCCGGCCGGTCATCGGGGACGAGAAGGTCGACCCGGCGGCGGTCCGCAAGGTCGTCTTCACCTCCGGCAAGGTCTACTACGACCTGGACGCCGAGCGTGACAAGCGCGGTGCCCAGGACACCGCGATCATCCGTCTGGAGCGGCTGTACCCGCTGCCGGGCGCGGAGCTCCAGGCCGAGCTGGCGAAGTTCAGCGGTGTGGAGAAGTTCGTGTGGGCCCAGGAGGAGCCGGCGAACCAGGGTGCCTGGCCGTTCGTCGCGCTCAACCTGATCGACCACCTGGACCTGGCGGTCGGCGCGGACGTGCCGGCCCGCGACCGGCTGGTGCGGGTCTCCCGCCCGCACTCCTCGTCCCCGGCGGTCGGCTCCAACAAGCGCCACCAGGTCGAGCAGCAGGCGCTGGTCAACGAGGTCTTCGACCTCTGAGGACCGGTTGCCACCGACTGAGGAGGGCCCGGCCCCGCATCGTGCGGGGCCGGGCCCTCCGGCGTCCGGCCGGACCGGCGGCGGCACCGCCGCGCCCGCCTATCCTGGAGGGGTACGACCACCACATCACCGGGAGCCCCCCTTGTACTTCACCGACCGCGGCATCGAGGAGCTGGAGAAGCGGCGCGGCGAGGAGGAGGTCACCTTCGAGTGGCTCGCCGAGCAGCTGCGTACCTTCGTCGACCTCAATCCGGACTTCGAGGTGCCGGTGGAGCGCCTGGCGACCTGGCTGGCGCGGCTGGACGACGACGAGGACGAGTGACCGCGGCGCCGGGCGGGCCGGGACGGCCGTGCCCGGCGGCGGTCACGCCACCACCGGCCCCCGGCCCGGTGCGCCGGCCTCGTGGTCCAGCCGGGGGTCGGAGACGAGGACGGCCTGCTGGAGGCGCTGGAGCTTCACCGAGGGTTCCAGGCCCAGCTCCTCGGCCATCGTCAGGCGCAGCCGCTGGTAGACGGCGAGCGCCCGGGTGCGCTGGCCGGAGCGGTGCAGGGCGAGCATGTACTGGCCGTGCATGCCCTCGTGGAAGCGGTGCTCGACCACGAGCGAGGCGAGGTCGCTGAGGGCCTCCTGGTGCCCGCCGAGCCGGAGCCGGGTCTCGATGCTGCGCTCGGTCACGGTGAGCCGGGACTGTTCCAGCCGGGCGACCTCGGCCTGGAGCGGGCGGCCGTGCACCACGTCGACCAGCGCCGGGCCCTGCCAGACGGCGAGGGCGCGGCGGTAGACGGCCTCGGCGGTCCGCTCGTCCCCGGCGTCCAGCGCGCAGTCGGCCTCGGCCACCAGGTCGTAGTAGCGGTGCACGTCGAGCTGGCCGGAGCGGAGGATGAAGCAGTAGCCCCCGGGCCGGGTCTGCAGGATGTCGCGGGTGATCACCGCGGTGGGGACCGACAGCGCCTGGGCGAGCAGTTTCCGCAGGTGGAGGATGTAGGTCTGGAGGGTGGTCGGGCCGGTGCGCGGGGGCGCGCCGTCCCAGAGTTCGGTCATGAGGGTCGCCGCCGGCACCACCCGGCCGTCGTTCAGCAGCAGCAGCGACAGGACCTTCCGGGGCTTCATCGCCGTCGGCACCCCGGACTGGGTGCCATGACGGAGCGTCAGCGGCCCGAGGACGTTCACGTACATGGGTGCCACCTCCTCACACATCACCTGCGATAGGCGCGTACGAACAGGTCGGCGGCCTCTTCGCAGATGGTGTCGGCCTCCGGCCCGGCGAGCGCGCGCGTGCCGTACATCGACTGGTGCAGGCCCTGCTGGACGAGCAGGGCCACGAACTGCCGCGCCGCGCTGTCCGGATCGGGGACGTCCAGCTCACCGCGGGCCGCGCGGTGGCGCAGCATGGCGGCGAGGTGCTCGACCAGTTGCCGGGGTTCCCCCTCGGCGCAGGCGGGGCGCAGCGAGGGGTGGCGGGCGACCTCGGCGATGACCAGCCGGCGCAGCGCGGAGGCGCGCTCGTCGAGCAGGGCCGCCAGGACGCGGTGCCCGAAGGCGACGAGCGAGGAGCCGAAGTCGGTGCCGTCCCGGTCGGGGGCCGGCCGTGTGGTGCCGTCGTCGTCCGCCGGGTCGCCGGCCGCGGTTCGCGGGGCCGGCGGCAGGGCGCCCGGGGAGGGGGTGAAGCCGGCGGCGACGCGCCGGCGTTCACCGTCGACCGCGGCTATGAAGAGCCGTTCCTTGTCGCCGAAGTGGTTGTAGACCGTCTGCTTGGAGACCTGGGCGACGTCGGCGATGGTGTCCACGCTGGCGCGCTGGTACCCCTCCCGGAGGAAGACGGCGACCGCGGCGTCCAGGATGGCTTGTCTCTTCGCGGGCTGTGGACCCGCCGGCCGTCCGGGCGCGCCACGCCGCGCCGTGCTCTCCGTCCGCATGATCTCCCGTGTCCTCTCGCCCCGTTCCCCAACTGGTGTGGACCAGTCTGCTCTTGCCCGGAATGGACTTGCGAGTCTAGCCTTCCATATCTGGACTGGACTAGGCCGTCCAGTCCAATTAATTCGCACGATCCTCACGAGGAGAGGCTCATGAGCGCACCGGAGAACAGCGGCACCGCCGACCTCATCACGCTGGCGGCGGAGGCACAGGACCAGCTGTTCCGGGAGGGCCGCACCGCCAACACCTTCACCGATGAGCCGGTCTCGGAGGCGCAGTTCCGCGCCGTCTACGAGTTGATCAAGTTCGGGCCCACGTCGCTGAACCAGCAGCCGCTGCGGGTGGTGCTGGTGCGCTCCCAGGAGGCCCGGGACCGGCTGGTCCCGCTGATGACCGGCCGCAACCAGGAGAAGACGAGCAAGGCCCCGCTGGTCGCGGTGCTCGGCGCGGACCTGGACTTCCACGAGGAACTGCCCAGGCTGGTGCCCTTCATGGACGACCCGCAGGCCCTCTTCGCCGACCCGGCGGCCCGGGCGGAGTCGGCGAAGTTCAACACCGCGATCCAGATCGGCTACTTCATCCTGGGGGTGCGGGCGGCCGGTCTGGCCGCCGGACCCATGATCGGCTTCGACCGCGAGGGGGTCACCAAGGAGTTCTTCCCGGACGGCCGGCACGCCCCGCTGTGCGTGGTGAACATCGGCAAGCCGGGGCCGGACGCCTGGATGGGCCGGCTGCCGCGGCTGGCCTACGACGAGGTGGTCACCTCGGTCTGAGCGTGCACCGCGGCGGAGCGCCGGTACCCGGGTGCGGGTACCGGCGCTCCGCCGTGACGGGCGCCGCTCCGGCGACCGGTCACGGCTCCCCGGTCAGCTCTCGATGAGCTGGTGGAAGGCGACGGTGTCGAAGATGTCCTCCATGCGGGCCGCCCGGCCGTCCCGCATGGTCCAGGAGTGCACGAAGTCCAGCGTCACGGTGGTGCCGCCGCGGCTGGTCACGTCGCGGGTGCCGAAGACCACGATCCGGTCGCCCTGCTCGATGAACTCGCGCGGTGCCAGCTTCATCCCGCCCAGCACGGTGGGCACGTGCGCCAGGAACTCCCTGACCCCGTCGTGGCCCAGCTTGGTGCCGCCCAGCCCGTACTTCGCCATGCCCTCCGGATGGACCCACTCCACATCCGGGTGCATGGCGGACAGCAGGGCGGCCACGTCCCGGTCCCGGAACCCGGTGTAGGCGCGCCTGATCGCCGCGAGGTTCGGCGACTCGGGGGCGGGGGATGTCTGTTCTGCCATGTCGTTCCGGCTCCTTAGCCCTTGAGGTACTCCGGGTACAGCGCTTCGACGGTCCGCCGTATGCCCTCGCGCCACGGCACCTTGCAGGGGCCGGTGAGTTCGCGGCGCAGCGCCGGGTCGAACTGGTAGGTCTCCCGGGTCACCTCGCTGGGCACCAGCTTGGCCGTCACCCCGGTCAGCTCCTCCAGGTACCGCACGCAGTCGGTGATGCCCACCGACTCGTCGCCGCCCCAGTTGACCAGGGTGGCGGGGGTGGACGCGGCCTCCCACAGCCGGGGGACCTGCTCGACCAGGTCGTCGGTGTGCAGCAGGGAGCACCAGTTCTGGCCCTCGACGGGCACCGGGATGGGCTCACCGGCGAGCATCCGCTTGAAGTACAGCATCGGTACCCCGCCGTAGCCGCCGGGGCCGTAGGCGATGTTGAGCCGCGCGATGGTGGTGGGCAGGCCGAGCACCCTGGCGAAGGCCCGGACCGTCCCCTCGGCGGCGATCTTGCCGACCGGGTAGGCGGGCAGCCAGTCGGCGACGCCGTCCACCGGGTCGGTCTCGGTGTACTCGTGGTCCAGCGTCTGCCGCTTGTAGAGGGCTCCGGTGGAGACGAACAGGAACGCCTCGGCGGTGCGGCAGTGGGTCATCAGGCGTCCGCAGGCGACCGAGTTGACCTCGACGGCGGCGTTGAAGTCGCCGTCCTCACCGCGGCGCACCGCGGAGTGGATGACGTGGGTGAAGTCGGTGGGCAGCCCTTCGTACGCCCCGTCGCCCGGGTCGTCCATGTCCCACCGGAACGTGGTGATCCCGCGGGCGCGCAGCGCGTCCTCCACGCCCGGGGTGCCGAACCGGCCCAGGCACCACACCTCGTTGCGCTCGGCCAGCGCTTCGGCGACCGGCCGGGCCACCTGCCCGGTGCCCCCGGTGACCAGGATCTTCTTCCCTTCCAACCTGCTACTCCCCATCGTCGGTCACTGTGCCGTCGCCCAGTGCGCGGTCGAGTTCCTTGCGTAGGATCGCCTGGAAGGCCGCCACGTGCTGCGGGCCCATGAGCGTGTAGTGCTCACCGGGTACGTCGACGTACCGGTTGGGCTCCGTGGTGTGCTCGTCCCACCTGCGCAGCTCGTTCTCCAGCCAGTCCTCCTTGGTGCCCCGCAGCGGGATGGCGTAGAAGACCGTCATCGAACGTGTGGTGCCGGTGGGAGTGTAGGTCCGCCCCAGGTCGGTGAGGCCGTTGGCCAGCTCGGCCCAGGCCGTGAACTTCGCCATGTCCAGGTCCAGATCGCGCAGCCGGTCGGCGGGGGCGAGCTCCAGGAAGTGCCGCAGCTGCTCCTCCTTGGGCAGGTGCCGCAGCCGGTCGGGGAGGTCCAGCGACTGCTTCTTGTTGATCAGGTCCAGGAAGAAGGCCAGGTTCGCGGCGGTGTCCACGAAGTCCAGCTCGTCCATCCGGTACTTGATGTGCGGCGGGAGGTTGAAGCTGCCGACGAAGTCGACCCGCTCGCCCTGGGCCTCCAGCGCCTTGGCGATCTCGAAGGCCACGGCGCCGCCGTAGGAGTACCCGGCGATCGCGTACGGCCCGTGCGGCTGCCGCTCGCGGATCGCCGCCACATAGGTGGTGACCATCTCCTGGAAGCTGCCGAACGGCTCCTCGCCCTCGTTGAAGCCCCGGGCGCGCAGCGCGTAGAACGGGCGGTCGCCGACGAAGTACTTGGCGAGGTTGACGAAGACCAGGACTTCGCCGACCCCGGGGTGGATGCAGAACAGCGGGGTCTTGTCGCCGTTCGGCTGGAGCGGCACCACCGGGTCGTACTCCCCCGTGCCGCCGGCCTGGCCGCTGTCCAGGTGGGCGGCGAGCTGCCGCGCGGTGGGGTGGGTCAGCACCGTGATGATCGGCAGGTCGGCGACGCCCAGGCGGCGGTCGACCTGCCGGCGCAGCCGCAGGATGTCCAGGGAGGTGCCGCCCAGGTCGAAGAAGCTGGCGGTGGCGCTGATCTCCTCGGGCGCCGCGTCGAACATCTCGGCGTAGATCTCGGTGAGCACGCGCTCGGTGTCGGTGGCGGCCGGGGTGTGGCCGCCGAGCCGCCGCCGGGTGAGGTCGGCGACGCGGGTGATGACGTCGTCGTAGCCGCCGGACTCCAGCGTCCTCCGCATCCGCTGGCGCAGCGTCTTGCCCAGGCTCGTCTTGGGGAAGGCGTCCTTGGGCAACGGCAGGATGTGCGTGGGGCGGAAGCCCCAGAGCATCACCACGGTGGAGCGGATGGCGGTCAGCAGCCGGTACAGGTCCGCCTCGTCGCTCCCGTCCGCCCCGTTCTCCGGGTTGACCGCGATGACCAGCTGCTCGGTGTCGCTGCCCGGGCGGCGGGTGGGGAACGCGGCGACATGGCCGCCGGAGACGCCGTCGAGCTGCTCCAGCACCGCCTCGATCTCATGGCTGAAGTAGTTGACGCCATTGACGATGATGCTGTCCTTGGAGCGGCCGACGAGGGTGAGCCGGCCGGCCTCGTCGATCCGCCCGAGGTCCCCGCTGCGGAACCAGCCGTCGGGTGTGAACGCCTCCCGGGTGGCCTCGTCGTTGCGGTAGTAACCGCTGGTGATCATGGGACCGTCGAGCTGGAGCTCGCCGGTCTCCCCGGTGGGCAGCGGGTTGTTGTCGTCGTCCGCGACCCGGATCCGCAGCCCCTTCACGGGGGTGCCGAGGTTGGCGAACTCGTTCCCGGCGTCGGCGGCCGGGAACTCGCGGTTGTAGATGCTGCCCGCGCAGGTCTCGGTCATCCCGAAGGCCGGCCACAGGGCGGAGCCGCGCAGGCCGTAGCGGGCGTAGCCGGCCAGGAAGGTCTCCCCGGTGGCGACCACGTTGGCCTCGCCGCCGCTGACGATGTGGCGCAGGGCACTCAGGTCGAGTCCCTCACCACCGGCTTCCTTTTCTTCAGCTATTTTCTGCACCGCCGCATTCAGCGGCGCCAGCAGGAAGTTCGGGGTAAAGGTCATGGTCACCCGGTACCGGGAGACTATTCGAAGGAACTGCAGAGGGTCCTCGAGCACCACGGAAGCCGGTGCGTGCAATTGGTCCGCACCCACGTAGAGCGGCAGCAGATGCGCTTCGAGAAGTGCCGCCACATGGTCGTAGGAGATCCAGTTGAAGGTGGTGTCCGCGTCCGTGAGCTGCTGTTTGTCCGACTTGCCCGCCATCGACGCGAGTAGATTTGCGTTGGTCAGCATGACTGCTTTGGAATTCCCGGTGGATCCCGAGGTCAGCACCAGCAGTGCCAGGTCACCGGGGGCGGCGTGGTGGATCTCGGTGGCCGCCTCGCCGGTGCGCAGCTCCTCCAGCGGGGCCACCGCGAGTCCGGGCACATCCGGCAGTTCCGCCCGCATCGCCTCGGTGGTGATCAGAAGGGGCCGTTCGAGCAGCCGGTCGACGTGCGCCAGCTGGGTCGCCCAGCGGGCCGGGTCGCCGGGCAGCGGGGCCATCGGGCAGGGGACGAAGCCGCCGAGCAGGCAAGCCCAGAGGACGGGCAGGAAATCGCGCTGGTCGTCCAGCAGGAGGGTCACCTTGTCCTGCGGCCGGAGCCCCCGCGCGCGAATTCCGGTGAGTATTTTCCGGGCCGCGTCCAGCAGCTCGCCATAGGACTGAAAAATCGATTCGCTTCCCGCGCCGCCCGACACGTAACGTACTCCGGCGCCGGGGTGTTTTCTTGCAGCCCGCACCAGTACTTGCGCGATAAACTTCAGGTCCTGGGCTTCTTCCGGCACGGAAAGCTCCAATGGTTTAACTGTCATTGCCCCCACTGTCCTCTTCCCTCCCGATTCCGAGGGCATGAAGGTAACAGTTGCGAACATACGCACTCCACGATCCTCTAGCGATGCTCTAGTCAGGCTCTAGCGGTAATCAACAGCTGACATTAATAGGACGGAACGACCGACTCCGCTACACCGTAACCATCAGCCGGGCACCCGCCGGAAACCTCCGCCGGCCATACCGCGCTTGACGCCGGGCGACCGCGATATATCGTGAGAGAAGACGCGATATGTTGCGAGCCTGGGAGGTCACGGTGTCAGACCGGTCCGAGTGGCGGTCCGCATGGCGGCTCGCCGAGCCGCGCAAGCTCACCTTCGACGGCAGCGTCTCCGCCCTCCGGGTCCGGCTCGCGGGCGGCACCGTCAACGTCGTCGGCTCCGACCGGGGGCCCGCCCGGCTCGAACTCACCGCGCTCGACGGGCCGCCGCTGGTCGTCGGCCACCACGACGGCACCCTGACGGTGTCCCACGACGACCCGTCCGCGACCGGCCTGGCGGCGTGGCTGGACCCGTCCCGCCGGCACCGCGCCGCGCACGTCACCCTCACCGTGCCGGCCACGGCCGGCGTCTCGATCCACGTCATCGGCGCCGACTCGGTGGTCTCCGGGATCGGCGGCGGCTGCGAACTGCGCGGCGTCTCCGGCGACTGCACCCTGGTCGGGCTGACCGGGCCGGTCCGCGCGGGGACCGTCTCCGGCCGGGTCGAGGCCCAGGCGGTCACCGGAACCCTGCACTTCCACTCGCTGTCCGGCGACCTCACCGTGGTCGAGGGCGGCGGCCCCGTCATCCGGGCCGACTCCGTGGGTGGCACCATCACCCTCGATTTGGCCCCCGCCGCCCGCGGCGCCGACCTCGCCGTGACCACCGTCTCCGGCGGGAT
Source organism: Streptomyces sp. NPDC018031 (assembly GCF_044327625.1). NCBI lineage: Bacteria > Bacillati > Actinomycetota > Actinomycetes > Kitasatosporales > Streptomycetaceae > Streptomyces > Streptomyces sp. NPDC018031. Next base: position 476,806 of record NZ_JBIRFT010000001.1, read on the forward strand.
CGCCGTCCGGCTGCCGCACCCGGCCGACGCCGAGGTGCGGGCGGACACCACCAGCGGCGCGGTCTCCTGCGACTTCGACGACCTGCGGGTCCGCGGCGAGTGGGGCGCGAAGAAGGTCACCGGCACGCTGGGCGCGGGCAGCGGCAGCCTCCGGGCGACCACCGTCTCCGGCGCCATCGCCCTGCTCCGCCGCCCGCCGTCCGAGGACGACCGGACGGACCTCGACAGCGAAGGGAAGGTCCTCTGATGCCCCCCGTCTTCGGCCACGGCCGGCTGCGGCTGTACCTGCTCAAGCTGCTCGACGAATCGCCGCGCCACGGCTACGAGGTCATCCGCCTGCTGGAGGAGCGCTTCCACGGCCTGTACGCCCCGTCCGCCGGGACCGTCTACCCCCGGCTGGCCAAGCTGGAGGCCGAGGGCCTGGTCACGCACACCACCGAGGGCGGCCGCAAGGTCTACTCCCTCACCCCCGCCGGGCGCGCCGAACTCGCCGACCGGGGCGGGGAGCTGGCCGATCTGGAGATGGCGATCCGCGAGTCCGTCGCCGAACTGGCCGCCGAGATCCGCGACGACGTACGCGGCTCCGCCGGCACCCTGCGGCGCGAGGTGCGCGAGGCCGCCCGCCGGGCCCGCGCCGGCGGAGCGGACGGCGGCGGGCGCGACCGGGACGCCGACCGGGACGCCGGTGGACACCCCGGCGGCGCACAGCGTCCGGGACCGGGCTCCGCCGGGCCCGGCCGGCAGAACGGCGGCGCCCGGGACGGCGCGTGGAGCGACAAGGAGTCCTGGCGGCAGGCGAAGGAGGACATGCGCCGCGCCCTGGACGAGTGGCGGGAGCAGGCCCGGCGCGCGAAGGAGGAGAGCCGGCGGGCCCGGCAGGACGCCCAGCGGGCCCGCGAGCAGGCCCAGGAGGCCCAGGACTTCGCACGCGAGGAGATCCAGCGCATCGCCCAGCGGATCCAGGAGCGGACCCAGGGCCACCTGATCACCGGCGACTGGCAGCAGGCGGTGCGCGAGGGCCTCGCCGAGGTCTCGCGCGGCGTGTCCCGGCTCTCCCGCCCCGGCCCGGCGCGGCCCGCACAGGAGGAGCGCCCGGCCGGCGGGCCCGGGACCGGGGACGCCGGATCCGGCCGGGCACCGGACGAGGAACCGGAGCGGAGCGGCACCGCGCGGCCGCCGCGGGCGGCCGAGGACGCCGGGCGGCCCCGGGGCCAGGAGCCGCCGCACGGCGAGGAGCGCCCCGACGGGAAGGAGTCGTCCCGCGGCCAGGAGTCTCCTCGCGCGGAGGAGCCTCCCCACGTGGAGGAGCCGCCCCGCGGGGAGCGCCCGCCCTCCGGCGGGGATGCCGCGGATTCCGACCCCCAGGAGCCCGCCTGGTCCCGCGAGTTCCGGCCCTCGGGTGACCCGGCCCGCGACCTGGACCGGCTGCTGGACCGCTTCCGGGACGGCATCCGGGACACCGCACGCGACCTGGGGGTGACGGAGGAGGCGCTCGCCGAGGCCCGCCGCTCGCTGGCCGCCACCGCCGTCCGGGTCGACCGGCTGCTCCGCGACTCCGGCTCCGGGCCGGGCGGTTGACCCCGCCGGGCCGCCGGCCGGGTGGTGCCGCCCCGCGGCCCGGCCGCGCGGTTCCGGGGCCGGGCCGCCCGGTTGACTTCACCTTCGGTTGAAGTATGAGGATCGGACCACCGGCCGACAGCGGCACGGTGATCACCGACCAGGGAGCCCCCATGACCACGCCCGCCGCCACCCCCCGGTCCGTCGCCACCACCGTCCACCCCGACCCGGCCCGGCCCGGCGCCGCCGCACCGCTGTTCAGCACCTGGCGGGTGGGGACGCCGGAGCGGCAGCTGGCCACGGCCGACGCCATCGCCGCCACCTGGACCGGGCGGCCCTGGCCGGACCCGAACCTGCTGTCGTACAGCGTGTACGCGGCGGACGACGGCGACACGCTGATGCACTACTCGCAGTGGACCGCCGAGCAGGCGTACTTCGACTTCGCGCGGACGCAACGGCGGGAACGGGTCGACGAGATCGACGCCGCCGTGCCGGGCATCGAGCGCCTCGGCCTCAACGCCTACCGGCGGTACCGCAGTCATGTGCCGGACGCCGGGCGGCGGGCCGCCGAGGCACCGGGACTGGTCGTCGCCGTCGACGTCCGCTTCGACGCCGGGGCGGCCGGACGCCGGACCGCGTGGATCGACACCGCCGTCGACGCGCTGACCGCCGAGCCCGAGATCCACCGCGGGCTGCTGGGCGCCCACTTCCACCTGCTGGTCGACGGCGAGCGGCACCTCGGCTCGGCCGCCGACCGGGTGTTCACCTACGCGGAGTGGAGCAGCGCCGAGGCGTACGACGAGGCCCGCGACGCACCCTCGCCGGCCTGGGAGGAGGTGCGGGCGTTCGACGGCTTCCGGGGGGCGACCGCCACCCGCTACCGGCTGCTGCGGAGCTTCGTCCCGCGGCAGGACTGAGCGGCGCGGCCGGCCGCGCACCGGCGGGCGGGGCGGCCGCCGCCGGTGCCCGGTGGTCAGACGGTGAGGACGATCTTCCCGAAGAGGTCGCCGCCCGCCATCTTCTCGAAGCCCTCGCGCGCCCGGTCCAGCGGCAGCACCGAGTCGATGACCGGCCGCACCCCGTGCGCCGCGCTGAAGCTCAGCAGGTCCGCCAGTTCGTCCTTGGTGCCCATGGTGGACCCGACGACCTTCAGCTCCAGGAAGAAGATGCGGTTCAGTTCGGTGGACTTGGGGTTGGGGCCGGAGGTGGCACCGGAGATGACCAGGGTGCCACCGGGCTTGAGCGACTTCACCGAGTGGGACCAGGTCGCCGCGCCCACCGTCTCGATGACCGCGTCCACCCGCTGCGGCAGCCGCTCCCCCGGCTCGAACGCGCCCTCGGCGCCCAGTTCGAGCGCCCGCCGGCGCTTGGCCTCGTCCCGGCTGGTGGCGAAGATCCGCAGGCCCGCGGCCGCGCCGAGGACGATGGCGGCGGTCGCCACGCCACCCCCCGCGCCCTGGACCAGGACGGTGTCACCGGGACGCACCCCGGCGTTGGTGAAGAGCATGCGGTAGGCGGTCAGCCAGGCGGTGGGCAGGCAGGCGGCCTCCTCGAAGGACAGCTCCTTCGGCTTGGGCAGCAGGTTCCAGGTGGGCACCGCGACCTGCTCGGCGAAGGTGCCCTGGTAGCGCTCGGTGAGGATGGAGCGCGGCTCGTGCGGCCCGACGCCGTGCCCGCTCTGGCCGATCACGGAGTGGAGGACGACCTCGTTGCCGTCCTGGTCGATCCCGGCCGCGTCGCAGCCGAGGATCATCGGGAGCGACTCCTCGCCGAGGCCCACGCCGCGCAGCGACCACAGGTCGTGGTGGTTGAGGGAGGCGGCCTTGACGTTGACGGTCGTCCAGCCGGGCCGGGGGTCGGGGGCGGGCCGTTCGCCCAGTTCCAGCCCGGTCAGCGGCTTGTCACGGTCGATACGTGCGGCGTAGGCAGCGAACATGACCCCGACCTTAGGTCCCGGCCCGGACGCGGCGGAACCAGGTCCGCGTGTGACACGCGACGCGTACGGGTTGTCCGGCGCGGTGCCTTCCGTTCCGCCGCCCGCGCGGCCGCCGGAGCGGGCGGGGGCAGGGCGTCGGCGGCCGGGCGGGCGCGCCGCGGGGACCCGGTCGGCTGCCGGCGGAGCGTGTGCCGCGCGTGGGAAAAGCCGAAGGCGGCACGGACCGGGGTCCGTGCCGCCTTCGCGAGGTGCGTCACCGGTCGGACGGGGTGTCGCGACCGGAGTACGGGTGCCCGCCGGCCGGGGCGTGACGGCCGGTCATCCGGCCGCGCACACCCCGGCACCGCCGGGTCAGCGGCGGGCGACGCCCTCCGCGCGGGCGGCGGCCGCGACGGCGGCGGTGACCGCCGGGGCCACCCGCTCGTCGAACGGGGACGGGATGACCTTGTCCGCGCTGAGCTCGTCGGCCACCACGGCGGCCAGCGCCTCGGCGGCGGCCAGCTTCATGCCCTCGGTGATGCGGGAGGCGCGCACCTGGAGGGCGCCCGCGAAGATGCCCGGGAAGGCGAGGACGTTGTTGATCTGGTTCGGGTAGTCGCTGCGGCCGGTCGCGACGACCGCGGCGTACTTGTGCGCGACGTCCGGGTGGATCTCCGGCGTGGGGTTGGCCATGGCGAAGATGAAGGCGCCGGGCGCCATCTTGGCGACCGTCTCCTCCGGCACCGTGCCGCCGCTGACGCCGATGAACACGTCGGCGCCGGCCATCGCGGTCTCCAGCGAGCCGCTGAGCCCGGCCTTGTTGGTGTAGCCGGCCAGCTCGCGCTTGACGTCGTTGAGGTTGTCGCGGTCCAGCGAGACGATGCCCTTGCTGTCGCAGACCGTGACGTCGCCGATGCCCGCCTCGACGAGGATCTTGGCGATCGCCACGCCCGCCGCGCCGGCGCCGGAGATGACGGCGCGCAGCGAGCCCAGGGCGCGGTCGGTCAGCTTGGCCGCGTTCCGCAGTGCGGCCAGGGTGACCACGGCGGTGCCGTGCTGGTCGTCGTGGAAGATCGGGATGTCCACGCGCTCCTGGAGCTTGCGCTCGATCTCGAAGCAGCGGGGGGCGGAGATGTCCTCCAGGTTCACCCCGCCGAACGACGGGGCGAGGCGGACCACGGTGTCCACGATCTCGTCCACGCCCCGGCAGTCGAGCGCGATCGGAACCGCGTCCACCCCGCCGAACTGCTTGAAGAGGATGGCTTTGCCCTCCATCACGGGCAGGGACGCCTCCGGCCCGATGTCGCCGAGCCCGAGCACCGCGCTGCCGTCCGTGACGACCGCGACGACCTGTGACTTCCAGGTGTAGTCGTGGACCAGGTCCGGCTGCTCGGCGATGGCGCTGCACACCTTTGCCACGCCCGGCGTGTAGGCGAGGGACAGATCGTCCTTGTCTCGCACGGGGACGGTCGCCTGGACCGCCATCTTGCCGCCCCGGTGCAACGCGAACGCCGGATCGAAGAGCTCGTCCTGATCACCGGTGGCGCTGTCGCTGCGAGGATTCACGATCTCCGCTGACACTTGTTTGACCCCTTTGTCGTATTGCTGGTGAGGGTAGCCGTTCCTAGGTGAAGGAACGGGCGGGCACCGCGCGCGCTTCCCGTACGGCAGATACCTGCCAATCGGGATCGGATACGTACGCCGGGCGCGCCGCACACGCGCCCTGAGCCCCGGGTGAGGGGTGCAGTGGTCCGTTCTACCGGAAGAAGACTTCCGGGACGAGCGAGTTCCGCTGCGGTGCCGTACAGATACTTCGCGTTCACGTCAAATGCGGCGTATCCGCACCGAACGTCCATACGCTGAGACATCACGCACGTGAGGAAGCTCTCATTCCACTTCGTCCCACCACGGTCCGGCTCTGTGTTCCGGCCTGGTGTGCCACGGGGGTCGCCCGTTATCCGATTTTGACATGACTGGCCGCCCGATCGAACCCGTCCAGATGGCAAGATGCCCAAATCACACGAGGTCGCGACACCCGAAGGTGTGTGCTCGACCCTCCGGACACCCCCTCATCCGCCAGGAGGAACCGCATGACCGCAAGCACCACCCGTCGGTCCAGCGCAGCCAGGTCACGATGGGCAGCGATGGGCGCGATCGCGGTCACCGGCGCTCTGCTGCTGACGGGCTGCGGCGACCAGCGGGACAAGGTCACCAACACCGACGCGTCCGGCAAGCCCCCGCTGTTCAGCCTGCTGCCGAAGGAGATCCAGTCCGCCGGCGTCATCAAGGTGGGCTCGGACATCAACTACCCGCCGGTCGAGTTCCGCAAGGGCAACGCGGTGGTGGGTATCGACCCCGACATCGCCGAGGCGCTCAGCAAGCAGCTCGGGGTGGAGTTCGAGTTCTCGAACGCCACCTTCGACACCCTGATCAGCGGTATGAAGTCCGACCGGTACGACATCGCGATGTCGGCGATGACGGACAACAAGAGCCGCCAGGAGGGCATCGACCCGGACTCCGGCAAGAAGGTCGGCGAGGGCGTCGACTTCGTCGACTACCTCACCGCGGGCGTGTCGATCTACACCCGCAAGGGAGACACCCAGGGGATCTCGACCTGGGACGACCTCTGCGGCAGGAAGATCGTGGTCCAGCGCGGCACCACCTCGCACGACCTGGCCAAGGCCCAGTCGAAGACCTGCGAGAAGGACGACAAGAAGGCGATCTCGATCGAGGCGTTCGCCAACGACACCGAGGCCCAGACCCGGCTGCGCGGCGGTGGCGCCGACGCCGGCTCCAGCGACTTCCCGGTCGCCGCGTACGCGGTGCGCACCTCCGGTGGCGGCAACGACTTCGAGCTGGTCGGCGACCAGGTCGAGGCGGCTCCGTACGGCATCGCGGTGAGCAAGGAGGACGCCCAGCTGCGGGACGCGCTGAAGGCGGCACTCGACGCGATCATCCGCACCGGGGACTACGAGAAGGTCCTGAAGAAGTGGGGCGTCGAGGACGGCGCGGTGGAACAGGGCGCCATCAACGGCGGCAAGTGATCCCGTCCGCTCCGTGCTCACGCTGAAAGGCACATTCCGTGACTGTTGACATCGAAAAGACGGGTCCGGGCGACACCCCGCCGCCCGCCGCACCGGAGACGATCAAGGCGGTCCCGGTCCGCCACTACGGGCGCTGGATCTCCGCCGTGGTGATCGTCGCCCTGCTCGGCATGCTGGTGTACGCCTTCTCCCAGGGCAAGGTCAACTGGGGAGCCATCCCCGACAACTTCTTCAACGACCAGGTCCTCGAAGGCGTCGGGAAGACCATCTGGATCACCATCGCCGCGATGGCGCTCGGTGTGGTCCTCGGCATCATCCTCGCGGTGATGCGGCTGTCGAAGAACCCGGTCACCCAGGCCGTCGCCTGGGGCTACATCTGGTTCTTCCGCGGCACCCCGGTCTACGTCCAGCTGCTGCTCTGGTTCAACCTGGGCCTGATCTTCAAGTACATCAACCTGGGCCCGATCTACCAGGACGAGTGGTCGGACTTCATGACCCCGTTCCTCGCCGCCCTGCTGGGCCTGGGCCTGAACGAGGCCGCCTACATGGCGGAGATCTGCCGCGCCGGTCTCCAGTCCGTGGACGAGGGCCAGACCGAGGCCGCCCACGCGCTGGGCATGAGCCACACCAAGACGCTGCGCCGGGTGGTGCTGCCGCAGGCGATGCGGGTGATCGTGCCGCCGACCGGCAACGAGTTCATCAACATGCTCAAGACCACCTCGCTGGTGATCGCCGTCCAGTACTGGGACCTGCTGCAGGCCGCCCAGAACATCGGACAGAACTCCGGTGCCCCGGCCGAGATGCTCTTCCTCGCCGCCGCCTGGTACCTGATCCTGACCTCGGTACTCAGCGTCGGTCAGTACTACCTGGAGCGGTACTACGCGCGTGGCTCCAGCCGCGCGCTGCCCCCGACCGTCCTGCAGCGGGTGCGTACCAACCTGCTCTCGTTCAGCAACCGCTCCCGAGAAGGAGGTGGCGCATGACCCCCATGGTGAAGGCCGAGGGCGTGCACAAGTCCTACGGCGCCGTCCAGGTGCTCAAGGGGATCGACCTGGAGGTCGCCCCGGGTGAGGTGTTCTGCCTGATCGGTCCGTCCGGCTCGGGCAAGTCCACCTTCCTGCGCTGTATCAACCACCTGGAGAAGATCAACGGCGGTCGGCTGTACGTCGACGGCGAGCTGGTCGGCTACCGGCAGCAGGGCAACAAGCTGTACGAGCTCAAGGACCGCGAGGTCGCCGCCAAGCGCCGCGACATCGGCATGGTCTTCCAGCGCTTCAACCTGTTCCCGCACATGACGGCCGTGGAGAACGTCATGGAGGCGCCGATCCAGGTCAAGGGCGAGACCAAGGCCGTGGCGCGGGAGCGCGCGGTGAAGCTGCTGGACCGGGTGGGCCTGGCCGACAAGGGCGGCAACTACCCCTCCCAGCTCTCCGGCGGCCAGCAGCAGCGGGTCGCGATCGCCCGCGCCCTGGCCATGGAGCCCAAGCTGATGCTCTTCGACGAGCCCACCTCGGCGCTCGACCCGGAGCTGGTCGGCGATGTCCTCGACGTGATGCGCGACCTGGCCGAGGAAGGCATGACCATGGTCGTGGTCACCCACGAGATGGGCTTCGCCCGCGAGGTCGGCGACTCGGTCGTCTTCATGGACGGCGGTGTGGTCGTGGAGTCGGGCAACCCGCGGGACGTGCTCACCAACCCGCAGCACGAGAGGACGAAGTCGTTCCTGTCCAAGGTGCTTTAGCCGGGCCGCGAAGGCGGTACGGGCCGACCGGGCCCGTACCGCCTTCGCGCTGTCACCGCCCGGACGGTCACCGCGACCGCGCGGGGCGACGGCGGTTCCGGCCGGCCGGCCGGACCGGTGCCCCGGGCGACTACTTGAGCGCCAGCACCGCCGCGTCGGTGACCGAGCACCACACCGGCCGCGCCTCGGCGAAGCCCGCCTCGCGCAGCGCCTCGGCGTGCCAGGCCGCCGGGTACGTCTTGTCGTCCCCGTGGTCGCCCGGGACCAGCGGGTTGCCGAGGATCGCGAAGCGCTCGGCGGCCACGTCCGCCAGCGCCGGGTCCTCGGTGACCGAGCGCCACCAGTCCGCCCAGTCCAGGGCCCCTTCCTCGCGGGCCCGCCGCTGCCGGGCGTGCCGGTACGCGCGCTCGGCAGCGTTCAGCCGCGGGGTGCTGTCGTCCGGCATGTGGTCGGCGTTGACGAACAGCCCGCCGTCCCGGACCACCTCTGCCAGCCGGCCGTACAGCACCCGCAGCTCCTCGGCGGGGAGCCAGTGCAGCGCGGTCGCGGTGAGTACCGCGTCGTACGTGCGGTGCGGCAGCTTCGCCGTCCAGTCCGGGTCGCGCAGGTCGGCCGTGACGAACCCGATCCGCGGCTCGTCGGCGAAGTACCCGCGGGCGATGGTGAGCAGCGCCGGGTCCAGGTCGACGCCGGTGCTGACCGCGCCGGGGAACCGGCGCAGCAGCCGGTCGGAGATGCTGCCGGTGCCGCAGGCGAGGTCCAGGACCCGGGGCTCGGGGCCGACCACGGCCTCCACGGCGTCCAGCATCACGCGGAACCGCTCCTCGCGGTCCGGCAGGTACCACTCCTGCTGCCGGTCCCAGCTCTCCTGCCAGGCACGCCAGTGCGAGGTGGTGACGGTGTCCGTCATTGCGCCCCTCTCAAGTCGTAATACCCTCGAATGCACGTCATCCATTACTGACCCTAATCCGGCCCCGTAAGGACCACAAGTGGAACTGGCTTATTACTCCGACTTCGCGGTGCGCCTGGTGAACAGCGAGGAACCCGCGCGCGGCACCGACAGCCTGAACTCGGTCGAGGCCGTCCGCGAGCTGTTCGGGGCGGGCAAGCAGGCGGCCCGCCGGGCGACCGACGCCGACGTCACCCGGCTGCGCGCGGTACGCGTCCGGCTCCGCGCGGTCTTCGAGGCGGCGGCGGCCGGGGAGGAGGTGCGGGCCGTGGACCTCCTCAACGCGCTGCTGCTGGAGTTCCCGGTCAGCCCGCAGATCTCCGGGCACGAGTTCCGCGACGAGGACGGCCGCCCGAAGTGGCACATGCACATCGCCGACCACGCCGCCAACGCCGGCGCCGGCTACGCCGCGACCGCCTGCATGGGGCTCGCCTTCCAGCTCACCGAGCTCGGCGTGGACCGGCTGGGCATCTGCGAGGCGTCCCCCTGCCGGAACGCCTACCTCGACACCTCGACGAACCGGTCCCGGCGCTACTGCTCCGACCGCTGCGCCACCCGGGCCAACGTCGCCGCCTACCGGGCCCGGAAGCGCCTGGACGCCGAGCGCGCCGAACGCCCGGAGGACCCGGCCGAGCGGCCCGCCGGACGCGCCGGCCGGCCCAGCGGCCGGATCGCCGAGACCGCCCACGCCAGCAGCGCGCCCACCGACCGCTGACCGCGGTCGGTGTCCCGCGGCACCGGCCGCAGCCGCAGCACCGCCCGGCCCACCACCAGCTCGTCCGGGACCACGCCGAACTGCCGGCTGTCCGGCATGGCGAACGGGTTGTCCCCCAGCACCCACCAGCCGCCGTCGCGCCGGTCCGCCAGCCGCTTGACGATCCACAGGTCCTGCTGGAAGGGATGCCGCAGCATCACCACGTCACCCGGGCGCAGCGGAGCGCCGTACCGGATCACGAGCCGGTCCCCGGGCAGCAGCGTGGGCGTCATCGACGGCCCGTACACCGTGGCCGTCCCGATACGCAGCAGCCCTTGGGCCTCCCGGTCCTGCTCCGGCCCGCTGTCGCGCACCTGGTCCTGCATCCGGCACCTCCGGTCGATCCTCCATCAGCCCCAGGCTGCCACTGGACTTTTGGCCTAAGCCCCCCGGGGCGCCCGAGAAAAGCCTTCCCTCACGGAGTAATCTCGCACCTGAGAAGACGATCACGAGGAAGGACAGCTTCATGCTTTCCCGCCTGTTCGCCCCCAAGGTGAAGGTCAGCGCCCACTGCGACCTTCCCTGCGGCGTCTACGACCCGGCCCAGGCCCGCATCGAGGCCGAGTCGGTCAAGGCAGTCCAGGAGAAGTACCAGGCCAACGAGGACCCGCACTTCCGCGCCCGCGCCACCGTCATCAAGGAGCAGCGCGCGGAGCTGGCCAAGCACCACGTCTCGGTGCTCTGGAGCGACTACTTCAAGCCGCCGCACTTCGAGAAGTACCCCGAGCTGCACCAGCTCATCAACGACACCCTCAAGGCGCTGAGCGCGGCCAAGGGGTCCACCGACCCGGCCACCGGTCAGAAGGCGCTGGACTACATCGCGCAGATCGACAAGATCTTCTGGGAGACCAAGCAGGGCTGACCGCCCGGCACGGCCTCACCGGACGCCGGCCCCGCGGGGCCGGACGAGCGGTGCGCGCGGCCCGGTCGTCCCGGGGGTCCCGACCCCCGCGGCGGCCGGGCCGCCGCGTCTTCCCGGCACCACCGGGGCGCTGGCCGCGGCGGCCGGGGCGGCCGCGGTACCGGACCGGCACCGTGGCGCCGGGGCCGCCCCGGCGCGGCGGCTCAGCCCCCGGCCAGGATGTGCCGGACGTTCGCCCGGATGGTCTCGATGTCCCGCCGGACGTCCTCGTAGGTGGCCTTGCGCCGGGCCAGCTCCGCGCGCTGCTTCTCGACCGCCACCGCCCACCACTCACCGGCCGTGTTGTGCCGGCGCTTGCACTCGACGTCGGCCGCGGCGGTGGCCCGCTCCCGTTCGCCGCGGGTGGTGTTGCCGTCTTCGCCGCGGCCCCAGGCCCGGTCGGCGAAGGCGTCGGCCGGTTTCCGGTACCTCTTGAAACCCTTGTCGGCGAGGCAGTCCGACCAGGTCCGCCAGACCGTGCGGATCCGGTCGTCGCGGTCCATCGCCTTCTGCAGCGCGTAGGCGCGGCCGCCGGTGTACGACCAGGCCCGGCTGTAGTCGGCCAGCGACAGGCCACCGGTCAGCTCACGTTCGGCCTGGCCGTAGCAGCCGCCCTGCGGGACCGTCCGCCCGTCGGCCTCGCGGCCGGCCCGGGTCATCCCGTTGAGGACGCGGTACTCCTCGTCGGTCATCCGCCGGCCCTCGGGCTCCCGGCCGGCCCGCTGCGCCGGGTCGTGGCCGTAGCCCCACCGGCGGGCCCGGTCCAGATCGAGCGAGCCGAACGGGCTGTCCATCCCGGCCATCGTCACGGTGGCGGTGGACTCGGCCTTCCGCCCCGGTTCCCGGGGGTCGAGCGGGAAGTCGGTGAAGCCGAGGCCCACCATGCACCGCTGCACCAGCCGGGCCTGTGCCTGCCGGTAGCGGGCGTACTCGTCGTCCGCGAACTGGTACCGGTCCAGGGGCAGGGGCGGTACGTCCCGGTCCTCGGCTATCCGGGGCGTACCGTCGCCGGAGTCCGGGGAGTCCGATCCGCAGCCGGGCAGCGCCAGGGCCGCGGCCGCGATCCCGACCGCGAAGGCCACCCGCCGTACCCGTCGCCTCACCATCGCCGCCTCCCCCGCACGCATATGCGATTACGATCTTCGGACCCTAGCGCGGTGCCGACGGGTCCGCGATCGATCAGCGGCATTTCGGCCGCCGAGTGGACCGGGCACCCGGCGACGCCTCCCGCCCGTGCCGCGGGCCCGCCGGCACGGGCGGGCCGCCGCACCACCCCCGGCGGCCCGCTAGAAGCGCCAGCGGGTCTGGCTGTAGGCGCCCTTGCGGAAGCCGAACGCGGTGATGGGGGTGACGCCGAACACCAGGGCGCGTCCGCCCCGGTGCTCGAAGGCCCCGGCCCGGACGTCGAAGTGCCAGTCGCTGCCGTACTTGGCCTCGTAGGCCGCGGCCACCCGCCGCAGCGCCGTCTCCTCGGTCACCGGCAGCGCCGCGCCCTCCACGACCAGGTCCAGCCCCACGTCGAGGGCGTTGCCGCCGGTGGTGAGGGCGCAGTTGGGGTTGGCCGCCAGATTGCGGGCCTTGCGTTCCCCGGGGCCGGTGCAGAAGTGCAGCGCACCGTCCAGCCAGACCGACAGCAGCGGGGTGACGTGCGGGCGGCCGTCCGGCCGTACCGTCGACAGCCAGTACACCTCCGCCGCCTCCAGCTGCTCCTCGGCCTCGGACCAGGGCGTGGCGGTGGCCCCCTCGATGCTGTACCGGGGGTCGACTTCGGTGGTCGGCTCCTTGCCGGGCCTCATGCCCGCTCCCTTCGCCGGTGCTGCGCAGCCGCAGGTGCTGTGCAGCCTAGGGCCACCCGGGCCGTCCGCCCCGGCAGGCGTGCCGCGCGGCCCGGGCCACCGCCCGTCCGCTACAGCGGCACCGGCACCGGCACCCGCTCCGGCAGCTGGAACAGCGGCAGCGGGTTGTCGTGGCGCACCAGCCACTGCCGGTAGGCGTCGCTGGCCCAGGCGATCTCCCGGTAGGCGGCGGCGAGGTCGGTGAAGACCGCGTCGATGCCCGCCGGGGCGCCCGCCCCCGCCCGGCAGACCAGCAGCAGCCGCACGGTCAGCGGATCGCCCTCCAGCGCGCGGACCGCGGTGCCCGGGCGGGCCCGCGCGGTCGGCTGGCAGGGGGTCACCACCTCGCCGGCCGCGACCAGGTCGGCCGCCATCAGGTAGTCGCCGTAGACCACCCGCGGGTTGAGCCCGGCCGCGGTGAGCATCCGGCGCAGACCGGTCAGCTCGCCGTCCACCGCGGGGTCGACCATCCACTGGTCGTCGGCGAGGTCGGCCAGGCGCACCACCGGTTCGCACGCCGCCGGATGGGTCTCCGGCACCACCACGAACTGGGGTTCGCGCGCGATCAGCACCCGGAGTTCCACCCCTTCGGGGAAGCGCAGCGGGGCGCCCGCCACCTCGTGGACGAAGGCGACGTCCAGCTGGTGCTCCGCGACCATGCGCAGCAGGGTGTTCGGGGAGGCGTCGCTGCGGATGGTGGTGTCCGCGTCCGGGAACCGTTCCCGCAGCCTGCGCAGCCAGCCGGGTACCGCACGGCTGTTGGTGCTGCCGATCCACAGCCGCGATCCGGTCTGCGGCCCGTGGCCGACCGCCAGTTTCGCCTCGGCGGTCAGGGCGTTCATCTCGGCCACGATCGAGCGCGCCCGGCCGAGCACCGAGCGGCCCAGCGGGGTCAGCCGGCTGCCGGTGCGCTCCCGGGCGAACAGCTCTCCGCCGATGGCGTTCTCGATCCGGCGGAGCTGGGTGGTCAGGGAGGGCTGGCTCATGCCCAGCTGCCGCGCGGCTTTCCGTACGCTGCCGGTGTCGGCTATGGCGCACAACGCACGAAGGTGCCTGACTTCGAGCTCCACGGCCGGAGCATAGCGGCGGCTGGATCCGTCACACCAGATCCGCAAAAGAGCCCGAAAGGCGCATCAGGGACCGGTCCGCGGCCGGGGTGATAGTCCAGGGCTATCGCCTGGTGACATCTCCGCAACAGGTCCGATCTCGCCAAGACTCTGCGGCACCAACAGTTCATCCCAAGGCCCTTGGGTCGCGTACCCCCCACAGCACCGTGACCCAAGGGCCCCACGGACGATGAGGAGCCCCCCACATGAACTTCCCCAAGCCGGCGATCGCCGCCACGGCCGGACTCGGACTCGCGCTCAGCCTGTGCGCGCTGCCCGCCTCCGCCGCCTCCGGCACCTCCTCCGACCGGGCCGCCGGTACCGCGGCCCCGGCCGTCACCGCCGGGTTCGTCCCGGACGCCGCCGCGGAACGCGCGGACACCCGGGCGTTCTTCGAGGCGGTACTGAAGTCGGTCAAGGCCAAGCAGGCGAAGAAGAAGCCCGGCGCGGCGGCCACCGTGACCGTCACCTACGACGCCAGCGCCGCCCCCACCTTCCGGGCGCAGATAGCGCGCAGCGCCCAGATATGGAACGACTCGGTCGACAACGTCGAGCTGGTGGAGGGCGGCAACGCCGACTTCACCTACCGCGAGGGCGACGACCCGCGCGGCTCGTACGCCAGCACCGACGGCCACGGCGGCGGCTACATCTTCCTGGACTACGCGCAGAACCAGGAGTACGACTCGACCCGGGTCACCACCCACGAGACCGGCCATGTGCTCGGGCTGCCGGACCACTACGAGGGCCCGTGCAGCGAGCTGATGTCGGGCGGCGGCCCCGGGCCGTCCTGCACCAACGCCCAGCCCGACGGCAACGAGATCAACCGGGTCGAGCAGTTGTGGGCCAACGGCCTGGCCGGGGTCGGCCAGGACGCCTTCGGCAAGGCCGCCTTCGCCCGGGACTGACCCGCCGCGGCGGCACCGCCGCACACCCCGATGACCAGCGGCTGACCCGCCGCTCGGTCCGGTCGGCCTCTCCGGGCCGACCGGTTTGACCGGCTGAAACCCGATACGGCCGGTCAGCCCGCCGCCGTATCCGCTGCACCGAGCGGATACGGCGGCGGTGTTTCTCCGGCCGGCTCTCCGCGAGTCGCCTCGCGCCCCGGGGCCCGGGCCCGATGACGGGCCGGCGTCCGGAAGGGACCCGGCAGCCGGGCGGCCGGCGAGGACTCAGCGGCAGGGCGGCCTGCGGGACTCAGCGGCCGGGGGCCGCCCCCATCACCCCGGTCGCGGGGCGCACCGGCTCCGGACCCCGCGGCCCGAGGGCGGCGTCGACCGTGGGCAACGGCTCCAGCAGATCGGTCACCCCACCGGCCCGCAGGGTGCGCAGCACCATCGGGTCGGCGCACACCAGGCGGAGCCGGGCGCCGCGCTCGACCGTCCGGCGGTGCGCCCGGGCCAGCAGTGCGAGCCCCGAGCAGTCCAGGAAGGTGGTCGGGGTCAGGTCGATGACCACCAGGGGCGCCGCGCCGCCGGTCGCGGCGTCCAGCGGCGGACCGACCTCCAGCACCCCCATGATGTCGACCTCGCCGTGCACCTCGACCACGGTGCAGTCGGCGGCCCGGTAGGTCCGGGCGTACGACTGGGCCGGGCGCGGCTGCTCCGCGCCCTCACCTCGGTACGACATGATCCCCCTCTCCCCCGTCCGGCCGGCACCGATGGGTTTCATCGGTGCGTGGTGGCCCGCTGACGCCCCGGGCCGGTGCGCGGTGGCATGGCCGGGAACGTGCAGGCGAGCGTAAGGACCAAACGCCAGTCACGGCGGTGCAGAAACCATTCACACCCCGGGAAGTACCCCCGACGGGGTGAACCCCCGCCGCGCACATTGACACCCGGTCGAGGGTGGATCAAGCAGGCGTCCCGGTGGACCGTCGATTTCCGGCGGCGGCCACCGGATCGCCCTCACGCCGCGGACGCCAGATCGTCGAGCACCTCGAACGCGTCCGCCAGCCGCACGATCCGCAGCAGGCGCCGCAGCCGGGGGTCCTCGATGACCAGCCGCAGCCGTCCGCTCCGCTCCAGTACCCCGTTGCGCACCCGGCAGAGCACCGACAGTCCCGCGCAGTCCACGAAGGTGACCCCCCGCAGATCCAGCACGATGTCCGGATGCCGCCCGGCACGGACCAGCGCATCGAGACACGGCCGCGCACTCCCGGCCGCCACGATGTCCAGCTCGCCGACTATCTCCACCAGTGTGATGCCGCCCAGCACCCGCTCCCGGATGCCGAAGGCGGTCTGTTCCTCGACCATGTCGACCCCCCGCTCGGGGCTTTGCCTTCACTGGATGCCATACCCATCCATCGACATGGTCAGTCACCCAGAGTCGTGGCAGAATGCGGCGGACGCCCCGTTACTTGCAAGTAGTCGCCCGACGCCACGGAAACCCGTCACGCTGGGTGACGAATCAGGGGAAGCGGGGCCCGGACGGAGCCCGCCCGGCCCGGCCCCCACCCCGGTCCCCGCGCCCCCGCCGGGGCGCCCGCAGGCCGCCGGCCGCGCCCCGCACCGCGCGTACTCGCCGGTACGACGGCGGCCGCCACCGGTCCCCGCCGGGACGGAATCCGTTCGCTCCCCGTTGGGAAGGGCGAAAGCTCCAGATCTTCCGGCCCAACATTGGCAGATACCCGCCCGTCCGCCGCGAGGGCGACGACGAAGACTGGACCCCACGAAGCACAGGGTGCACCACACCCGCGAAGGGGGATCGCCCGATGAACGGATCACGTGTAGTGGCTCTCGGCCACTACCAGCCTGCGCGCATCCTCACCAACGACGACCTCGCGGGCATGGTGGACACCAGCGACGAGTGGATCCGCAGCCGGGTCGGCATCCGGACCCGGCACGTCGCCCGCCCCGACGAGACGGTGGACGAGATGGCCGCCGCGGCCGCCGGGAAGGCCCTCGCGCACAGCGGGCTGAACACCACCGACATCGACCTGGTCATCGTGGCCACCTCCACCGCGCTCGACCGGAGCCCCAACATGGCCGCCCGGGTCGCCGCCCGGCTCGGCCTCCGCTCCCCCGCCGCGATGGACCTCAACGTGGTCTGCGCCGGCTTCACCCACGCGCTCGCCACGGCCGACCACGCGCTGCGGGCCGGTGCCGCCCGCCGCGCCCTGGTCGTCGGCGCCGACAAGTTCACCGAGGCCGCCGACTGGACGGACCGGTCGACCTGCGTACTCCTCGGGGACGGCGCCGGGGCCGCGGTGGTGGTGGCGACGGACGGCGAGGGCCCGGAGCGGCCGCCCGGCATCGGGCCGGTGGTGTGGGGCTCGGTGCCGGAGATGGGTCACGCGGTGCGGATCGAGGGCACCCCGCCGCGGTTCGCGCAGGAGGGCCAGGCGGTGTACCGCTGGGCCACCACCCAGCTGCCGCCGATCACCCGGCAGGTGTGCGAGCGGGCCGGGGTGACGCCGGAGGACCTGGGCGCGGTCGTCCTCCACCAGGCGAACCTACGGATCATCGAGCCGGTGGCCCGGAAGCTGGGCGCGGTGAACGCGGTGGTCGCCCGGGACGTGGTCGAGTCCGGCAACACCTCGGCGGCGAGCATTCCGCTGGCGCTGTCCAAGCTGGTGGAGCGGGGCGAGGTCGCCTCGGGCGCCTATGCGCTGCTGTTCGGCTTCGGCGGCAACCTCTCCTACGCCGGCCAGGTCATCCGCTGCCCCTGACCGTCCCGCGCCCGGCGGGCGGGCACGGTGGCACCGGGCCCGCCCGGACCGGTGGCCGATTCGTTCAAGCCCGGCGGCCGCCGGGCTGCCTACGCTGACGGCATGACACCTCGATTCGACGCCGTCGGGCTGGTCGCGTCCGACCTGGCCGCCTCCCTCGCCTTCTACCGCCGGCTCGGTGTGGAGATCCCCGCCGACGCCGAGAGCCTGCCGCACGTGGAGGCCACGCTGCCCGGCGGGCTGCGGCTGATGTGGGACACCGAGGAGACCGTCCGCTCCATCGACCCGGACTGGAAGCCGGTGCCCGGAGCGGGCCGGATCGCACTGGCGTTCGCCTGCGACGGCCCCGCGGAGGTCGACAGCACCTACGCCGAGCTGGTGGCGGCGGGCGCCGAAGGGCACAAGGAGCCGTGGGACGCGCCCTGGGGCCAGCGCTACGCGGTGGTCCTCGACCCGGACGGCAACAGCGTGGACCTGTTCGCCCCGCTCACCCCGGCGCCCTGACCGTAAGCGCCGCGGCCCGGTCGGCCTGACCGCGGCCGACCGGGCCGCGGCGCGGTGGCCGGGAACGGTGATCCGCCGCGGCGGACCCGCACGGCAGACGGGCGCGGCGGACAGGCGCGGCGCCCCGGACGCGGCCGACGGGCGCGGCAGACAAACGCGGCGCCCCGGACGCGGCCGACGGGCGCGCTGCGGCCATCGAGCGGCGGCCGCCCTGGCCGGCTAGCGTCTCCGGCCCTCGCCTCCCGGGCACCTGCCGCGGCACCCGCGGAAGGCGTCCGGCGCCCGGTCACCCGGCGTCCGGCCCCGGCGCCCCGCCGGGCCCGCCGCCCGGGGACGCCCGCCGCGCCCCGGTGAGTTCACCCAGCGGCACCCCGGTGAGAGCCCGCACCTCGCGGGCCAGGTGCGCCTGGTCGGCGTAGCCGTGGTCCGCCGCCACGTCGGCGAACGGCCGGCCCTCGCGCGCCGCGTCCAGCGCCCGGTTCAGCCGCAGCACCCGGGCCAGCGTCTTGGGCCCGTAGCCGAACGCCGCCAGCGATCGGCGGTGCAGCTGCCGCACGCTCAGTCCCACCCGGTCGGCGACCGCCCCGACCGGCGACCCGCCGGTCAGTTCCGCCACCACCGCCGCGATCGCCGGGTCGGCCGGGGGCGCGTCACGCAGCCGCGCCAGCGCCGCCGCCTCCAGCACCCGGCCCGGGCGGTCGCTGCCGGTCAGCAGTCCGGTCAGCCGCCGGACGTCGGCCGCCGGCCAGACCGCGTCCAACGGCACCCGCAGGTCGCGGAGTTCGCAGGCGGGTATCCCGAAGACCGCGGGGCCGGTGCCGGGGGCGAACCGCAGCCCGGTGTAGCGGACGCCGGCCGGCGACTCGGAGACCTGGGCCGCGGTGTCCGGCCCGGCGATGATCAACTCGCCCGCGCCACCGCGCTCGCGCCAGATGAGGTCGGTACAGCCGTCGGGAAGCACCCGCTCGGCACCGCCCGCGGCGGTCCGCGTCCACACCACCGCCCCGGCCGGCCGCGCGGCCCGTTCCCGGTACATGACCCCAGCATCGCAGCCGCCACCGACACCGCGGCCGGCCGGCCGCGACCGCCGGGCCGGCACCGGGCGCCGCCGGTACCCCGGCGGGCTCCGGCGCGGGGTGCGGGTGCCACGGGTCAGGGGACTTCCCGCAGATAGGCGGCGCCGCAGGGGTGGCAGCAGGTCTCCTCGGCGACACCCCACTCCTCGGCGGGCAGCGTCGCCGCGTCCGGGGCGAGTTCCTGACCGCACATGGCGGTGGTCCCGGTGGCGCGGACCATGTGCCAGATCTTGACCGGCGCACCCGCCACCCGCCCCGAGCTGCCCTCCTCGTACTCCGCGCGCATCTCGTGCAGCATCGCGGTACACCTCCCTTTCCACCATGCGCCCGCCGGGCGGCGCCCCGCCACCCCGGCGCCCGCCGCCGGGCGCCGCGGCCCGGCCGGCTCAGAACACCGACAGGCCGGTGAGGGTGGTGAAGTGGTCCAGGGCGGCGACCCCCGCCACCGAGTTGCCGCGGACGTCCAGGCCGGGGCTCCACACGCACAGCGTGCAGCGGCCCGGGATCACCGCGATGATGCCGCCGCCGACGCCGCTCTTGCCGGGCAGTCCGACGCGGTACGCGAAGTCGCCCGCCGCGTCGTAGGTGCCGCAGGTGAGCATGACGGCGTTGATCCGCTTCGCCTCGCTGCGCGACAGCAGCCGGCTGCCGTCCGCGCGTACCCCGTGCCGGGCCAGGAAGGAGCCCGCCAGGGCCAGATCGCGGCAGCTCATCTCGATCGCGCACTGCCGGAAGTAGTGGTCCAGCACGGTGTGCACCGGGTTGTCGAGGTTCCCGTAGCTGGCCATGAAGTACGCCAGGGCGGCGTTGCGGTCGCCGTGCTCGGCCTCGGAGGCGGCGACGGCCGGGTCGAAGGCCAGCCCGGGGTTGCCGCTCTCGGCGCGCAGGAAGTCCAGCATGCCGGCGGCGGCGTCGCCGGTCAGCGACTGCAACCGGTCGGTGGTCACCAGGGCCCCCGCGTTGATGAACGGATTGCGCGGGATGCCGTTCTCGTGCTCCAGCTGGACCAGGGAGTTGAAGGGGTTGCCGGACGGCTCCCGGCCCACCCGCCGCCACAGGCTCTCCCCGTCCTCGGCGAGGACCAGCGCGAGCGCGAAGGCCTTGGAGACGCTCTGCACGGAGAAGGGGACCTCCCAGTCGCCCACCCCGGTCACCCCGCCGTCGACGTCCGCCACCGCCATGCCGAACCGGCTCGGGTCCACCGAGGCCAGCGCCGGGATGTAGCCGGCCACCTCCCCGCGGCCGACGTGCGGGGCCACCGCGGCGGCGACCTCGTCGAGCACTGCCTGGTAGTCCATGGTCCGCGCTTCTCCCGGGCGTTGTTCGGTGCGCCGGCCGGGGAGTCGGCCGGCACGGCTGTCGGGCGGGCCGGCCGCGGCCCGGCACCGGGCGGGGCGCCGGACGGCCGGATCAGCTCGCACGATAACCGAACGCCTCGGTCACCCAGGTCGAACATCTCGTCACGGAGTGCTTCTTCCGGGTACAAGCAGGTATAAGGCGGCCGCGCTCGGCGGACCGCCGCACGGATGGAACGGAGGCGGCCATGGCCTCACCCATGTCCGCGGCCCGCTTCCTCGACGCGCTCAAGGACGAGGGCCTGCGCGTCGTGGAAGTGCGCGACTGGAGAACCCACAACCGGAACCACGTGGGCCCGTGGGGCCCGGTGCACGGCGTGATGATCCACCACACCGTGACCTCGGGTTCCGAGGAGACCGTACAGATCTGCTACGACGGCCACCCGGCACTGCCCGGCCCGCTCTGCCACGGTGTGATCACCAAGGACGGCAGGGTGCACCTGGTCGGCTGGGGGCGCGCCAACCATGCCGGATCCGGCGACGACGACGTGCTGCGCGCCGTCATAGCCGAGAGGGCGCTCCCACCCGACAACGAGGCGAACACCGACGGCAACCGCCACTTCTACGGATTGGAGTGCGAGAACCTGGGCAACGGCGAGGACCCCTGGCCGGCCGCCCAGCTGGACGCGATCGCGAAGGCCGCGGCGGCGATCTGCCGGCGCCACGGCTGGACCGAACGCTCGGTCATCGGGCACCTGGAGTGGCAGCCGGGGAAGATCGACCCGCGCGGCTTCAGCATGAGCTCGATGCGCGCCCGCATCGGCGAGCGGCTCTGACGCCCGCCCGGACAGCGGGAACGCCGGGTCGCGTGACAATGGGACGGTGACCGGCACCGCTCCCCGTCCCGACCCCACCCCCACCCCCGTTCCCGGCCCCACCCCCGTTCCCGTTCCCGGCTCCGGCCCCGACCTCGACTGCGACTTCGACTTCGAGCACCGCCTCGGCGCGCTGCGGCCACGGCTGCCCTCCCCGCTCCAGGAACTGGACGACGACCGGTTCGCGCGCCGCGGCCTCCGGCTGCTGGTCAAGCGGGACGACCTCATCCACCCGGACATCCCGGGCAACAAGTGGCGGAAGCTGGTGCCCAACCTGCGGGCCGCCGCCGCGGCCGGCCACCGCACGCTGCTCACCTTCGGCGGGGCGTACTCCAACCACCTGCGCGCCACCGCCGCGGCCGGCCGCCTGCTGGGCTTCGCCACCATCGGCGTCATACGCGGCGAGGAACTCGCCGACCGCCCGCTGAACCCCTCGCTCGCCCGGTGCGCCGCGGACGGCATGCGGCTGCACTTCGTCAGCCGCGGGACCTACCGCCGCCGGGCCGAACCCGAGGTGCTGGAGGCGCTGCGGGCCCGGTTCGGCGACTGCCGTCCCGTCCCCGAGGGCGGCAGCAACGCGGCGGCGGTGCACGGCTGCGCCGAGCTGGGCCGGGAGCTGCGCGGCCGGACCGACGTGGCGGTCGTGGCCTGCGGCACCGGGGGCACCCTGGCCGGGCTGGCCGCCGGCCTCGCCCCGGGCTCCGCGGCCGGCCCCGCGCCCGACGGCGCGCAGGTGATCGGCATCCCGGTGCTGCGCGGCGGCTTCCTGGACGCCGAGGCCGAGCGGCTGCAACGCGAGGCGTTCGGCGGCCGGCGCGGCGACTGGCGGCTGGCGGACCGCTTCCACTTCGGCGGCTATGCCCGCCGGACCCCCGCCCTCGACGCGTTCGCGGCCGATTTCACCGCCCGCCACGGCCTGCCCGTGGAGGGTGTCTATGTCGCCAAAATGCTCTGGGGAGTGGTCACCCTGGCCGAGGAGGGCGCCTTCCCACCGGGGACCACGGTGACCGCGGTGATCACCGGGACGCCCCTGGCGGAGGCCCCCGCGGAGGTGACGGCCGCGGAGCGAGCGGCCGCGGCGGAGACGTCCGGGGAGGGGTCGCCCGGCCCGGCGGCCGGCGCGGCCGGTCAGTCCACCGCCTCCTCGCGGTAGGCCGCCGCTTCCTCCAGGTCCAGCCGGCGCAGCAGCACCCGCAGCATCTCGTCGTCGATCCGCCGCTCGTTGCGCAGCGCCACGAACACCTCGCGCTCCGCCTCGATCATCTCCCGGGAGAGCCGCCGGTAGGTGTCGTCCACGGACTCCCCGGTGAGTTCGTTGACCGCGCCGAGCCGCTCCCACACCGCGTTGCGGCGCCGCTCCAGCACGGTGCGCAGCCGCTCCGCCAGCGGCTGCGGCAGCGCGTTCCGCTCGTCGGCGAGGAGTTCGTCCAGCCGCCGCTCGGCCGCCCGGGACGCCTCGTTCTGCGCCTGCGCCTCGGCCAGGGTGGCGGTGCGGGCGTCCTTGCCGGGCAGCCGCAGCAGCCGGATCAGCACGGGCAGCGTCAGGCCCTGGACGACGAGGGTGCCGATGACGGTGCTGAAGGTCAGGAAGAGCACCAGGTTGCGGGCGGGGAACTGCTCGCCGTCGACCACCTCCGGGATCGAGAAGGCGATGGCCAGCGAGACCACTCCGCGCATCCCGGCCCAGCCGACGATGAGCGGCGCGGTCCAGTCGGTGTCCGGCTCCCGTTCGCGGATGCGGGCGGAGAGCCACCGGGGGATGAAGGTCGCCGGGTAGACCCAGACGAACCGGGCCGCCACGACGGCGAGGAACACCGCCACCGCGTACCAGGCCGCCTCGCCCATGCCGTACGCGCCGAGCCCGCGCAGCACCACCGGCAGCTGGAGCCCGATGAGCGCGAAGACCGCCGACTCCAGCGCGAACGCGACCATCTTCCACACCGCGGCCTCCTGGAGCCGGGTGGCGAAGTCGACCTGCCAGGAGCGGTGGCCCAGGTACAGGGCGACGACCACCACGGCGAGCACCCCGGACGCTCCCACCTCCTCGGCCGCCGCGTACGCCACGAACGGGATGAGCAGCGACAGGGTGTTCTGCAGCAGCGGATCGCGCAGCCGGATCCGCAGCCAGTGCAGCGGGACCATCAGCACCAGGCCGACGCCGACCCCGCCGAACGCCGCGACCGCGAACTCCTCCAGCCCGTCGGCCCAGGTCGCCCCGGCTCCGACGGTGGCGGCGAGCGCCACCTTGTAGGCGGTGATCGCGGTCGCGTCGTTGACCAGCGACTCGCCCTGCAGGATGGTCGTGATCCGGCCCGGCAGCCCGACCCGGCGGGCGATCGCGGTGGCGGCGACGGCGTCCGGCGGCGCGACCACCGCGCCCAGCACCAGAGCCGCGGTGAGCGGCAGGCCGGGCACCACCAGATAGGCGAACCAGCCCACGGCGAGCGTGGCGAACAGCACGTAGCCGACCGACAGCAGCGCCACCGGGCGGAGGTTGGCCCGCAGGTCCAGGTAGGAGCTGTCCAGCGCGGCGGTGTGCAGCAGCGGCGGCAGCACCAGCGGCAGCACCACATGCGGATCGAGCGTGTAGTCCGGCACCCCCGGCAGGTACGAGGCGCCGAGACCGGCGGCGACCAGGAGCAGTGGGGCGGACACCGGGGTGCGGCGGGCTGCCCCGGCAACCGCCGCGCTCCCGGCGACCAGCATCAGAAGTGGCACCACGTCCATCGGTTCCGCTGTCTCCGATCATCTCGACACCCCTGCCGACCAGGTGAGTCGGCGGTTTAACCTGGCCATCATGAGCGAGTGTCCGCATATGATCGAACTGCCGCGCCCCGAGCCGGACCCGCTGAGCGACACCTGCACGGAATGCCATGCGGCCGGCAGCCACCCGGTGCAGTTGCGGCTCTGCCTGAGCTGCGGCCACGTCGGGTGCTGCGACTCCTCCCCGTACCGGCACGCCACCGAGCACTACCGGACGACCGGGCATCCGGTGATGCGGACCATCGAACCGGGTGAGCAGTGGCGTTGGTGCTACCCGGACGAGCGGCTGATCTGACGGCGACCGGCACCGGCCGGGACGGAAGTCGGCTGCCCGACGCGGGTGCCGCCCGCTAGCCTTGCGCACATGATCCGAGCCGCACAGCCCTCCGATGTCCCCGCGATCCACGCCCTGATCCGTGAGCTCGCCGAGTACGAGCGCGCGTTGGCGGACGCCCGGGCGTCCGAGGAGCAGCTGCGGGAGGCCCTCTTCGGTGCGCACCCCGCGGTCTTCGCGCTGATAGCGGAGGAGGGCGGCGAGACGGTGGGGTTCGCCCTGTGGTTCCGGAACTTCTCCACCTGGACCGGGACGCACGGCGTCTACCTGGAGGACCTGTACGTGCGGCCCCAGTCGCGGGGCGGCGGCCACGGCAGGGCGCTGCTCGCGGAGCTGGCGCGGATCTGCGTGGAGCGGGGCTACGCCCGGTTCGAGTGGTCGGTGCTGGACTGGAACGAGCCGGCCATCGGCTTCTACACGTCGCTGGGGGCCGAGGCGATGGACGAGTGGACGGTGCGGCGCCTGTCGGGCGAGCCGCTGCGCGCTCTCGCCGCCCAGGCGTCAGGACCCCGTGAACCGGGCAACGAAGCAGTAGCGCTTCCGCATTGAGCCGGCGGCGGGTTCTCAATTTGAGACCACCCACCCTCTAGCCACTGTCCGTACCCATGTGCCTACTATGAGTGATGTCACGTGGTGCCGGACCGATGTCACCCGAGCGGGGGCCGTGCTCCGACCGGGCGACACCGGGCCGTGGATCGCGATAGCGTCGCAGCCGCACCATGTGCCGTGCCGGTCCGTCCCCCGCCGCCGGGGCCCGTGACCGGCGGTCGAATCAGCTCAGCTCAACCAGCTCTGCCACCTTGGAGGTGAGGGTGTCCCAGATCGCAGGCGAGCCCGGGACCCAGGACTTCGTGGAAGTCCGGCTGCCCGCTGCGGGTGCCTATCTGTCGGTGCTGCGGACGGCGACCGCCGGCCTCGCAGCCCGCTTGGACTTCACCCTCGACGAGATCGAGGATCTGCGCATCGCCGTCGACGAGGCCTGCGCGATCCTGCTTCAGCAGGCCGTCCCCGGCAGCGTGCTCAGCTGTGTGTTCCGCCTGGTCGAGGACGCGCTGCGGGTGACCGTCTCGGCGCCCACCACCGACGGCCGCGCCCCCGAGCGCGACACCTTCGCCTGGACCGTGCTGTCGGCACTGGCCGGCGAGGTCGACTCGACGGTCGCCGAGGACCGGACGGTCAGCATCAGCCTGCACAAGAAGCGCGGCGCCGGTCCCGGACAGCCGTGACGGAAAGGGGGGCTCCGTGAGCACTGCATCATCGCGGGGAGTGCGTACCCCGGGCATCCCGCCGCAGCCGGCCTCACCGCATCCCGCGGACCAGGAAGCGGCTGGCGACCGACCAGAGCGGGCGGACCACATGGACCAGTACGAGCACGACACGTGGCAGCGGCACGATCCGCACGATCGCAGCGGGGCGCGGGCACTCTTCATCCGGCTGCGGGCCCTGCCGGACGGCTCCGCCGAGCGCGCGGAGCTCCGCAACCACCTCGTCCGGATGCACCTGCCGCTGGTGGAGCACCTGGCCCGCCGGTTCCGCAACCGCGGTGAGCCGCTGGACGACCTGACCCAGGTCGCCACCATCGGCCTGATCAAGTCCGTGGACCGGTTCGACCCGGACCGCGGAGTGGAGTTCTCCACCTACGCCACACCCACCGTGGTCGGGGAGATCAAGCGGCACTTCCGTGACAAGGGGTGGGCGGTGCGGGTCCCGCGCCGTCTGCAGGAGCTGCGGCTCTCCCTCACCACGGCGACCGCCGAGCTGTCCCAGCGGCACGGCCGGGCACCCACCGTGCACGAACTGGCCGAGCACCTGAGCATCTCCGAGGAGGAGGTGCTGGAGGGGCTGGAGTCGGCGAACGCGTACAGCACCCTCTCGCTGGACGTACCGGACACCGACGACGAGTCGCCCGCCGTGGCCGACACCCTGGGCGCCGAGGACGAGGCGCTGGAGGGCGTCGAGTACCGCGAATCGCTCAAGCCGCTGCTGGAGGACCTGCCGCCGCGGGAGAAGAAGATCCTGCTGCTGCGCTTCTTCGGCAACATGACCCAGTCGCAGATCGCCCAGGAAGTGGGCATCTCGCAGATGCACGTGTCGCGGCTGCTGGCCCGCACCCTGGCGCAGCTGCGGGAGCGCCTGCTGGTCGAGGAGTAGTCCCGGTTCCGCCCGCGCGAGGGCGGAACCCGCTCACGCCGTACCGCCGCGCCCGGTCGCCGAGCGCCGCCGCACGGCGGCCTTCCGCCCCACCCACCGTCCGCGCCCCGCGCGTCCGCGTCCAGGGGTGCCGTGGCGGCCGTGGAGGGCCCGGTGGGCCGCCGCGCACCTTCGCCGCGACCCCCGCGCCCGGCGCCGCCCGGGCGGCCCGTGCCGGGGCTCAGGCGTCGCGCGGCCCGATGCCCAGCGCCTGGGTCGCGGTCGGGTTGACCAGCAGCCCCAGGACCGCGAAGGACACCGCGGCCACCGCCACCCCGATCGCGATCAGCCCGCCGCCGTTCTGCACCAGGGTCCAGGCCACCGGCAGCGCCATCAGCTGCGTGATCATGGCCGGGCCCCGGCTCCAGCTGCGGCGCAGCCACAGTCCGCGAGCGGCGGCGACCGGCAGCAGGGCCAGCGCCAGGACGGTGACCGCGAGCATCTCCGCCTGCCGCGGGCTGTCCGGATCACCGATCAGCCCCATCACCAGGAGGTAGACCCCGAAGCCGAGGAGGACCGCGCCTTCCAGCGCGGTGAGCGCCGCGGCCGCGGCGATCCGGGCCGGGCGGGGACCGCTCGGCTCCGCGGGGGCCGGGGCGGCGGCCGCGGACTTCGCCGCCTTGCCGGCCGCACCGTCCGCGCGGCCGCCCGGCCGACCCGGGGAGCCGCCCTTCTTCGCCCCGGCCGTCGTCCCGGGACGTCGGGTGGCCCCGCCGGCGGAGCCGGAACCGCCCGGCTTGCTCGTCTTGCCCGGCTTGCCCTGATCGGCGGACCGGGCGGCGGCCTGCTTGGCGGAGGTGGACTTCTTACTGCTCACCCCAGCAGGGTAGCCGTCGCGGCCATGCCGGGGCGGCCCCAGGGGACGGAGCGGTACCAACAGGTAGGTAGGCTTTTCGCATGCGCGCGCTTCTCGTGGTCAATCCGGCAGCAACCACCACCAGTGCCCGCACCCGGGACGTACTGATCCACGCGCTCGCCAGCGATCTCAAGCTGGAGGTCGCCACCACGGAGTACCGGGGGCACGCCCGCGATCTGGCCCGCCGGGCGGCGGAGAGCGGCACCTATGAACTGGTGGTGGCACTCGGCGGCGACGGCACCGTCAACGAGGTCGTCAACGGGCTGCTGCACAACGGCCCCGCACCGGACCAGCTGCCGCGCCTGGCGGTGGTGCCGGGCGGGTCGACCAATGTGTTCGCCCGCGCCCTGGGGCTGCCCAACGATGTGGTGGAGGCCACCGGCGCACTGCTCGACGCGCTGCGCGAGGGCAGCGAGCGCACCGTGGGCCTGGGGCTGGCGGGCGGCACGCCGGGCACCGAGGACGCGGCGGTCCCGGCCCGCTGGTTCACCTTCTGCGCCGGCTTCGGGCTGGACGCGGGTGTGGTCGGGCGGGTGGAGCAGCAGCGCGAGCGCGGCAGGCGTTCCACGCACTCGCTGTACCTGCGGCAGGCCGTACGGCAGTTCGTCAAGGAGCCGAACCGCCGGCACGGGACGATCAGTCTGATCCGGCCGGACCGGGAACCGGTGGCCGACCTCGTGCTGTCCATAGTCTGCAACACCTCTCCGTACACGTACCTGGGCAACCGGCCGATCTACGCCTCCCCCCAGGCGTCCTTCGACACCGCCCTTGACGTGCTCGGATTCACCAAGCTGTCGACCGCGGCGATGGCCCGCTACGGGACCCAGCTGCTCACCTCCACCCCGGAGCGCGGACCGCACGGGAAGCACGTGGTGTCCGAGCACGACCTGACGGACTTCACCTTGCAATCCCAGGCGCCGCTGCCCTTCCAGATGGACGGTGACCACCTGGGACTGCGAACGAGCGTGACGTTCACAGGCGTACGCCGTGCACTGCGTGTGATTGTGTGAGTGGCAGGGGCCAAAGTCCTTTTAGTCGAACGTTTAGCCTGCCCTCCACCCTGTGGAAGTACGGCTGTGACCGAGACGACACCAAGGAATCAAAAAAAACTTTCCGGAAGGGGTTGTATCCGCCGCCGAGGTTTGCGAATCTCTACATGGCGATCGGGACGGCCGCACGAAGCCCCCTTGAGAGCCCGAACCCCCTCCACAAACCACGGGACCGCACCAGCCCCAACTGGGCGTCGGCCCTGCCCTTGCGGGGGGATTCGTGAAAGCGTTCACATTCACAAGCAACGTACGTGCAACACGAGGAGATGGAGCAGCCATGGACTGGCGTCACAACGCCGTTTGCCGCGAGGAAGACCCCGAGCTGTTCTTCCCCATCGGCAACACCGGTCCTGCGCTGCTGCAGATCGAGGAAGCCAAGGCCGTCTGCCGCCGCTGCCCCGTCATGGAGCAGTGCCTGCAGTGGGCGCTGGAGTCCGGCCAGGACTCCGGTGTCTGGGGTGGCCTCAGCGAGGACGAGCGCCGCGCGATGAAGCGCCGCGCCGCTCGCAACCGGGCGCGCAACGCCAGCGCCTGACGCAGCCCCTCGGCCCCCGAGCCGCAGCGCGCAGTACCCCCCGATGCGCAGAAGAGCACCGTGAGCTTTGAGCCCCGGACCGGTCAACGGCCCGGGGCTCAGCGCTTGTTGGGGCTTCCGTCCCGCACGGCCCCGCACCCGGCGGACCCGCGGAGCCGCTGGACCCGGAGACGGCCGGCCGGTCGGCGGGCCGGGCCCGGGCCGCCGGGGAGCCACGCACGGCGCTCCGGCACCAGGACCGTCGCGGGCCGCGGTCCCGGACCCCGGCCACCGCGGAGCACAGGGTTCCGGGGCTCGGCGGTGGACCGCGGCGCCGTTCCGGCACCACCGCGGCCGTCGGGGTCCGGTGCCGCCGAGGCGGTCAGGGTCCGGTGCCGCCGAGGCCGTCAGGGTCCGGTGCCGCCGAGGCGGTCAGTGCTTGCCGGCCCGCACCGGGATGTCGAGCACCACGCGGGTACCCCGCTCGGGCGCCGGCACCATGTCGAAGGTGCCGCCCAGCTCGCCCTCGACCAGGGTCCGGACGATCTGCAGCCCCAGGTTCCCGGCCCGGTGCGGGTCGAAGCCCTCGGGGAGCCCGCGCCCGTCGTCCTCCACGGTCACCCGCAGCCGGCTCTCGGCACGGCCCCCCGCCCCCCGGGCCGCGGTGGGGCCGCCGGTGCGGACCGCGGCCACCTCCACACTCCCCTGCTGCCCCGGACCGAAGCCGTGCTCCAGCGCGTTCTGCAGGATCTCGGTGAGGACCATGGACAGCGGAGTGGCCACCTCCGCGTCCAGGATCCCGAACCGGCCGGTGCGGCGACCGGTCACCCGGCCGGGCGAGATCTCCGCCACCATCGCCAGCACCCGGTCCGCGATGTCGTCGAACTCGACCCGTTCGTCCAGGTTCTGGGAGAGCGTCTCATGCACGATCGCGATCGAACCCACCCGGCGGACGGCCTCGTTCAGCGCCTCCCGCCCCTGCGGTGAGTCCATCCGGCGGGCCTGGAGGCGGAGCAGCGCGGCGACCGTCTGGAGGTTGTTCTTCACCCGGTGGTGGATCTCCCGGATGGTCGCGTCCTTGGTGATCAACTCGCGTTCCCGCCGCCGGAGTTCGGTGACGTCGCGGAGCAGCACCAGCGACCCGATGTGGGCGCCCTTGGGCTTGAGGGGGATGGCGCGCAACTGGATCACCCCGTCGTCGCCCTCCACCTCGAACTCGCGGGGCGCCCAGCCGCTGGCGAGCTTCACCAGGGCCTCGTCCACCGGCCCTCGGGCGGGGGCGAGTTCCGCGGTCGTCCGGCCGAGGTGGTGACCGACCAGGTCGGCGGCGAGCCCCAGCCGGTGGTACGCGGAGAGCGCGTTGGGGCTCGCGTACTGCACCACGCCGTCGGCGTCCAGCCGGATCAGCCCGTCCCCGGCGCGCGGCGAGGCGTCCATGTCGACCTGCTGTCCGGGGAACGGGAAGGTTCCGGCGGCGATCATCTGGGCGAGGTCGGAAGCGCTCTGCAGATAGGTGAGCTCCAGCCGGCTCGGGGTCCGCACGGTCAGCAGGTTGGTGTTCCGGGCGATCACGCCCAGCACCCTGCCCTCCCGGCGGACCGGGATCGACTCGACCCGGACCGGCACCTCCTCGCGCCACTCGGGGTCGCCCTCCCGGACGATCCGGCCCTCGTCCAGCGCCGCGTCCAGCATCGGCCGGCGGCCGCGGGGCACCAGATGGCCGACCATGTCGTCCTGGTAGGAGGTGGGGCCGGTGTTGGGCCGCATCTGGGCGACGGAGACATAGCGGGCGCCGTCGCGGGTCGGGACCCAGAGCACCAGGTCGGCGAAGGAGAGGTCGGAGAGCAGCTGCCACTCCGACACCAGCAGGTGGAGCCATTCGAGGTCGGAGTCGCCGAGTGCGGTGTGCTGGCGTACGAGGTCGTTCATGGAGGGCACACTGCGAGCCTACCGGCGCGGCGGGTTTACTCTTTCTGGAGATAATCGTGGACAGACCCCAGTGGTCTAGTCCAGAATGTGCGGTAGCGCACTCTCCCGGAGACCGTCGAGGTGTCCGGACTCTTCAGTGGACCTCCGCTCTCCCCGCACAGGAGGGCGGATCGAGGCACACGGCGCTCTCTGCCCTGACAGCGCCGGGCCTCAGGTCGGCCGGCTGCACCGGCCGATGCAACTCCGGGCTGCGGTGCCGGGCGGGTTGAGGGTCCCGCTCTGGCGCCGCGGCCCGCGGGTCTTCCCGGCCCGGGCGCCGTCCGCCGCGCCCCCCTACTCCCACTCCCGGCACCACGGCACTCGCGCTCCGCCGCGTGCGGAACCGCCGGTGGCGCGCCCCGTGCGCCCGTCACCCGGGACCGTCCGCTCAGGCGGGCCAGGCGCGCATCGCGATCTCGGCGACCGCCTCCAGCGTCTCCCGGTCCACCCCGTCCCTGGCCTGCTGGGACATGCCCTGGAGCACGGCGGAGCTGTACACCGCGAGGGCGTGCGCATCGGTGTCCGGGGGCAGCTCGCCGACCGCCACGTCGGCGCGCACGGCGCTCTCGATGTTCCGCAGGCCCATCCGCCGCCGCTCCATCAGCCCCTCCAGCACATCGGCGGACTGGGTGGTGCAGTTGGTCGCCGCGGTGATGATCATGCAGCCCCGCGGGCAGCCGGGCAGGGTGTGCCAGCAGGCCGCTTCGCGGAGCATCCGGGCCACCCCCTGGCGGGCGGTCGGCTCCTCGGCCAGGGCGCGCTCGGTGAAGCCGCCGAACTCCCGGATGTACGCCTCGACGGCCTCCTCGAAGAGCGTCTTCTTGTCCCCGAACGCGGCGTACAGGCTGGGCGCCTTGATCTGCATGACGCGGGTGAGGTCGGCGATGGACACCGCTTCGTAGCCGCGCTCCCAGAACTCCATGGTCGCGGCCCGGAGCGCGGCCTCACGGTCGAAGGACCGCGGTCTGCCGCGCCTCGCTCCTCGCTCACGCGTTCGCTCGTTCGTGGCATCCATGAAGGGATTCTATAGCGGGCACTAGAAAACGTGCTACGGTCATTCTGTATCGACTCCTACAGAAAGAACAGGGGGGCGTGGCCATGGGTGCGCTCACAGGCAAGACGGCTCTGGTGACGGGCGGCAGCAGGGGTATCGGGCGGGCGATCGCCGAGCGTCTGGGGCGTGACGGGGCCCGGGTCGCCGTGCACTACGGCCGGGACGAGACCGCCGCGAAGGAGACCGTGGCGGCGATCGAGGCAGCGGGCGGCGAGGCGTTCGCCGTCCGCGCCGAACTGGGGGTGCCGGGGGACGCCGAAGCGCTGTGGGCCGCCTTCGACGCCCACGCCGACGGCCTGGACATCCTGGTGAACAACGCCGGCATCACCGGGCGGCGGGAGCCGATCGGGACCCTGACGGCGGAGGACTTCGACCGGGTCTTCGCGATCAACACCAAGGCGCCGTTCTTCGTCACCCAGCAGGGGCTGGGCAGGCTGCGGGACGGCGGCCGGATCATCAGCGTCTCCACCGGGCTGACCCGCGGCAGCGCCGTTCCGGAGCTGATCGCCTACTCCATGACCAAGGGCGCCATCGACGTGTTCACCACGCACCTGGCGAAGGAGCTGGGGGCCCGCTCCATCACGGTCAACGCCGTCGCGCCCGGTGCGGTGGACACCGACATGAACGCCGAGTGGCTGCGCGGCCAGGACGAGGCGCTGGCCGCGGTCGCCCAGGCGTCACCGCTCGGCCGGGTCGCCGGGCCGGCCGAGGTGGCGGACATCGTGGCGTTCCTCGCCTCGAACGACAGCCGGTGGGTCACCGGCCAGTGGATAGACGCCACCGGCGGGGCGCTGCTGTAGGTGGCGGCCTGCCCCCGGGGGGGGCGCCGCAACGGGGGAAGGCCCCCGCTGCCCGTCGGGGGCGAGTGCGGGGGCCCTGCCCGGTACCGGAGGCGCGGCGTCGTGGATGGGGAGGTTGCCGGGGTGGGTCGGAGGTCCGCCGTGGCGGCACCCGGCACCGGACACCGCGCCCCCGGGGTCAGTGGGTCTCGGTGACCTTGGCCAGGGCGCGGGGCGCGTCGGGGTCCTGGCCACGGGCGATGGTCACCTCGTACGCGAGCAGTTGCAGCGGCAGGATCTCCAGGATCGGCTGGACCTCCTCGGCCACTCCTTCGGTGGGCAGGGCGAAGCCCGCTGACGCCTGGTCGACCTCCTCCCGCGGGCCGATCACGACCAGGTCCGCGCCGCGCCCCCGCAGCCGGTCCAGCACCGGTCGCAGCGCCCGGCCGCCCCTGCCGCCGGGGACGATCGCGATGACCGGCGAGATGTTGTCGACCATCGCCAGCGGGCCGTGCAGCAGGTCGGCTCCCGAGTAGGAGAGCGCGGGGATGTAGCTGGTCTCCATCAGCTTCAGCGCGGCTTCCTTGGCCGTCGGGTAGCCGTAGCCGCGGGAGGTGAGCACCATCCGCTCGGCGAAGCGGTAGCGGGAGGCCAGCTGCCGCACCTCGGCCCGGCGGTCCAGGATCTCCTGGGCCCGGTCCGGCAGGGCCTGTGCGGCCGAGCCGTCACCCCCGCGCATCCCCTCCACGAAGAGGTAGAGCGCAAGCAGTTCGGCGGTGTAGGTCTTGGTCGCGGGCAGCGCCTTCTCCGGGCCGGCCAGGACGTCGATGTGGTGCTCGGAGACCGCGGCCAGCGGGGAGTCGGGGTTGTTGGTCACCGCCAGGGTGATGGCACCGGCGGCGCGGGCGGCCCGGGTGGAGGCCACCAGGTCCGGGGAGCCCCCGGACTGGCTCACGGTGATCACCAGGACATCCGTGAGATCCGGTTCCGCGCCGTAGGCGGTGGTGGTGGACATGGACGTCAGCCCGCACGGCTTGCCGAGCAGCACTTCCAGGAGGTACTTGGCGTACAGCGCGGCGTTGTCGGAGGTGCCCCGGGCGGTGAGCAGGACGAAGCGCGGGTTGCGGGCGGCGATCCGTTCGGCGGTCCGGCGGATGGCGGGAGCGCCCTGATCGAGGATGCGGCGCAGCACCGCGGGTTGCTCGGCCATCTCGCCGGCCATGATCCGTCCCGGCTGTTCGCCGGAACCGGTCCGAGTGATGGCGGACATGCTGGGTGCCTCCAGAGGGCTGGCTGTACGGGGGGTTCCGGCGCCCGCGGGGGCGGATGGTCCGGCGGGCGGCCCGCCGGAAGCCGGGAGGGCGGGCCCGGTGGGCCGGGCCCCCTGAAGACCGGGGGCCCGGCAGAGGTTCGGGGCGGTCAGTGGGCCGGGCCGCGCCCGGCGATGACCTCCGCGGCGGCCAGGCCGCAGACCCGGGCCGCGCCGTGCGTCGCGATGTGCAGGGCGCCGACGGGCGGCGCCTGGGGCACACCCATCTCGACCACGACCGTGTCCGGGCGGGCGGCGACCAGTCCGCGCAGCGCCTCGGCCATCCAGGGGTGGCGGTGGGCGTCGCGGACCACTGCCACGATCCTACGGTCGGCCGCGTCGGCGAGCACCTTCGCGACCAGCTCCGTGCCGCCGTGCTGTTCCGCGTCCCGCTTGCCGTAGGTGGCGGTGGCGGTGCCGGGCAGCAGCCGGACCAGCTCGGCGGCGACGCCCCACGGGGTCTCGTCACCCACGGCGATGTTCGCCACCGGGGTGAACCCGGCGACATGCACGGGGCCGGCCCCGGGCTGGTAGGGCGTGGGGCCGTGGGTGACCCGCAGCGCCCGGCGCGCGGCCAGCTGCCCGACGTCGGTGAGCGGCGTGCCGCCGGCCGCGCCGTCCGCGCCCGCGGTTCCGGCCGGCACGGCGGCCCGGGCCGGGGCGCCGGCCGCCCCCGGGCCGGTCGCGGCCGGGCCCGCTGGGCGGGAGTGGGTGCGGGTCCAGTCCGCCAGGGCCCGTACCCGCGCCGCGGCGTCGGCGAGCCGCTCCTCCGGCAGTTCGCCGGTGCGTACCGCGGTGACCAGGGCGTCCCGCAGACGCAGCACGGTGTCCTCGTCGGCCAGTCCCCCGCCGACACAGATCGCGTCGGCGCCCGCGGCGATCGCCAGGACGCTGCCGCGTTCGATGCCGTAGGTGGCGGCGATGGCCTGCATCTCCATGCCGTCGGTGACGATCAGCCCGTCGAAGCCGAGCCCGCCGTCGGCGACGGGCCGGCGCAGCAGCCCGGTCAGGGCGTGCGGGCTGAGGGTGGCGGGCAGCCGCGGGTCCAGCGCGGGCAGCAGGATGTGGGCGCTCATCACGGCCTTGGTGCCGGCCGCGATGGCGGCCCGGAAGGGCACCAGTTCCCGTTCGCCCAGGGTCGCCAGGTCGGCGTCGATGCGGGGCAGCGCGTGGTGCGAGTCGACCGCGGTGTCGCCGTGGCCGGGGAAGTGCTTGGCGCAGGCGGCGACCCCGGCGCCTTGCAGCCCTTCGATGTAGGCGGCGGTATGGCGGGCGACGAGGTGGGGGTCGGAGCCGAAGGAGCGGACGCCGATGACCGGGTTGCCGGGGTTGGAGTTGACGTCCGCGGACGGCGCCCAGTTGAAGTTCACCCCGCACTCGGCGAGCCGCCGGGCCAGTTCCCCGGCGACCGCCCGGGTCAGGTCGGTGTCGTCGACCGCGCCCAGGGCGAGGTTGCCGGGGAAGGACGACCCGGTGCCGACCTCCAGCCGGGTGACGTCGCCGCCTTCCTCGTCGATGGCGACGAGCAGGTCGTCCCGCTCGGCGCGCAGCCGGGCGGTGAGGGCGGCGAGCTGTCCGGGTGAGGAGATGTTCCGGCCGAACAGCCCGACCGAGACCAGTCCGTCGCCGAGCGTGCGCAGCAGCCACGCGGGCGCGGTGGTGCCGGTGAAGCCGGGCTGCAGGACGGCCAGGGCGTCCCGGGTGAGGGTGTCGGATGCGTGGTCCAGGGTGGTCAAGATGTCATCCCTTCACTGCGCCGGAGGTGAGACCGCCGACCGCCTTGCGTTGCAGGATCAGGAAGAGGAGGAGGACCGGCAGGGCGAAGAGCGAGGCCGCCGCCATGGTGGCGCCCCA
Source organism: Streptomyces sp. NPDC018031 (assembly GCF_044327625.1). NCBI lineage: Bacteria > Bacillati > Actinomycetota > Actinomycetes > Kitasatosporales > Streptomycetaceae > Streptomyces > Streptomyces sp. NPDC018031. The sequence goes on from NZ_JBIRFT010000001.1 coordinate 512,692, forward strand.
GTCGTCGCCGAAGGCGGTCTGGAACTTCGACAGCCACAGTGGCAGGGTCTGGGCCTCGGCGTCCTTGTTCAGGATGAGCACCATCGGGAATTCGTTCCATGCGGTGATGAAGCCGAACAGCGAGGTGGACATCAGCCCGGGGGCCAGCAGCGGGAAGATCACCTTGATGAAGGCCTGGGGGCGGGTGCAGCCGTCGACCATGGCCGACTCCTCCAGTTCCCGGGGCACCGCGGCGACGAAGCCGCGCAGCGTCAGGATGGTGAAGGGCAGCACCATGATCATGTAGAAGAGGGTCAGCGGGACCAGGCTGTTGAGCATGTCGGCGTCCCGGACGATCAGATAGATCGCGATGACCATGACTTCCCAGGGGGCCATCTGGGCGACCATGAACGTCAGGATGAAGCCGCGCCGGCCCTTGAAGCGCATCCGGGCAATGGCGAACGACGCGAGCAGCGCGATGACCAGCGAGAGCAGCACCGCGAGCACCGTGACGGTGACGGAGTTGCGGACCAGGGTCCAGAAGTTCTCGGCGTTCAGCGCGGTCCGGAAGTGCTCGAGCGTCGGCGCGTCGGGGAACCAGACCGGGTCCTCGGAGATGATGTCCGAGGTCGGTTTGAACGCCGTGCTGAACATCCAGTACACGGGGAACGCGAAGAAGACGAAGAGGACGACGGCGGCGGCGCTCGGCCAGATCCTCCCCAGCCATGAGCGCTTCACCGCTCGTCCTCCTCTTGCTTGAGCACGGTGCGCAGGTAGTAGGCGGTCAGGCCCAGCAGGATCAGGATGGTGAGCACGGAGATCGCCGCTCCCATGCCGTAGTGCTGGTTGCCGACGCCCTCGACGAACGCGTAGACGGGCAGGGTCTCGGTGAGCCGGTCCGGTCCTCCCTCGTTGATCGCGAAGATCTGCGGGAAGGCTTTGAAGATCCAGATGACTTCGAGGAAGGTGGTCGCGAGCAGGAAGGGCTTGAGGTAGGGGAAGGTCACCGAGGTGAAGCTCTTCCATGCCCCGGCGCCGTCCATCGCCGCCGCCTCGTAGAGCTCCTTGGGGATGGTGGTGGTGGCCGCGTAGAGGTTGATCGCCACGAACGGGATGGACTGCCAGACGAGCAGCACGGTGACCACGAAGAAGGTGGAGAACTGGTCCCCGGTCCAGTCGTAGTCGGCCATGGAGTGCCAGCCGAGTTTGTCCAGTACCCAGTTGACGACGCCGAAGCGCTGGGCGAAGAGCCACTGGTAGACGGTGGTGGCGGCGATGACCGGCATGGCCCAGGCGAGCACCAGCCCGACCGAGAGCAGCAGCCGCATCCTGGTCCCGAGCCGGGCCAGCAGCAGCCCGACGAAGGTGCCGAGCAGCATGATCAGGCCCACGTTGACGGCCGTGAAGATCACCGAACGCCTGGTGACCTGCCAGAACTCGTCGCTGCCCAGCGTCTCGCGGTAGTTCTCGACGCCGTTCCACTCGGTGAGGTGCTGGATCAGCTGCCGCATGTTGAGGTTCTGGAACGACAGCATGCCGTTCTTCACCAGCGGCCACCCCAGGAGCACCAGGGTGGCGGCCACCGCTGGCAGCAGCAGCAGGTACGGGGCGATCCCGGTGAGCCGCTGACGCCCGCGGGCGGGGCCGCTGTGCGGCCCCGCGCTCGTGCGGCCGTCGGCCGGCGGACCGGTGTTCACCTTCTCGGTCTGCACCGACGTGCTTGCCATCTGCTTACTGCTCCTGGCTGAGGCGCTTGTTCATCTCGTCCTCGACCGACTTGGCGGCTTCCGCGTGCGACTTACCGTTCAGCACGGCGGTCATGTAGGTCTTGATGGGGTTCGGCGCGTTCTCCACCGCGGCCCACTCGGGGATGAGCGGGGTGGTGCCGCCCTGGCTGATGGCCGGGGCGCCGGCCTCGGCGGCGGGGTTGCCCTTGAGCGCGGTCTGGAGCGACTCCTTGTTCGGGATCACGCCGCCCTCGCTGGCGAGCTGGCTCTCGAACTTGTCGGAGAGCGCGATCTTCAGGAACTCCTTGGCCAGTTCCTTCTTGTCGCTGCCCTCGGCGATGGCGAGGTTGGAGCCGCCGAGGAAGACGCCCTCGGGCTTGTCGGCGGTCTCACCCGGGATGGTGAAGTAGCCGATCTCCTTCTCGATCTCCGGGTTGGCCTTGATCGCGGTGGCCGCTTCCCAGCCCATGCCGATGAAGGCGCCGGTCTTGCCCTTGGCGAAGACCTCGGCCTGCTGCGGGGTGGCCTCGTCCTTGTTCTTGGGGGCCTTGCTGAAGGACTGGTACTGCTTGTAGATGTCCATCGCCTTGCCCACCTTGGGGTCGGCGAGGTTGGACACCCACTTGTCGCCTTCCTTCTTCACCAGGTTCGCGTCGGTGCCGATGGTGAGGCCGTCGAAGAAGTACCAGTTCTGGCCGGGCATGTAGATCGGCTCGGCGTCGGTCTTCTTCTCGATGGTGTCGAGCGCCTGGAAGAACTCGGTGCGGGTCTTCGGGGTGTCCTTCAGCCCGGCTTCCGCCCAGATCTTCTTGTTGTAGATGACCACGCGGTTGACGGCGAACCAGGGCGCGGCGTACTGCTTGCCCTCGAAGACCGCGGACTCGTTGAGCGACTTGGTCCAGGTGGCCCCGATCGACTCCTTGAGGTCGGTGAGGTCGGCGAGGCCGCCGGTGCGCGCGTAGGCAGGGGTCTGGGTGTTGCCGATCTCCAGGACGTCCGGCGGGTTGGACTCCGACAGCGCGGTGGTCACCTTCGGCTGGATGCCGTTCCAGGTCTGGATCTCGATCTTCAGCTTGGCGCCGGTCTTCTTCTCGAAGGCGGCCTTGACATCCTCGGTCCACTTGTCCGGGGTGGATCCGTCCATCGCCCAGACCGTGAGCGTCTGGCCCTTGAAGCCGTCCGCCCCCGACTTGTTGTCGTCCCCGTCGTCGGACCCACAGGCCGCGACGCTCACCAGCAATGCCGCGACACCGGTCGCCGCTATGAGCCCACGCTTCACAGCACTCTCCTCAAAGGACTGGATGTGGTCTTTAATGGTTAATGGTTTAGACCAGTGCCCCGCAGCTTGGCCTAGACCTTTAGGGGTGTCAAGGGTGTATAAGAGTCGCTGTCGGCTCCGTTATCGGACCGACATCTGAGGACATCTGAGCTGACAGGTCGCCTGGGGCCGGACCGTGCCACGATGTGAGCCGCTGAAGACGGAGGAGCCGGTGACGGCAGCAGGACAGGAGTCGGGAAGGCGCGCCATGGAGACCGACGGGGACACCACGGCCAGGGCCGCGGCCGAGAACAGCGGCGGGGCCGGCGGGGGGCGCACCGCTCGCGTACCCAAGTACTACCGGCTCAAGAGGCATCTGCTGGAGATGACCGAGACGCTGCCGCCGGGCACCCCGGTCCCGCCGGAGCGCACCCTGGCGGCCGAGTTCGACACCTCCCGTACCACGGTCCGGCAGGCGCTCCAGGAGCTGGTGGTGGAGGGCCGGCTGGAGCGCATCCAGGGCAAGGGCACCTTCGTCGCCAAGCCCAAGGTGTCGCAGGCGCTGCAACTCACCTCCTACACCGAGGACATGCGGGCGCAGGGACTGGAACCCACCTCGCAGCTGCTGGACATCGGCTACGTGACCGCGGACGACCGGCTCGCCGGCCTGCTGGACATCGCCACCGGCGGCCGGGTGCTGCGGATCGAGCGACTGCGGCTGGCCAGCGGTGAGCCGATGGCGATCGAGACCACCCACCTGTCCGCGAAGCGCTTCCCCGCGCTGCGGCGCAGCCTGGTGAAGTACTCCTCGCTCTACACCGCGCTGGCCGAGGTGTACGACGTACGCCCGGCGGAGGCGGAGGAGACCATCGAGACCTCCCTGGCGACCCCGCGCGAGGCGGGTCTGCTCGGCACCGACGTGGGGCTGCCGATGCTGATGCTGTCCAGGCACTCGCTGGACGCGAGCGGCGCCCCGGTGGAGTGGGTGCGCTCGGTCTACCGCGGCGATCGATACAAGTTCGTCGCGCGCCTGAAGCGCCCCAACGACTGAACCGGCCCCGGCCCCGCGGGGCGCCGGGCCACCCGCCGGGGGGCTCGGCCCGGCGGGGCGGGCGGCGGCGCCACCGGTCGGGCGGTGCCCGCCGGAACACCCGCACGGACCGCGGATGGCTCGAATTTGTCATACCGATATACGGACGGGTAGTGACGGCCCCCGGCCCGCTGGCTTAGATTTCCTGCGCGTTACACAGGTGATCAGCCGAGGGGACGGAGCAGCGCCATGCCCGAAACGTCCGGTACGCAAGGCACCAGACCGGTCGTCACACCCTCGCGTGTGGTGGCCGGTATCTGCCTGGTCGCACCGTTCATCGCGATGCTGTGGGTCGGCTCGTACGCCAAGGTCGACCCCACCCTGTGGGGCATCCCGTTCTTCTACTGGTACCAGATGCTGTGGGTGCCGGTCTCGGCCGCGCTGACCACGGTCGCCTACGTCCTGGTCCGCCGTGAGCAGCGGGCCCGCAAGGAAGGTGCCGCGAAGTGAGCAACGACGTGAACGGCGTCGCGCTCGGCGTCTTCATCTTCTTCTTCCTGGCCGTCACGGTGATGGGGTTCCTGGCCGCGCGCTGGCGCAAGGCCGAGAACGAGAACAGCCTCGACGAGTGGGGTCTGGGCGGCCGCAGCTTCGGCACCTGGATCACCTGGTTCCTGCTGGGCGGCGACCTGTACACCGCGTACACCTTCGTGGCGGTGCCGGCCGCGGTGTACGCCGCGGGCGCGGCGGGCTTCTTCGCCGTCCCGTACACCATCCTGGTGTACCCGCTGATCTTCACCTTCCTGCCCCGGCTGTGGTCGGTGTCGCACAAGCACGGCTACGTCACCACCTCGGACTTCGTCCGCGGCCGCTTCGGCTCCAAGGGGCTGTCGCTGGCCGTCGCGGTCACCGGCATCCTCGCCACCATGCCGTACATCGCGCTCCAGCTGGTCGGCATCCAGGCGGTGCTGGACGTGATGGGCGTCGGCGGCGGGGCGGACACCAACTGGTTCGTCAAGGACCTGCCGCTGCTGATCGCCTTCGGGGTGCTCGCCGCGTACACCTACTCGTCCGGCCTGCGCGCCCCGGCGCTGATCGCCTTCGTCAAGGACGCGCTGATCTACCTGGTCATCGCGGTGGCGATCATCTACATCCCGATCAAGCTGGGCGGCTTCGACGCCATCTTCGCCAAGGCCGGGGAGGCGTTCGGGCAGACCAACGAGGCGACCGGGAAGCCGCGCGGGTCGCTGGCACCGGCGGAGGCGTCCCAGTGGGCGTACGCCACGCTCGCGGTCGGCTCGGCGCTGGCGCTGTTCATGTACCCGCACTCGATCACCGCGACGCTCTCCAGCCGCAGCCGCGAGGTGATCCGCCGCAACACCACGATCCTGCCGCTGTACTCGCTGGTGCTCGGGCTGCTGGCGCTGCTGGGCTTCATGGCGATCGCGGCCGGCGTGAAGGTGGACAACGGGCAGCTCGCCATCCCGCAGCTGTTCGAGGACATGTTCCCGGCCTGGTTCGCGGGCGTGGCGTTCGCCGCGATCGGCATCGGCGCGCTGGTCCCGGCGGCGATCATGTCCATCGCCGCGGCGAACCTGTTCACCCGCAACATCTACAAGGACTTCCTCAAGCCGGACGCCACGCCGGAGCAGGAGACGAAGGTCTCCAAGCTGGTCTCGCTGCTGGTCAAGGTGGGTGCCCTGATCTTCGTCCTGGGCATGGACAAGACGGTGGCGATCAACTTCCAGCTGCTGGGCGGCATCTGGATCCTGCAGACCTTCCCGGCGCTGGTCGGCGGGCTGTTCACCCGGTGGTTCCACCGCTGGGCGCTCATCGCCGGCTGGGCGGTCGGCATGATCTACGGCACGGTGGCCGCGTACGGCGTGGCCAGCCCGACCCAGAAGCACTTCGGCGGCAGCCAGAAGGAGATTCCGGGCATCGGTGAGATCGGCTACATCGGCCTGACCGCCTTCGTGCTCAACGTCCTGGTGACGGTCGCGCTGACGGTGCTGCTGCGGGCGATGAAGGCGCCCGACGGGATCGACGAGACCTCCCCGTCGGACTACACGGCCGACATCGGCGACGCCGGCGTGAAGGCCGAACTGCCGCCGGCGACCGCGGGTGCGCCGGGCGGGCACTGAACCGGGGCCGGCGCCGCGGGCGCCGGCCCGTACGCCGGGCGGTGGGGAGGCCGTGCCCGGTCTCACACCTCCGAACGCCTCCCGGACGGCGCCGTGGTGCCGTCCTGCGCCCGGCCGGGCGGTAGCGTGACGACCAAGGGGCGCGGCGAGCTCGCCGCGCCCCTTGGCGTGCGCCGCGCCCCGTGCCGCGGGCCCGCCCCCGCGCCGTGCGCCGTGCCTCTTCGGGTGCGCCGCGGCGGCCGAGCACGCATCGCCGCGATATAGCACAATCGTGCGAAAGCTCAAACCTGCTGACACAACATGTGGGGGCGCATGCGGCGGCCAACACAAGATGTATGCTCATCCTCGCTGTCGCCGCAGGGGAATCCGGTGCGAATCCGGAACTGTCCCGCAACGGTGTACGTGTGTGTTTTTGCGTGCGCGTAAGTCCGGTTACCTGCCGACGGCCTCGAAGACGTCCGGGCCTCGCGGGTTGGGCCGGTGGACGCTGCACGGTGTGCCCCGTCATCGGTTCGGCATGCCCGTGGGCGCCCATCGCGCACCGCCCTCCTGGCCCTCTCAGCCGAGCGAGGGAGAGCACTTCCGTGACCATCGCGCCCGCCGATCCGGTTTCAGCGGCAGCCCAGGACCCCAAGGACCCCACGGCCGCGCCCGACGCGCCGGGGACCGCCCTGCTGCGCACCCTGACCGATCTCACCGCCGACCTGCCTGCCACCGACCCCGGGAAGGTGGCGGCCGCCGCGCTGCGGGGCCGCCATCCGGGTTCGGACGAGGCGGAGTTGCGGGCGCTCGCCACCGAAGCCGCCGCCGGAATGATCTCCGAGGAACCCGAGTACTCCCGGCTGGCCGCGCGGCTGCTCACCCTCGCCATCGCGGAGGAGGCGGCCGGCCAGGGCGCGGTGTCCTTCTCCGCCTCGGTCGAGACCGGCCACCGCGAGGGCCTGATCTCCGACGCCACCCTCGCCTTCGTCCGGGCGCACGCCGACCGCCTCGACACCCTGGTCGACAAGACCGTGGCCGACGGCGCCGACGACCGCTTCGGCTACTTCGGCCTGCGCACCCTGCACAGCCGCTACCTGCTGCGCCACCCCACGACCCGTCAGGTGATCGAGACCCCGCAGCACTTCCTGCTGCGGGTGGCCTGCGGCCTCGCCGAGAACCTCTCGGAGCGGGCCCTGGCGGAGGTGTCCGAGCTGTACCGGCTGACCAGCTCGCTGTCCTACCTGCCCAGCTCCCCCACCCTGTTCAACTCCGGCACCCGCCACCCGCAGATGTCGTCCTGCTACCTGCTGGACTCGCCGCTGGACGAGCTGGACTCGATCTACGACCGCTACCACCAGGTGGCCCGGCTGTCGAAGCACGCCGGCGGCATCGGCCTGTCCTACTCCCGTATCCGGGCCCGGGGTTCGCTGATCCGCGGCACCAACGGCCACTCCAACGGCATCGTGCCGTTCCTGCGCACCCTGGACGCCTCGGTCGCCGCCGTCAACCAGGGCGGTCGTCGCAAGGGGGCGGCCTGCGTCTACCTGGAGACCTGGCACGCGGACATCGAGGAGTTCCTGGAGCTGCGCGACAACACCGGTGAGGAGGCCCGCCGCACGCACAACCTCAACCTCGCGCACTGGATCCCGGACGAGTTCATGCGCCGGGTGGAGGCGGACGCCGAGTGGTCGCTGTTCTCCCCGTCCGACGTCCCGGAACTGGTCGACCTGTGGGGCGAGGAGTTCGACACCGCCTACCGGCGCGCCGAAGCGGCGGGCAAGGCGGTGCGGACCATCCCGGCCCGGGTGCTGTACGCGCGGATGATGCGCACCCTGGCGCAGACCGGCAACGGCTGGATGACCTTCAAGGACGCCGCCAACCGCACCGCCAACCAGACCGCCGAGCCGGGCAAGGTGGTGCACTCCTCCAACCTCTGCACGGAGATCCTGGAGGTCACCGACGACGGTGAGACGGCGGTGTGCAACCTGGGCTCGGTCAACCTCGCCGCGCATCTCGGCCCGGACACCGGGGACGGCGTCCCGGGCATGGACTGGGAGCGGCTGGACGCCACCGTCCGCACCGCCGTCACCTTCCTCGACCGCGTGGTGGACATCAACTTCTACCCGACCGAGCAGGCGGGCGCCTCCAACTCGCGCTGGCGGCCGGTGGGCCTGGGCCTGATGGGCCTGCAGGACGTCTTCTTCCGGCTGCGGCTGCCCTTCGACTCCCCCGAGGCCAAGGCGCTGTCCACCCGGATCTCCGAGCGGATCATGCTCGCCGCGTACGAGGCGTCCTGCGACCTCGCCGAGCGGCACGGCCCGCACCCGGGCTGGTCCGCCACCCGTACCGCGCGCGGCGTGCTCCACCCCGACCACTACGCCGGCGCCCAGGTGACCTGGCCGGAGCGGTGGACCGCGCTGCGCGAGCGGATGGCGGTCACCGGCATGCGCAACTCGCTGCTGCTGGCCATCGCGCCGACCGCGACCATCGCCTCCATCGCGGGCGTCTACGAGTGCATCGAGCCGCAGGTCTCCAACCTCTTCAAGCGCGAGACGCTCAGCGGGGAGTTCCTCCAGGTCAACTCCTACCTGGTGGAGGACCTCAAGCGGCTCGGGGTGTGGGACGCGCAGACCCGTGAGGCGCTGCGCGAGTCCAACGGCTCGGTGCAGGACTTCTCCTGGGTGCCGCGGGAGCTGCGGGACCTGTACCGCACGGCCTGGGAGGTCCCGCAGCGCGCGCTGATCGACATGGCCGCCGCCCGCACCCCGTACCTCGACCAGAGCCAGTCGCTCAACCTGTTCATGGCCTCGCCCACCATCGGCAAGCTCAGCTCGATGTACGCGTACGCCTGGAAGCAGGGCATCAAGACCACCTACTACCTGCGGTCGCGTCCGGCGACCCGGATCGCCCAGTCGGCCCGTGCGGCCGGCGCCGCGGCCACCGTCCCGGTGCCGCAGGCCGCCCCCGACGCCGAGGCGATCGCCTGCTCCCTGGAAAACCCCGAGTCCTGCGAGGCCTGCCAGTAATGCCCGACAACAGCCCCACCAGCACGGCGCTCTCCTCCGGCGCCGCCGCCCCGGCGGTGAAGAACCTGCTCGACCCGGGCTTCGAACTCACCCTGCGGCCGATGCGGTACCCGGCCTTCTACGAGCACTACCGCAACGCCATCAAGAACACCTGGACCGTGGAGGAGGTCGACCTCCACTCCGACGTGGCCGACCTCGCCAAGCTCTCCCCCGGCGAGCAGCACCTGATCGGGCGGCTGGTGGCGTTCTTCGCGACCGGCGACTCGATCGTGGCGAACAACCTGGTGCTCACCCTCTACAAGCACATCAACTCCCCCGAAGCGCGGCTGTATCTGTCGCGGCAGCTCTTCGAGGAGGCGGTGCACGTCCAGTTCTACCTGACGCTGCTGGACACCTACCTGCCCGATCCGGACGACCGTGCCGCCGCCTTCGACGCGGTGGAGAACATCCCGTCCATCCGCGAGAAGGCGCAGTTCTGCTTCCGGTGGATCAACGAGGTGGAGAAGCTGGACCGGTTGGAGTCCAGGGCCGACCGCCGCCGCTTCCTGCTCAACCTGATCTGCTTCGCCGCGTGCATCGAGGGCCTGTTCTTCTACGGTGCCTTCGCCTACGTGTACTGGTTCCGCTCCCGGGGCCTGCTGCACGGTCTGGCCACCGGGACCAACTGGGTGTTCCGCGACGAGTCCATGCACATGGACTTCGCCTTCCAGGTGGTGGACACCGTCCGCGAGGAGGAGCCTGATCTCTTCGACGAGGAGATGGGCAAGCAGGTCACCGCGATGCTGGAGGAGGCCGTGGAGGCGGAACTGCAGTTCGCCCGCGACCTGTGCGGCGACGGGCTGCCGGGGATGAACACCGCGTCGATGCGCGAGTACCTGCAGTGCGTGGCCGACCAGCGGCTGGTCCGGCTCGGTCTGCCGGCCCGGTACGGCTCGGAGAACCCGTTCTCCTTCATGGAGTTGCAGAACGTCCAGGAGCTCACCAACTTCTTCGAGCGCCGCGCCTCGGCGTACCAGGTGGCGGTGGAGGGGTCGGTCTCCTTCGACGACGACTTCTGACGGACGCCGGCCCGCCCCGGGCCCAAGTCCCTTCGGGGGCGCACCCGCTCACCCGCGGGTGCGCCCCCGTGGTGTCTCCCGGTGCACCGGTGTCCGCGCCAACCAGCGCAACCACACGCACAGAAGCGCCGCAACCGCAGCAGACCGCCCGGATGAGGAATCGCCCACTAAAGACGGATTACATCCGGAATGATGCGGTCAGCGCCATGATGAGGGACCGCCCTTGCTCCATCCACCCAGGGGTCCTCATGAGCTCTGACACCGCCACTGCCCGGAAAACCCTCTCCCTCGACCCCGATCCCGGACCCGAGGAGCAGGCGCGGGTGGAGGAGCCAGCCTTCGCCTTCCAGGGCTTCTCCTACCGCTGCCGCGTCGTCCGCCAGGACGCCCCGCACACGGAGCCGCTGCTGATCCTCGGCGGCTCCTCGCAGAACCGGCACGCGTGGATCCGCCACGAGAAGTGGCTGACCCCGTGGAGCACACTGGTCACCGTGGACCTCCCCGGCTACGGCGAGGCCGACTTCCTCCCCTCCCGCTACGGACTGGACTTCCTGGCCGGAGCCGTGGACCACCTGCTCACCACGCTGGGCATGGACCGGGTCAACCTGCTCGGCGCCTGCTTCGGCGGCGGCATCGCCCTGCGCTTCGCCCAGGCCCGCCCCGACCGGGTGGCCAGGCTGGCCTTCGCGGGGATGGCCGCGTCCGTACCGGACGAGTACGCCAGGTCGGTGCCCCGCTGGCTGGGGATGCTGGAGCGCGGCGAGCGGGCGGAGTTCGCCACCGAGCTGATCGAGCGCTTCATGTCCCCGCTGGGCTCCGGCCGGGTGCGCAAGCACTCGGTGGTCTCCCGCCTCCTCTACCAGCAGTTCATGGGGCAGTCGGCGCAGGCGGACCGGATGTCGGTGGAGCACATCGTGCGGCTGATGAACCACGAGTGGATGCGGCACTCGCCGGTGCCCGCGGTGCCCGCCCTGGTGATGACCGGCGAGCACGACTCGCTGTGCACGCCCGCCATGGGGCGCGAGTTCGCCGCCGCGCTGCCGGGGGCCTCCTTCTTCACCACCATCAAGGAGACCGACCACCTGGTCTCGGTGGAGCGGATGGCGGAGTTCTCCGACCTGCTGGCGCGCTTCTGCACCGACCGGCCGATCACCGGTCTGCCCTACTGCACGCCGGTGGAGCGCATGGGCCGCGCCACGGGACCACTCGCCGCTCCGCCGCGGCCCGCCCCGGGGCGGACCGGGGCGCAGGCACCGGCGCGGGCCGCCGCCTCCGGGTCCCTGGGCGCCCCCGCCGGACCGGGGTCCGCCCGCCTCTGACGGCCCGGCGGGCCCCGGTGCCCACCGGGGCCCGGAAACGACGGATGGCCGGGCTCCGGAGTCGTCCTCCGGAGCCCGGCCATCCGCCTGCCGAGGGTCGCGGGCCCCGCGCCCGGCGGGCGGTGGGCGAGCGTCAGCGGGCCCCGCCGGCGCTCGGCGCCACGTTGGAGCAGTTCATGTTGCCGGCAGCCGGCGACTGCTTCCGCCATTCCCCGAGGCGGTAGGTGTAGTTGTCGCTGACCGACGTGCACTCCCGCTTCTGCTGCACGTGGACGGTCCCGTCCTCGCTGGTGTACTCGGTCGTCTGGGCGCACGTGATCTGCCCACTGGCGTCCCGCGTACAACCGCCGTACCCGGCACTTCCCTCCGCGTGGGCGACCCCGAGGCCGGCCAGGGCGAGGCCGCCCAGGACTCCCGAGGCCATTGCGATCTTCTTCCAGTCGAACATCTGTCTCCCTGGTGTGCGGTCCCCGGACGCCGGGGCGGGACCGGCGGCGGAGGGCCGGGCCCGTCCGCGGCGTCCGGTTCGGTGACGGACATCGGCGATGGGCCCCGGTTCCGAGTTCGTGGCTCGGACACCGGGGCCCACCGTCACCTAACTACGCGACTGAACGGCTGCCGCGATCAGAAGGCGTGGTTGCTGCAGTCCTGGCGCGCACCGGCGTCCTGGTCCGTGCCGTGGTCGCCCTCACCGAAGATGGTGTTGGTCAGGATCTTGGTCAGGACCTCGACGTTCACGTTCAGGTTGAGGTCGTGCGACTTGCAGGACGAGTTCTGCGAGACGTTGACCTTCGGGCCGTCGTCCTTGCCACCGGCGGCCGCGGTGCCGGCGCCCATGAAGCCGATGCTGCCCAGCATGGCGGCGACCACTGCGGCCTTGTGAAGCTTGCGCATTTCTTCTCCGTTGGTTCGTCACGTGTGTGGTCCGTTATGGACTCACTTCGTACAGTTACGGAGATTAATCGATGCATGTCCGGTTTCGCTCGTGACGCGCCTGAGATGTCCCGATTTGGGCGTATAGCCCGGTTCGTCAACTCGTCCACCCCGCAGACGACTTGACTTCACCGAAGGCGCCCACCGGGCCGCCGGAATACACCCGTACGGCGGCTATCCGCATGGGTGCGGACCCCCGGAGAACGGGCGGGACGACGAACGGGTCCCCGGGGGAGAACCCCCCGGGGACCCGTGACATCGGCTGATGTGATCCAGCGGCCGATCAGAAGGCGTGGTTGCTGCAGTCCTGCTTCGCGCCGGCCTCCTGCTCGGTACCGTGGTCGCCCTCACCGAAGAGCAGGTTGGTGAGGAGCTTGGTCAGCACCTCGACGTTGACGTTCACGTTGAGGTCATGCGACTTGCAGACGGAGTTCTGCTTCACGTTGATGTCCGGGGAACCGCCCTTGCCGTGAGCGGCAGCGGTGCCCGCACCGACGAAGCCGACGCTGCCGAGCAGGGCAGCCACCACAGCGGCCTTCTGAAGCTTGCGCATTTCTTCTCCGATGTTTCGAACGAGACCGAAGTGATCCGAGATGGATCGACTTCCTTCGTTTTGGGACATTAGTAGAGGTATGTCCGGTTTGACGCGAAGACACACGGAGAACCCGCGGATCTCCACGACGTCACCCGGGCGCCACCGCCCCACCGTCCGACGCGAACTGACGAAGGGTCATCCGCGGTCGGCCGAGACGGCCCGAGTGGAGCCCCCGGAACCGCGGCGGATCCGCCCGGCGACACGGGAACGGGCCCCCGGGATCGCTCCCAGGGGCCCGCCATGAGCTCGGTCGAGAGGGTGAGCTCAGTCCTCGTACCGGTTGAACGCGACGTTCTCCTGGGCGCAGCTCACACCCTTGGTCTCGGCCTGCGACAGCACGCCGATCGGGGCGTTGAGCTGGACGACCGTCTGCGGGCTGCACTCCTGCTCGGGGTGGAAGACGTTGGTGTACTGGATGTTGGGCTCCGAGCCCTTCTCCTTCTGGTGGGCCGAGTGGTGCTGGCCCTTGCCACCGTGCTGGCCCTTGTCGCCGTGCTGACCCTTGTCACCGTGCTGGCCCTTGTCACCGTGCTGCGCACCCGACTGCGGGGCGGCCTGGGGCATGGCGGCCGGCTGGGCCTGCGGGGCGGCGGCCTGGGGAGCGGCAGCCTGCGGGGCCGCGGCCTGGGGGGCGGCGGCCTGCGGGGAGGCGGCCTGCGGCTGGGCGGCCGGCTGAGCCTGCGGGGCCGCGGTGTACGACGCGATGGCCTGCGGCTGGACGGCCGGCTGGGCCTGCGGGGCCGCCTGCGGCTGGGCGGCGGGCTGAGCCTGCGGCTGACCGGCGCCGGCGTACCCGGCGCTCGGGGCGTCGGCGGCGCTGACGCCGGCGCCGATGGTGACGAGGCTGCCGACTGCCGCGACGACGATCGCGACCTGCTGGAGCTTGCGCATGAAACCTTGGCCCTTCTTAACATTCAAGCGGATGGACGGTCACTCACTGCAAGTGAGCGCACACTAGCAGTAGCACGAAGTCCGGTTCATCCCGCTGTGCACCACGCATTGACACACCATTCCCGCCATATCTCCCACCTCATGGGCAGTTACCTGCGTCTGCCCCGATATAGCCCGGGCCCGCAGGGATCACCCGGTCGAGGTCGTCCCCCGGACCGGGATTGCCGGAACGCCGCGGAATGCCGCGGAACGCGGCGGAACGCCGGACAGCGCGGCGGGGCACCCCCGGGAGGGTGCCCCGCCGTACCGGCGCGTCCGCCGGGCGTTCACGTGCGCCCGGCGGGACCGTCAGATGCCGCAGCTCGGTGCCGACCAGTACCGGCTCGCCCGGTGGTCCACATGCGTGTGGTCGTCGTGGCCGGGGTAGCCGGGGCCGAGGATGCCCTGGAAGCCGTGGTTCCGGGCCTGCTTGGCGAGGGTGCACAGCGAGTGCGGACCCGCCCCGAGGTCCGCGGCGTCCCCGTACAGATGACGGCTGCCGGACGCCCCGCCGACCGCGTCGTTGCAGGCGTGGCTGCGGAACCCGCTGGTCACCACGATGGGCCGGTCGCCGAGCGCATGCCGCAGGGCCTCCAGCTTCCACATCGTCCGCCGGGCGTTCGCCTTGGCGGTCGCGGCGCTCACCGCGCCGCCCGACCAGTCACCGTTGCACCGGTTGAGTTCGGCGTAGTCGAAGTGGACCGGGGTGCAGTCCGGGTCCTGGAGCGCGTAGATCCTGGCGAACGTGGCCGGACCGGCCACACCGTCGGCGGACAGCCCGTAGGCCGACTGGAAGCGCTTCACCGCGGCGGCGGTGGCGGGACCGTACGCGCCGTCGACGGAGAGCACCGCGCCGGTACCCGGGTATCCGGCGACCCGGATCTGCAGCTGGGTGACGTCGGAGCCGGACATGCCCTGGGAGAGCGTGCGGTTCCAGGTGTAGCACTCGTCGGCGTGCGCGGGACCGGCGGTGGCCACCGCCCCGACGAACAAACCTGCCGTGAGCATGACAATACTGGTGAAGACACCGAGGACGCGCCGAAGCATGGGACCTCCGGGGATGGGAGCCAGGGAATCCGTCACCGCTGAGCGTGGCCCGGCGGTCAACGCGCGTCAACCCTGCTACGGCGGACGGGGCATGAACGCCCCGTCCGCCGCCGGTGAACGCCGGCTCAGTCGTTCGGCACCGTCTCGTAGCGCGGCGTGCCCTCGGCCATCTGCCGCAGCACGTCCTTCCGGTCCCGCTTGGAGAGCCGGTCGATGTACAGCCGCCCGTACAGGTGGTCCGTCTCGTGCTGCAGGCAGCGCGCGAAGTAGCCGGTGCCCCGGACCACGATCGGCTTGCCGGCCGCGTCCTGGCCGCGCACCACCGCGTAGTCCGGGCGGGCCAGCGGGGCGTAGGCGCCGGGCACCGACAGGCAGCCCTCGTTGGAGTCGTCCAGCAGACGCCGGTCGGCCGGCACCTCCTCCAGCACCGGGTTGCAGACCACACCGACGTGCCGGACACCCTCGTCGTCCATGCAGTCGTAGACGAAGACCTTCAGGTCCACGCCGATCTGATTGGCGGCCAGCCCCACGCCCTCGGCCGCCCGCTGGCTGGCGAACATGTCGTCGATCAGCGACGCGAGCGAGTCGTCGAAGTCGGTGACGTCCCGGCACTCCTGGTGGAGCACCGGGTTGCCGACGACGGTGATGGGCCGGGCGGTGCCGCGCTCCCGGTACGCCCGCTCACGCTCCTCCGTGTCCACCGTGTCGTCGATGAACTCGTCGTTCACCTGCTGATCCGTGTCCTGCTGCGCCATGGTCCGCCGCACGCCTTCCTGAAACCGTCGGTCGTCGCCCTACAGGGTACGGCGCCCGCCCCGGGGGCCTGCCCCGGCGGACCCCCGGCCCGGGACGGCGCGATCCGCCGCGTGCCTCAGCAGACCTCTTCCAGGTCCCGCCACTCCCGGGTGTCCGGACTGTCGGCCACCCAGCCGTCCAGCAGCCCGCGCACCAGACCGGCCGGCGCCGCGATCCCGCACTCCCGCTCGGGCACCCACAGCGAACCCGACCCGGCGGTCCGGTGCCCCAGCGGGCCGGGGTGGCCCGGCTCACTGTGATCGTGCGGATCCAGGTGCTCCCCGTCCCCCTCGTCGCTCGGCATCCGGCTCTCCGAGCAGGAACGGCAGAGCAGCCGCACCGACGACGACCAGTCCTCGGCGGCGAAACCGGCGTCCGCCGCCAGCTTCTCCAGCGCGTCGCGGTCCGCCTCGGTGGCCGCCTCCAGCAGCACCACCCAGGTCGGCACCGGGGACGGCGCCCACAGCTCGATCTCGTCGAAGACCGGGTACGCCCGGGTGGGGCCGTCGCCGGAGGAAATGGTGCGCTCACCGTGCGGCACGCCGTCGTGCAGCACCACCTCGCCCCAGCGCCGCCCGGACGACGGCAGCGGGATGCTCAGCACCTCGATCCGCGCCGGATCCAGCCTGCGGCCCCACACCACCTCGGCCTCGCCCTCCGGCGACAGCCGCACCGCGGCGCTGCCCAGTTCCATGCCCAGCGGCTCGCCGGACCCTCCGCCCGGCTGCCGGTCGCCGGGCACCTTGAGCCCGTACGCCTGCCAGGCGCGGCGGGCCAGCGGCCAGTCCTGCAGGGCGGTCGCGGCGATCCCGACGTTCCACCAGTCGGGGGCGCCGGTCGCCCGGTCCAGCAGCGCCACCGCGCGCAGCCCGGCGGCGCGCGCCTGCTCCCAGTCGTGCCGGAACTTGTGCAGCAACGCGAGGTTGAACCACGATTCCGACAGCCAGGGCTCCATGTCGGCGGCGCGGGTCAGAAGCGCGCCCGCGTCCTCGTACCGGCCGTCGCCGATGAGCGTGAACGCACGGTCGGTCGCCTGCCGCCACGAGGCGGAGGGCCGGTGCCGTACCTTGCCGAAGATCTTCACGATTCCCGCCTGCCGGTTTCTCCGTTGTCCCGCACCCGATGTCTGAGCGGACGGCGACGCCCTCCCCCGACGACAACCTGCCACACATTCGCCGACATCTCAGCCCGGCCTCCCGGATTCGCCCGGGGAACGGCGCCCACCACACTTCTTGCCGCTGGTGAGCAGCCCGACACCCCTCACTTCGCATCCAACCATGCCGCTTCGGGCGCCCGCTCCTTACCCATGGGTTCCGTCGGTACCGGCCCCCGGTACCCGGTGGCCGGGCCCGGGGCGCCAGGGCTCCGGCGGTCGCCCGGTCCGGCCGGGGCGCGGGCCGGGCGGCGGGGGCCGGGGCGGCCCGGCGGCGCGCGACCGGCGCGGTCAGCGGCCGCCGGCGGGGCCGGTGAGCACCCTGCTCAGGGCGGCCACCACGGCCGGATCGAGCTCGCGGGCCGTGGCCAGCCGGAGGCGTTCCAGAGCGCGCAGCATCCCGGCGGGCCCCGCCCCGGAGCCGAGGTCGGGACCGGGGCGGGAGCCCGGGCCGGAGCCCGGGCCTGGGCTGGAGTCGGAGCGGAGGTCGGGACCGGGACCGGGGCCGGAGCCTGACCCCGAGCCGGGACCCGAGCCCGACCCCGAGCCGGGACCCGAGCCCGACCCCGAGCCGGGACCCGAGCCCGACCCCGAGCCGGGGCCCGAGCCGGGACCCGAGCCCGGGCCGATCGGGGCCGCCGCCAGTTCCGCGTAGGCGTTGGCCACCCGTACGATCCGGGCGGCCAGCGGGGCCTCACGGTACGGCCGGGCCTGCCGCTCCACGATCACCGCCACCAGGGCGGGGGCCCCGGTCTGCCGCGCCACCGTCCCGCCGAGCCGCGCGATGCGGTACCGCTCGACGTCCGGCAGCCGCTCGGTGGCCCCGCCCGGCACCGGGTCGAGCAGCGACAACTGCCCGATGTCGTGCATCAGGGCGGCGTCCTCCAGCGCGGTCAGCTCGCGGGCGGTGAGTCCCAGTTCCCGGCCCACCGCGCCGCTCAGCGCGGCGACCCGGCGGGCGTGGCCGGCCGGCGTGTACCCGGCGATCTCGGTGGCCCGGGCCAGCGCGGCGACGGTCTGGCGGTAGGCGGCGCGGACCGCGGTGTGGCGGTGGCAGGAGTACTGGGCCAGCAGCGGCGGCACACAGACCGGCGGCAGCGCCCACAGGCCGGCCACCGTGACCGCGAGGGCGGTGGCCAGGGCGGTCGCACAGACCACCGCACCGGCGCAGGGCAGCGCGCGCACCTCTTCGCGCAGCAGCGGGGCGAACGGCCGGCCGGTGCGGGCGCGGGCCAGCGCGGCGGCGAGCACCGTGTCGAACAACGCGGTGACCGCCAGCAGGGCGAACAAACTCCCGACGTGGTACGCGCCGTGCTCCCCGGCACCTACCAAACCCCCTGGGAAGTAAAGGGGTTGGGCGCAGCTGACGGCGAAGGCGACGGTCAGCACCCGACGGGCGAGATGGTCAGCGGCCGCCGGGCGGCCCGGTCCCGCGGTCCGGGCGAGCAGCAGCCGGGGCACACCGCCGGCCAGCCCGGCCGCGGCCACCACCGCCACGGCCTGCGGACCCCCGGCGGTGAGCGTCGTCCCGTGCAGCCGCTCCAGCAGCACATAGGCGAGCGCCCCGGCGGCGGCCAGCGGTGCGGGATCCCGGCCGGCCGGTCCGGGAGCCGGCGCGGGGCCCGGTCCGGCGCCGCCCTTCCTCGCCCGGGGGACCTCCTGACGTACCGCCTCCCCGACCGCGATCAGCGCTCCGAAGGCGAGCGCCGCGCCGGGCCGGTGCAGTCCCTGCCAGCGGGTCCAGCCGAGGGCGAGCAGGGTGAGCGCGCCGGCGGCGCCGTAGACGACGCCCAGCGTGAGCGCGCCGGGGTACGCGGGGCGTGCGGCGCGCGGGTGGCGGCGGGCGCGGTGCGGTCCGTCGAGGCCGGTGCGGGGGCCGGGGGCCCGCGGACCTGCCCCGGCCGGCGTGCCGACGGCGTCCGCCCCGGTCCGGCCGCTGCTCACCGGGTTCCTCCGGGGCTCGCGCGCCGGGGCCGGCGGGGCAGTACCCGGAGGGCGCGGGCGGGGACCGGGAGGAACCCTGCCGCGAACCCGGCCGCCGCGCCCACCGAGCCGGGCAGCACACAGGTCCTGGCCATTCCGGGCACGCCGACCGGGCGGGCGGCGGCAGGTGGCGCGGCCGAACCGGCCGGCGCGGACGCGGACGGCTCACGGGTGGGGGCGGGCCCCGGCGGCCCGGCAGGCGCCGGAGCCGCCGGCGGTCCGGGGGCGCCCGGAGTTGGCGGGACGTTTCCGCTACCGTGCGTGGCGTTCTCGGCACCGCCGCGCCGCGGCGGGTCCGCGGGCGGCACGGCGGTGGGCCAGCCCTCCCGGTCCAGTGCGGCGGCCAGGGCCCGCACCATCTCCGGGTCGAACTGGGTGCCCGCGCACCGCCGCAGTTCCTCTACCGCCCGGGGCACCGGTTTGGCCCGGCGGTAGCTGCGGTCGGACGTCATCGCGTCGAACGCGTCCGCCACCGCCACCACCCGGGCGCACTCCGGGATCTCCCGCCCCGTGAGCCCGTAGGGATAGCCGCTGCCGTCCAGCCGCTCGTGGTGGTGGAGGATCGCCGCCCTGGCCTCGTCCAGGAAGCCGATGCCGCGCACCGTCTCGTGCCCGTACTCGGGGTGGAGCTGGATCACCCGGCGCTCGTCCGGGGTGAGCGGCCCGTCCTTCCGCAGCAGCCCGGTGGGCACACCGATCTTGCCGACGTCGTGCAGGGTGCCGGCGATCCGCAGCACCTCCTGCCGGTCGCCGCTCATGCCCAGTTGCCGGGCGATCATCATCGAGGCCCGGCCGACGCGCTCGCTGTGGCCCCGGGTGTAGCGGTCCTTGAGTTCGATCGCCTGGACCAGGGCCCGCACGGCCGCCCGGCGACCGGCCCGCTCGCGGTGGCAGAGCGCCAGCACCGAGGCCGAGACGGCCATCGGCACCAGCACCGGCACCGCCGCCGCCGGGCCGTACGGGCTGCGCCACAGCAGTGCCATGGTCAGCGCGGCCGGGGCGTACAGCAGGCACGGGGCCAGGCAGCGGGCCGCGCCGCCCGCGGCGCGCGGCGGGTACCGCTCCGCGGTGACCAGCACGCCGCCTTCCAGCGCCGTCCTGGTACCGCCGAAGGCGAGCGCGGCGGCAGCGGCGGGCAGCGCCGCGAACGGCAGGTCCGCGCAGGCGAGAGCGGTCCGTCCGCCGGCGGCGCCGAACACGGCGGAGGCCGCCGCGGTGGCGAGCGCGAGCTGGGCGGCGCGCCAGCAGCGGCGTGCCCCGGTCGGCGGACGCTCGGCCGGTGCGGCCAGGCCACCGGGCAGCGCGATCAGCGCGGCGGCGGGCGGGGGCAGCAGCATGGCTCCGGTCAGCAGCACCGGTCCGGCGCAGTCGGCCGCCGGTCCGGCGCACACCAGGGCGCACAGCGCGGCGAGCGGCACGACGGTGGACCAAGCGGTGTCCGCGCCGGGGGCCAGCGCGGGAGTGACACAGACCGCCGCGGCCAGTGAGGTGCCCAGGATGTAGACGCGCGCCCCGGGAGGCAGTGACCGCATGGCCCTCTCCTCCCGCCTGCTCGTTCACACCGTCAGGTTGGGGAGGATATTGCGGTGGGCGGGACAAGGCGGGCGCATCGGGGGTTTAGGCCGGATGAGCCCGCGCAATGCACACTTTCGGGTGAGTCGAGGCTCAATCCTGAGCGGCGGCCGGCAGATCGGCCTCCGCGCGCGCCGTCTCACCGCGCACCGCGGTCCCGCCGTGGAGGGGGGCGCCGAGGTCCACCTCGGGCGCCGCCTCGCCGGAGCGGATCAGCTCGATCCGGCCCATCACCTTGGACCGGAGGTCGCTGGGCACGTCGTCGTGCCCGCAGCAGCGCTTGACGAGCTTCTTCACGGCCTGCTCCAGGCCGTACTTCTCCAGGCAGGGAGAACACTCGTCGATGTGCACCTCGAACTTGGCGCAGTCACCCTCGGGCATCTCCTGGTCGAGGAACTCGTAGAGGTGGTCGAGAACCTCGGAGCAGTCCGTCTCGTGCGGCTCTCCGCAGCTCATGAGTCCGAGCCTTTCCGATCGTGCGACTCGTCGGCCGCGGCGCCCGCGCCCGCCGGGACGAGCCCGCGCCCACGGGCGTAGTCCTCCAGCAGACCGCGGAGCTGGCGGCGCCCACGGTGCAGACGGGACATCACGGTACCGATGGGTGTCCCCATGATGTCCGCGATCTCCTTGTACGCAAACCCCTCGACGTCCGCGAGATAGACCGCGATACGGAATTCCTCGGGGATGGCCTGAAGTGCTTCCTTGACGTCGGAGTCCGGCAGGTGGTCGAGCGCCTGCGACTCGGCGGACCGCAGACCGGTCGACATGTGCGACTCGGCTCGCGCCAGCTGCCAGTCCTCGATCTCCTCGGCGGCACTGCGCTGGGGCTCGCGCTGCTTCTTGCGGTACGAGTTGATGAAGGTGTTGGTCAGGATGCGGTACAGCCAGGCCTTGAGGTTGGTGCCCTCGCGGAACTGGTGGAAGGACGCGTACGCCTTGGCGTACGTCTCCTGCACCAGGTCCTCGGCGTCCGCCGGGTTACGCGTCATGCGCAGCGCGGCGGAGTACATCTGGTCGAGGAAGGTCAGGGCGTCCCGCTCGAAGCGCGCGTTGCGCTCGGTGGACGTCTCCTGCGCGTGCTCGTCCAGGCGCCCCACACCCGTGCTGTCGGCCCCCGCGTCGGTGCCAGCGACCTGACCCACCTCCTCCAAGACCGTGGTGGTTCCGGATCCGGAACCACTTGAATCGGAGAATAGACGACCATCCGGTCCGCTCGCCCCTTCTATCCGGGCGGCAGGCGCCACCTGCAGCTGCGCCCAGTCGAAGCCGGCGGACTGCGGGCGGGCCGGGCAGGCAAGCGAACCCATGCGGGGACTCCTCACTCCTCGTGTGGTGGCCTCTGCGTACTGCTGCATCTTCGTTCCGATGCCTGCACAACACCCGGGGCGGGCCGCGCATTCCCGGAGCCGGGAACGGATCCGATCAAGGGACGACCCGCTCCAGCCAGGCGGCGACCGCCGGCACCAGCCCGGCCGACACCTGCTGCTCGGTGAGGCCGGCGCTCCGGGGCACCGCGAAGCCGTGGTCGGCGTGGTCCACCGCCACCAGCTCGGTACCGGCCGGGAACTCCCCGGGCCGGCCGAACGGGTCCCGGCCGCCCTGGACGACCAGCACCGGCACCCCGGCCCCGGCCAGTTCCGCGGCCCGGGACTTCTCCGGCTTGCCCGGTGGGTGCAGCGGGAAGGCCAGCGCCAGCACGGCGGGCGCGCCCAGCCCGGCGGCCGTCCGGCAGGCGACCCGGGCGCCGGCGCTCCGGCCGCCCGCCACCACCGGCAGACCGGGCGCCGCCAGCGCGGGCCACAGGGCGGTCCAGGCGGCGTCCAGGGTCCGGGGCGCGGGGGCGACCTTCTTGCCCGCGACCCGCCAGGGCTGCTCGACCAGGGCGACGGTGATGCCGCGCGGCGGCAGCCCGGCGGCGAGTGCGCGCAGGTCGCGTGTATCGATGCCGCCGCCGGCGCCGTGGCCCAGCGCCAGTACGGCCCGGGCGGCGGGGGCCCGGTGCCAGGTGATCCGGGCGTCGCCCGAGGGGGTGGGGACGGTCTCGGTCGCGTTCTCGCTCATGACAGTGCCTCGCTCGGTTCGCTGCGTCGTCGTCGGGGCGCCGGCCGCCGCCGGGTCCGCCCCCGGCAGCCCGGCGCGCGCCGTCAGAAGAGGGTGCCCACCTCGGGCTCGTCCAGTTCGGCCGGCAGCTCCGGCCCGTTGTTCCGCACGTCGCTGACCGCGGTGCCGACCGGGAAGGCGCGCAGCAGGTCCGGCGGCGGCGGGGTCAGCAACTCCCGCAGGTCGGCCGGGTCGGTACGGGACGGATCCAGCCACGCCGCCCAGCGGTCGGGGGTGAGGACCAGCGGCATCCGCGGGTGGATGTCGGCCAGCGACCGCGGGCCCGGTCCGTCCCCGGCCCCGGCCAGCGGCTCCCGCTCGGCCTCGGTGGTTATCACGGTGCACGTCACCCACCAGGCGCGCGGGTGGTCGCCCGGCAGGGTCCGGTCCCGCCAGAACTCGTAGAGCCCGGCCAGCGCCATCACCGAGCCGTCGGCGGGGGTGACGAAGTACGGCTGCTTGCGGGCCCGCTTCCGCTTGCCCTGCTCCTCCAGCTGCCGCTCGCCCGCGCCGGTGACCCACTCGTAGTAGCCGTCGGCGGGCAGCAGGCAGCGGCGCTGTGCGAAGGGCCCGCGGTAGGAGGCCTTCTCGTGCACCGTCTCGGCCCGCGCGTTGATCATCTTCACCCCGACGTCCGGTGACGTGGCCCACGACGGCACCAGCCCCCAGGTCAGCGGGCGCAGCTGACGGACCGGGCCGGCGGGGTCGCCCGCCGGGCCGCCGGGTCCGGAGGCCCGGGCCGCGGCGCCCTTGAGGGGGCGTTCGAGGACCGCGTGCACCCGCTTCGTCGGAGCCACGTTCCAGTCCGGCGCCAGGGCCTCCTCCGGCTCCCACTTCCGCACACCGAAGAGCCCGACGAGTTCCTCGGGCCGCCGGCTCGCTGCGTATCGACCGCACATAGGTGCCACACTGCCACGACGCCCGGACCCCGTGACGCGGGGTCGCCGAAGACCGGGACCCGGAACCGAGGAGCCGTCCGCAGATGCACACAACGAACGCCGCCGAGCTGTGGGACCGGGTGGTCGGCACCCAGCCGGAACCGTCGCAGTGGCTGATCGCCGCCACCGGCCTGCTGGCGCTCTCCCTGGTCGTCTACCGGACCGCCTGGCTGGTGGCCCGGAACGCGATCACCATCGCGCACGAGGGGGGCCACGGTCTGGTGGCGCTGCTCAGCGGGCGGCGGCTGGACGGCATACGGCTGCACTCCGACACCTCGGGACTGACCGTTTCGCGCGGCAGGCCGACCGGTCCGGGCATGATCCTGACCGCGGCCGCGGGCTACACCGCCCCGTCCCTGCTGGGGCTGGGCGGTGCGTGGCTGCTGGCCGCGGACCACATCACGGCGCTGCTGTGGGGGGCCACCGGGCTGCTGCTGGCGATGCTGGTGATGATCCGCAACGCGTACGGCGTGCTGACCGTGGTGATCACCGGGGCGGCGTTCCTGCTCGTCTCCTGGCTCACCGACGCCGAGGTGCAGGCGGCCTTCGCCTACGGCGTGGTCTGGTTCCTTCTCCTGGGTGGCGTGCGTCCCCCCTTCGAGCTCCAGCGCAAGCGCCGCCACCGGCACGCCGGCGACTCCGACCCGGACCAGCTGGCCCGGCTCACCGGGGTCCCGGCCACCGTCTGGCTGCTGTTCTTCCACGTCGTCACGCTCACCTCGCTCATCGGCGGCGGGAGCTGGCTGCTCGGGGTCTGACCGCGGCCGGCTCCTTAGCAGTGCTGTGTTTCGACTGAGTTTCGCCGCTTTTGATCAGGATTCACTCGCTCGGCGAACCACTAAAGTGAAGGCCATGACCGGCACTGAGTCTTCCCCGGGCGCTGACAACGCCCTCTGGCCCGCTCCGCTCGCCCAGGGAGCGGTCGACGCGACCGTCACCGTGCCCGGCTCGAAGTCGGTCACCAACCGGGCACTGGTCCTGGCCTCCCTCGCCTCCGAGCCCGGCTGGGTGCGCCGGCCGCTGCGGTCCCGCGACACCCTGCTGATGGCCGACGCCCTCCGCGCGCTGGGCGTGGGCATCGAGGAGACGGTGTCCTCCGGCTCCGGCGCGGACGGCCCCGGCGAGGCCTGGCGGGTCATCCCGGCCGGACCGCACGGCCCGGCCACCGTCGACGTCGGCAACGCCGGCACCGTGATGCGGTTCCTGCCCCCGGTCGCGGCGCTCGCCGACGGACCGGTCCGCTTCGACGGCGACCCGCGCTCGCACGAGCGCCCGCTGCACGGGGTGATCGACGCGCTGCGCGCCCTGGGCGTCCGGATCGACGACGAGGGCCGCGGCTGCCTGCCGATGACCGTGCACGGCAGCGGCGCGGTGGCGGGCGGCCCGGTGCGGATCGACGCCTCCTCGTCCTCGCAGTTCGTGAGCGCGCTGCTGCTGTCCGCCCCGCGGTTCAACCAGGGCGTGGAGGTGCGCCACGTGGGCTCCACGCTGCCCTCGCTGCCGCACATCCGGATGACCGTGGACATGCTGCGGGCGGCCGGCGCCGCGGTGGACACCCCCGAGTCCGGTGGCGAGCCCGACGTCTGGCGGGTCGCGCCGAGCGCCCTGCTCGGCCGGGACCTGGTCGTGGAGCCCGACCTGTCGAACGCCGCGCCGTTCCTGGCCGCCGCGCTGGTCACCGGCGGCCGGGTGACCATCCCGGACTGGCCCGAGCGCACCACCCAGCCGGGTGACGAACTGCGCCGGATCTTCACCGACATGGGTGGCTCCTGCGAGCTGACCGACTCCGGGCTGGTCTTCACCGGCACCGGCCGGATCACCGGCATCGACGCCGATCTGCACGAGGTCGGCGAGCTGACCCCGGTGATCGCGGCCGTGGCCGCCCTCGCCGACTCCGAGTCCGTCCTGCGCGGCATCGCCCATCTGCGACTGCACGAGACCGACCGGCTGGCCGCCCTCGCCAAGGAGATCAACGAGCTCGGCGGGGACGTGACCGAGACCGAGGACGGGCTGCGCATCCGGCCGCGGGCCCTGCACGGCGGGGTCTTCCACACCTACGAGGACCACCGGCTGGCGACCGCCGCCGCGGTCCTGGGCCTGGTGGTGGACGGGATCCGGGTGGAGAACGTGGCCACCACCGGCAAGACCCTGCCGGACTTCCCCGGTCTGTGGACGTCGATGCTCGGCGCCGGGGAGACCCCGGCCGCCACGGCCACGGCGTCGAGAAGCTGAGAGCCGGTCGTCATCATGCGCCGCTACGGCAAGCACACCGACGAGGACGACGTACGGGTCCGTCCCGGCCGCCGCGGCAGCCGCCCGCGCACCAGCATCCGGCCCAAGCACGAGGACGCGGCCTCCGGTTTCGTCCTGACCGTCGACCGCGGGCGGCTGACCGTGCTGGTGGAGGACCGCACGGTCACCGCCATGAAGGCCCGTGAGCTGGGCCGCAAGGCCGTCGTGGTCGGCGACCGGGTCGCGGTGGTCGGCGATCTCTCCGGCGACAAGGACACCCTCGCGCGCATCGTGCGGGTGGAGGAGCGCTCCTCGGTGCTGCGCCGCACCGCCGACGACGACGACCCGTTCGAGCGGGTGGTGGTGGCCAACGCCGACCAGCTGGCCATCGTGACCGCGCTCGCCGACCCCGAGCCGCGGCCCCGGCTGATCGACCGGTGTCTGGTCGCCGCCTATGACGCGGGCCTCGAACCGCTGCTGGTCCTCACCAAGTCCGATCTCGCCCCGGCCGGCCCGGTCCTGGAGACCTACCGGCCGCTCGGCGTGCCGTACGTGGTGACCAGCCGCACCGAACTGGCCGACGGCGAGACCGCGGACCGGGTACGGGAGCGGCTGTCGGACCGGGTCACCGCGTTCGTCGGGCACTCCGGGGTGGGCAAGACCACCCTGGTCAACGCGCTGGTCCCGGACCGGAAGCGGGCCACCGGGCACGTCAACGCGGTGACCGGACGCGGTCGGCACACCACCACCTCGGCGCTGGCGCTGCCGCTGCCGGACCACACCGGATGGGTGATCGACACCCCCGGCGTGCGGTCCTTCGGGCTCAACCACATCGACCCCTCGCGGGTCATCCACGCCTTCCCCGACCTGGAGCCGGGGACCGTGGAGTGCCCGCGGGCCTGCAGCCACGACGAGCAGGACTGCGCGCTGGACCGGTGGGTGGCGGACGGGCACGCCGAACCGGCCCGGCTGTACTCGCTGCGCCGGCTGCTGGCCACCCGCGAGCGGCGCGAGGGCGACTGAGCCGGCGCGCTGGGCCCCGGAACCGGGCCCGGCGCCCGGGTGTCTCCCGCCGGGGCCGTTCGCGCGCGGCCCGGTGCGGCGGCGGTGCCCGGTGCGCCGCCCCGCGGACCGTCCACGTCCGCGTTCGGCCGATCGGCCACGTTTGCGACCGGTCAGGTGCGGTAAAGGCATAAGCGCACCGGCTCAGGCGGTCAGCCGGCGCACATCACCGAGCGGCACGGGAGGCGACCGGATGGCGATGGCCTGGCTGCTCGTCGTGGTCGCCGGACTGCTGGAGACCGGCTTCGCCGTCTGCCTCAAACTCTCGCACGGCTTCAGCAGGCTCTGGCCGACGATCGCGTTCTGCGCCTTCGCGCTCGGCAGCTTCGGGCTGCTGACCCTGTCGCTGAAGAAGCTCGACGTGGGCCCGGCGTACGCGGTGTGGACCGGCATCGGCGCGGCCGGCACCGCCCTCTACGGCATGGTGTTCCTGGGCGACGTGGTCTCCGCCCTCAAGATCGTCTCGATCTCGCTCGTCATCGTCGGCGTCATCGGTCTCCAGCTCTCCGGCTCCGCCCAGTGAGGGCGCGCGCCCTCCCGCGCCCCCGTGGTGCGGGGGACGGCAGCGCCTCCCGCACCAGATCCGCGACCCGGTCCGGACCGGCCGGCGCCACCACGCAGGACAGCGCCAGCCGGGTCACCGCCTCGCACGCGCGGCCCAGGTCCGCCGCGTCACCCTCCGGCCAGTCGTTCGCCAGCGCGCTCACCGCCCGGTCCCGGGCCTGACCGAGCAGTTCCCCGGGGGACGGCAGCGGCTCGGCACCGGCCCGGCGCCGGCGCGGTACCCGCCCGATCCGCCGCGGCGCCCGGGGCACCGGGAGCCGGTCGCTCCAGCAGCCGGTGAGCGCGGCGTGGACCAGCGGGTCGGCGGCCGCGACCGCCACCGTCCACTGCGCGGCGGCGGTCAGCCGCTCGCGGGGGTCGGCACCGTCCCGACCCGAGGTCAGGACATGTTCGACGCCGTCGAGATAGCGGTCCGCGGCCCGCCGGACGAGGGCGTGGGCGAGCCCGTCCTTGTCGCCGAACTCGTTGTAGAGGGTCTGCCGGGAGACCCCCGCGGCGGCGGCGACCTCGACCATGCGGACCACCGGCCACGGCCGGCGGGTGAGCTCCGTGCGGGCCGCGTCCAGCAGGGCTTCCCGAGCTGCGGGCATCATCGCCTCCGGGCCGTCGCCCCCGCGGTCTGGCTTCGCCCAGAATTGAGGGACCGGCAGCGGGTGTCAATAGTCCCCGCGGGCGACCGGCACACCGGCACCGGCGGTGGTCGGGTGGCTCCGGGGTATACCTGTCGATACTGTTCGCCCATGCCCGACTACCACGATGACCTGCGCCTCGCCCATGTGCTGGCCGACTCCGCCGACGCGACCACCATGGAGCGGTTCAAGGCGCTCGACCTCAAGGTGGAGACCAAACCCGACATGACGCCGGTGAGCGAGGCCGACAAGGCCGCCGAGGAGCTCATCCGCGCCTCGCTGCAGCGGGCCCGGCCCCGCGACGCGGTGCTCGGGGAGGAGTTCGGCAGCGAGGGCACCGGCCCCCGCCGCTGGGTCGTCGACCCGATCGACGGGACCAAGAACTACGTGCGCGGGGTGCCGGTGTGGGCCACGCTGATCGCCCTGATGGAGCGTGGTGAGGGCGGTGACCGGCCGGTCGTCGGCGTGGTGTCGGCCCCGGCGCTGGGACGCCGGTGGTGGGCGGCGGAGGGCCTCGGCGCGTACACCGGCCGCAGCCTGTCCTCGGCGAGCCGGCTCCAGGTGTCCCGGGTGGGCTCGCTGCGCGACGCCTCGTTCGCGTACTCCTCGCTGAGCGGCTGGGAGGAGCGGGGGAAGCTGGGCGGTTTCCTCGACCTGACGCGGGCCTGCTGGCGCACCCGCGGCTACGGCGACTTCTGGTCGTACATGATGGTCGCCGAGGGGTCGGTGGACATCTGCGCCGAACCGGAGCTGTCGCTGTGGGACATGGCGGCCTGCGCGGTCGTCGTCCAGGAGGCCGGCGGCCGGTTCACCGGGCTGGACGGGGTGCCCGGCCCGCACAGCGGGGACGCCGCCGCGTCCAACGGGCTGCTCCACGACGAGTTGCTCGAACACCTGCGCTGAGCCCGGCGGTTGCCGGCCGGCACCCGTCCGGGTCCGGCCGGCAACCGCGGTCCGCGCCGGGCGGGTGCGGCCCGGTGGCCCGTACTCGATTTCCGGTGGTGCGGGCATCGTGGGCCCGCGCACCCCCTTGTCGACCCGTCATACGCATGTGAACATGAGAAAACCCACGCTTGTGAAGTTGTGAATCCTTTCACGGGGTGTCTCCCCAGCGCGTCGGCCCCACCGACCGGGCACCCGGTGAAGGCTCACGAGGAGGTGGCTCCACTCCATGTCCATGCTTGTCAGCGACGCCATGAGCTCGGTGATCCTCACCATCGGCCCGGCCCACACACTCCGCCAGGCGGCCCGGTTGATGGCCGCCCGCCGGGTCGGCGCCGCCATCGTCTTCGACCCCGACACCAGCGTGCTCGGCATCCTCACCGAACGCGACATCCTCAACTCCGTGGGCGCGGGCCAGGACCCCGACCAGGAGACCGCGCACGCCCACACCACCACCGACGTGGTCTTCGCGGCCCCGGGATGGACGCTGGACAAGGCGGCCGCGGCGATGTCCCGCGGCGGCTTCCGCCATCTGGTCGTCATCGACGAGCGGGAGCCGGTGGGGGTGGTGTCCGTCCGGGACCTCATCCGCTGCTGGCTGCCCCTCCCCCGAACCGCGCAGCAGCCGGTCGGCGCGGGCGCGGGCTGATCCTTCGGATGCGCCGGCACACGCCCTCACCCCTGTGCCGGAGAACGGCCCGGGGCACGGGGACGACCGGGCCGGCGGGCGGGCACGCGAAGAGGCCGGAGCCCATTGGCGTCCGGCCTCTCCGGTGTTACGGCAAGCGGCGGGTGAGCGGCCCCCGCCGGCGCGCCCCGGACTCCTGTCGACCGGGACCCACCGACGGGGACGGGCTCAGCCGCGCAGGGCCTGGACCGCGGTCTCCAGCCGCTTGCCGTAGTCGGCGTCCGCCTTGCGGAAGTTGTCGATCGCCCGCTGCGCGATGTCGTCGCGGGAGACCTTCGCGATGAAGCCGGCCAGGTTGGCGACAAGGCGCTCCTTCTCCTCCTCCGACATCAGCCGGTAGAGGTTGCCGGCCTGGACGAAGTCGTCGTCCTCGGCGTGCGAGGGGGCGGCCTGGTCACCGGTGGCGCCGGTGACCGGGACCGGCTCCCACAGCGGCCGGCCGGTCTGCGCCGGACCGCCGAAGCTGTTGGGCTCGTAGTTCTTGGCGCCGCCGTGGCGACCGTCGTACAGGAAGCCGTCCCGGCCGTGGGTGCGGGCCTCGGTGGCGTGCGGCCGGTTCACCGGCAGGTGGTCGGCGTTGATGCCGACGCGGTAGCGGTGGGCGTCGCCGTACGCGAACAGCCGGCCCTGCAGCATCTTGTCCGGGGACGGGCCGATGCCCGGCACGAAGTGCGCCGGCGAGAACACCGACTGCTCCACCTCGGCGAAGATGTTGCGCGGGTTGCGGTTGAGCTCCAGCTTGCCGATCTCGATCCGCGGGTAGTCGGCGTGCGGCCACACCTTGGTGAGGTCGAACGGGTTGAAGCGGTAGTTCGCCGCCTCGGCGGCCGGCATCACCTGGACGTACACGGTCCAGCTGGGGAACTCGCCGCGCTCGATGGCCTCGCGCAGGTCGCGCTGGTGGCTGTCGGGGTCCTTGCCCGCCAGCGCCTCGGCCTCCTCGGCGGTAAGGTTCTCGATCCCCTGGTCGGTCTTGAAGTGGTACTTCACCCAGAAGACCTCGCCGGCCTCGTTGCTCCACTGGAAGGTGTGCGAGCCGAAGCCGTCCATGTGACGGTAGGACGCGGGGATGCCGCGGTCACCGAAGAGCCAGGTCACCTGGTGCGTGGACTCCGGCGACAGGCCCCAGAAGTCCCAGACGTTGTCCGCCTCCTGCGAGCCGGTGTACGGGTCGCGCTTCTGGGTGTGGATGAAGTCGGGGAACTTGATGGCGTCCTTGATGAAGAACACCGGGGTGTTGTTGCCGACGAGGTCGTAGTTGCCCTCCTCGGTGTAGAACTTCACCGCGAAGCCGCGCGGGTCGCGTACCGCGTCGGCCGAGCCCAGGTTGCCCGCCACCGTGGAGAAGCGCAGGAAGACCTCGGTCTGCTTGCCGATCTCGGACAGGAAGTCCGCCCGGGTGTAGCGGGTCAGGTCCGCGGTCACCGTGAAGGTGCCGTACGCGCCGGCGCCCCGGGCGTGCACGATCCGCTCCGGGATCCGCTCCCGGTTGAAGTGCGCCAGCTTCTCCAGCAGGTGCTGGTCCTGGACCAGCACCGGGCCGCCGGCGCCCGCGGTCTCGCTGTTCTGGTTGTCCGCGACCGGGGCCCCGGACTCCGTGGTGAGCGGGCCCTGGGTGCCGATCTCGTCCGTTGCGGTCACGTGCGCCTCCTGCGTGTCGTCCTGTCCCTTGGCGTGAGCCGTACTCGATCCTACATTGGACATTGTCTAAGTCAAGAAGCGATGAAACTCCGTACCCGATCCGGCCATGGACGGCGCACTGGTACGCTTGTCCTTATCTGACTGATAGGTGAATGGCATGAGTGACCTGCTGGAACGGCTCAGGGGACGCGGCTGGAGGCTGACGGCCCAGCGCCGCGTCGTCGCCGAGGTCCTCGACGGCGACCACGTGCACTACACCGCCGACGAGGTGCATGCGCGGGCGGCCGAACGGCTGCCCGAGATCTCGCGCGCCACCGTGTACAACACGCTGGGCGAGCTGGTCTCGCTCGGCGAGGTGATCGAGGTCAGCACGGACGGCCGCGCCAAGCGGTACGACCCCAACGCCCACCACTCCCACCAGCACCTGGTGTGCTCGCGCTGCGGCACCATCCGGGACGTGCACCCCGCCGGGGACCTGCTCGCCGAGCTTCCGGCCGAGGAGCGCTTCGGGTTCGTCGTCTCCGAGGTCGAGGTCACCTACCGCGGCATCTGCCCGGGCTGCGCGGCCTGACGCACCCCCGCCGCCCGGCCGGTCCGCCGGACCGGGCGGCGACCGCGGCCCCGCCCCGCCGCCGATCCGGCACGACCCGCGCGGCCGCGCCTGCCCGGGCACCCCATGGCAGCCCGGAGTCCGGGCCCGTGGCGGACCCCGCCGGGCCCCGCCACGGGTCCCGGCGGCCCCAGCCGGCCCCTCCCCCGGCGGCCCCCGGCTCGTCCGACGGCCCCGGAGCACCTGATCGCCGCGCACCGCGCCGCCCGCCCGGCGGCCCCGGACGCGCCATGGCCACCGGGCACCCGAACGGATCAGGCCACCCGGCACCCGAACGCGGCTCCCGGCACCCGGATCCGGACATGACGAAGGGCCCGGATCCTTGAGGATCCGGGCCCTTCGTTCTCGTAGCGGGGACAGGATTTGAACCTGCGACCTCTGGGTTATGAGCCCAGCGAGCTACCGAGCTGCTCCACCCCGCGTCGGTGAAGTAACTCTAACCCGCGGCCGGATACCTCCGCAAATCGTTTGCGGAGCCCGCCTCCGCCCGCGTCCGGCACCCGCCCACGCCCGGCACCCGCCCGCGTCCGGCACCGGCACCCGCCCAGGCCCGGCACCCGTCCTCGCCGGGTCTCAGGCGGAGAGCTCCTGCTGCAGGGCGTCGCGGAGCCGGGCCGCCCGCTCGGCGACCTCCGCCGGACCGAACTCGACCGCCCGGGCGCACCACCGCTGGCCCTCCGCCAGCCGCCCCCGCCGGGCCGAGAGCAGCGCGAGCCGCAGCGCCGCCCGCCCGTGCCCGGCCTCCGCGGCACGCGTCCACCACAGCGCCGCCTCCGGCTCACTGCCCTCCCGGGCCAGCAGCAGCCCGAGGTTGAACGCCCCGTTGCTGCTGCCCGCCTCGGCGGCGGTGCGGTACCAGCGGGCGGCCGCCACCACGTCCCCACGGGCCGCCGCCAGCATGCCCAGTCGCACCTGGGCGCGCCGGTGGCCCTGCCGGGCGGCCCGCTCGTACCACTCCTCGCACTCCGGGCGCTCCTCCTCGGCGGCGCCTTCCTCCTCCGCGGACGCCCGGTCGAGCAGCGTGCCCAGCCGGAAGGCGGCCTCCACGCTGCCGCCCTTCGCCGCGCAGCGCAGGTGCCGCTCGGCGTCCGGGCCCTCGGCACCGTCCCGCAGCAGCGCGGTGGCGACCTGGAGGGCCGCCTCGGCGTGCCCGGCGGTGGCGGCCCGCTCGTACCACTGGTGGGCGACGGCCTCCTCGCCCCGGCCCGCGTACAGGATGCCGAGGTTGAAGGCGGCGTCCACGCTCCCCGCCTCGGCGGCCTTGGAGAACCACGGCTCGGCGCCCGCCGCGTCGCCGCGCTGCAGCAGCAGCACGGCCAGCGCGTTGGCGGCCTCCCGGTGGCCGGAGTAGGCGGCCCGGCGGTACCACTGCTCGGCCTGGACGGCGCGGCCCTGCTCGGCGCAGAGCAGCCCGAGGTTGTAGGCGCCGTTGTGGTCCCCGGCGTCCAGCGCTGCCCGGTACCACCGCTCGGCGGTCTGGGTCTCCCCGCGGTCGGCGTGGAGCGCGCCCAGCGCGTTGGCGGCGTTGCCGTCACCGTCCTGGGCGGCCCGGTGCCACCACACGGCCGCGCTCTCGCTGTCGCCCGCGTCCCGCAGCAGGAAGCCGAGGGCGCAGGCGGCGCGCGCCTCGCCGTCCTTGGCGGACATCAGGTACCAGCGGCCCGCCTCCTGGGTGTCGCCCCGCTCCTCCAGCAGCGTGCCGAGGTGCAGCGCGGCACGCCGGTGGCCGCGCGCGGCCGCCTGCCGGTACCACTGCTCCGCCTCGCTCTCGCCGCCCCGGCCGGCACCGGTGCGCCCGGTGCCGGTCCGTGGGCCGGTGGGGTGGCCGGCGGACCCGCCGCGCTCGGCCTCGCCCTCGCGCTGGTCCAGGATGCGGGCCAGCCGGTACGCGGCCTCCCGGTGCCCGCGCTCGGCGGAGGCCCGGAACCAGCGCTCGGCACCGATGTCGCTGCGGTGTTCCAGCAGGTCGGCGAGGGCGTAGGCGCCCAGCGCATGGCCGGATTCGGCCGACTGGCGCAGCCAGTACTCGGCGGCGGTCTCGTCTCCGCTCTCGCGGTGGTGGCGGCCGAGGGCGTGTGCCGCCGCGGCCGATCCGGCGACGGCGGCGGTCCGCCACCAGTTCGCCGCCTCCTCGGTCGCTCCGCGCTGGTGCAGCAGAACGCCCAGGTTGTTGGCGGCGGCGCGGTCTCCGGCGGCGGTCGCGGCCCGCAGCTGGGGCTCGGCTCCGTCCAGGTCACCACGGCGCAGCAGCAGGGAGCCGAGGATGCTCAGCGCGGCGGGGTCCCCGGCCTCGGCGGCACGGCGGTACCGCGCCTCCTCCTCGGCCTCGTCGTGCGAGTGCACAAACCGCCCTGTCTCCAACAGACTTGCCCTGTCCCCCATGAATTCCATCGTCGCACCACCCGCAACGTGCGTACACCTGGTATACCGCAGCCAGTAAGGTCACTTCGGCGTTTTGTCGACATGCCCACAGAGAGATAAGTCAAACGTGTGAATCCCACATTCCGGCGGAAGACACACCCGGACACACGACAAAGGCCCGGATCCTTGAGGATCCGGGCCTCGCCGCTGAGTAGCGGGGACAGGATTTGAACCTGCGACCTCTGGGTTATGAGCCCAGCGAGCTACCGAGCTGCTCCACCCCGCGCCGTTGTGTTTTCACCGTATCACGGCGCGGGGTGGCCCCTGGTCAGCTGTCCTCTCTCCGCCCCTTCTCCGGCTCGTCGGCGGACTTGCCGTCCCCCGGTTTCTTCTCGGCGGCCTTCTGCTCCGCCTTGACCGCGCGTTCGAGGGCGTCCTTGAGGTCCTGCTGGGCCTCGTCGTACGCCTGCCAGTCCGGGCCGTCCTCGTTCTGCATGGCCTTGTCACCGGCCTCGATGGCGTCCTGGGCGTCCTTCAGCGCCTCCTGCACCGTCGGGTCGCTGCTCGCCGGTGGCTCCTCGGTGTCGCCGTCGCCGTCACCCGGTGGCTGCTCGGTGTCGTCGCTGGGCGGCTTCTGGCCGAACGCCACGTCGAGCGCCTGTTCCAGCGTGTCCTCGAAGGCGATCCGGTCGCCGCCGTCGGAGACCAGCACCTTCTTCAGCAGCGGGTAGTCGGTGTCGGCGCCTCTCACGTAGACCGGTTCGACGTACAGCAGCCCGCCGTCCAGCGGCACCGTGAGCAGGTTCCCGTACTCCACCGTGGAGTCGCCGCGTTTCAGGAGGCTGATGCTTTCGGCGATCTTCGGATTGGAGTTGAACTGGCTCTGCACCAGCTGTGGTCCGGAAACCGGTGTGTTGGGTGGCAGTTTGAGCAGTCTGATGGTGCCGTAACTCTTGCTCTTGGCATCCGCGTCCACCGCCATGAAGGCGCCGAGGGTCTTGCGTTCGTTCGGCGTGAAGGTGGTGGTCAGCGAGAAGGTCTGCTCGTCCTGGTCGGGCATCCGCATGCTCAGGTAGTACGGCGGCACCGAGTTGCCCTTGTTGGTCGGGTCGTCCGGCACCTCCCACACCTCACTGCCGCTGTAGAACTGCACCGGGTCGGTGACGTGGTAGCGGGTGAGCAGCTCGCGCTGGACCTTGAACAGGTCCTGCGGGTAGCGGAAGTGCTCCATCAGCTTGTTGCTGATCTCGCTCTTCGGCTTGACGGTGCCGGGGAACGCCTTCCGCCAGGTCTTCAGGACCGGGTCCTCGGTGTCCCATTCGTACAGGTCCACCGAGCCGTCGTAGGCGTCGACGGTGGCCTTCACCGAGTTGCGGATGTAGTTGACCTTGTTCTCCTGCGCGACCACCTCGCGCTCCCCGTCGGTGAGGGAGTCGGCGGTGGTGTCGCCCAGCGTGGTCCGCGAGGCGTACGGATAGCCGTTGATCGTGGTGTAGGCGTCCACGATCCACTGGATCCGGCCGTTGATCACCGCCGGATAGGCGTCACCGTCGATGGTCAGCCAGGGGGCGACCGCCTCGACGCGTTCCTTGGGCGTGCGGTTGTAGAGGATCTTCGAACCGTCGCCGATCGCCCCGGAGTAGAGGATCTGCGGCTCGCCGAAGGTCAGCGCGTACGCGGCGCGGGTCAGCGGGTTGGACAGGCTCACCCCGCTGTCGCCCTTGTAGGTGTACGTCTTCTCGTCGCCGTTGTCGCCCGAGTAGTCGAGCTCCTTCTGCGGGCCGCCGACGATCGAGTACTGGGTGGTGCGCTCGCCGTAGTAGACGCGCTGCTCGTAGTCCCCGAACTCACCGGCCGAGGGCAGGTTCTTCTCGGTGAACTCCGGGTGGCCGTTGTCGGTCACCGCGGTGCCCTTGGCCGCG
The DNA here is from genome assembly GCF_044327625.1 of Streptomyces sp. NPDC018031. Classification (NCBI taxonomy): domain Bacteria; kingdom Bacillati; phylum Actinomycetota; class Actinomycetes; order Kitasatosporales; family Streptomycetaceae; genus Streptomyces; species Streptomyces sp. NPDC018031. The sequence goes on from NZ_JBIRFT010000001.1 coordinate 548,909, forward strand.
ACCGCCCCGTACCCGTGGGTGTACTTGAAGTGCTTGTTGATCCAGTTGGGCTCGGGGATGCCCTCGATGTCCAGCTCCCGCAGACCGATGACGGTGTCCTGCTCCTTGCCGTCCTTGCTCGGGTAGCGGTCGATGTCCAGCGTGCTGGGGAAGCCGTAGTAGCCGCGGACCTGCTGGCGCTGCTGGAAGGTCGGCGAGACCACGTTCGGGTCGAGCAGGCGCAGGCTCGCCGCGTCGGCCGCGTCGGCCCGCAGTTGCTTGTTGCCGGCGGTGCTCTCCCCCTTGTAGTCCCGCACGTCGGCCTGGTCGATGCCGTACGCCTTGCGGGTGGCCTCGATGTTCTTCTTGATGTACGGCGCTTCCTTGGCCTGCTCGTTCGGCTGGACCTGGAACTTCTGCACGATGGCCGGGTACAGGCCGCCGATCAGCACCGCGGACAGGACCATCAGGCCGAAGCCGATCACCGGCAGCTGCCAGGTGCGCCGCCACAGCGTGGCGAAGAACAGCACCGCGCAGATCAGCGCGATGCAGAACAGGATCGTTTTGGCCGGTAGATAGGCGTTGGCGTCCACATACCGCAGACCGGTCCAGTTGCCGGTGGCCTTGAAGTCGCTGGACTTGACCGCCAGACCGTACCGGTCGAGCCAGTACGCGACCGCCTTGAGCAGCACGAAGACGCCCAGCAGCACCGACAGGTGACCGGTGGCGGCCGAGGTGGCGCGGGCCCCGGGGCTGGTGATCCGCAGCCCGCCGTAGAGGTAGTGCACCAGCACGGCGGCGATCAGCGAGAGCACCACGGCCGCGAAGCCGAAGCTCAGCAGGAACCGGTACCAGGGCAGGTCGAACGCGTAGAACTTGACGTCCTTGTGGAACTGCGGGTCCTTCTGGCCGAACTCCACCCCGTTGACCCACAGCAGCCAGGTACGCCACTGGCCGGTGGCCGAGGCGCCCGCGACCAGCCCGACCAGCGCGGTGACCGCGACCAGGATCCAGGTCTTGTACGGCGCGATGCTCATCCGGTAGCGGTCCAGGCTCTGCTGCTCCAGCGACATCGCGGAGAGCGGTGGCCGCAGCCGGTGCGCCAGCCAGATGTTGAACCCGACGGCCAGCGCCATCAGGACGCCGAACACGGCGAACAGGCCGACCTTCGTCCACAGGGTGGTGGTGAAGACCGAACCGTAATGAACCGAGCGATACCACAACCAATCGGTCCAGAACCCGGCGAACATGACGAAGAGCATGGCCAGCGCCGCCAGCACACCCAGGGTCATGAGCAGGGTCCGGACCCGCCGCGACGGTCTGCCGACTCTGATCCGTGGCCCCGTGGGGCCTCCGCCGCGGTCCGGCATCTGGAAAGCCAAGGTGCGCACTCCGAAGTTCGCTGTCGAATGAGCGGGCCCCGTGATCCTAGGACCCACTGATGCAACTTACTCAGGCTTTACCCAGTTCCCGATTTCGGGGCCGATCAGGGCACGATATTGTCCATGCCCAACCTTCCCGACCCCAACGAGCCCGCCCGGTCCTCCCGGCCGGCCGATCCGATGGCCGCCGACCCGCTGACCCGGGCCGTGCTGGAGATCGACGAATACGCCTCCGGCCTCGGCTGGGACCAGCCCGCCCGGCTCTTCGCGCTCGTCGACACCGCCCGGCTGCGCGAGCAGGAGCCCGGGCTCGCCGCCCAGCTCGGCCTCGACCAGGCAGCCGGCCCGGCCGCCCCCTCCTACACCCCCATCGAGCAGGACGAGCTGCCCGCGGGCGCCGCGCTCGACGAGTTCCTCGGCACCATCGCGTGGCCGGACGCGGTCATCGGCTGCGCGATGACCGTGGAGCGCCTGATGCTGCCGCCCTCCGCCGAGGCCTCGGTCCCGCAGGACATGGACGAGAAGGGCCTGGCGAAGTGGGTGGCCCGCCACCCGGACCGGCAGGAGGTGCGGATGACGGTCGCGGTGCTGCGCGACGGGTCCCGGGACGCGGCACTGCGGCTGCGCGAGAAGGACTCGCCGACCGAGGTGCTGACCGGCCCCGACCTGGTACCGGGACTGGCCGAGGCGCTGCTGGCGACCTTCGCGGACTGACCCGCGGCAGGGCCCGGCGGCCCTGCCGGCCGCGCGGCCCGTGCGGCGCCCGCCCGGGTGCCGCACGGGCCGCGCGCGGCCGGTCCGGACGCGGCGCAGGGCCGGCCCCGGGCCGGTGGCGTGCCGGGGCCCGGCTCAGCTCTTGCCGCAGGAGGGCAGTTCCGAGGTCCGGCCCGCCCGGATGTCCTCCAGGGCGTCGACCGCGTCGTCCAGGGTGGACACCTTCACCAGGGTGAGACCGCCGGGCACGTGCTCGGAGGCGGTGGCGCAGTTGTCCTCGGGGGTGAGGAAGTACTCGGCGCCCTTCTCCCGCGCGCCGATGGTCTTCATCGCGATGCCGCCGATCGGGCCGACCTCGCCCTGCTCGTCGATGGTCCCGGTGCCCGCGATGAACTTGCCGCCGGTGAGGTTGCCGGGCGTCAGCCGGTCGATCAGGCCGAGGGTGAACATCAGCCCCGCGCTGGGCCCGCCGACGTCCGCCAGCTTGATGTCGATCTGGAACGGGAACGAGTAGTCGAGCGCCGTCTCGATCCCCACCACGGCCCGGTCCTCCCCCGGCTGCTTCCGGGTGGTGATGGTCACCGGGACGGTCTCCCCGGGCTCCTTGCCGGCCTTCTCGGCCTTCTCGGCCTGCTTGGCCGGGACGACCGAGAAGACGACGCGCTCGCCCGGCCGGTGCTCGGTGACCAGCTTCCGGACGTCCTCCGGGTCGTCCACCGGCTTGCCGTCCACCTGCTTGATCACGTCTCCCGCGTGCAGCTTGCCCTGCGCCGCGCCGTCCTTCCGGACGGCACCGACGACCACGTGCGAGCCGACCGGGATCTTCAGGTGGCGGAGCGCCGCGACCTTGGCGCTCTCCTGGGACAGGCTGAATTCCTCGGCGTTCTCCTGGCTGACCTCTTCGGCGGTCTTGTCGTCCGGGTAGAGGGTCTCGTGCGGGACGACGATGTCGTCGTCCGACAGCCAGCCGTGCACCGCCTCGAAGAGGTTCATCTTGTAGTCGGAGCCGGTGACCCGGACCGTGGTCATGTTGAGGTGTCCGTCGGCCTCGTAGGTCTTGCGGCCCTTGATCTGGAGCACCTCTTCGCCGCGGTGCTCACCGAGCGTGTTGTACGTGGGCCCGGGGGACATCTCCGCGTAGGGCACCGGGATCAGCAGCCCCGCGCAGAGCAGCGCGATCAGCGTCAACAGAGAGGCGAGCATCGTCGCGGTGCGGCGTGGCATGGAACGACAGTACGGGACGGGTCTGCCAGTACACCGTTCGGGCCGCCCGTCCGAGGCATCGGACGGGCGGCCCGTTGGCGACCGTGTACATCCCGGAATCCGCTAGGCGGCACCGCTACCGGAATGCGACCGTTCCATCGCTTCGCGGAATCGGGCGTAGCCCGCCAGCTCGGCGCCGTCGCCGGTCTTGCGGTTGCGTGTGGCCCAGCCCGCGTACAGCGCAGCGGCCAACGCGGCGATCACCGGAATGAGCAACCAGAGAAGCGCACCCACCGTGGCCTCCGACCCTTTGCACAAGAGCAACTGACAGATGAGCAGATTAATCGTCTGCCCGATCAACGCTCACGTCAGGGTGCCGGTTACGCAACCGCGGATCGGCCGTGCGGGTGCCCGGTCTGTCCGCCGGGCGGGAGCCGGTGCCTCCGGCCCGCCCCGGCGGGCCGCCGTCACGCGCCCACCCAGTCCCGGGTGCCGTCCGTGTAGGTCTGGTGCTTCCAGATGGGGACCTCGCGCTTGAGGTCGTCGATCAGCCGGCGGCACGCTTCGAACGCCTCCGCCCGGTGCGCGCAGGAGACGGCCACCACGACCGCGAGGTCGCCGATCGCCAGGTCGCCGACGCGGTGGACCGCGGCGAGCGCCCGCACCGGGTAGTCGGCCGCCACCTTCTCGGCGACCCGGCGCAGCTCGGCCTCGGCGGTCGGGTGCGCGGAGTAGCCGAGCTCGGCGACGCCGGCGCCGCCGTCGTGGTCGCGGACCGTGCCGACGAAGAGCGCGGTGCCGCCCGCCGCGTCGTCGCCCACCGCCTGGAACACCTCGTCGACGGAGAGCCGGGTGTCCCGGATGGCGAGCAGGCGGATGGGGTCCGCTGCGGCGAGCTCGCCGGGGTGCTCCCGGCCTGCCTCGGTGGGATGGGCGTCGGTACGTGCCATGGGCCCATCGTGCCCCACCCGCCCCGCCAACGGAATACCGCCATACGGAATCGTGATTCCGCCGGACGAGTGCCCTGATCAGCGGGCGGACCGGCGGGCGGACCGGCCGCGTCCGCGGCGCGGTGGAGCGGGGCGGGGCTCGGGGCACCCGCGCCGCGGCCGGAGACCGGACCGGCCTCGGCGGCCCGTGGCGCCGGGACCGGCGGCGCACCGCCCCCGCGGCCGGCGGAACGCCGCCGGCCCGGGGTCAGATCCGGCGCCGCGCCTTGCGGGCCCGGCGCACCAGGGCGGCGGTGCCGAGCAGCGCCACGGTGGCTCCGGCGGCGCCCGCCGCGGTGGCGTCCTTGCGGCCCAGCCGCCGCCCGGCGACCGTGCGCCGGCCCGCGACCTCCTCCAGCAGCTCGGCCAGGACCTCCTCGTTCGTCCACTGCGGCCGCCAGCCCGCGTGCTGCAGCCGGCTGCCGCTCACCGCCCAGGGGTGCATGGTGTAGGCGAGGTCGCCGGCCGGCGAGGGGGTCAGTCCCAGCCGGTGCAGCCGGGAGGCGGCGCCGAGCGCCACGGCGGACGGCAGCTCCATCCGCCGGATGCCCGACAGCTCCTCCACCTCCTCCTGCTCCAGCCAGCCGTCGCAGCCGACCGCCAGCTCGCCCTCCACCTTCTCCAGCACCGCGTACTCCAGGGCGCTGACCAGGTCGTCCACATGGCAGAACTGCCAGGTCGGGCGGGAGCCCGCCACCACCAGCAGGCGCGGCGACTCGAAGTAGCGGGTCAGGGCGGTGTCGGTACCGCCGACCAGCACGGCCGGGCGCAGCACGGTCACGTTCAGCCCCGGGTGCGCGCGGGGCGCCCGGCGGGCCAGGTGCTCGATCTCCAGCAGGTCGCCGACGCCGGTCGCCTCCGCGGTGGCGCGCAGCTCGGCGTCCTCGGCGAGCGGAACATCGTTGTCGGGCAGCGCCCCGTAGACCATGGCGGAGGTGCACAGGATCACCCGGCGCACGCCCGCCGCCGCGGCGGCGGTCAGCACGGTCTGGGTGCCGCGCACGTTGTAGGCGGTGCGCGCGGCGGCGTCCGTCTCCAGGTCGAGGTCGACGGCGAGGTGCACCACCACGTCCGCGCCGCGCAGCTTCTCCGCGATGGCGGGGTCGCGGACGTCGAGCACGTGCCAGTGCGCCTCGGGGATCTCTCCGCGCCGCTCGTCGAGGGCCACGACCTGCTTGATCTCGTCGGACTCGGCGAGTCGGCGGGTCAGCAGCTCACCCACTCCGGACGCGGCACCGGTGACCGCCACGACGGGGCGTCGTGCGGTGCGGGCCGCGTCGTTTCGCGCTGCGCGAACTTCTGGCTCTGGGGAACTCACCGGGCGTCTCCAGCGGTTGTCATCAGTACGCACGTGTTCGACGCGTACGTACGAGGTGACGTCCATCCTGCCGCAGGCCATGGATCGGCGGAGCACCGAGCCCGGAAACCGGTGAGGTGTCTACGCTGGGTGGTGATTGAAGGCATTCGCCGCCGGTACACAGCCGGCGGCCCTACGAGCCGAGGAAACCCGTGAGTGACACCCCATTCGGATTCGGCCTTCCGCCGGAGGAGCCGGAGGACGGCGACAACGGCAAGCAGAAGGGCGGCGGCCAGGGCCCGGCCAATCCGTTCGGCTTCGGCGGTGGGGCGGGCGGTGCGGACAATCCGTTCGCCGCGATGTTCGGGTCGCTGAACCCGGGCGACCTGGGCGCCGCCTTCCAGCAGCTCGGCCAGATGCTCTCCTACGAGGGCGGCCCGGTGAACTGGGACATGGCCAAGGACATCGCCCGGCAGACCGTGGCCCAGGGCACCAAGGGCGCCGCGGGCGTGACCAAGGACGCCAGCGTCGGCGCGGCGGAGCGGGCCGCGGTGCAGGAGGCCCTGCGGCTGGCGGACCTGTGGCTGGACGGCGCCACCTCGCTGCCGTCCGGCGCCGGCACCGCGGTGGCCTGGAGCCGCGCGGAGTGGGTGGAGGCCACGCTGCCGGTCTGGAAGGACCTGGTGGACCCGGTGGCCGAGCGGGTCGGCGCGGCCATGGGCGACGTGCTCCCCGAGGAGATGCAGGCCATGGCCGGCCCGCTGCTCGGCATGATGCGGTCCATGGGCGGCGCGATGTTCGGCACCCAGATCGGGCAGGCGCTCGGCGTGCTCGCCGGCGAGGTCGTCGGTTCGACCGACGTCGGGCTGCCGCTCGGCCCGGCGGGCAAGGCGGCGCTGCTGCCGCTGAACATCGCCTCGTTCGGTTCGGGACTGGGCGTGCCGGAGGAGGAGGTGCGGCTCTACCTGGCCCTGCGCGAGGCCGCCCACCAGCGGCTCTTCGCCCACGTGCCGTGGCTGCGCTCGCATCTGTTCGGTGCCGTCGAGGGGTACGCGCGGGGCATCAAGGTGGACACCGCCAAGCTGGAGGACGCCGTCGGCCAGCTGGATCCGACGCACCCCGAGCAGCTGCAGGAAGCGCTGCAGCAGGGCATGTTCCAGCCGGAGGACACTCCCGAGCAGAAGGCCGCGCTGGCCCGTCTGGAGACCGCGCTGGCGCTGGTCGAGGGCTGGGTGGACGCGGTGGTGCACGCGGCCGCCGCCCCGCACCTGCCGTCCGCCGGCGCGCTGCGCGAGACGCTGCGGCGGCGCCGGGCCACCGGCGGGCCCGCGGAGCAGACCTTCGCCACCCTGATCGGCCTGGAGCTGCGGCCCCGGCGGCTGCGGGACGCCTCGCGGCTGTGGGCCTCGCTCACCGACGCCCGCGGCCTGGACGGGCGGGACGCGCTCTGGGAGCACCCGGACATGCTGCCGACCGCGGCCGACCTGGACGATCCGGACGGGTTCGTCCACCGCGAGCACCTGGACTTCTCCGAACTGGACAAGATGCTCGGGGAGGCGGCGGGCGGCGCGCCCAGGACCGGGGGCGCCCAGGAGGGGCCCGCCGACCGGCCGGACCTCACCAAGCGGGACGACGACGGCGGCGAGGACGCCGACGGCGACCGGTGAGTCTGCACGACGACGCGGCGCGGGTGCTGGCCGACTGGCCGGCACCCGACGACGATCAGGAGCGGCTGCGCCTCGCCTACGGCGAGCACCTGACCAGGTACGCCGACGGCGTGTGGCGGGAGTGCGCGGACGGGCACATCACGGCCAGCGCGCTGGTGATCGACCCGGAGCGCGAGCGGGTGCTGCTCACGCTCCACCGCAAGCTGCGGATGTGGCTGCAGATGGGCGGCCACTGCGAGCCGGGTGACGCCCGGCTCGCCGACGCGGCGCTGCGCGAGGCGGCCGAGGAGTCCGGGGTACCGGGCCTGGCCCTGCTGCCCGGCGGTCCGGTGCGGCTGGACCGCCACCTGACGCCGTGCGCCTGGCACCTGGACGTGCAGTACGCGGCGGTGGCCCCGGCGGGCGCCACCGCGGCGATCAGCGACGAGTCGCTGGACCTGCGCTGGTTCGGGTACGACGAGGTGGCGGAGGTGGCCGACGAGTCGGTCCGCCGCCTGGTGACCGCCACCCGCGCCCTGCTCTGAGCGCCTCCCGCCGAAACCGCCGGCGGCGCCGCGCGGCGGCCGCGCGCGTCCCCGGGGACGCGCGCCCCCGGCGGGAACGCCCGGCACGCGCACCCGGGAGCCCGGGCCGCCCGGCGGGCTGCCGGACGACCCGGGCCCGCCGGGCAGACGGTCGGGTCAGCTGCCGAAGTGGTTGCCCTGGTTCTGGCCCCGGGCGCCCTGCTGCCCCACGCCGAACTGGGCGGCCGCGCCCTGACCGATCACCGCGTTCTGCGGCGGCAGCTGCTCGCTCGGCTGGACCAGCGCGTAGCCCTGGCCGAGGAAGCTCAGCTCCCAGCCCTCGCCGGTGTTGCCGCGCCGCCGCCACACCCCCGACGAGTGGGTCTGCGCCTGCATCTGGACACGCAGCGAGGTCGACCAGGCGACGATCGCGTCAGCGTCGGCGTTGACGTACTTGTCCGGGCTGACCTGCAGAATCAGCGGCTGGCCGGAGGTCATCAGCGCGACCTTGCCCTGCCCGGTGATGTTGAGGTTGTACTTGCCGGAGCCGGAGATGCCGAACTGGCTGTCCACCGCGATGGCCTCCCAGTGCAGCGAGGAGTCCAGCGCGAGGACGTAGGCGCTGTCGACGGTCAGCCCCTCGTGGTCCACGTCCACGATGTGGATGTACTGGGCAAGGTTGGCGAGATAGACACTCCCCTGGCCCGAGCAGCGCATCAGGTCCAGGCCCTCGCCGGTGTTGGCGCGCTGGCGCCGCTGCCCGGGCGTCTGGTACTCGCCGTCGAACTCGATGAGTCCCTGGTAGGCGACCATCGCCCCCTTGCGGGCGAGGACGTCCTCGTGGCCGCTGAGGCTGACCTTCAGCAGCTGCGGGTTCTGGATCGCGTAGCGGTCCTGGCTCTGCGTCTCGGTGAGGCCGAAAAGCGGGCTCTGCATGGTTCTTCGCTCCCCCTCAGCCCCGGGCCCGGAGCCGGTCAGTGCTGTCCTCGCTGGGCTGGACGACGACGAAGCCCTGCCCGGAGAAGGCGAGCTGGTAGGCCTCGCCGCTGCCCCGGCCGATCATCGACGACGCCTTGAAGCTGCGCTTGCCCTTCATCTTGAGGTTCGTGGACCAGGCGACGAGCGCGTCCGGATCCACGGAGGTCTCGTCCTCGCCGCGCCCGCACTCGACGACGATCGGGGTGCCCCGGGAGGTCAGGGCGACCCAGCCGGTGCCGGAGATCCCGACGTTGAACAGGCCCTGCCCGGCGAACTTGGCCATCCCCTTGACGCGCTGCACCCCCCAGGTGAGGTGCGCGTCGAAGGCGAGCAGGTTGGTGCCGTTGACCGACAGCGAGTCGTCGTTGAGGTTGACGCAGACGACGTCGGCGCCGTAGTCGGCGAGGTAGAGCAGGCCGTCGCCGCTGCACTTCATCAGCGGCGCGCCTTCGCCGGTGATCCACTGCGAGGCCATCTGGCGCACCGCGGGCGGGTTGGGCTCGTACTGCACGAAGCCCTCGTAGGCCACCATCGAACCGGTGCGGGCGAACAGGTCCTGCCCGCTGGTCATGGCGACCTTGAGCATGCTGCTGCCGTGGTTCTCCATACGGGCCGCGACGGGGGTCGGGGCATAGCCCGCGATCAGTTGCTGGTCCATGACGGGCTCCCTCAGACCTCGTAGGGCTGGACGACGATGAAGTTGCCGGGGGCACCGCGGAACTGGAGGTTCACGGTCTCCCCGCTGTGGCCGGGGTAGGCGTTGCGGCGCAGCCGCACCTGGCTGGAGATGATCACCTGCGAGGCGGCGGACCAGGCGACGATGGCGTTGCTGTCCGCGAAGGTGGTGGGGGTGACCGGCAGCACCACGGGGGTGCCCTGGGTCTTCACCACGACGGTGCCGGTGCCCTGGAACTGCATGGTGAACAGCGCGCCGCCGGGGATGCCGTGGCCCTCGATCCGGCGCACCTCGTGCTGCAGCGACTCGTCGAAGGCGAGCACGTTCTCGGCGGAGACGCAGATCGCGTCGCCCTGCAGCTCGATCGGGTGCAGCTCGGCGCCGTTCTCGGCGAGGAAGACCTGGCCGTAGCCGGTGCAGCGCATCAGCTGCATCTCCTGGCCGGTGGCGTTGCCGACGATCCGGCCGCGGAAGCCCGCGCCCTTGTAACCGAAGTCCACCTTGCCCTGGTACAGCACCATGCTGCCCTGGCGGGCGAGTACCGGCTGGCCGCCGATGCTCAGGTCCACCCGGATGAGCTTGGGGTTCTGCGGGGTCCAGCGCTGGCCGGTGGGCGTCTCGCGGTACTTGGCCAGAGCCGCCTGCACACCGGGGGCGGTGACGCCGTGCGGCGCCATGCCCTGCGGCTGCCCGTACGGGCCGGCCGGCGGCGCGGGCTGGCCGGGGTACTGGCCGGGCTGCCCGTACGGCTGCTGCCCGGGAACGCCGGGCGGCGCGGGCGGGGCGCCCGGCGGGGAGGGGTGCCCACCGAACTGCGGCTGCTGGCCGGGGTAGCCGCCGGGCGGCGGCGTGGGCTGGCCGGGCGGCATGATCGGCGCGGCGATGGTCTGGGCCGCGTGCACCGGCGGCGCGGCCGGGGCCGGCGGCTGCGGGGCGCCGAAGCCCTGAGCGGCGGGCTGCGGGGCCGGCGGCGGAGCGCTGGGGGCGGGTGCGGGGGGCGGGGTGGCACCCTGCGGGCCGCCGAAGCCGGGCGCGGGCTGCGCGGCGGCCGGGGTGCCCGGCGGGGCGAAGCCGGGAGCGGCGTTCTGCGCGGCGGGCGGCGCGGGCGCGGGGTCGTCCTCGGCGACCTCGCCGCCGAAGTTCCGCAGCAGCGCTTCCAGACCGCCGTCGAAGCCCTGGCCGACGGCGGCGAACCGCCACACGTCCTTGAGGTAGAAGTCACCGAGCATCACGGCCCGCTCGGTGCTGAACTCCGCGCCGGTGAAGGCGTAGCGGACCACTTCCTCACCACCCGCGACGACCCGTATGTACCCCGGGCCGACCTGCGACATCTGCCCGTCGCCGTCGAGGGTGGCGGTGAAGGACAGCTTGTGGATGTGGGCGGGGATGCTGTCGAGCGTGATCCGGAACGACTCGGTGTCGCCGGCCTGCGGGCCCAGCTGCTGGATCGCCTCCTCCGGCGACTTCGGCTGGTTGAAGAAGATGAAGTAGCGGTCGTCCGACAGCCGCTCGTCGGCGTCGAGCCCGAAGCAGCTGATGTCGAAGGACAGGCCAGGTCCGGCGATCTGCACGCCGACGTACAGGTCCCTCCCGGCTGTCAGGTCACTGATCTTGGCCTTGTGGCCGCGCTGGAATTCCCTGGCCATACGTAACGACCGTCCCCCATCCCGATACCGGTGAGTGCATTGCGCGCCAGGCTAACCGCTGCCGCCGACTTTGAGCGACGCCGGGGCGTGCCTGCCCGGTTCCTCGGCGCCCGCGGGTCCTCGGCCTCCGCGGGTCGTCGGCATCCGCGGGTCCTAGGCTTCGCGGGTCCTAGGCTTCGCGGGCGCGGCCGGTGGGAGCGGGCCGGGCGCCCGCCGGGCGGCGGGCGGCATGCCGCGGAGTGCGGGGGATGGCTTGCGGGGCGCCGGGAGATGACGTGCGGGGCGTGCGGGCCTGTTGGGGGGCGCCGGGGGATGGCGTGCCGGGCGTGCGGGCCTGTTCGCGGGGCGCCAGGGGGGACGTGCCGCGGCGCGAGGGCCTGTTCGCGGTGCGCGGGGAGCTGACGTGCCGGGGTTCGAGGGCCGGCGGGCGAGGCGCGGGCCCGCCGGAGCCGCCGCGGCGCCTCGCCCGGGGCGCCGAACGGACGTCATCCGGGGCCGCGGTGGGTGGTGCGCGGTACGGCAGGCCGACCCGGGCGGCCCGGTACGGGTGGCCGGGCGAGCCGAGACGGGCGGGTCGGGTTGGGTTGGGTTGGGCGGGCCGGTACCGGTGGGTGGTGCCGGGCGGGCCGGTACGGGTGGGTGGGATCGGGTCGGCAGGGCCGGATCGGGGGGCCGGGTCGGCAGGGTCTCCGGCGCGGCCGTCACTCGGTGCGCGCGGTGGGCAGGTGCGGCAGCCGGCCGGCGGCGGCGACCCCCTCCAGATAGCCTCGCGCCCGCTCGGTCCTGGGGTACTCCTCCAGCAGGGCCCAGAAGCGCGGGCCGTGCCCGGGCACCAGCAGGTGCGCCAGCTCGTGCAGCAGTACGTAGTCCACGACGTACTCGGGCATGCCCTGGAGCCGGTGCGAGAGGCGGATACTGCCCTCCGCGGGGGTGCACGACCCCCAGCGGGTGTTCTGGTTGGTCACCCAGCGCACGGTGGCAGGCCTGGCCCGGCCGCCGAGGTACTGCTCCGACAGCCACTCGGCGCGGGCGGCCAGCTCGGGGTCGCCGAGCATCCGCTTGCTCTCCTGCGCCGCCAGCTTGTCCAGCATCACCCCCACCCAGCGCCGCTCCTCCGCCTCCGACATCCGCGCCGGGATCAGCACGATGGTCCGGTCCCCCTCGCGGTACGCGGAGACCGTTCTGCGCCGTCTGCTGCTCCGCCGGACCTCGACGGCGTCCGCCCGGGGGCTTCCGCTCTGCGGGCTCGGTGCGCCGCGCTGGGGCTTCGCGGCACTCTGCAAGGGGTCGACGGGCACGCCCCGACGTTACCGGCTGGGGCCTCGGGAAGTCCCGCCCCGCACGCCGGGACGTGCGAACCACCGCACGGTCCGCACACCGCTGCGGACGAACCACCGCACCGCCCACACACCCGCCCGCTGCCGGGGATCCACCCCACGGTCGGTGCAGCGTTGCCGGCGAACCACCGCACGGTCCACGACACCCGTTGCCGAGGGCTCCACCGCCCGGTCCGCGCACCACCCCGACGGCCGGTATGACTAATGCGCGCGCCTGTGGACAACTCTCGGCGGCGAACCGGCGGCCGCCCCATCCTGAGGACGGATCACGGTCTTGCGGACGCCTCCCCCGCCGGGGGGCGGAGGCCGGGAGGGGAGGGCGGAGCGATGCACCCGATGCTCAAGCCCGCGCTGCGGCGCGGCTGGCGGAGCGGCGACACCCTGCAGTTCGGGGTCGCCCCGGCGCACGCCACGGTGGTCGCGCCGGTGGACCTGGCGACCGGTGGCTTCCTGGAGCTGCTCGACGGCACCCGCGGTATGCCGCTGCTGCGCGACGAGGCGCGGCGGGTGGGGCTGCCGGACGGGCTGGCGGACGCCCTGGTGGAGCGGCTGGCGGCGGCCGGACTGCTGGACGATCCGACGGCGGGCGGCGAGCCGGCCGCCGGGCTGCGGGAGAGCGGCGGGCTGGACCGGCTCCGCCCCGATGTGGCCTCGCTGTCGCTGCTCCATCCCACGCCCGGCGCCGGGCTGCGGATGATGGGGGCGCGGCGGGCGATACGGGTGCAGGTCCGGGGCGCGGGGCGGGTCGGCGCGGCGGTGGCGGCGGTCCTGTCGGCGTCCGGGGTCGGGCGGGTCGACGTGCTGGACGGTGGCTGTGTCGAGCCCGCCGACGTGCTGCCCGGCGGGTTGGCGGCGGAGCAGATCGGTGAGCGCCGGGACACCGCGGCCCGCCGGCTGGTGCGGCGCGCCGCGCCCTGCGCGGGGCCCCGGCGGTCGGCGGGCGGGCCCCGTCGCGGGGAGACGGACCGGGCGCCGGGGGGCGAGCCCGGGCTGGCCCTGGTGGTCCTCGCCCCGCGCGACGGACTCGCCGCGTACGTGCCGGATCCGGCCGGTGCCGAGCCGCTGCTCGCCTCCGGCACGCCGCATCTCTACGCCGGGGTCATCGAGGGCACCGGGGTGGTCGGGCCACTGGTGCTGCCGGGGGTCACCCCGTGCGCGGGATGCCTGGCGGCGCACCGGGCCGACCGGGAGCCCTACTGGGGGCGGCTGCTCGCCCAGTGGCGCTCCGGCCGCCGGCCCGGCCCGGCGGCCTGTGACACGGCGCTGGCCACTCTGGTCGCCGGGATGGCGGCCGCGCACGCCCTGACGTTCCTCGGCGGGCAGCTTCCTGCCAGCGCCGGGGCCCGGCTGGAACCGGCTCTCCCGGCCCTGACCTGCGAACCCCGCCGCATCGAGGCCCATCCGGAATGCGGCTGCGGGGCGGCCGGATCCGCTAATGAGGGATATCCCTCGGCCCCGGAGACGGCGCACGTAACAATGGCCCGGTGACCGGCGTCCGCTGGGTGGGCGACGGGGGTCCGGGGGATTCGCCTCCGGTGGACGGCTCAGCTGTAGGAAGTTGGAGGGGCGCATGTCTGATCTTCCGCGCAAGGCGATCACACGAACCGCCAAGTTGGCCACGCTGCCGCTGGGGTTCGCCGGGCGGGCCACCCTGGGCCTGGGGAAGCGGCTCGGCGGACGGCCGGCGGAAATCGTCGCCCGGGAGCTGCAACAGCGCACGGCCGAGCAGCTCTTCAAGGTGCTCGGCGAGCTCAAGGGCGGCGCGATGAAGCTCGGCCAGGCCATGTCCGTCTTCGAGTCCGCCCTGCCGGAGGAGATCGCCAAGCCCTACCGGACCGCCCTGACCAAGCTCCAGGAGGCCGCGCCTCCGATGCCGACCCGCACGGTCCACTCGGTGCTGGCCGAGCGGCTGGGCGCGGACTGGCGGGAGCTGTTCGCGGAGTTCGACGACAAGCCCGCGGCGGCGGCGTCCATCGGCCAGGTGCACCGTGCGGTGTGGCATGACGGGCGGGATGTCGCGGTCAAGCTGCAGTACCCCGGCGCGGGTGAGGCGCTGCTGTCGGACCTGAACCAGCTGAGCCGGTTCTCCAAGGTGCTGGCGCCGCTGGCTCCGGGCATCGAGCTGAAGCCGCTCATCGCCGAGCTGCGCGAGCGGCTCACCGAGGAGCTGGACTACGAGCTGGAGGCGGAGACCCAGCAGGCGCACGCCGAGGAGTTCGCGGACGACCCGGACGTACTGGTGCCGGCCGTGGTGCACCACAGCGATCAGGTGCTGATCACCGAGTGGATGGAGGGCACCCCGCTGTCGGAGGTGATAGCGAAGGGGACGCCCGAGCAGCGGGACCGGGCCGGACAGTTGCTGACCCGCTTCCTGTTCTCCGGCCCGTACCGGACCGGGCTGCTCCACGGCGACCCGCACCCGGGCAATTTCCGGCTGCTGACCGACGACGCCCCGGACGGGCCGCCGGAGAAGTGGCGGCTGGGCGTGCTGGACTTCGGCACGGTGGACCGGCTGCCCGACGGCTTCCCGGAGGAGATCGGCGTGGCGCTGCGGATGGCGCTGGAGGGGGACGCCGAGGGGCTCTACACCATGATCCGCCAGGAGGGGTTCGTCAAGCCGAGCATCGAGATAGACCCCGAGGCGCTGATCGACTACCTGCTGCCGATGATCGAGCCCGCCCGGGAGGAGGAGTTCGTCTTCACCCGGAGCTGGATGCGCGGCCAGGCGGCGCGGGTGGCCGACCGCAAGTCGCCGCTGTACGAGCTGGGCAACCAGATCAACCTGCCGCCGGCGTACCTGCTGATCCACCGGGTGTGCCTGAGCACCATCGGGGTGCTCTGCCAGCTGGGGGCGACGGTGGGGCTCCGCGGTGAGCTGGAGGACTGGGTGCCCGGCTTCCTGCCGGAGGAGGACCCGGCGGAGGAGCCGGAGGAGGAGACCGGTCCCGCCGGTGCGGAGGTGTTCGACACGGTGGCGGGCGACGAGGGCGAGGAGGAGGCCGGGGCGTCCGCGCGGGGCCGCGCCGGAGGCGTCGGGCCGGGCGGCACCGGGGCGGACGAGGCCGCGCCGGAGCAGACCTCGGCCTGACCGGCCGCTCGCGGGCCGCTCCGGCACCGGGCCCACGGGGGACCCCGGGGTCCGGTGTCACCACCAGGACGAGTCGAGGCGGCTCTCGATCGCCCTGAGGTTGCCTCGCGCGCAGCGGTCGCAGAAGTAGCGGCGGGCGCCGTTCTCCACGGAGCAGGTCCAGGTCAGCGGCAGGCCGTCGGCGACGGCGCCGCAGCGGGCACAGGTGACGCTCTCGGACTCCAAATCCACGGCGTCATGCGTGTTTCGGTCCACCCGGTGACGATAGCTCCGTCAGCGGCCGGCGGGCAGCAGACAGGCCGAAGGGCCGGTCGTGGGAACCGGCCCCTCGGGCGTGCGGTGTCTGCAGCGGCTGTGGTGTACGTGCCGCGCGCGCTGGACGTCGTGTACTCACCGTGCGCGGCTGGTGTGCCGGCTGGGCTGTCAGTGCATGACCGCCATGGCCAGCGCGCGGCGGGCGCGGAGCGAGGCACGCTCCGCCCGGCGCTGCATCCGGCGGGCGGCGACCACCCGGGCGGCCGTGCGTTGGGACTCGGCCACGCGCATTTGATCGCGCATATGGGCACGGGCCAGGGCTTCTGGGATGAGTTGCATCTCTCGGGTCCTGTTCTGGCGCGATTCGGTCGCGCCGGCAGTGGTACGGGCGGCGGTGCGGACGGTGGGCTCGTCGGCGGGCGGTGTCATGGTCGGGTCCTGCTTCATGGGATCGTGCGTCGCTGGGCGGTCGATGGTGCCGGCGGTGATCATGCCGCGACCGGGTTCTTGCGCGGACGGCCACGGGGCCGCTTCCGGGCTACGACGACCCCCTGGACGAACAGTTCGCCACCCCAGACACCCCACGGCTCACGGCGGTCCTTGGCGCCGGCCAGGCAGGCCTCGCGCAGCGGGCAGGTCTGGCACAGCGACTTGGCGTACTCCACGTCGGCCGGCGACTCGGCGAAGAAGACCTCCGGGTCGTAGGCGCGGCACGGTACGGCCGTTCCGAGGCTCTCGATGGCGTCGTCGAGGTCGGACAGGGCGAGGGGCGAAGTCAAGGAGTCCTCCGAGGAGTCAGGCGGGGGGTTCAGGTCGGTCGACACGGACGGGGTGTGCGTCTTGAGTTGCACGGTGTGTGTTCCTCGTCTCTCGTTCCGGCTCGTGGCCGGGTTTTCGCAAATCAAAAGGGCCGCGGATCCCGGTGTGGGTTCCGCGGCCCCTGAAGGTGCCGACCTGATCTGAGATCAGGCTGGATGACTCCAGGGTTCGAGCCCACGGAAGGCCCACATCTTGGGGTGCTGCTTCGGGGATCCGGCACCATTGGCCGCCGCCGCAAAGGCATAGGCGTTCGCCTGTGCCGCTGCCGCTACCGCAGGTGCCTGGGTCGGTCGCTCGCTGACACGCGTTTCCACGACATGCGTTTCCACGGAACCGGACAGACCGGTGCCCTGAAGACGCAGCGAAGAGCCGAGCGGGCAGGCGGAGGCGACCGGACGATCGGTCATTTTGATCGTGGTGGTGATGATGCTGTTCACGGGAATCCGCCTCCTCTCGGCGTCTCGGGGGAACTGGTCGAGACCAGTCCACGGGTGTTCAGTACAACACGGATCGAGCGGATCTCGGAAGGCCCGTTGTCTCCGTGCTGGGAAGGCTATGGGTATGCGCTCCGCGTGCGCAAACTATTTTCCCGACGAGTTTTCCGAACCGTATCCGGGCCGCTCACCGGCACAGAGCGCAAGGATCTCGGCACCGAACGTGTCGAGCTTCCGCCGTCCCACACCTGAGATGCACGACAGCTCCGATTCGGTTCCCGGTACGGCCTCCGCGATGGCGAGCAGTGTCTTGTCGGTGAACACACAGAAGGCGGGCTGGCCCAGTTCCCGGGCCCGCTCCGCACGCCAGCCGTGCAGCCGCTCGTAGAGCGCCTCGTCGAGCTGCGCGGGGCAGTCCTCGCAGCGCATCAGTTTGATCTCGCCCGCGTCGGTCAGGGTGCGGCCGCACACCCGGCAGCGCACCGGGGTACGCCGCCGGCGCTCCCGGGCCGCGCCCCGCTCGACGCCGCCGCCCGGACCGGGACCGGTGGCGGCGGCGCCGGTCCGGCCGCCGGCCGCCACGGTGCCCGGCCGCAGCCCGCTGAGGAAGCGGCTCGGACGGCGTCCGGCACGGCCGCCCGGCGCCCGGGACAGCGACCAGGAGAGGCCGAGGTGCAGCCGGGCCCGGGTGACCCCGACGTACAGCAGCCGCCGTTCCTCCTCGACCTGCTCGTCGGTCCTGGCGTAGGTGATCGGCATCATCCCCTCGGTGAGCCCCACCAGGAACACCGCGTCCCACTCGAGGCCCTTGGCCGCGTGCAGGGACGCCAGGGTGACGCCTTCGACGGTGGGCGCGTGCTGGGCGGCGGCCCGCTCGTCCAGCTCCGCCACGAAGTCGGCGAGGGTGGCGTCCGGCCGGGCCCGGGCGAAGTCCTCCGCGAGCCGGACCAGGGCCGCCAGGGACTCCCAGCGGTCGCGCACCGCGCCCGACCCGGCGGGCGGCTCGGTGGTCCAGCCGCGGCCGGCGAGCACCGCCCGCACCTGGGAGGGGACGCCGGCGTCGTCCGCGGCCGGGTGGCCGCCCGCCGCGGCGCCCCCGCCGCCCGGCTCGGTCCCCACCCGGCTCGCCAGCGCGGCACCGCGCAGCAGCAGACCGGCCTCCCGCACCTCCGGCCGCTCGAAGAACCGTTCGGCGCCGCGCAGCTGGTAGGGCACCCCGGCGTCGGCGAGCGCCTGCTCGTACAGCTCGGACTGGGCGTTGACCCGGTACAGGACGGCGATCTCGCCCGCCCGCACGCCGGAGGCGAGCAGGTCCCGGATCCGCCGCGCGGTGCCCTCGGCCTCGGCGGGCTCGTCCCCGTACTCGGTGTAGACCGGTTCGGGCCCGGCCGGGCGCTGGGACACCAGTTCCAGCCGGTGGTCGGCGGCCCGGCCGCGGGCCTGCGAGAGCAGCCCGTTGGCCAGGTGCACGACCTGGGGGGTGGAGCGGTAGTCGCGGACCAGCCGGACCACGGTGGCCCCGGGGTGGCGGCCGCGGAAGTCCAGCAGATGGTCGGGGGTGGCACCGGTGAAGGAGTAGATGGTCTGGCTGGCGTCGCCGACCACGCACAGGCTGTCCCGGTCGCCGAGCCACAGCTCCAGCAGCCGCTGCTGCAGCGGGCTGACGTCCTGGTACTCGTCGACGACGAAGTGCTGGTACTGGCCGCGTACCTGGTCGGCGATGTCGGCGCGGTCCTGGAGCACCCCGACCGTCAGCAGCAGTACGTCCTCGAAGTCGATCACGCCGCGGTCGCGCTTGAGCTGCTCGTACCCCGCGTAGATCCGGGCGATCTCGGCGGCGTCGCGCGGGGGCTGCCGGCCGGCCAGGGCGGCCGCGGCCGGGTAGTCCTCGGGCACGGTCTGGGTGACCTTGGCCCACTCGACCTCGCCGGTGACGTCCCGCAGCTCGTTCCGGTCCAGCCGGACCCGGCAGCGCGTGGCGGCCTCGGCGACCAGCTGGACCTTCCGCTCCACCAGCCGCGGCACCTCGCCGCCGATCGCCCGGGGCCAGAAGTAATGCAGCTGCCGCAGCGCGGCGGAGTGGAAGGTGCGGGCCTGGACGCCCCCGGCGCCCAGCTGCCGCAGCCGGCCGCGCATCTCGCCCGCGGCGCGGTTGGTGAAGGTGACGGCGAGGACGCTGGCGGGCTGGAGGATGCCCGCGCGCACCCCGTAGGCGATCCGGTGGGTGATGGCCCGGGTCTTGCCGGTGCCCGCCCCGGCCAGCACGCACACCGGCCCGTGCAGCGCCAGGGCGACCTCGCGCTGCTCCGGGTCGAGCCCGTCGAGCACCGCGTCCGCGTCACGCGGCGGGTCCGCGTACTCACTCGGCGCGGATACCCGTGGGAACAGGGTGGGTGGGGTCGCTGCTGTCACCCGACCATGCTGCCAGGTCCGCGGCGCGGACCGTCCGGGTTGTCCACAGGGGCCGGGTGGCGCGGCTCACCGGCACCACTCCGCCGGGAAGGCACCCCACGGGAATGGTGGGGAACGGATGGACGTTGCAGGACTGGAACCAAGCCGCGAGGCACGCCGGACCTGAAGGAGCCGAAGACCATGTCGGGCACCGTGACGATGTACAGCACCACCTGGTGCGGCTACTGCCGCCGTCTGAAGAGCCAGATGGACCGCGAGGGAATCGCGTACGTCGAGGTCAACATCGAGCAGGACCCCGAGTCGGCGGCCTTCGTGGAGAAGGCCAACGGCGGCAACCAGACGGTGCCCACCGTGCTCTTCGCGGACGGCTCGACGCTGACGAACCCGTCGCTGGCCCAGGTCAAGGCGAAGATCGGGGTGGCCGGGGTCTGAACCCGGCCTCGGGCCGCTGCCTCGTGGGAGGCGGCGGCCCGAACCGCACGGCGGCTCGGCCCTGGGGCCGGCGGCTCGGCCGTGCGGCCGGCGGCTCAGCCCTGCGGCAGCGGCTCGCCGTACCAGCGCTCGATCAACCGGGCCGCGATCGAGATTCCGGTGGGGGGCAGGACCTCCCCGGACGCGAACGCGGCCCGCAGGTCGTCGCGGGAGAACCAGCGCGCCTCGTGGATCTCCTCGCCGTCGACGTGGATCTCCGAGGAGCCGGCCCGCGCCATGAAGCCCAGCATCAGGCTGGACGGGAACGGCCACGGCTGGCTCGCCACGTACTCCACCTCGTCGACCACCACCCCGGCCTCCTCCGCCACCTCGCGGACCACGGCCTGCTCGATCGACTCGCCCGGCTCGACGAACCCCGCCAGCGTGGAGAAACGGCCCTCCGGCCAGTGCACCTGGCGGCCGAGCAGGGCGCGGTCCTGGTCGTCGGTGACCAGCATGATCACCGCGGGGTCGGTGCGCGGGTAGTGCTCGGCTCCGCAGGCCGGGCAGCGCCGGATGTGTCCGGCCGCCGCGATCACGGTGCGCTCGCCGCACCGGGAGCAGAAGCGGTGCATCCGCTGCCAGTTCTCCAGTGCCACGGCGTGCACCATCAGCCCGGCGTCCCGCTCGGAGAGCAGCGCTCCGGCCTCCCGCAGCCCGGCCGGGCGCGCCGACTGGTCGATCCGGCCCGGCAGCGCGTCCTTCTGGAGCGCGAAGTAGCGCACACCGTCGGCGTCCGTGCCGAGGAAGTAGCGGTGCGTCTCGGTCGGCGGCGCCTCGAACGCCGGGGTCATGACGAGCTCGGTGCGGCCGTCCGGGGTGTCGTCGACCAGCACCTGGCCACCGGAGACCACGAAGACCCGGGTGGTGGGGTGGCTCCAGGCCGCGGCGAGCCACGCCTCGTCCAGGCGGTGGTGGGCGGCCCGGTCGATACCGCTCGCGCCGCTGAGGGTGATCGGACGGGCGGTGGTGGTGGTGCGATCGGTCCAGGTGGTCACGGCTGTTTCCAACTCCCCCACGGCAATGGCTCGGTCTTCGGTGCGGCGCGCGGGGCCGGTCCGGCTGCCGGTCGCGCGCGTGGCTGTCGGTGCGCCGGCGGTCCGGCGCTGCGTGTCAGGCACCCGGGGCGGCATCCGACGCTGCCGGACGCCAGTGCCGCGCGAGGTCGTCCCACAGGTAGGCGGCCGTCTCGACGCCCTTCATCAGCAGGTCCAGTTCGACCTTCTCGTTCGGGGCGTGCCAGCCGTCGGACGGCACCGAGATGCCGAGGAACAGCACCGGCACCCCGAGCACGTCCTGGAGGTCGGCGGCCGGTCCGGAGCCGCCCTCGCGGGTGAAGCGGATCGGCTTGTCGAAGGCGCGGCCCATGGCCCGGACGACCGACCGCAGCGCCGGGTGGTCGAGCGGGGTGAGGCAGGGGCGGGTGGCGCCCCAGAAGGTGATCTCGTGGCGGATGCCGGCCGGCAGGCGCTCGGCGACCCAGTCGCGCACCGACCTCTGGACCGCTTCCGCGTCCTGCCCGGCCACCAGCCGGAAGGAGAGCTTCAGCTGGGCGGTGGACGGGACGATGGTCTTGCCGCCGGGCCCCTGGTAGCCGCCGCCGATGCCGTTGACCTCGGCCGTCGGCCGGGCCCAGATGCGCTCCAGGGTGGACTGGCCCGCCTCGCCGTGGGTGGCGTGCGAGTGGGCCGTGCGCAGCCAGCCGTCCTCGTCGAAGGGCAGCTCGGCGAGCAGTTCACGCTCCCGGGCGGTGAGCTCGATCACCCCGTCGTAGAAGCCGGGGATGGTGACCCGCAGGTCCTCGTCGTGCAGTGCGGCGGCCAGCCGGGCGGCCTCCATGGCGGGGTTGGGCACCGCGCCGCCGAAGGAACCGGAGTGGATGTCCTGGTCCGGGCCGTGGAGATCGATCTGGCAGTCGGTGAGCCCGCGCATGCCGGTGCACACGGTCGGGGTGTCCTCGGACCACATACCGGTGTCCGAGACGATCACCGCGTCGCAGGCCAGGCGCTCGGCCCGGGCACGGACCAGCGCGGGGAAGTGGGGCGAGCCGGACTCCTCCTCGCCCTCGATCAGCAGCTTGAGGTTGACCGCGGGGGCGGTGCGGCCGGTCGCCGCCAGGTGCGCCCGCACGCCGAGGGTGTGGAAGAACACCTGGCCCTTGTCGTCGGCGGCACCGCGCGCGTACATCCGGCCACCGGATATCACCGGCTCGAACGGGTCGGTGTGCCAGCCGTCCTCGCGGGCCGCGGGCTGCACGTCGTGGTGCCCGTAGACCAGGACGGTCGGCGCCTCGGGGTCGCCGGAGGGCCATTCCGCGAAGACCGCCGGAGCGCCCGGGGTGTCCCAGACCTCGACGGTGGGGAAGCCGGTTCCGGCCAGCGCGTCCGCCAGCCACCGGGCGCTGCGCCGCACGTCGTCGGCCCGGTCCGGATCGGCCGACACGGAAGGGATGCGCAGCCACTGGGCGAGGTCGTCGAGGAAGGCTTCGCGATGGTCCTCGACAAAGGCGCGGACGGCGGTGTCCGGGGCGGTGCTCATGCATATGAGCCTATCCGGCCGGGGGTGACCGGTGTGCCGGGGTCCCGCGGACGCGGCGCCCGCGGGGCGGACCGGGGGCGCCGCCGCCGGGCGTCCCCTCCACCGGCCGCGGCCCGCTCACCGGCCGCGGCCCACTGCCCCCGGCTCACCGGTCGCGGCCCCGGCCGGCGTCGGGTCCGGGGTGGTGGGCGCGGGCGGAGCCGGGGTGGTGGGCAGGGTCGGCGGGCGCCCGGGCGTGGTCCGTCTCGTCCGTCACATCCGTCTCGTCCGTCAGGATGCGCTCCAGCTCGGCGCGGCCGGGCAGCCCGGCGGGGCGGACCACCTCACCGTCCCGGACGTAGAGGAAGCCCGCGGTCACCGCGGACAGCGGCACCCCGTACCGCTCCGCCCAGGCCAGCCGGTAGATGGCCAGCTGAAGGGGGTCGGCGTCCCTCGACCGGCCGGTCTTCCAGTCGACGATCTCGTAGCGGTGGCCGCCGTCGGGTCCGCGCTCCCGGTACACCGCGTCGATCCGGCCGCGGATGGTGCGGCCGGCCAGCACCACCTGGACCGGCGCCTCGACCCGGTAGGGCGTGCGCCGGGCGTACTCGGTGCGGGCGAAAGCCTCCTTGAGTTCGGCGAGGTCCTGCTCGTCGGCGATCTCCGGTGCGTCGTCCGGGCCGCCCGGCAGCTCGTCCGGGCCGAGCAGGGGCAGCGGCAGGGCCTCGAAACGGGACTCCACCCAGGCGTGGAACCGGGTGCCGCGGCGCGCGGCGGGCTGCGGCGGCCGGGGCATGGGCCGGGCCAGCTCCTGGGCGAAGCCGTCGGGGTCGTCGGCGAGCCGCAGCAGCTGGGAGGCGCTGAGCACGGCCGGCAGCGGTACCTCCCGGACCGACGCCCGGGCACGCCGCAACTCACCGGCGAGTGCGTCCAGGTCACGGTCCCAGGAGGCGGCCAGCCTGGCCTCCTCCGGCACCAGTCCCTCGTCGGGCACCAATCCCTCGTCCGGTCTCGGTCCCTCGTCGGGGACCGGTCCCTCGTCCGATGTCGGTCCCTCGTCCGGCCCCGGGTGCCCCTCCGGTACGAGGGCGCCATCCCACCCCAGGCCCGCGTCCGGCAGCGGTGCCGCCGCCGGGGCGGGAACGCCGTCGCCGCCCGCCGGGGGGTACGCGCGGTCCGACCCCGGCTCCGGGTCACGGTGCCCGCGCGGCGGATCGCCGAGCGGCCGCCGGGGGCCCGGCACACCGCCTCCGCGCTCCGGCGCGTCCGGGCCCGCCACACCCCCCGCGCCGTCCGGCAGGTCCCGGCCGGACGGCCCGGCCCCCTCAGTCGGCTCGGCCCCCTCCGCGGGTCCATCCCATTCCGCTGGCTCGTCCCATTCCGCTGGTTCAGCCCACGCCGCCGGCTCGCCCCAGTCGATCGGTTCGTCCGGTTCCGGGGGCCATTCGGGGTCGTAGCCCGGATCGCCGACGGGTCCGGGGCGGCGGCCGGCCTCCGGACCACCGGTGGTCCGGCCGCCGGGATCGTCATGGCCCGGCCCCGCGGCACCATCGATCGCCACGGGGTCACCGCCACCCGGCCGGTCGTGGCCGGCCGCGGGATCGAGGCCGGCCAGATGGGAGAGCACCAGGTCGGCCGCGCGGCGCCGCCGGGCCAGCGCGTCCGCGTCCAGCGGCAGCGGCCACGCCAGGTCGGTGTGCGAGGGGGTCAGGGCGGGGTTCTCCTCGCCCTCGGCCGGGGGTTCCGCCCACGCCTCGACCTCTCCGTACCCGGCACCGGCCGCGCAGTGCGTGCGCAGGGCCCGCAGGAAGTCGGACGGGCCGCGCGGCTTCTTCTGGGTGGGGCCCCACCAGTGGCCGGAGGCGAGCAGCAGGGAGCGGGGCCGGGTGAAGGTCACATAGCCCAGCCGCAGCTCCTCGATGCGCTGGTGGTCCTTGAGCTGCTCCCGGAACGCGGTCATGCCCTTGCTGTCCCAGGACGCGACGTCCGGCAGGGTGTCGGCGTCACCGCGCAGCGCGTGCGGCAGCACCCTGGCGTTCGCCGTCCACGACTCGCGGGCCTGCTCGCTGGGGAACTGCTTGGCGACCAGGCCGGGCACCGCGACGACGTCCCACTCCAGCCCCTTGGACTTGTGGGCGGTGAGCACCTTGACGGTGTTCTCGCCGCCGGGCAGCGCGTTGTCCAGGCCCTTCTCGTACTGGGCCGCGGTGCGCAGGAAGCCGAGGAAGGCCAGCAGGGTGGCCTCGCCGTCCAGCGCCGCGAAGCGTGCCGCGACGTCCAGGAAGTTGCCGAGGGTCTCCCGGCGGCGGGCGGCCAGCGCCTGGGGGGAGGCGGACAGTTCCACCTCCAGCCCGGTGACCGCCAGCACCCGGTGGAGTACGTCCATCAGCGGGTCGCCCAGGCTGCGGCGCAGTTCGCGGAGTTCGGCGGCCAGCCGGGCGAAGCGCACCCGCGCCTCGGCGGAGAAGGGCAGCCCGTCGTCGGCCGCCCCGGTGCCGGCGCCGGTGCCGAGGAAGGTGTCCAGGGCGTCGGCGAGGGATATCACCTCGGCCGGGTCGACACCCTCGACGGCCTCGGCCAGCCTGCGGTCCGGGTCGGTGTCACCGTCGGAGTCGTGGCGCACCAGCAGCCGGGCGCGACGGCCCAGCAGGGCCAGGTCGCGGGGCCCGATGCGCCACCGCGGGCCGGTCAGCAGCCGGACCAGCGCGGCGTTGGCCGAGGGGTCCTGGAGCACCTCGCAGACCGCCACCAGGTCGGCGACCTCCGGCAGGTGGAGCAGTCCGGACAGGCCGACCACCTCCACCGGGACCGCACGCTCCACCAGGGCGGCCTGGATCTGGGCGAAGTCCGTGGCGGTACGGCAGAGCACCGCGATCTCACCGGGCGGGGTGCCGGTGCGCACCAGGTGGGCGATGGAGTCGGCGAGCCAGGTCAGCTCCTCGGCCTGGGTGCGCAGCAGCGCGCAGCGCACCAGGCCGTCCTGGTCCGCGCCGGGCGCCGGGCGCAGCGCCTCCACACCCTCGTGACGGGCGCGCAACGGCTCGGCGAGCGTGTTGGCGAGGGCCAGCAGCCGGCCGCCGCTGCGCCGGTTCTCGCTCAGCGCGAAGCGCCGCGCCGGACGGGTGCCGACTCCGGTGCCGCCGCCCGGCCGGGGGCTGCCGCCGTCGCCCGGCGAGCCGCCGTCCCCCGTGGCGGTGCCGTCCTCCAGGGCGGCGCCGTCCTCCAGGGCGGCGCCGTCCTCGGTGGAACCGCCCGCGGCGGGATCGACCTGCGGGAAGTGTTCGGGGAAGTCGTCGAGGTTGGCCACCGAGGCGCCTCGCCAGCCGTAGATCGCCTGGCAGGGGTCGCCGACCGCGGTGACCGGATGGCCGGCGCCGCCGCCGAGGGCCCGGTGCGGGGCACCGGGGCCCGGCCGGTGGCCGTCCGCCGCCGGGCCGTCCGCCGGGCCGGCGCCGCCGAAGAGCCCGGACAGCAGCAGCCGCTGCGCCACCGAGGTGTCCTGGTACTCGTCGAGCAGGACGACGGAGAACTCCGCGCGCAGCGCCCGGCCGACCTCCGGGCGGGTGCCCGCCAGGGTGGCGGACAGCGCGATCTGGTCACCGAAGTCGAGCAGGTCCCGGGCGCGCTTCTCGGCACGGTACGCCTCGACCAGCCGGAGCAGCTCCAGCCGGGCCCGGGCGGTCTCCGGGACCTTGCGCAGCGCCTCGTTGGTGAGCTTCACCCCGTCCAGCACCCGGAGCAGCTCGGTGTCGTGCGCCCGCAGCCGCTCCACCGGCACCAGGTGCTCGGACAGCTCTCCGTCGAGCGCGAGCAGATCGGTGACGAGGTCGGCGAAGGGGCGGGTGAGGGACGGGTAGCTGCCGGGAGCGGTACGCAGCACCCGGGCCGCCAGCTGGTAGCGGGTGGCGTCGGCGAGCAACCGGGCGGTCGGCTCCAGCCCCGCCCGGAGGCCGTGGTCCTTCAGCAGCTGCCCGGCGAACGCATGGTACGTGGAGATCCGCGGTTCCCCCGGCGCCCGGTCCGGGTCCACCGGGTCGGGGTCGGTGACACCGGCCGCCACCAGGGCCTTCCGCACCCGCTCGGCCAGCTCTCCGGCGGCCTTGTTGGTGAAGGTCAGGCCCAGCACCTGCTCCGGGGCCACCTGCCCGGTGCCGACCAGCCAGACCACCCGGGCCGCCATCACCGTGGTCTTTCCGGAGCCGGCACCGGCCACGATCACCTGCGGCGCGAGCGGCGCGGTGATGCACGCCAGCTGCTCCGGGGTGAACGGGATGCCGAGGAGCTGCTTGAGCTGCTCGGGGTCGGTGATACGCGGTGCCACCCGCACGAGGCTAGCGCCGGCCACCGACAGCGGCGGCCGCCGCCCGCGGACTGCGGGCCCGGAACCGGCCGGAGCGGCGGTCCATGGCGGCGGGGCCCACGGGGCACCGGCGGGCCGGGGCACCGGCCGACCCGCCGGTCCGCGACGTCGGGCCGGGGGCACCGGCAGATCCGGGCCGGACGGCGGGCCACGGCGACGGGCCTGGGCGGGACGGCGGGCCACGGCGACGGGCCCGGGCCGGACGGCGGCGGGCGCGGGCCGTGCGGTGGCGGGCGCGGGCCGTACGGCGGCGGACGCGGGCCGTGCGGTGGCGGGCGCGGGCCGTGCCGGGGGGCGGCAGATCCAGGCGGGGGCGGCGGGCTACGGCGACGGGTCCGGGCGGGGCACCGGCAGATCCGGCCGGAGCGGCGGGCCGCGGCGACGGGTCCGGATCGCGCACCCGGCAGATCCGGCCGGTGCGGCGGATCACGGCGACGGATCCGGGCCGCAGCGGCGGGTCTGGGCGGGTCGGCGGGCAGCGACGAAGGGTCCGGGAGCCGGGCGGCGGCGGATCCGGGCCGGGCGGCAGCCCACGTGGTCCGGGCCGGACCGCGGCGTCAGTCGACGACCTGGCGGCCTTCCGGCCGGGCGCTGCAGGAGGCGCGGAAGGCGCAGCGCCCGCAGTGCTCGCCGGTGCTCGGCGCGAACCGTTCGTCGAGGACCCGCGCCGCGGCCTCCGCCAGCAGCTCGCCTGCCGCGTCGGCCTCCGGCGGTCCCTGCCCCTGCACCTTGGGCACCGCGTCCCCGCCGTCCTTCCTGGCGGCGGCCTGCCGCAGCTGGACGAGTTCCGCGCCGCCCACCTCGGGCCGGGTGCCGCCGAACAGCTCGTCGACCGCGCCTTCCCGGACCGCGAGCTGGTACACCGCGAGCTGCGGGTGGCGGTCGACGGCCTCGCGCGAGACGGCCTGCTTGCCGGTCTTGAAATCCACGACGTAGGCGCGGCCGGCCGGGTCGGCCTCGACGCGGTCCATGCTGCCGCGGATCCGCACCGCGTAGCCGCCGGCCTCCAGGGTGACGTCGAACCCGTGCTCGGTCGCCACCGGGGCGCGTCCACCGCGTTCCATCACATGCCAGCGCAGGAAGCGCTCCAGCGCCGCCCGCGCGTTCTCCTTCTCCTGCCGGGACTTCCACGGCGCGTCGAAGGCGAGGGCGTCCCACACCGAGTCCAGCCGCTCCATGAGCACCGCGAGATCGGCGGGGGTACGCCCCGAGGCCACCTCGTCGGCGAGCACATGGACGACGTTGCCGAAGCCCTGGGCGGCGGTGGCGGGCTCGTCCGCCTTCACCTCACGTCCCAGGAACCACTGCAGGGAGCAGGTGTTCACCAGCTGGTCCAGGGCGCTGCCGGACAGCGCGACCGGCCGGTCGCGGTCGCGCAGCGGCGCCTCGCTGTGGGTCGGTTCGGCCAGGCCCCACCAGCGGTCCGGGTGCGCCGCCGGGACCAGCGGCTGGCCGTCGTCGTCGCGGAGCGCGGCGAGCCGGGCGAGCCGCCGCGCCGCCGCGTCCCGCAGCTCCGGCGACGCCTGCGGGTCGACCGTGGTGGCGCGCAGCTCGGCGACGAGCGCGGCGACCGCGAGCGGGCGCCGCGGGCGGTGGGCGACGTCGACCGGGTCGACGCCCAGTTCGGCGAGGAACCGGGAGGGCTGGTCGCCGTCGTCGGAGGGCGCCTTGACGGCGGTGACCACCAGACGCTCCCGGGCCCGGGTCGCCGCCACGTAGAACAGCCGCCGCTCCTCCGCGAGCAGCGCCCCCGGGGTGAGCGGCTCGGCGAGTCCGTCGCGCCCGATCCGGTCCGCCTCCAGCAGCGAGCCACGGCGCCGCAGATCGGGCCAGAGCCCCTCCTGGACGCCCGCCACGACCACCAGCCGCCACTCCAGGCCCTTGGACCGGTGAGCGGTCATCAGCCGGACCGCGTCGGGTCGGACGGCGCGGCGGGTGAGGGTGTCGGCGGCGATGTCCTGGGCGTCCAGTTCGGCGAGGAAGTTCAGCGCGCCGCGGCCGCCGGTGCGCTGTTCGGCGCGCGCGGCGGTCTCGAACAGCGCGCACACCGCGTCCAGGTCCCGGTCGGCGTTGCGGCCGGCCGCGCCGCCGCGCCGGGCGGCCCGCTCCAGGCGCTGCGGCCAGCCGGTGCCGTTCCACAGTTCCCACAGCGCCTGCTCCGCGGTGCCGCCCGCGGCCAGCAGTTCGCGCGCCGCGCTCAGAAGCCGCGCCAGCCGCAGCGCGCCCCGGACGCTGCCGCCGGCGCCGCCGGCGTGCCCGGGGGGTGGCTCGTGCGCCACCAAGCGCTCCGGCTCGGCGAGGGCCTCGGCGAGCAGGACGTCGGACGGGCGCGGCACGGCCCGACCCGCGGCGCGTTCCTCGTCCCGCAGGGCCCGGCCCAGACGGCGCAGGTCGGCGGCGTCCATGCCGCCGAGCGGGGAGGTGAGCAGGGTGATCGCGGTCTCCGGGTCCAGCTCCCGGGCCATGGCGGGCGCCGGGTGGTCCGGCGCGGGCGCCGGCCGGCCCGCTCCCGGCTCGTCACCAAGCGGGACGCGGGCACCCACGGCGTCTGCCGGCGGGGCGTCCGCCGGCGAAACGCCCGCCGGCCGCGCCGCCGCCTCCGGTCCGGGGGCGCCGTGGTCCCGCGCCCCCGTCCCCGGCTCCGGCTCCCCCGCTCCGTGGTCCTGTGCCCCTGCCCCCGCCCCCGGCTCCCCCGCTCCGTGGTCCTCGGCTGCGGCCTCCGGCTCCGGCTCCGGCTCCGGCGGGAGCGTGCCGGGCGCCGGGTGGTCCGCCGCGCCGTCCGGGCCGGGCTGCCGCAGCGCCGCCGTCGCGGCGACGCGCAGCGCGGTCAGCAGCGGTCCGACCGCCGGTTCGTGGCGCAGCGGGATGTCGTCGCCGTCGACCTCGACCGGCACGCCGGCCGCGGTGAGGGCGCGGCGCACCCCGGGGATGGACCGGCCGCCGGCGCGGACCAGCACGGCCATCCCGCGCCACGGCACGCCGTCCTCCAGGTGGGCCCGGCGCAGGATGTCGGCGATGTTGTCGAGTTCGGCCCCGGCCGTCGGATAGGTGTACACCTCGACGCGGCCACCGGGGCGGTCCGCGGAGAGTTCACGGTGGGCGCGGACGGCTTCCGAGGGCAGCCGGGTGAGCGGCATCCGGTGGGTGAGCAGCCGGGTGGCGGCGAGCAGGCCGGCTCCGGAGCGGCGCGAGGTGCCCAGCACGACCACCTTCGCGGGCCCGCCGTCGGCGTCGGGAAAGGTGTGCGGGAAGTCGAGGATGCCGTTGACGTCGGCGCCGCGGAAGGCGTAGATCGACTGGTCGGGGTCGCCGAAGGCGATCAGCGTGCGGCCCGGGCGCGGCCCGTCCGCCGGGGTCCCGGCGCCCGCGGGGTCACCCGTGTCCGGCGCCCCGGCCGGGGCCGTCCCGGCTGCCGCGCCGCCGGTGCCCGCCGCGGCGGCGCGCCGCGGCGCGGGCGGCCGGGGCGTCCGGTGCGGCGCCCGGTTCCCGGCGAGTGCGCGCACCAGCCGGACCTGCGCCGCGTCGGTGTCCTGGTACTCGTCGACGAACACCGCGTCGTACCGCCCGGCCAGCTCGGCGGCGACCTCGGGGCGTTCCGCGAGCAGGACGGCCCGGTGCACCAGTTCCGCGTAGTCCAGGGTGCCCTGGGCGTCGAGGACGTCGAGGTACTCGGCGAGGAAGGCCGCGGCGGCACCCCAGTCCGGTCGCCCGGTGCGGGCCGCGAACGCGCCGAGCGCGTCCGGGCCGAGGCCCAGTTCCCGGCTGCGGGCGAGCACCGCGCGCACCTCGTCGGCGAAGCCGCGGGTGGTGAGGCAGGCCCGGAGCTCGTCCGGCCAGCGGACCCGGGCGCGGCCGGCGCCCTCCAGCTCGGCCTGCCCGGCGAGCAGCTCGCGCACCACGACGTCCTGCTCGGGACCGGAGAGCAGCCGGACCGGGTCGGCGAACAGCTCCGCGTCCTGATGGGCCCGGACCAGCGCGTAACAGTACGAGTGGAAGGTGGTGGCCTGCGGGGCCCGGGCGCCGCCCAGGCGGAGCGCCATCCGGTCGCGCAGTTCGACCGCGGCCTTGCGGCTGAAGGTGAGCACCAGCAGCCGCTCCGGGTCGGCGCCGCGGCGTACCCGCGCGGCCACGGCCTCCACCAGGGTGGTGGTCTTCCCGGTGCCCGGACCGGC
The DNA here is from genome assembly GCF_044327625.1 of Streptomyces sp. NPDC018031. NCBI lineage: Bacteria > Bacillati > Actinomycetota > Actinomycetes > Kitasatosporales > Streptomycetaceae > Streptomyces > Streptomyces sp. NPDC018031. The sequence goes on from NZ_JBIRFT010000001.1 coordinate 579,808, forward strand.
GAGGACCAGCAGCGGACCGTCCCGGTGGTCAACCACGGCGCGCTGTGCGGCGTCCAGGACAGGTGGGGTCACCGGCCCCGGGCGGGTGCGCACCAGCCGGTACGCGCCCGTGGACGGCCGCGGCGTCTGCCGTGTCCGTGTCGGGGTCGAAGAGGAGGAGCTCACGTGGTTCGCCGGTCCTGGGTGTGCTGGGTGTCGTACGGGCGGGTGCGCCGGTCGGTGGCCGGCCGGTGAGGGCGTCCGGACCGGCGCGCGCCGTCCCGCGGGATGCGTCCCGGACGACGCGCGGTGCGGCGCGGGGCGCGGCGGGTTCCCCCGACGCTACGCCAGTCGCGCCGCTCGCCGCAGTGGCCGGGGAGCGCGCCCCCGGCGCGTGCCGGGGCGCCTCCGGCGGGTGCGGGCGCGGCGCCACCGGGGGCGCGCCGGGCCGGGCCGTTCCGCCGACCGGTCGCCCGGAAGTGACCGAGGTCACAGGACGAATGCCCGGGCGAATGCCGGGGCGAATATCGGGGCGAACGCCGGGCCGGACGACGGGCCGGAGGCCGGCATGTCCCGCGACCGCCCGGAGCGGCGTGCCGTCCCGGGCGTCAGGCAGCGGCTCCGGCCGGCGTGGTGCGGCGGGCGCGGCACTGCCGCTCCCGGCCCGCCGGCGGGCCCGGGCCACGCGCCACCGGACCGGGCCGACGAGGCCGGCCGGTCAGCCGGGGCCGGCCAGGCCGCCGGGACCGGCCGGTCCGCCCGGCAGCGGCCGGCGGAAGCCGCCGGCGCACCGGGGGCCGTCAGCCGGCGGCGCCCGTCCCGTCCCAGCGGGCCGCCGCCAGGCGGACCCGCGGGAGGTGGCCCTCCGCGGAGCGTGCCGCCTCCCGCAGCGGGGTGCCCTCCTCGCGGTAGTGGGCGAGGGCGCGCAGCTCGTGGCCGGGCAGCAGCACGCCGTCCGCGCGCACCACCCGCCACCAGGGAACGGCTCCGCCGTACAGCGCCATGACCCGGCCGACCTGCCGCGGCCCGCCCTCCCCCAGCCATTCGGCGACGTCGCCGTAGGTCATCACCCGGCCCGGCGGGATCAGTTCGGCGACTTCCAGCACCCGCTCCGCGTACTCGGGCAGCTCCGCGGCGGCCCCTGGCTCCTCGCTCTGCCGACTCATCCGGCCCATACTGCCGCACCCCGCCGACAATGCTCATGGGGGCGCGGAACGCCGCTCCCACGCCGGAGCGGCCACCGGACCGATGGGCTCACGGGGTGTACGCGGGGCGGTCACAGTCCGTACGATCCGAACTTCACGCCCCCGAAATGCACCCTGATGCCCTCATCCTCTGTCCGGCCATGCCACCATCTTCCGGGCGGTGACTGGTGATACGAGATCAAGAAGAGACGGCCGAGCAGCAGGGTGCGCAGCCTCCGGACGAGGCCCGCGCCCCTGGCGCGCTGCCGCGCTCCGGTGCGTCCCGTGCCGCGAAGGATACGGACGGCCACGACGAGGACACCGCCGCCCCGGCCGGTGCCGGTCCACCCGGGAGCCCGGCCGGCGCCGGGGAGCCCGCAGGCCCGGCCGCACCGGAGGCCAGCACTCCGGAAGGAGTCGCCGACATCCCGGACACACATGACCCGGCGCCGGACGACACGCCGGAACCTCACGAGTCGCACCGGGCGCGGCAGGACGACACGCCCGACTGCGACGGGCCCCGGCTGCGCACCGGGCGGGTCTCGGGGGACGAACCGCTGCTCCCCGCCCGGGTCCACCGCCCGTCGGACCTGCTGCGCCTGCTGCTCGGCATCCTCGGCATCGCCACCGTGCTGGCGATCTCGGCGTTCGCCCACGGCACCACCGCGGGCCTGGAGCAGGACATCGGCGAGGGCACCGAGGAGGCGCCCGCGCTGCTCATCGACATCACCGGGCTGACCGCGAGTGTCGCGGTGCTCATCCTCCCGGTGGCGTTCGCCATCGAACGGCTGGTCAAACGCGACGGCCTGCGGATCGCCGACGGCGTGCTGGCCGCCGTCCTGGCCCACGGGGTCTCGCTCACCACCGACCTGTGGGTGGCCCGGGGCGCCCCGGACTCGATCCGCGAGGCCCTCACCCAGCAGTCACCGGGCGGCACCTTCAGCGATCCGGTGCACGGCTACCTGGCCCCGGTCATCGCCTACATGACCGCGGTCGGGATGGCCCGCCGGCCGCGCTGGCGGGTCGCCATGTGGTGCGTGCTGCTGCTGGACGCCTTCGCGGTGCTGGTCGGCGGCTACACCACACCGTTCGCCATCATCATCACCGTGCTGATCGGCTGGACCGTCGCCTACGGCACGCTCTACGCGGTCGGCTCGCCGAACGTCCGGGCCACCGGGCAGCATCTGCTCGCCGGTCTCCGCCGGGTCGGTTTCCACCCGGTCAACGCCCTGCGCTACGAGGACGGGGCGGTCGAGGAGGTCACCGGCGCCGCCGGGGGCGGGCCCGCGGGGAGCACCGCCGCGGGCGGCCAGGGCCCCCAGTCCGACCGGGGCCGCCGCTACCTGGTCACGCTGGAGGACGGCCCGCCGCTCGACGTCACCGTCGTCGACCGGGAGCAGCAGGCCCAGGGGTTCTTCTACCGGGTCTGGCAGCGGCTGGCGCTGCGCAGCATCACCCAGCCGCGCAATCTCCAGTCGCTGCGCCAGGCGCTGGAGCAGGAGGCGCTGCTGGCGTACGCGGCCATCGCCGCCGGGGCCAACGCGCCCAAGCTGATCGCCACCTCCGAGCTCGGGCCGGACGCGGTGATGCTGGTGTACGAGCACACCGGCGGCCGTTCGCTGAACTCCCTCCCGGACGAGGCCATCACCGACGAGCTGCTGGCCGGCGCCTGGCACCAGGTGGAGGCCCTGCAGTCCCGGCGGATCGCGCACCGCAGGCTGGACGGCGACGCGCTGCTGGTGGACCGCTCGGGCCAGGTGATCCTCACCGACCTGCGGGGCGGCGAGATCGCGGCGGGCGACCTGGTGCTGCGGATGGACATCGCGCAGCTGCTGACCACCCTGGCGCTGCGGGTCGGCCCGGAGCGGTCGGTGGCCGCGGCGGTCGAAGTGCTCGGGCCGGACGCGGTGGCCGACAGCCTGCCGCTGCTCCAGCCGCTGGCGCTGAACCGCGGTACCCGGGCGACCCTGCGCCAGCTGGCCCGGGAGCGCTCCGAGCGGCAGCGGGAGGCGGTGCTGGAGGCGTCCCGGGCCCGGAAGGAGGCCAAGGAGGCGGCGAAGGAGGCCGAGGAGGCCCGGCGGGCGGGCGTCCCGGCGGACCGTACCGGCCCGTCCGAGCGGGAGCAGCTCAGCGAGCGCAAGGCGCTGAAGGCGGAGAAGCAGGCCGAGAAGGCCGAGAAGCAGGCCGAGAAACGGGCGATCGACGAGGCCCTGGAGGGGGCGCGCGAGGAGGACCTGCTCTCCCAGATCCGCCGCCAGGTGCTGCTGATGCGGCCGCAGGCACCGATAGAGCCGGTCCGGCTGGAGCGCATCAAGCCGCGCACCCTGGTCAGCTTCTGCGCCGGCGCGTTCGCCGCGTACTTCCTGCTCTCCCAGTTCACCCACATCCAGCTGGGCACGGTCATCGGCGGCGCCAACTACGTGTGGGTCGTCGTCGCCCTGGTGTTCTCCGCGCTGACCTATGTGGCCGCGGCGGTCAGCCTGCTGGGCTTCGTCCCGGAGAAGGTGCCGTTCGGGCGCACCGTGCTGGCCCAGGTCGCGGCGTCCTTCGCCAAGCTGGTGGCCCCGGCGGCCATCGGCGGGGTGGCGCTCAACACCCGCTTCCTGCAACGGGCCGGGGTCCGGCCGGGGCTGGCGGTGGCGAGCGTCGGCGCCTCCCAGCTGTTCGGGCTGGCCAGCCATGTGATCCTGCTGCTGACCTTCGGGTACATCACCGGGACCGAGCGCACCCCGTCCGTCTCCCCGTCCCGCACGGTGATCGCCGGGCTGCTGACCGCCGCGGTGCTGGCGCTGATCGTGGCGGCGATCCCGGTTCTGCGGAAGTTCGTCTCGACCCGGGTGCGGTCGCTGTTCGCGGGGGTCGTGCCGCGCATGCTGGACGTGCTGCAGCGACCGCAGAAGCTGGTCGCGGGGATCGGCGGGATGCTGCTGCTGACGGCGACGTTCGTGATGTGTCTGGACGCCTCGATCCGGGCGTTCGGCGGCGAGCTGAGCTACGCGAGCATCGCGGTGGTCTTCCTCGCCGGCAACGCCCTCGGCTCGGCGGCTCCGACCCCCGGCGGTGTGGGCGCGGTGGAGGCCGCCCTGATCACCGGTCTGACCTTCGCGGGCCTGCCGTACGAGACCGCGACGCCGGCGGTGTTCCTGTTCCGGCTGATGACCTTCTGGCTGCCGGTGCTGCCCGGCTGGCTGTCCTTCACCCACCTCACCCGCAAGGAGCTGCTGTGAGCGGAGTGGCGGTGGTCACCGGATGTGACGAACGGGCAGCGCTGTACGCCGAGGTGTCCCCGACTTCACCATCGCTCGACGGTACGGTCACGGAACGGTTCGCCCGCCCGTCCGCCCGCTAGGATCACCGGCTATGTCACGTGCCATACGAACCAAGCGGACCAGGGCCCTGGTCGCCGCGACGCTGGTGCTCGCCCTCGGTGCGCTCACCGGCTGTAACGACGACGGCGGGAAGGACGAGGGCGCGTCCCGGCCGTCGGCCCCGGGCCCCGGCTCGTCGAGCGGGCTGCCCGCTTCGCTGACCGGGCAGAAGCTCGACTGGAAGGCGTGCCCGGCGCCGACCCCCGCGCAGGGCATGGGTGACGCCCCGGGCGACGAGTGGGAGTGCGGCACGCTGAAGGCACCGCTGGACTACGCCGAGCCGGAGGGCGAGACGATCGACCTCGCCCTGATCCGGGCGAAGGCCACCGGCGGGGACAAGCGCATCGGTTCGCTGGTGTTCAACTTCGGCGGCCCGGGCGCTTCCGGCGTCGCCACCCTGCCCGCGTTCACCGAGGACTACCGGACCCTGCGCTCCCGCTACGACCTGGTCAGCTTCGACCCGCGGGGCGTGGGCGAGAGCGCGGGCGTGCGGTGCCTGTCCGACAAGGACCTCGACGCCTACTACGCGACGGACAGCTCGCCCGACGACGACGCCGAGCTGAAGGCCGCGGCGGCGACCAACAAGAGGTTCGTGGACGCCTGCCGGAAGAACTCCGGCAAGGTGCTGCCGTACGTGGACACCGTCAGCGCCGCGCGGGACATGGACCTCATGCGTGCGGTCCTCGGCGACCGGAAGCTGTACTACTTCGGCATCTCCTACGGCACCGAACTGGGCGGCGTCTACGCCAACCTCTTCCCCAAAAACGTCGGACGGTCGGTGCTGGACGCCGTCGTGGACCCCACCGAGGATCCGCTGGAGGGGGCCATCGCCCAGGCCAAGGGCTTCCAGCTGGCGCTGGACAACTACATGAAGGACTGCGCCAAGTCCGGTCCGCTGTGCCCGACCGGCAAGGGCGGCGAGGAGGGCAACCGGAAGCTCACCGAGTTGCTGAAGAAGCTCGACGAGCAGCCGCTGGACGCCGGCGACCGCAAGCTCACCCAGGACCTCGCGCTCACCGGTATCGCCGCCGCGCTGTACGACCAGGAGGCCTGGGAGTACCTGACGATCGCGCTCAACGAGGCGATGCGGCTGAACAGGGGCACCACCCTGCTGATGATGGCCGACTCCTACCTCAGCCGTGACCCGCAGGGCCGCTACGGCAACATCCAGGCCGCCAACCGGGCCATCAACTGCGTGGACGACAAGCAGCGTTACACCAGCGACGACGTCGACGAGCAGATGGCCGCGTTCCGTGCGGCGTCGCCGGTCTTCGGCGAGTTCATGGCCTGGGGCATGACCGGCTGCACCGGCTGGCCGGCCGCCGGCAAGAGCGAGCACCCGCGGGTGGCGGCCGAGGGCGCGGCCCCGATCGTGGTGATCGGCAACACCGGCGACCCGGCCACCCCCTACGAGGGGGCGCGGAAGATGGCCAAGGCCCTGGGCAAGGGCGTGGGCATCGAGGTGACGCTCAAGGGCGAGGGCCACGGCGGCTACAACAGCGGCAACGCGTGCCTGAAGAAGGCCGTGGACGGCTACCTGCTGGACGGCAAGGTCCCGGCGGCCGGCACCACCTGCTCCTGACCCGCCCCCGGCGGGAACCCCGCCGGACGACGCAAGGGGGCCGGGCCGCCGTCCGGCGGCCCGGCCCCCTTGCGTTCGCCCCAACGGCACTCCGCACGGCCACCCCGGCAACGGCCCTCCCCGGCCGGCGACGACCGAAGCCCGCGGCTCCGACCAGGTCGGAGCCGCGGGCTTCGGTCAGTCCTGCAAGCGAGGCAGGCAGGCGATCAGTAGACCGGCTTCTCCGGCTCGATCTGGTTGACCCAGCCGATGACGCCGCCGCCGACGTGGACGGCGTCGGCGAAGCCCGCGGACTTCAGCACCGCGAGGACCTCCGCGGAGCGGACGCCCGTCTTGCAGTGCAGGACGATCTTCTTGTCCTGCGGCAGGTCCTGGAGGGCGGCGCCCATCAGGAACTCGTTCTTCGGGATCAGCCGGGCGCCGGGGATGGAGACGATCTCGTACTCGTTGGGCTCGCGGACATCGATGATGTCGATGCTCTCGCCCTCGTCGATCCACTCCTTGAGCTGCTTGGGGGTGATCGTCGAGCCGAGCGCCGCCTCCTGCGCCTCCTCCGAGACCACCCCGCAGAACGCCTCGTAGTCGATCAGCTCGGTGACGGTGGGGTTCTCGCCGCAGACCGCGCAGTCGGGGTCCTTGCGGACCTTGACCTGCCGGTAGCTCATCTCCAGGGCGTCGTAGATCATCAGTCGGCCGACCAGCGGCTCGCCGGTTCCGGTGAGTACCTTGATGGCCTCGGTGACCTGGATCGAGCCGATGGAGGCGCACAGCACGCCGAGCACGCCGCCCTCGGCGCAGGACGGGACCATGCCCGGCGGCGGGGGCTCCGGGTACAGGCAGCGGTAGCAGGGGCCGTGCTCGCTCCAGAAGACCGACGCCTGGCCGTCGAACCGGTAGATCGAGCCCCAGACGTACGGCTTGTTCAGCAGCACGCACGCGTCGTTGACCAGGTAGCGGGTGGCGAAGTTGTCCGTGCCGTCCACGATCAGGTCGTACTGGGAGAAGATCTCCATCACGTTGTCCGCCTCGAGGCGGCCCTCGTGCAGCACGACGTTGACGTACGGGTTGATGCCGAGGACGGAGTCCCGCGCGGACTCCGCCTTGGACCGGCCGATGTCCGCCTGGCTGTGGATGATCTGGCGCTGCAGGTTCGACTCGTCGACCTCGTCGAACTCCACGATGCCGAGGGTGCCGACGCCGGCGGCGGCGAGGTACATCAGGGCGGGCGAGCCGAGACCGCCCGCGCCCACACAGAGCACCTTGGCGTTCTTCAGACGCTTCTGCCCGTCCATCCCGACATCCGGGATGATCAGGTGGCGCGAGTACCTGCGGACCTCGTCGACGGTGAGCTCGGCGGCCGGCTCGACCAGGGGTGGCAGCGACACGGGGACTCCGTAAGAGGTGGGAGCATGGTTGTTCTTCCGTAACACTGCCACGCCTCATCTCATTCCGAGACACCTGGTCCGGGGTACGAGACGGTTCTGTCCCAGTGGCCGGGCAACGCGGCACGGACGGCTCCGCCCCGCTGTCCGGTTCGCGAAGGATCGCCCGTTCCGCGGCCGGGGTGTGCCAGGGGCGGTGGCCGCAGTGCGAGACACCGCCGGCCCCGGTCCGGCACCGCGCGCGGCGTCAGAGCCGGCACGCCGCCTCCATCCAGATGTCGGCCAGGGACTCCTCCAGCGCGATGCGGGGGCGCCAGCCGAGCCGGTCCCGGGCGGTGCGCACGTCCGCCTGCTGCCAGCCGCCGCACCCGTCGGGGTAGGGGTGGACGGCGACGGGGGCGGCCCCGGGGTGCTCGGCGCCCGCCGCCGCGCCCGGCGCCTGGAGCAGCGGCTGCCGGGCCGCCGGGATGTCGACCTCGTGCAGCGCGCCGCCGAAGCCGGCGACCCGGGCGAGCACGGCGGCCGCGTCCCGCAGCCGCACCGCCCGGCCGGTGCCGATGTTCACCACCCCCTGCGCGGCCGACAGCGAGGCGGCGTGCACCGCCCGCGCCACGTCCCGGACGTCGACGAAGTCGCGCTGTACGCCCAGGCCGCCCAGCCGGAGTTCGTTGTCCCCGGACTGCATGGCCCGGCGCATGGCGTCGGCGAGCCGGCCCAGCGGCGAACCGGCCGGGGTACCCGGCCCGACCGGCGAGAAGACGCGCAGCACGATGGCGTCCAGCCCGGAGCCGAGCACCAGTTCGGTGGCACCGAGTTTGCTGACCCCGTACGGGCCGCCGGGCCGCGGCACGGCGTCCTCGGCGGTGGACGAGCCGTGCTGCGAGGGCCCGTACTCCGAGGCGCAGCCGAGCTGCACCAGCCGCGCCGCACAGCGGCTGCGCCGCATCGCCTCGCACACCGTCGCCACGGCCACCGTGTTGTGCCGGATCAGTTCCCGGGCGCCGCCCCGGGTCGCCCCGGCGCAGTTGATCACCACGCCGGGGTGGACGGCGTCCAGGAAGCGGGTGAGCGCCCCGGGGCTGCCCGCCGACAGGTCGAACCGGACGTCGGCGTCGTCGCCGCGGCCGAGCGCGGTGAGCTGGACCGACGGGTCGGCGAGCAGATGGTCGGCGACGTAGCGGCCGAGGTATCCGCTGGAACCGAGCAGCAGGACCCTCATCGGTCACCCTCCCGCGGCAGTGCGGGCGCCTGAGGCGTTCCGGAGGGATGGTCGGTCATCTCGTGGCTCCTCGTGGGATTCGCGGTGGGACGGACAGCGCGGACGGGACGGACGGGACGGACAGCGTGGACGCACCGGAGGGGACGGCCGCGGACCTGCGGGCGCGGCGGGCGGGCCGGTCCGGCACCGGACCGGGTGGCGGCCCGGCGGGGCGGGGGCGGCGGCCGGGTCCGCCCGGCGGCGGGAACGGCCCGGGCGGTCGGGGACCCGCCGCGGCCCGGGCACCGGGGGCTGCCCGGGGACGGCGTCATACCGGCGCCCCGGGCCCGGTACCGGCGCGGACGCCGTGTGCGGAGGCCCGGGCCAGCGAGTCCAGCGCGTACCCGAGCAGCGCCAGCGCGGCCAGCGCGCAGGCCACGGCGGGGACCGCGGCGGCCCCTTGTTCGGTGACCACCCGGGCCACCGGCCGGGCCGGTCCCGCGCCGCCGGGCAGCCGGGAGGCCGCGGCGAGACCGAGGACTGCCGCCTCCAGGGCGCACGCCGTGGCGACCCCGGCCAGCGCGGCACGGGTGCGGCCGTGCACGGCGAGCAGCCGGGCGAGGAAGAGCAGGCCGCCCAGCGCGACCGCGGCGGCGGCCCGGGTCGCCCCCAGGCCGGGGGCCGTGCCCGGTCCGGGGGGCAGCAGCCCGCCGTCCGGGTGGCCGCCCGGGGCGCCGAGGAGGAGCCGGGCGGCGAGCACCAGCCAGGTCAGCGCACCCAGGAAGAGCAGCAGCGCCACCGGGAGCAACGGCCGTACCCCGGCGCTGAACTCGGCCAGCGCCCGGCTGCTGCGGAGTCGGTGCCGGGCGCGCCGGGCGAACCAGCGGGCGCAGTACGCGGCCGGTGCCACCGCGAGGGCCAGCGCGACCAGGGCCGTCGCCGCCCAGGAGTCGGGGGTGACGGCGGGCACCGCGGGCGGCCAGGCCGGGCCGGGGCCGCCGTGCAGCAGCCGGGTCAGCAGCCGGTCGCCGACGAGCAGGTACCCCAGGAGCCAGCCGATGCCCAGCAGCGCGGCGGCCGGTACCCGCGGCGGGCGCACGCCGCCGGTGGTGCTCGCCGCGCGCAGCGGTCCGCGGCGCAGGCACAGCAGCAGCGCCGCCGCGGTCAGCAGGCTGCCGGCGGCGACCACGCCCCAGGCCGCGCCGGGTACCCCGGTGGGCAGGGCGGGCACCGCGACGACGGTCCCGGCAGCGCACGCGCCGGGTGCGAGGTGGAGGGCGACGGCGCGCCCCTGGGCCCGGAGGCGGAGCGTGCGCCGGGCGCGGGCGCCCGGCGGGGCGGCTGCCGGACGGCGCCCGCGCGGCGGGCGGGACCGGGCGCGGGCGCCGTGCCGCGCCGCGTCCGCGAGGGGCCGGCCGCCGGGGTGTCCGGCCGGGGGTCGGGCCGGGCCGGGGGCCCGTTTCCCGTCCCGGCCCGGCTCCACCCGGCCGCCGGGCACCGCGCCGTCCGGGCCGTCCGCGTCTTCCGGCGGGCCCGGGTCGCGGCCCGGCGGCCGGTCGCGGACCGCTCGCGCGGCGGGCGGCGGCGCGGTGCCGGGCGGGGCCGCGCCACCGGGCCCGGCACCGGTCCGGCCGTCCGGGGCGGCCGGGGTGTCCCGGCCGGCCCCGGCGGCGACCGCCGGCGCCCATGCGTCGTCATCCGGCGCCCGCGCGTACAACTCCTCGGCGAGCGAGAACACGTCCCGGTGCCGGAAGCGCGCGGCCACCCGGTCGGTCACCCCGCGAGCCTCCAGCCCGGCGGCGATCTCCAGCGGGTCCACCGCCTGCGCGCACAGGTCCCGGTGCCGGGCCAGCAACGCCACCACCGGGTCGGCGGTACGGCGCACGTCCCGGACCGGCGAGGTACCGCCGGTCGCGCGGGCCCCGGCGACGGGCGACCCGGCGGCATCCCGGTCCTGTCCAGCAGCGTCCCGGCTTCGACCGGCCGCGTCCCGCTCCGGCCCAGCGGCATCCCGGACCTGACCGGCAGCATCCCGGAGCTGCCCGTCCTCGTCCGCGACCACCCCGGCCGCGTCCCGGACCTGCCCGGCAGCGTCCCGGCTTCGACCGGCCGCGTCCCGCTCCGGCCCGGCGGCATCCCGATCCTGCCCAGCCGCTCCCCTGACCCACCCGGCGGCGCCCCGATCCTGCCCGGCGACGCCCCGGCTTCGACCGGCCGCGTCCCGCTCGGATCCGGGGACGTCCCAGGCTTGCCCAGCAGCGCCCCAGTCCTGCTCGGCGACATCCTGGACGTGCCCAGCAGCGACCCGGTCCTGCCCAGCAGTGCCCCGCTCCTGACCGGCAGCATTTCGGACCTGACCGGCAGCGTCCCGGACCTGCCCAGCGGCATCCCGGATCTGACCGGCAGCGCCCCGCTCCGGCCCGGCGGCGCCCCGGCCCTGCCCGGCAGCGCCCCCGTCCTGCTCGGTGACGTCCCGGACCTGACCGGCAGCGCCCCGCTCCGGCCCCGCAGCGTCCCGCTCCTGACCGGCAGCGTCCTGGACCTGCCCAGCCGCATCCCGAATCTGACCCGCGGCGGGTAGGAGGACCAGGGCCCGGGACCGGGCGTCCCAGCCGCCGGGGCTGCTCGGGGCGCACGGCGCGTCCGCGGCCGGGTCCGGCGGGCCGGGCCGGGCCGCCGGACCGGGTAACCGGAAGGCGGGCAGCGCGGAGAGCTCCGGGGTCGGCCCGGATTCGGCACCGCGCGCCGCCGCCCGGCCCGTCCCGGGCGCGGTGTTCCCCGGGCCGGGGCACGGCGGCGGTCCGGGGCGCCGGTCCGGGCCGGTGCGGCCGGGGGCGGGTCGGGGTGAGGGGCTCGGCACCGTCATCGGTACTCCTCGAAGGGGAGTGGGCCGGGCGCCGGAACCGGGCCCGGCCCGTCGGCCCGCGGTCCCGGCGGGCGGCTTCCGGTGGCCCAGCCGGGCACCCGGGCGGGGACCGCGGAGCCCGGAGCCCGGGCGGGGCGGCGGCTCCCCGTCCAGCGACCCGGTACCCGCGACTCCGCGGGCCGGGCGAACGGCAGCGGCGCGCCCTCCGCGTACGGCTCGGCGTACCGCACCGGGGAGTGCGACACCAGGTCGAGGTAGATGTCGCGGAAGGCGGCGGTGCTCCGCTCGGTGGTGAACAGTTCCAGGGCCCGGGCGCGTGCCGCGGCGCCCAGCCGGGCCCGCCGGGCCGGGTCGCCCAGCAGCGCCAGACAGGCGTCGGCGAGCGCGTCCGGGTCACCCGGGGGGACGACCAGGCCGGTGCCGCCGATGATCTCGCGCACCGGGCCGGCGTCCGTGGAGACCGTGGCCCGGCCGCAGAGCATCGCCTCCACCAGGCCCTCCGGGAAGGTGTCGGCGTCGCCGGCCAGGACGACCACCCCGCTCGCCGCGTACAGCTCCGGCAGCCGGTCCTCGCCGTGGCGGTCGATCTCCTCGAAGGAGACGGGGGCGCCGGGGCCGGCCGTCCCATCGGGGAAGAGCCGGGCCGCCAGCCGCCGGTACCGGGCGCGCGGGTCGTCACCGGCCGGTGGCCGGGCCGGGCCGCCGACCGGTGCCGCCGCCCCCGCAGCCGGGCCCGCGGGCCCGTGACCGGCGGCCGGGCTTGCGGGCCCGTGACCGGCGGCCGGGCCCGCGGGCCCGTGACCCGCGGCCGGGGTTGCCGCGCCCGGCCCGGGCTCCCGCGGCACGACGATGCGCAGCCGCGCGGCGGGCTCGGCGCGGCGGATCGCGGCGAAGGCGTGCAGCATCCCGCACACGTCCCGCTCCGGTGCCGGCGGGCCGATCCACAGCAGCGTCCGCCCGGCGTCGTCACCGGCCCGGTCGGCCCGGTCGGCGGCGGCGCCCCGGGAACCCGCCGGGCGCCCCGGGCGACGGGCCTCGGCCGCCTCACCGACCGCCGCGAAGCGGTCCCCGGCCACCCCGGGGTAGACGGTGCGCACCCGGTCCCGGTCGGCGCCGCAGTGCTGCTGCCAGCGGCGGACGTGGGGGTCGCCGGCGGTGACGAGCGCGGCCTGCCGGTAGGTCTCGGCGGTCAGCAGCCGGTGGAAGGCGGCCAGCATGGCCCGCACCGGAACGGGGTACGGCGGGGAGCCGGACGGTCCGGCGGCCGGGTCCGCGGGGCGGGGGTCCGGGCCCGCCCCGGCGGCGGCCGGTGGCTGCCCGGCGCACTCCGCCGGCCGGGCCGGGGGCGTGCCGGGCGGGGCCGCGGAGTGCGCCAGGAAGTGCCCCCGGAGCCGGACGTCGTACTCGCTGACCAGCAGCGGGGTGCCGAAGAAGCGTTTGGCCAGCAGACCCGGCAGGGCCGCCGGGCCGGCCGAGAGGGCATGGCAGAGGTCGACTCCGGCCAGGCCGCGGTCGGTGGAGCTCCGATCGGTGGGGCTCCGGTCGGCGGAACCGTGGTCGAGCGCCGGCCGGCCGGCCGGGTCCGGGCCGGCGGACGTGTCAGCGGGCGTGCCGGCCCGGCGGCGCCGCGGTCGGCGGTCGGCACCGGCGCGCCCGCGTCCGCCCGCGGGCCGCCCGCCGGCGCCGTGGTACGGGCCGTACCAGTCCAGCGAGAGCGGTCGCAGCAGCCGTTCCAGCAGTTCGGTGACGAGCAGCAGATCGGTGACCCGGGCGCGGTGTGCCGTGCGGCCGGCGCCGGGGGTATGGCAGGCGCGCTCCAGGATGCGTAACGCCCGCTCGGAGCGGAGGGCCGCGGAGAGCCCGGCGGCGTCGCGGGCGAGTTCGGCGAGCCCGTAGAGACCACTGGCGAAACGGTCCGCCTGGCTGCCCGCGCTCGGAGCCCGGCCGGAGGCCGGGGGGCGGTCCCCGGCGGATGTGCCGGACCCGCAGAGCGCCGTGGCGAGGGCGGTGAAGTGCCGGGCGAACAGCGCGTGCTCCCGGCGCCCGTAGGCCGCGTACGCCTCCTGGGGGCCGCGCGTGTCGCCGCTCCAGCAGGCACCGTCCGAGTGGGCGCCCTTCGCGGCATGGGGGTCGTGCGGGTGACACCCCTCCGGCTCGGCGCGCCCGGCGCATCCCCCGCACGCCCCGCGTGCGCGGCCCGCGCCACGGTGTTCCGGTTCCGCCACCTCGCCCCACAGCGCCGCGGTCCGGATTCGCCGCAGCCGGGCGGGGAGCCCGTGCCATCCCGCGGCGCCCTCGGCATGCTGACCGGCGTCCCGGCTCAGCGCGTAGACCTCGAACTCATGGTGGTCCAGGGACCGTACGAGCCGGTCGCAGCTGAGCCAGCCGGCGCCGGACGCATAGGGGTAGCCGCCTTCCGTGAGCAGTCCCACGCGCATGTGCGCACCCCCGATCCTCCTGGCCGGCAGCCGCCGTCCGGCAGCGGAAGCACGGTATGCGCGCACCCCGGTGGTGCGACGGACGGTTGTCCGTCGCACCACCGGAAGGGGTGAAAGCCCGTGACTTTCCCGCGACTTGTGCGTTGTTTACGCGCGTGGTGTGCGGCGACCGCTCGCCCAGCCGCCGCGCGCCCGGTCCCGCGCGCCCCGCCCCGCGCGTCCCGTCCTGCGCGTCCCCGCCGCACGCGCCCCGGCCCGTCCGGTCCGCTCCGCGCGCCCCACCCGTCCTGCCCGGACCCACACCGCCTGCCCGGCCCACTCGTCCTGCCCGGACCCACACCCACACCGTCCCACCCGGCCCACTCCGCACGTCCGGCCCCGCTCGCCCCGACCCCCACCCGGCCCACTTCGCACGTCCGGCCCCGTCAGCCCCGGCCTCCGCCCGGCCCACTCCGCACGTCCGACCCCGCGCGCCCCGACCCCTGCCCGGTCCGCTCCGCGCGTCCCGTCCCGCGCGCCCCGATCCCTACGTCCCGCCCCCGTCCCGCGGCCGGTCCCCGCGTGCGGCCGTGGGCGGGACCCGATTGCACCCGGCCACCACGACGGCCCCATCGACGGGGTGGGGCGAGGGTCGGAAACCCGGCTTGACCCTCCCGCTGCGTGAGGCTGAAGGGTGGGGCACATGAGCGACTACTACAACGCCTTCGAGATGAGCCCCGTACCCACCCCCGGCCCGGACGCGGTTCCGCCGGAGCCGTTCCGCGGCATCTACGGGATGCCCGCGTTCGTGACGATCCCCACGAGCGATCTTGCGGCGTCGGTGGACTTCTGGGTCCGTGCGCTCGGGTTCTTCGAGCTGTTCGCCATCCCCGGCAGGCTCGTGCATCTGCGGCGGTGGGCGTTCCAGGACGTCCTTCTGGTCTCGGAGGGGAGTGTTCCGGAGCAGGCGCCGGCGATGAGCGTCAGTTTCGCGTGCGTGCTCAGCCAGGTCGACTCCCTGGTCGAGGCCTGTCGGGCGGTGCGCCCGGGCTCGGTCGACGGGCCGCGGGACACCCCCTGGACCACCCGCGACGTGACGGTGATCACTCCCGAGAACGCACGGATCGTCTTCACCGCGGCGAAGCCGTTCGACCCGGCCAGTGAGGAGGCGCGGAACCTTGCAGCCATGGGGATCACCCCACCGGGCGTGGGACGCGGCGAGAATGCGGGGCATGCGTGATGCCAATGACTCCGATGGGCTGACCGTCGGTCAGGTCTCGGCGCGTCTGGGGGTGACGGTCCGCGCGCTGCACCACTGGGACGAGATCGGCCTGGCGCGCCCGTCGCTGCGCACGGCGGCCGGGTACCGGCTCTACACCGCTGGTGATCTGGGACGCCTGCACCGCATCGTGGTCTACCGCGAGATCGGTCTCGGCCTGGACGGCATCCGGACCGTCCTGGACGACTCGACCGCGGACGTGACCGGCGCACTGCGCGCGCAGCGCGCCCAGGTCGCCGAACGGATCGACCGCCTCCGGCAGCTCGGGGCCGGACTGGATCGGATGATCGACGCCCACGAGCGCGGCCTGCTGCTGACCGTCGAACAGCAGGCGACGATCTTCGGTCCGCGGTGGAACCCGGACTGGCCCGCCGAAGCCCGTCAGCGCTACGGGGACACGACCCAATGGAGGCAGTACGCCGAACGCTCGGCCTCACGCGATCCGGCGGAGTGGCAGGCCGTCGCCGATGCCGTGGCCGGCCTCGACCGCGCTCTGGGAGACGCCATGGACGCCGGCGTCACCCCTGGCAGCCCGGAGGCGAATCAACTCGTCGAGAGGCACCGCGAGGTCTTCGCCTCGTACTTTCCCCTCACCCGGGAGATGCAGGTCTGTCTCGGCCGCATGTATGAGGCCGATCCGGGATTCGCTGCCCACTACGACGGCATCCGCCCCGGCCTCGCCACCTGGTTCCGCCGGATCGTCGACGCCGGCGCGCGTGCCCACGGCATCGACCCCGACACCGCGACCTGGCAGTAGCGCGCGGGGCCGGAGGCCCGCCCCACGGGGTCCGCACCCGTGCCCGCGGGGCGGGGCGCCCCGCCCCGTGGAACCCGCACCCCCGCCCCGGAGGGCCGGCTCCCGGCGCGTCGGCGCACCGGGACGGGAGGGAGCCCGGGCGCATCCCTGACGCGGGGCGGCCCGGCAGGGCACGACCGGGCGGTGGGACCGACCAGGGAACGCGCCGCTTCGGCCGGCGCCGACGCGGCCCGGCACCGGCACGGCCCGGGACCAGCACGGCCGGGGACCAGCACGGCCCGGGACCGGCACGGCCCGGCGCCGGCGCGGGCCGGGGCCGGACCGTCCGGATCCGTCGGGGGCGTCCCGGCGGCCTTCCCGGCCCTCCCGGCCGTCCCGCTCGCTCCCCGGGTCGTCCGGGGAGCGGGCCCGGTCAGCGCTTGGCCCTCGGGAAGGGCCAGGCGTTCGGCTTGCAGGTCGCACCGTCCGTGGTGAGGAACTTCGTCTGCTGCATCATCACCGGGGCGAGCGCGCCGTCCCGGGAGCAGAACTCGTGGTTGCGCCCCAGCCGGTGCCCCACCTCGTGGTTGATGAGCATCTGCCGGTAGGTGTGGAGCTCGTCGTCGCCGTAGGTGCTGGCGCCCTGCGCCCAGCGGTAGGCGTTGATCATGACGCGTTCGGTGAGGGCCGAGTCACAGGAGACGTTGTCCACCGTGACGTCCAGGTCGGACTTGGCACACCAGGCGGCGGTGGTACCCGGGCTCGCCAGGGTGATCACGAAGTCGGTGGGGCCGGAGGAGACCCGCTCGAAGGTGCGGGCGCCGCCGTGCCCCCAGCTCCGGTCGTCGTTCAGCGTCTTGTGCACCGCCTCGGCGAACAGCTTGCCGTCCAGCGGGAGTTCCTTCTCCACGTCCACCCGGTAGCGCACCGTCCGGCCGCTGCCGGGCGCCTTGTCGTGGCCGGTGACCGCGGCGAAGTCGCCCGTGCCGCTCAGCCGGGGGTCGAGCGGGTACTTCTGCGCCATCTTCGCCGCGTAGGTGACGGGCGTGGCGGGCCGCGGGGCGGCGGTTCGGGAGGGGGCGGGCCGGTCGTCGCCGCGGGACGCGGCGGCGTCGTCGTCGCGGTCCACCCCGTAGTGCGGCCGGCCGGCGGTGTTCTGCTCCGTACCGCCGTCGGCGACCTGGCCGGCGACCACGACCGCCAGCACGGTGGTGACCGCCGCGGCGGCCACCCCGGTGAACGCCCGGCCCCGGCCGGGCCGGGCCGCGCCGGGGGCCGCGGCCCGGCCGCCGCCTCCGGCGCCGCCGGAGCGGTTCACCGCCTCCGGCTCGGACGGCGGTACCGGGCCGTCCTGCCCGGCGGCGGCCGGGGCGGCCTCTCCGCGCAGCTCCGCGTCGAGGGCGTCGAACGCCTCCACGTACTCCTTGCGCGGGCCGGGCACCCGCACCCCGCCGCCGGGGTATCCGGCCGGCGGCCGGACCGCGGCGCCGGGCGCGGCCGGCTCCCGCGGTCCGGGCACCGACGCGGCACCGGGCTCGGGCCGGGGAGCGCCGGCGCGGTCGCTGCCGGCTCCGGCCGGTCGCGGCCCGTACGGCGCGGATCGGCCGACCGCGCCCGCGGCACCCGCCGCGGGGGAACCGCCGAGTGCGCCCCAGCCGCCGCCGGGCTCCCGCTGTTCCGGGTGTCCGCCGCGGGTGGCGGGTCCGGCCGGACCGGTGCCGGGAACGCCGCGCCGCCTGCGGCCGGTGCCCTGGGCGGGCGCCCGGCGGGCGGAGCCGGTGGGGTACGGCGCGGCCCCGGCGCCGGGGCCGGCGGCCGCGGCGGGCCGGGGCCCGGGGGCGCCGCCCGGGCCGGGGCCGGGCTCGTCGCGCAGCACCGGGTACTCCCCGGTGTCGTACCTGTCGTACGGGTCATACGGGCCGTACGGGTCGTAGACGTCGCCGGCGGCGTAGGGGCCGAGCCGGATCTCGCCGGTGTCCCGCGGATCGGCGTGGCGGTCGGCGCCGTACGGCCCGAGCCGCAGTTCCCCGGTGTCGTGCACGGCCGGGAACTGGCCGGTGTCGTAGGGGCCGAGCGTGAACTCGCCGGTGTCGAAGGGCGCCACCGGATGCTGTCCGGTGTCGTGCACCTGGTACCCGGGCTCGGGCTCCCGGGGGCGGACTATGGACGGCCGGGGCGCCCCGGCCGTCCCGGCCGGGCCGCGATCACCGGACGCGCCGCGCTGCTCGCGGCTCTCCCGGCTGCCTCGTGCGCTGTGTTTACCCACGCGCCGCACCGCTTCCGTCGTATCCGTCGTGTCCGTCGCGATCATCGTGATCGTCGTGATCGTCGTAATCGTCGTAATCGTCGAGGAGGCCGCCGAAGGCCCCTGCCACCATCTCCGGGAACTCCATCATCGCCACGTGCCCGGCGTCCACCAGGGTCAGCAGCCGGGAGTCCCGGAACGCCCGGCCGGCCCGCAGCCCCATCCGGTGGGAGACCAGCAGGTCCCGCATGCCGTAGACGAGCAGTGTCGGGGCCAGGACGCGTTCGGCCTGGCGCCACAGCGAGTGCTGGCCGCCGAGCGTGTAGGAGTCGACGATGCCGCGCGCCGAGCGGGCCATCGCGTCCCAGAAGTACGGCAGCTCCGCGCGCCGCTCCTGCTCGGCGACCGCGGCCGCCAGCGACTGCGGCGACACTCGCGCCGGGTCTCCGTAGTTGAGTGCCAGCACCTGCCGGGTGCGGTATTCGATCGTCCAGTCCCGGGTCATGCGCACGAAGAGCCGGGCGGCCCCGGGCAGGGCCAGCAGCCCGGTGGGGATCGCGGTGCGCTGCGGGCGGAGCTCCGGCAGCGCGGGCGAGATCAGGGTGAGGGTACGCACCAGGTCGGGGCGGACCGCGGCCACCCGGGTGGCGATCGAGCCGCCCATGGAGTTGCCGAGCAGGTGCACCGGGCCGCGGTCGCTCGCGTCCAGGAAGCGGATCACCGCCCGGGCGTGGCCGGTGATGGAGTAGTCGCCGTCGTCCGGCGGCGGGGAGTCGCCGAAACCGGGCAGGTCCAGTGCCTCGCTGTCCACCCGGTCGGTGAGCCGCTCCATCAGCTCGGACCAGTTCAGCGAGGAACCGCCGAGGCCGTGGAGGTAAAGCGCGGGCGGCAGGCCCTGGCGGGCCGCGGGCCGCGACCGCACGCTCAGGGTGAGTCCGGGGAGCCGCACGGTGCGCACCGCCTCGCCCGCTCCGACGCGCGCGGACCGGGCGGGTGGCACCACCGGGACGGCATGGGCGTCCGGCGACTCGGTCGAAGACATGCGGCAATGTTACGAGACGATCACGCACGCGATTGTGTGTTCGCCGTCACAGACCGCATAGCGTTCGGGCGTTCCCTCTCCTACGCTCGTACACATCAGGCATTCGGGGCACACGACGTTATGACGGGTGCCTACCCTTGGACATCCGGAAGCCCGGCAACCGGAAGGGCGGAGCCAGATGACTGCCGATCCTCAGGACCTCGACACCTTCCAGGACGACGCGGACACCGCCGAGATCGACGTCGAGGCGCCGGAGGCGGACGCCGCCGAGCAGCACGCCGACCTCAGTCCGGACCACGACGACCCGGCGACCACCATCGACCCCGGCCTCTCCGCGAACGAGGCCGATCGCATCGAGCAGGCGCGCGTGGTCGAGATCAATGAGGACGACTACCGATGACCTGCACCTTTTGTGAGCTTCCTACGGGGTCCGATCCATGAAATTCTCCGCACGGACCGCGCGCGCCGCTGTTACCCAAAAGTACGATGGCGTGCGCGGTGAACACCGTGCACGGAACAAGCCATGGGAGGCGGCGTGACAGCCATCGAGCAGACCGAGGTGCGCCCGCGAGGCACGCGCCTTCCGCGCCGAGCCCGACGCAATCAGCTGCTGGGCGCGGCCCAGGAGGTCTTCGTGGCCCAGGGCTACCACGCGGCGGCGATGGACGACATCGCCGAGCGCGCGGGCGTCAGCAAGCCCGTGCTCTACCAGCACTTCCCCGGGAAACTGGAGCTCTACCTGGCCCTGCTGGACCAGCACTGCGAGGCGCTGCTGCACGCGGTGCGTTCCGCGCTGGCGTCCACGACCGAGAACAAGCAGCGGGTCGCCGCGACGATGGACGCCTACTTCGCGTACGTGGAGGACGAGGGCGGCGCGTTCCGGCTGGTCTTCGAGTCCGATCTGACCAACGAGCCCGCGGTGCGCGAGCGCGTGGACCGGGTCTCGATGGAGTGCGCCGAGGCGATCAGCGAGGTCATCGCCGAGGACACCGGCCTGTCCAAGGACGAGTCGATGCTGCTCGCGGTCGGCCTGGGCGGGGTGTCCCAGATCGTGGCGCGCTACTGGCTCGCCAGCGGCAGCGCGGTGCCCCGCGACACCGCGGTCCAGCTGCTCACCTCGCTGGCCTGGCGGGGCATCGCCGGATTCCCGCTGCACGGCACCGAAGCCCACTGACCCGCGCGGCCGCCCACCGCGCGGCCGCCCACCGCGGGGCCGCGGAGCCCCCGGTGGACCGCCGCGGGCGGGCGGCGGCGGGCGGTCGCGGCCGGGTGCCGGGCGCCTGTTCGCTGCGGGCGTGCACCGGACCGGCTCGGCGGAGCCCCGCGCCGGGCTAATGTGTGCTGCGTACGGCGCGGCTGGCCGCGCACCCAACTGACCGTCGGAGGGACATAGCCGTGGAGGTCAAGATCGGCGTGCAGCACGCGCCCCGGGAGATCACCTTGGAGAGCGGGCAGTCTGCCGAGGAGGTCGAGCGCGCGGTGGCCGACGCGCTCGCGGGCACGGCGCAGCTGCTGAGCCTGGTGGACGACCGTGGTCGCAAGGTCCTGATCCCGGCGGACCGCCTCGCGTACGTCGAGATCGGCGAGCCGACCACGCGCAAGGTCGGTTTCAGCGCGCTGTAGGACAGCACCGGCCGCGGGCACGGCACCGACCGTGCCCGCGGTATCGCTCGAAGCGGCGGCGGGGCCCCGGAACGGATTCCGGGGCCCCGCCGCCGTCGTGCGTGCCGCCCCGCCGGGCCCGCGTCCCGGTGCCCGCCCCGCACCGGGTCCGTCCACCGCCGGACGGCCCCGCCGCGACGCGTCCGCTTACCGTTCCCCCGGCCGCCGGCAGGGTTGCCCGCACCGGGTCAGGGGTAGGACGGCCACGACCGACGCACCCAAGCACTTCGGTCCACTTGCGGGAGGGACGCACCATGATCCTGATCTGGGAAGCGCTCGGCTCGACAGTGATCGGCCTCCTCGTGGCCCTGTCGGCCGCACGCTGGCTGCCGCGGCGGCGCTTGCCCGCCACACCGCTCGTCCTCGGCACCGGCCCGGTGGCCGCGCTGCTCGGGACCCTGCTGGCGCACGCCGTGCTCGGCGACGGCCACGCCGCGGCGACCCTGCTGGTCGCGGCCGGGTTCGCGGTGGCGATGCTGTCCTTGCTGGTCCGCCCGGCGCCGCGGGTCCGCCGACGATCAGCCACCGCCTGACCCACGGAGCACACCCGCCCCGGCCACCCGGCCGGGGCGGCGCGCCGTCAGGCGGCCAGGCCCAGCGCGGCCATCCGCTTGGTGTGCGCCTCGGTGATCCGGGAGAACATCCGGCCGACCTCGGCCAGGTCGAAGCCGTCGGCCACCCCGCCCACCAGCATGGTGGAGAGCGCGTCCCGGTCCGCGACGACGCGCTGCGCCTGGGAGAGCGCCTCGCCCATCAGCCGCCGGGCCCACAGCGCCAGCCGTCCGCCGACCCGCGGCTCCGACTCGATCGCGGCCCGCACCTTCTCCACGGCGAAGGTCGCGTGCCCGGTGTCGTCGAGCACCTGGAGGACGAGCGCCCGGGTGTCGGAGTCCAGCCGGGCCGCCACCTCGCGGTAGAAGTCACTGGCGATCGAGTCGCCCACGTAGGCCTTGACCAGCCCTTCCAGCCAGTCCGAGGGCGCGGTCTGGCGGTGGAACTCGTCCAGCGCGGCGGCGAACGGCTGCATGGCCACGGTCGGCTCCTCGCCGATGGCCGCCAGCCGGTTCCGCAACTGCTCGAAGTGGTGGAACTCCGCGGACGCCATCTTCGCCAGTTCGGCCTTGTCGTCCAGGCTCGGGGCCAGCTTGGCGTCCTCGGCGAGCCGCTCGAAGGCGGCCAGCTCGCCGTAGGCCAGGGCACCGAGGAGGTCCACCACGGCGGCCCGGTACTGCGGATCGGCGGATGCCTGCGCCCAGTCCTGGGCGGCGATCCCGCTGTACTCACTCATCGGCACGGCACGACCTTTCCACATCGGCAGCCGAGCGTCGTATCGGCTGATCACTCCCCCGCCGGCATACGTCTCCGCGGCCGGCGGGGCCTGTCCGTCACGGGACCGACCGGCGGTGTCGCGCACACCCCTGACCGGTCCGGACCGACCCGGTCGGGCCTGGGTCCCGGAGCGACAATAGTCCGCGATCAGCGGCGCGGAGGACAGCGGGGAACACCCGGTCCGTCCCCCTCCGGCGGCGGACGTGACGGGTCCGGCACCCATGCCCCGGTCACACATGCGCCTATCCGGGGTACAGTGATAAAGCGCCCGCCGACTATCGGCGGGTTGTTCACGAATGCGGATGCCCGGTCGGTGGCCCGATCGGCTCCAACCCGACCGCCCTCCGAGCGGCGCGTGCGCGACTGCGATACGCACAGCAGGAGGGACCCGCTCGCGGCATGAGCGCAGAGCGAAGGCAGCGGTCCCGCGCCGTCCGGCCGAACCCTGACCGGCACACCATCCGGCGCGGTAAACGACCCCCTTCGCCACCTCGTGCCGCGTCTCACAGAAGAGGCAAGCATCCTGTCCACTTTCCGAGATCTGGGGATTCTCCCCGAGACCGCCGAAGCCCTCGAAGCCGTCGGCATCACGTCCCCCTTCCCCATCCAGGAGATGACGCTCCCGGTGGCCCTCGCGGGCACCGACGTCATCGGCCAGGCCAAGACCGGCACCGGCAAGACGCTCGGCTTCGGCCTTCCGCTGCTGGAGCGCGTCACCGTGCCCGCCGACGTCGAGGCCGGCCGGGCGAAGCCCGAGCAGCTGACCGACACCCCGCAGGCCCTGGTGGTCGTCCCCACCCGCGAGCTGTGCACGCAGGTCACCAACGACCTGCTCACCGCCGGCAAGGTGCGTAACGTCCGGGTGCTGTCCATCTACGGCGGCCGTGCCTACGAGCCGCAGGTCGAGGCCCTGAAGAAGGGCATCGACGTGGTCGTCGGCACCCCGGGCCGGCTGCTCGACCTGGCCGGCCAGAAGAAGCTGGACCTGTCGTCCGTCAAGGCACTCGTCCTCGACGAGGCCGACGAGATGCTCGACCTGGGCTTCCTGCCCGACGTCGAGAAGATCATCCAGCTGCTGCCGGCCAAGCGGCAGACCATGCTCTTCTCGGCGACCATGCCGGGGCAGGTCATCTCGCTGGCGCGGCGCTACATGTCGCAGCCCACGCACATCCGCGCCACCGCGCCGGACGACGAGGGCGCGACCGTGGCCAACATCACCCAGCACGTCTTCCGTGCGCACTCGCTCGACAAGCCCGAGATGGTCGCGCGCATCCTGCAGGCCGAGGGCCGCGGGCTGGCGATGATCTTCTGCCGTACGAAGCGCACCGCGGCCGACATCGCCGACCAGCTCGCCCGGCGCGGCTTCGCCTCCGGCGCGGTCCACGGCGACCTCGGCCAGGGCGCCCGTGAGCAGGCGCTGCGGGCCTTCCGCAACGGCAAGGTCGACGTGCTGGTGTGCACCGACGTCGCCGCCCGCGGCATCGACGTCGAGGGTGTGACGCACGTCATCAACTACCAGTCGCCCGAGGACGAGAAGACCTATCTGCACCGCATCGGCCGCACCGGCCGCGCGGGCGCGTCGGGTACCGCCGTCACGCTGGTCGACTGGGACGACATCCCGCGCTGGCAGCTGATCAACAAGGCGCTGGAGCTGGCGTTCCACGAGCCGGAGGAGACCTACTCCACCTCCCCGCACCTCTACGAGGTGCTGGGGATCCCGGAGGGCACCAAGGGCATCCTGCCGCGCGCCGAGCGCACCCGTGCCGGGCTCGCGGCCGAGGAGATCGAGGACCTCGGCGAGACCGGCGGGCGTGGCGCCCGGGGCCGGGGCGGCCGCTCCGGCGACGCGCCGGCCGAGGAGCGCCCCAAGCGCACCCGCACCCCGCGCCAGCGCCGCCGCACCCGCGGCGGGGTGGCGCTGGACGGCGCCGAGGCCCCCGCCGTGCCCGAGACGGGTACCGAGGCCGCGGCCCCCGCCGAGGTCACGGACTCCGCCGCGCCGGCCGGACCGCGGCAGCCGCGCCGCCGCCGCCGCACCCGCGCCGGGGCCGGGGCCACCACGGCCAAGGCCGCGGAGCAGCCGGCGGAGCAGGCGGTACGCACCGCCGAAGGCACCGAGCGGGTCCCGGCCCAGGCCGCGGAGGTCCTGCCGGAGGCCGCGGACGCACCGGCCGCGGAGGCCGCGGAGCCGGCCGAGGCCGCGGTGACCAAGCCGCGCCGCCGTCGGACCCGCACCGCCAAGGCCGAGGTGGCCGAGGTGGCCGAGGTGGCCGAGGTGGCCGAGGTGGCCGTGGACACCGCCGAGGGCACCGCCGACACGGCCGCGGAGGCCGAGGAGG